>CAZDGU010000001.1:0-482994 GCA_964505215.1 uncultured Balneola sp.
AAATCGTGATTTATTTCGCACTTCTTTTTTGGAGAAAAAGCCTTCAAAAACATTACAGAAAAGCTACGCTCGGGAAACAAAATCATTACTAAATAAAATAGGATTACCCGTTCAGGATGATCTTATTCCCTATTACCTGAAGTTCGATAATAGCTACTCTGAGGCGTATAAGTATAAAAATGAAAGTATTTGGATTCTTGAAGATGAACGAGCTATTGAGTTTTCAAAAGCTGCTGAAACCAAAAATATTATTGCACTAACCGAACCCGTGGTGAAGCATTATTGCGTACATTTAAAGGACGAGCACTTCGATCGGCTTAATTAATCCCGGAAGCTTCTTTATAGTTACCTGTTAAAAAAGGGTTTAACGTACTCACCAATTCATATTCTTTAAAGGGTTTTTTGAGATAAGCTGAAAAGCCTTTTTGTAATAACTCTGCCCGTGAGTTCTCATGCTCCCCGGATGTAAAAGCAATAATAGGAAATAATTCATCCGTAAACTGAGACCTGATTTTTTGCATGGCCATCAATCCTCCCATTTCGGGCATACAGATATCCATTAGAATAATATCTGGTTCATTTGCTCTAAATTGCTCTATGGCCTCTATCCCATTTTCTGCCTCCAGCGTTTCAAAATTATTCTTCCGCAAAATAATTTTTGTAACCTGCCGGTTGATAGGCAAATCATCTACAATTAGAACCTTACGGCCTTCTCCCTTTCTCTGCGATGATGTATTTGTTATAAACTTAGACATATAAAATAAGCATTCCGTGTCACTTTTAATGGAATAGCCCAAAATATGGAAAGTATCAGCCTAAGTCAGGTTAAGCTTTATTAATTAATATCTCTTAAAAGCCGTTATTGACGTTTATAGACAACAAAAGAAAGGTTTTCATGGTCATCTCTTGAAACTTCGCCCCACACCGTACCCACCTCATCTCTATACTCAGGAAAAAAGGTATCCCCTTCATATTCTTTATGAATTTCGGTGATGATGAGTTTATCGGCTTTATCTAATGTTTGGCGGTATAAAACACCACCCCCGAGAATAAAAACTTCTTCTTCTTTTACGGAATGAAGTGCAGCCTGAAGCGAGCTAAACGTATCTACATTATCGTAGCTTTGTGTAGTGGAAAGCACAATATTTCTACGGCCCGGAAGAGGAATTCCATTCAGTTCTTCAAAAACTCCCCGCCCCATAATAATGGTTCCGCCAAGTGTGGTTTCTTTGAAATGCTTCAGGTCTTTGGGATAGTGCCAAGGCAGCCCGCCGTTTTTGCCAATCACTAAATTAGGGTCGTGAGCGGCAACCAGGGTCAATATCATACCGCAACCTCAAATTTAATTCCCGGGGCGGGATCATAGTTTTCTAAAGTAAAGTCATCGAAGCTCAGCTCATCTACCGGCTTATTGGCGATGTGCAGCGTGGGCAAAGTCTTGGGCGTTCGCTTCAATTGTTCTTTAAGTCCATCTACGTGATTCACATAAATATGAGCATCTACAATGGTGTGTGCAAAGGTGCCGGGCTCCAGGCCAACTTCTTGAGCAATGGCCATGGTTAATGCCGCATAGCAAGCCAGGTTGAATGGAATGCCTAAGGCAATATCACCGGATCGCTGTGTCAGATGGCAATTCAGTTTTCCATCAGACACATTAAAAATGTACATTAAATGGCATGGGGGCAGGCTCATTTCCTTCAATAATCCCGGATGCCAGGCACTAACTACAATACGGCGGCTGTTTGGGTTTTCTTTGAGCATGTCTATAGCGCGCTGTACCTGATCAAATTCTTGCTGAACCCAGCAGTCTTTATCAATGGCAGATCCATTGCCTTCAAAACGTACGCGTTCTTTTTCAAAGTATGGAAACTTTCTCCAAAGCACGGGATATATGGGGCCAACATGGCCGTCTTCGTCGGCCCAATCATCCCAAATATGGCAATCATTTTCATCGCGAAGCCATCGAATATGATCCTCTCCTCTTAAATACCACAACAGTTCTAAAATAATAGACCGATAGAATACCTTTTTTGTTGTTAGTAAAGGAAAGCCTTCAGATAAATCCACTTTATAAAATTCTGAAAAATTGGATATGGTATCAGTGCCCGTACGGTTTTTCTTCCGCACTCCATTTTCAAGAACGCTTTTAACAAGATCGTGATACTGTTTCATAGAATTGAAGTGATTTATTTAATCTGCTTTAAAGTATGGTTCCGCTTAATAGTAAAATAGCAATACTAAAATAAATGATAATTCCCGTAACATCTACTAAAGTTGCCACAAAAGGCGCCGAAGTTACCGCCGGATCGAGATTTAATTTCGTAAGTATAAATGGCAGCATAGAGCCGCTCAGGTTACCGAATAAAATAACACCAAGCAGGCTAAGCCCAATAGTAAAAGCTGTTAAAATAAGTTTCTGATCAAATACTTCGCCTTGCAGTACTCCCCAAATCATAGTCATAATAATACCTAAAACACAAATCATGGAGCCTAACATTAAGCCGGACAACAATTCTCTCTTTAGAATCTTAAACCAGTCAGACGGGCTGATATCTCCCGTTGCCAGCGCACGAATAATTAAGGTAGCAGCCTGGGAGCCTGAATTTCCTCCGCTGGATATAATCATAGTAATAAAGAGAGAAAGCAAAACGGCTCCGGCAATTACGGATTGGTAAGAATTCATAGCCGTTACCGTGAACACCTGCCCAATAAAAAGGACAACCAACCACCGAACTCTTTTTTGAACCATCCCCGAAACCGTTGTCTGCGAATAGTAATCATCGAGCGCATCCATACCGGCCATTTTCTGCATATCCTCGGTGGTTTCTTCCTCGGCAACATCAATAATATCATCAACGGTAACAATTCCCACAATCACGCCATCAGAGTCTATCACCGGAAGCGCCACACGGTCGTATTTAGCTAACATATGTACGGCCTCTTCCTGATCATCATATACAGAAAGTGCCTCAAAAGAGCGGTCCATTAAAACTTCAATTCGGTCTGAAGGATCTGCTAAAAGAAGCCGGGTAATTTGGAGATCATCAATAAGATGTTCTTTATCGTCAACCACATAAATCACATTTATGGTTTCAGCCGTTTCCCCATATTTACGAATGTGTTTCATGGCCCTCACAATGGTCCAGTCCGACTTTACCCGAACATACCGGGGAGTCATCAATCTTCCAACGCTATCTTCAGGGTAACCCAGCAGCTTTTTAAGCTGCATTTGATCTTTTACATCAATAGAGTTTATGACTTTTTGCGTGAGGTGCCCGGGCAATTCTTCCAGAATAGCTACCTGTTCGTCAGGCTCAAGATTGCTCATGACATCACTAAGCTGCTGCTGGCTAAACAAATTAAGAAGTTCAACCCCCTTGGATGAAGGCATTTCGGCAAATACATCGGCTGCAATAGGTTTTTTAAGCAACCTAAAAATGACTACAGCTATATCTCCCGGGAGTTCAAGCAACATTTCGGCAATGTCAGCAGAGGGAACATCATTTAAAACCTCTTTGAGTGCAACCCAATCTTTGGCTTCAATAAGCTCTTCGAATTCCGGTTTTATGAGTTGAACAAACATGGGGTTTCTTTTAAGAAATTGCCTAAAGTGAACAGGCTAAGAATCGTGGTTAATCACTCAAAACACAAGTTTTAAGATGAGCTTATAAAATAAAATTTATCATCGGTTAAGAAAATGTTTTGTTGCCCTTGAGGATTTATTTTCAGCTTATGTAAAGCGACTAAACCAATAAAAAAGTGCTGAATTAAAGATAAATCATTCCCGGTATTACCATATTGGTATTAAATATATTGTGATAGCAGAATCTTGAAGGCAACTCTTACTTCCAATAATTGCTTAAAATATTAAAGATGATTATCTGCCGAGCTTCTCGAGCGCTTTTTTCGCAGCTTTCTGCTCAGCTTTTTTCTTACTTTTTCCAATTCCGGTACCCAGCTGTTCTTCCTCTATCATAACTTTAACTTCAAAAGTTCGGTTATGTCCCGGGCCGCTTTCACTTATAATTTCATATTGTGGAATTGGCATTTTCTTGGCTTGTGCAAATTCGAGAAGGGCACTTTTGTAGTTATCAATGGTATTAATCAGCTCGGTGATGGCTACATTATTTTTGATAACTTTATCTACAAAATTATAGGCGTCTTTATATCCCCTTGTTATATAGATTGCGGCAATAATAGATTCAAACGCATCGGCTAAAATGCTTTTAGAAACTTTATTAGCACTACTGCGGTCTCCGTATTCTACTAATTCTTCTAAGCCTAAGCTTTTTGAGAAGTTTGTGAGCGTTTCTCCCCTTACCAGTTTAGCTCTTACTTTTGTTAAAAAGCCCTCGTCTTTTTCCGGGTATTGGTTAAACAGAATTTCGGAAGTAATTAAATCTAATACGGCATCTCCTAAAAACTCGAGCCGTTCGTAAGAATCGTAGGTTTCGTACTTTTCTTGAGACAAAGTGGAGCGGTGTCTCAAAGCTTTTAGAAAAAGAGAAGGATCGTCAATTGTAAAACCAACGATCCCTTCTAATTTCTCAATGCGATGTGCAAGTTCAGGATTATTAGCTGTTTGCTTTTTTTGTGTAAACAGAGACCTGAACCAACGTGGCATAAAACTTAATCTCTGTATTTTTTAAATACCAAGGTTGAGTTATGGCCGCCAAAACCAAATGCATTATTCAACGCATATTCAACATCACGAACTACAGCCTCGTTTGCCGTGTAATTCAAATCACACTCGGGGTCTTGTTCTTCAATGTTAATGGTTGGAGGTATCATGCCATGATAAATTGCTAACAGTGAGGCAATTGACTCAATAGCTCCGGCGGCACCCAAGGTGTGGCCGTGCATACTTTTTGTTGAATTCAGGTTAATTGATTTCGCATGCTCACCAAACACTTTTTTAATAGTGTTGGTTTCGGCAATATCACCCAGTGGTGTGGAGGTTCCATGCATATTTATATGGTCCACATCTTCAGGTTTTATTCCGGCATCCTTCATGGCCTTATTCATTGATAATGCCACTCCATATCCATCCGGATCGGGAGCGGTTATATGATAGGCATCAGCAGAGAATCCATATCCCATAACCTCACCGTAAATTCGAGCTCCTCGTTCTAAAGCCGTTTCCAATTCTTCCAGAATAAACAAACCGGCTCCTTCACCTAACACAAAACCATCACGATTTTTGTCAAATGGGCGCGAAGCTGTTTCCGGAGAATCATTACGGGTTGACATCGCCTTCATGCTGTTAAAGCCTGATATACCAATTTTAGTAACCGGAGCTTCTGTTCCACCGGCAACGGCATAAGTTGCTTTGCCATATTTAATGGCATCATAAGCCAAGCCTATGTTATGCGAACCTGTTGCACATGCCGAAACAGCGCAAAAGTTAGGTCCTTTAAAGCCCCATTTAATAGAAATTTGGCCTGATACAATATCAGGAATCAACATGGGTATAAAGAAGGGTGATACGCCGCGCGGGCCGTGTTTGTCGTGCGAAACCGATTGGTTATAAAATGTTTCCATCCCCCCAATTCCGGTTCCAACTAATACGGCTACCTCGTCCTTGTCAATTGCATCCAGGTCCAGTTTACTGTCCTTAAGAGCTTCTTCTGATGCGATAAGGGCATATTGCGCAACCTTATCTAATCTTCGGGCTTCTTTGCGGTCAAAGTAATCGGTTGGATTGTAATCTTCAATTTGAGCGGCAAATTTTGTGGCGTAGCGCTCGGTATCAAAGTGTTCGATATCCCGAACACCGCTTTTTCCTGAAACTAATCCGTTCCAGAAATCGGGTGCACTTTTACCAATTGGCGTAAATGCACCAATACCTGTTACTACAACTCTACGAGTGCTCATAGATAATAATATTGTGAAGTTATTTAATTAGGATAGTTTGCCTGAAAGGTACGTTACGGCATCTCCAACGGTTGCAATATTCTCAGCATCTTCGTCCGGAATATCTAAGTCGAATTCTTTTTCGAATTCCATAATTAACTCAACGGTATCCAGAGAGTCAGCACCTAAGTCGTTGGTGAAGTTTGCGTCGCCGGCTACTTCCGACTCATCTACGCCGAGTTTATCTACAATGATAGCTTTTACTTTTGATTCTACGTCTTGTGACATTTTAATCCTATTTGAGTGATTTGTTGATTGTTATAATTTAATAAAATAAGCTTTTTAAACTAAAAAATTTAGTTCAGTTCTGTACAATAATGGTAATTACATTGCCATTCCGCCATCAACCCGAATAACCTCTCCGGTTATGTACGAGCTCATGTCAGAGGCTAAAAATACAACGGCATCAGCTACTTCGTGAGCCTCTCCGGCACGTGATAGCGGAGTTTCTTCTTTAATTCCGTCTAATACTTTTTCGTTCAGTTCGCCCGTCATATCGGTAAGAATATATCCAGGAGCAATTACATTTGCTCTAATATTTCGAGAGGCTAATTCTTTTGCGTAAGATTTGGTGAAACCAATAATTCCCGCTTTGGAAGCTGCATAATTACTTTGGCCCGCATTTCCGGAAATACCAACTACCGAGCTGATATTAATTATAGAGCCCCCGCGATTGCGCATCATGGGCTTGGCCGCAGCTTTAGAGTAGTTAAAAACACTCTTTAGGTTTGTGGTGATTACATCATCCCACTGCTCTTCGCTCATTCGCAATATCAGATTATCTTTGGTGATACCGGCATTATTTACAATAACATCCAGTTTGCCCCAGTCATCTACAATTTCATTAATTACTTCTTCGGCGCGCGCAAAATCTACCGCGTCGGCTTGTAGTGCTTTTGCCTTGCGGCCTTTAGCTTCAATCTCTGCTTTTACCTGTTCTGCAGCATCTGCCGAGCGGGCATAAGTTATTACAACATCAGCTCCAAAGTCAGCCAGTTTTAATGCAATTGCCTTTCCAATTCCACGGCTACCGCCGGTTACTAAGCATGTTTTTCCTTCTAATGTTAAGCTCATAGCTCTAATTTATTGATGTCCTGAAATTTCTACGTTTTTTAAAGTTCGTTTTACCAAGCCTTGCAATACCTTTCCCGGACCTACTTCAACAAAAGCCGATGCGCCATCGCTTTGCATATTGTGTAAGGTTTGAGTCCATCGCACCGGATTCAGTAATTGAGAAAGCAGATTGGTTCTGATTTCTTCGGGATCAGAAGTAGCTTCAGCCGTGTAGTTGCTATAAATGGGGCATGTCGGCTTTTTAATTTCAAGCTGTTCCAATCCTTCCTTCAAACCGTCATAAGCAGGCTGCATTAACGAGGAATGAAATGCTCCACTTACCGGCAATACTTTTGCCAGCCGTGCACCATTTTCTTTCGCTATCTCAACAGCTTTCTTTACGGCTTCTTCATAACCGGAAATAACCAATTGGCCGGGACAGTTGTAGTTTGCTGCCACTACTTCTTTTCCTGATTCCTCAGTGGCTTGTGCACATACTTTTTCTACGGCTTCGTCTTCCATACCAATGATGGCAGCCATGGTTCCCGGATTGTCCGTTCCCGCCTGCTGCATAAGCTGTCCTCGCCTGCGAACAATGCGCAGTGCATTTTCAAAAGAAACGGCCTCGCATGCTACTAAAGCAGAAAACTCGCCCAAACTATGGCCTGCTACCATATCGGGCTGAGCATTTAATGTTTTGAATAAAACTACGGAATGAAGAAAAATTGCAGGCTGCGTAAATTCCGTCTGCTTCAGTTTTTCCATAGGACCTTCAAACATAATAGATTGAAGATCAAGGCCTAAAATTTCGTTGGCTAAGTTGAAATATTCGGGGTGATTTTGGAACAGCTCATTCCCCATTCCAATAAATTGCGAGCCTTGTCCCGGAAAGAGATATGCCGTACTCATATTATTTTATCCCCCAGGTTAAATAAACAGCGCCCCAGGTAAATCCACCGCCAAAAGCAGCCAGCACCAGGTTATCGCCATGGTTTAGCTTGTCTTGCCAATCGTACAAGCACAGAGGAATGGTTGCAGCCGTAGTATTTCCGTACTTATTGATGTTTATCATAATTTTATCTTTGGAAATCCCCATTCGGCGAGCGGTTGCGTCAATAATTCGCAAATTAGCCTGATGCGGAACCAGCCAGGCAATGTCTTCCGGCTCTAAGCTGTTGCGCTCCATAATTTCCAGCGAAACATCTGCCATGCCTTTTGTGGCTTTTTTGAAAACAGCTTTACCATCTTGGCGCAGGTAATGTAGCTTATCTTTAACCGTTTGCTCTGTGGCCGGATTTCGGCTTCCACCTGCAGGCTGATATAAACTGCAAGAGGTGTCGCCCTCTACATAATGTTTGTGATCAATAATTCCGGTTCCATCTTCCGATTCTTCTAATAACACAGCTCCTGCTCCATCACCAAATAAAATGCACGTAGTGCGATCGGTATAATCAATAATGGAGCTCATCTTATCGGTGCCGATAACCATTACCTTTTTAGCCTGACCGGATTGAATATAGGTGGCTCCGGTTGTTAAAGCATACAAAAATCCGGAACATGCGGCTGATAAATCGAATGAAAAAGCATTTTTGGCTCCGATATGCTCTTGTATTAAACAAGCAGTAGCCGGAAACATATAGTCGGGTGTAACCGTGGCTACAATAATAAGGTCGATTTCTTCGGCATCAATCCCTCTGTTTTTTAGCAGCTCTTCGGCAGCTTTAGTTCCCATAAAAGCGGTGGCTTTATCAGGGTCTTTTAGAATTCGCCGTTCTTCAATACCGGTACGGGTTCTAATCCATTCATCGTTGGTATCTACCAGCTTTTCCAAATCGTGGTTGGTCATTCGTTCTTCAGGCAGATAATGACCTACTGCCGTAATTTTTGCTCTTTTAACTTCCATAAAGAGGGTTTTGCTCAGTTTAGAGATGCTACTATTTTACCGTTTATATCAAGCTCTACGGTTTGAACGGCACTTTTAATCATATTTTTGATGGCTAATGCAGAGCTACCGCCGTGCCCAACAATACTCACGCCATTTACGCCTAAGAAAGGTATACCACCTACATTTTCATAATTAAAGGGAGATAAAGCGGTGGTTAATACTTGCTGAATCCGGCCAATTTCTTCTTTGGAAAGCCCCATTTCTTTAACAGCAGTACCAATAAGCTGTTGAACTATTTTGGGTATTGATTCTCCAAACTTCAATACAATATTCCCTACCAGTCCGTCACATAAATATACATCGGCATTTCCGGGTAAAATATCTTTCCCTTCTACATTGCCGATAAAATTATTGCGGTCTTTAAGGTTCTCGTAAATTTCTTTTAAAAGTTCGGTCCCTTTTCCTTCTTCTTCGCCTACATTTAGCAGCCCCACTTTGGGATTGTCAACATCAAGGATATGTTTGCAGTAAATTTCACCCATTTTGGCAAATTGTACGGCTGCGTCTGCTTTAAGCTCCAGGTTAGCTCCAGCGTCAACTAACAGTCTGAAACCTTTTAAGGTTGGAAAGTTAGCAGCAATGGTGGGCCTGATTACGCCTTCCAGCTTCCCCAGGCCAAACATAGAAGCAGCTAATAAAGCTCCGGTATTTCCGGCACTTACAAAAGCATCACATTTACCTGCTTTTTGAAGGCCAATACCCATAACAATTGACGATTGCCGCTTGGTTTTAACAGCCTGAGCCGGAGATTCTTCCATCCCAATAATCTCAGGGGCATGTTGTACCACAATTCTCGACTCATCATATTCGTGATACGCGAGCTGTGCATTAACTTCTTTCTCCGGGCCAATCAAAAGTACGGTAAGTTCCGGAACCTCTTTTATAGCCTGAATAGCCCCTTCAACTGGGTTTTTTGGATAAAAATCTCCACCGGCTGCATCTACGGCAACAATCATAAATTATACGGTTTAGTTAGCTGCTTTTGTTACCTGACGTCCGCGATAGTAGCCACACTCAGCACAAGCATGGTGGTAGCGGTGCAACTCTCCGCAATTAGAGCATTTTGTAAGTGTTACATCAGAAATTGCCTGATGAGCTCTGCGCTTATTTCTGCGCGTTTTGGAGGTTCTTCGTTTTGGATGTGCCATTAGTTATTATGTATTGTGTTAGTCTTTTAATTCTTTCAGTTTTTGCCACCGCGGATCGATTTTTTCTTCATCCTCCTCAGGGATGTCACCAAACTGTTCATTCAGCACTTCCTTAGGATTTCCTTGCTCGTCCAAAAAGCGGGGATGTAATTTTTTAATTGGGAGATTTAACAAGATGGTGTCTATGACGTCTTGCTCTAAATCAATTTGCTTACTTGCATGATCATAATTTCGTACAGCTCCGTTTTCATCGGCCGACTCTTCTATTTGTTCGGCTTTAAAAAGAACCTCATAATCTTGATGCAGGGTATAATCGAATGTATCGAGCGAACGATCACAAACAAGTTCTACCACAGCATCTAATGATAGCTGAGTGCGCACAAAATGCATAGTACGATAAAAATCAATATGTAAAGAACCACCTTTGAACTCGAGATCTCCTAAATCCAGCTCATCTGAGCCTAATTCGAGGTTTTTCTCGCTATGTTCTTCCGGTATTTCAAAGATCTTGAATTTAAGCATAAAATCATCTCCTCAATAGCTACACAAAATAAGCAATATACTTTTGTGGTTCAATCAATTAAATAATCCAAAAATACGCTGCTCTATCATGCCAATAACCTGCCCTAAATCTTCCTTATTGTTCACAAAATCAAGATTATCGGTATCAATTATAAGTTTTTCGTGAGGATAACGCTCAATCCAATTTTCATAAAGCTTGTTTAGGCGTTCTAAGTATTCAATGCGAATGGTGTTCTCATAATCTCTCCCCCGCTGTTGAATCTGCTGCACCAACGTTGGTACTTGCGCGCGTAAATAAATAAGCATGTCGGGCGGGCGTAAGTAGTAGCTCATTTCATGAAAAAGAGCTTCATAATTCGCAAAATCCCGATCGCTCATCAGGTTCATTTGATGCAGGTTTTTAGCAAAAATCTCCACATCTTCGTAAATCGTTCTATCCTGAATTAAGTTTACATCATCATTTAGCATTTCCTTTTGATGACGAAATCGGCTGGATAAAAAATAGATTTGAAGATTAAAGCTCCAGCGCCTCATATCCTCATAAAAATCTTGTAAGTACGGATTATCATCTACCGACTCATAAAAAGCCTCCCAGTTAAAATGTTTGGCTAATAAACCTGTTAGAGATGACTTTCCGGCACCAATATTACCTGCTACAGCAATATAATGCGATTTCTTTTTCTGCTGGCTCATAGTTAATTTTAAGATTTTCCGAGTAGGCGGTACATTGCTTTTTTGTAGTCTTCTACACCGGGCTGATTAAATGGGTTTACTCCTAAACTATACACAAAAATACCGGTAAGCAGCTCAAAGAAGTAAATCAGATGTCCCATATTTTCTTCATTCAGCATTTCCATGCTAATATTAATTATGGGTACGTCGCCCTCATTATGTGCCTCGGCTGTACCTTCTCGGGCTTTCCGGTTTATTTCATGGAATGACTTTCCTGATAAATAGTTCAGGCTGTCATCATTGCCTTCTAAATGATTTACATTCAAAGACGAAAATGGCTTTTCGACAATTATGAAGGTCTCTATCAGGCTTCTTTTGCCCTGTTGTATAAACTGCCCAAGACTATGCAAATCGGTTGAAAAAGTTGCAACAGTAGGGAATATCCCCTTTCCTTCCTTCCCTTCACTTTCGCCCAATAACTGCTGAATCCAGCCTCCAAAGGATGTTAATTCAGGTTCAAAAGTTGCAAAAACATCAATGGTTTTACCTGATTCGTGTATGGCATTTCTAAAAGCTGCATATTCCAGAATGTCTTCGCAGTTTTCTTCGTACTTGTTGAACGCCGTTACAGCTCCGTAAAATAAGGTTCTGATATCAATTCCGGCTACGGCAATAGGCAGTAAGCCCACCGGCGTGAGCACCGAAAATCTCCCCCCCACATCATCGGGAATGATAAATTTGCGATATCCCTTTTGCTCAATCAGTTCATTTAATAAACCACCGCTTTTTCCGGTTGTGCAAATGATATGCTCGGCGGCTTCGTCTCCATATAAATCTTCCAGCAGCTCCCGCAGCAGCCTGAATGACAATGCTGTTTCAAGGGTTGAGCCTGACTTTGAAATGACATTCACATAAATATTTTTAGGCTCACCCGTCTCTTCATCCGGAGTGCGGAGGTGCTGAAGCAGTTCCTCCAGGTATCTACCGCCCATGTGATGACCGGCATACACTATTTCGGGACCGCCAGTGTTGAAGTGGGGAGAAAGCGCATCTATCACCGCTTTGGCTCCTAAATAGGAACCACCTATGCCACATACTACAAACACATCTGCTTTTGCCCGCACCTGCTCTGCTAATGCCGAAATTTGTTCCAGCTCAGCATCATTCGGATTGGCAAGAATATCACGCCAGCCCAACCATTCAGAACCCGGACCGGTTTTATTTTGAAGTTGTTTAAGAGCTACATCTGCTTTTCTGCGGGCTTTAAAGTAGGCATCTTCATCAATAAAATTACGGGCAAGGCGTATATCACAATTAATCATGTATGTTTAAATCTATCTTAGGAGTTTGGCTAAGTCGATGAGCGTATGATCCAGCTCTTTCTTTTTGGCAATGGCAACGCGCATAGGCGTTATTTTTTTTGCGTTATTTACGATTCCCACCATTACTTCGCTATGCCCTTCCCGAAGTACTTTTACGGCAGCGGCTCCTAATTGGCTGGCAAGTACGCGGTCGCGAGCTGTGGGAGTTCCGCCCCGCTGTACGTGCCCAAGAATACACACGCGCATATCATATTGAGAGAAATCATCCTTTATTTTATCAGCCAGTTTAATAGCACCGCCGGTTTCGTCTCCTTCGGCAACTACTACCAAGCTGCTTCGGCGCTGTGCCCTTAGCATATCATGAAGCTGCCTTTTTACTTCATCTATATTGGTAAGCTCTTCGGGAAGCAATGCTATTTCTGCACCGCTGGCAATGCTGGTTTCTAAAGCAATAAAACCGGTATCGCGGCCCATAACTTCTACCAAAAACATGCGTTCGTGTGCGTCTGCAGTGTCTCGGATTTTATCAATAGCATCTAATGCCGTGTTTAAAGCCGTGTCGTAACCGATGGTTTCGTCGGTACCTATAATGTCGTTATCAATAGTAGCCGGTACGCCTACAACGTTAATGTGATGCTCGGAACTCAGAACGTTTGCCCCTGTAAAAGTGCCATCTCCACCAATAGCTACTAATGCATTAATGCCGTATTTCTTAAGGTTTTCAGCGGCTATTTTCCGCCCTTCTTTGGTCTTAAACTCTTTTGAGCGGGCTGATTTTAGAATGGTACCGCCTCTTTGAATAATATTTGAGACGGAATGGGTATCCAGCTCAATAAATTCTTCGTGAATTAATCCGTAGTAGCCATGCATTATACCATAAACTTTAATACCGTAATGAGCAGCAGTACGTACTACGGCCCGCACTGCGGCATTCATACCTGGGGAGTCTCCTCCGCTTGTTAAAACACCAATGGTTTTAACTTCTAATAATTCGTCTGCCATAAATATTCAGTAAATAAAAGTGAGTGATTGAGAATGAATAATTGTTCAGTATTATAAGTAAATTGTCTAATTGATAAACTAAGAAAATTTCCACACAATTGATGATTGATAACCAAGAGTTAGAACATATAAATTTAGAGACGGTTACCCGCAAAACTTTAAAGGAAATTACGGCTCCGGTTTCTAAAAACTTATCGGCTTTCAGAACATTCTTCAAGAAGACCATTCAGTCTGATGTGTTCCTTCTCGACCAAATTATAAAATATCTACTACGCCAGAAGGGAAAGGAACTGCGCCCTACCCTTGTGTTTATGAGTGCTAACTTATTCGGTGAGATAAATGAGCGCAGTTATATAGCTGCCACTATGATTGAGCTGCTGCACACCGCCACCCTTATTCACGATGACGTGGTTGATGAGGCCGATACGCGGCGTGGCTTCGTGAGCATCAACAAAATTTGGAGAAATAAAGCCGGTGTGCTTCTGGGTGATTACCTGCTCTCAAAAGGATTGCTAATTGCGCTCGAAAATGAAGAGCACACGTTATTAAAAGTTCAATCCAGAGCGGTGCAGAGCATGAGTGAAGGAGAACTCCGCCAGCTTAAAACGGCCGGGCTTTTCAATATGACGGAAGAGCGCTACTTCCAGATTATATCTGAGAAAACAGCCAGCTTGATTTCTACCTGCTGCGAGTGCGGTGCCGTTTCGGTGAGTGATGATAAAGACCTTCACCTCAAAATGAGAGAAATTGGCCACTGCATAGGAATTGCATTCCAGATCAGAGACGATTTATTTGACTACGGAATGTATGATATAGGAAAACCTACCCGGAATGATATTCAGGAACGCAAGGTGACCCTGCCGCTAATAAAAGCCTTTGAACGTGCTCCTAAAAAAGAAGCAGCCCGCATTCGTGCATTAATGAAAAAGCGTAAGAAGACCTCTAAAAACGTTGAAGATATTGTTGAATTTGTGCACAAAAACGACGGGATAAAATACGCTCAAGAAACGATGTTCGACTATGCCAATAAAGCCATCGACAGTTTAAATACCCTTCCTGACTCGCCCGCCAAGCAAGATTTTACCGATTTGATACACTTTGTTATCACACGGAAAAAATAACGTTCTATGAAATTTGAACAGTTTATTTTTATCTCTGATGTGCATCTCGGTGCGTTTCCGGCACCTGTAAATGATAAGATTGAACAGGATTTAATTGCATTAATTCACCACTGTAAAGAGCAGCAAATTAAAATTCACGTTTTGGGAGATTTATTCGATTATTGGATGGAATATCCTGACAAGGGTTTTGTACCCAAGCTGGGGAAAAAAGTGTTAGACGCGTTTGAGGAATATAACACAACCGTTGCTCCGGCATTATATATCACCGGAAATCACGATAACTGGACATTTGGTCACTTTAAAGAGCGCGGGTTTGACGTAGAGCCGAATTTCAAAATCATTGAAATAGAAAATAAACGAATACTGCTTATGCATGGCGATGGCGTAGCAGATGATACCTTAGGTTTTCCAAGAGCGAGGTTTCATCGGTTGTTGAGAAACTCAGCCTTTGTGGCTGCGTACCAAAAAGTGTTGCCTCCCAAAATGGGCATTTCTGCCATGAAGCTGTTTTCATCCATTACACGGCGGAATAATACACCTAATCCAAACCCTTTGAATAAGCAGGCACGTAAAATTTTCTCTCAGCATAATCTTGATTATATCCTCAGCGGCCACGATCATATTCCGCGCAAAGAAACATTTACGCGCGGGCGCTATATAAATTTAGGTACATTTTTCAAACACCGTACCGCAGCATTACATACCAAAAGGGAAATAAAACTCGTTAAATGGAATGCAGAAACTAAAAACTTCTTACCTTTCGAGCTAAGTAACTAAGCACTATGAGCGACGACAAAGATAAAACTATTGATCATCAGCGTTATTTCAACGATCCTGAATATAGGAAGCGAATATTAGCCGAGCGAAAAGCAAAAGAGAAAGCTTCATCCTCAAAGGCTTCCACTCCATTTGGCGCTACTATTAAAAAAATATGGTATTACGGCGGTATTACTTTAGGAGTATTTTTACTCGTGCTTTTCGGTTATGTGTTCTATTTATTTCAAGGCCTCCCTTCTACCGATGAGTTTGAAAACCCGGAAACGGCCATTGCTTCTGAAGTACGCTCCCGAGATGGCGTAACACTGGATAAATATTTTACCGAAAACCGAAAGTGGGTTCGGTACGAGGATATATCACCCCACGTAATTGATGCACTGATTGCCACCGAAGACCATCGTTTTTACACACACTGGGGCATCGATATGTTTGCAACGCTGGCTATTCCCTGGCATTTGATAAACGGGCGCTGGCAGGGAGCTTCTACCATCAGTCAGCAGCTGGCGCGTAATTTATACAAGAAAATTGGGCAAGACTTTTCGGTAACCCGAAAGTTCAGAGAAATGATTACCGCCATACAGCTGGAGCGCAGATATACCAAGCAAGAAATTGCAGAGATGTATTTGAATACGGTAGAATTCCCCAACTCAACTTTTGGTATAGAAGCCGCCGCGCAAACGCATTATGGAAAACCCGCCAAGGAGCTGGCCGTTAATGAGGCTGCCATGATGGTGGGTTCTCTACAGGCTATTTATGCATTCAACCCACGTATATTCCCTGAACGCTCGAAAAGGCGCCGTGATATTGTGCTGTATCAAATGCATAAGCACAACTTTTTGAATGATTTGGAATACGTGGCGCATACCGAGCTCCCAATTGAGCTGGATTACCATCCGCCTTTCAAAACCGGGCGTCAAAGCCGCTATTTTGGTGAATATGTGCGCCAGCAGGTGCAGCCGTGGCTGGAAGAAAACGGATATGATTTATACAAAGACGGCTTAGTAATTTATACCACTATAGACTCTCGCCTGCAAAAACATGCCGAACGTGCGGTTAAAACCAAGCTGGATTCTCTCCAAAACATTTATGAAGCAGAATGGACCACTCCCGGCGGTGAATACATGGACAAATTTTGGAAAGAAAACCCCATGTTTTTACGCCAATTTTTACGCGAAACAGACCGGTATAAAAATGGATTTTCTAAATATGACACCAAAGTAGAAAGCGTAGTATTTGATTCCCTTTTTGCCGATGAAGCTTTTGTAGATTCCGTTAAAAGAGCCCGTACGCGATTGGAATCCGGTTTTGTAGCCATAGAGCCTACTAACGGTAAAATATTAGCATGGGTTGGCGGCACCGATTATGGCAACGTACAGTTCGATCACGTGTATCAGTCTCGCCGGCAGGCAGGTTCTACTTTTAAGCCTTTTGTATATGCCGTGGCTATTGATAACGGGTTTAAGCCCTATCATAAATTCTCAAAATATCCGGTTACCTTTAGAGATCGGGCCGGTAATATTTGGAACCCCAAGGACGCAACCGTTCAGCCCGGTCCGGTAAAAGTTCCGCTCAGAGAAGCACTTGCACGCAGTATGAACAACGTGACGGTACGTTTACTTCCGGAACTGGCAGGCCACCCCGGCACCAATAAATTATGGGAGCTTGACCCGGCTGCTCGTAAAATAAAAGCTATGGCTTCTAATTTGGGGATTGACATGAGCCAAACCAAGGCCTTCCCTTCTATTGCTTTAGGTACAGCCGAAGTGTCTCTGCTGGAGCTAACCAGCGCCTATACCACTTTTGCCAATAAAGGCGTGCATATTGAGCCCATTGCAATTACGCGGATTGAAGACCGGGAGGGAAATATTTTAAAAGAATTTCATCCCGATTATACCAAGGAAGTGATCAGTGCCGAAACAGCTTATATCATCACCGATATGCTGCGTGGCGTAATTCGCGGGGGTGAAGGCTTTCATGGAACCGGCGTGCGTTTACGAAATGTGTATGGTGTTCGTCAGGATGTAGCCGGTAAAACCGGAACTACCCAAAATAGCGCTGACAACTGGTTTATAGCCATGATGCCGCATATTGTAATGGGTTCCTGGGTTGGAGGCGCCGATAGAAGAATTCGTTTTCCTGAAAACACTTATATAGGTCAGGGTGCGCGTTCAGCCCTCCCCATTGTAGGCACTTTTATAAACTATGCCACCGCCGATGAGCAAGCCTACTGGAAATACGATGCGTTTGAACCGCCGGCCGGCTTTGTACCTCCCGAAGATCCGGAGAAAACAAAAAATGAGCTGCTAAAGGATAAGGATAAAGGACGAATAGGCTGGTAAGTGAGGAGTCACAATTCAGGAAATCAGAAGTCAGAAGTCTGGAGCCAGAATTGCACTCCCCTCGAGGAAAGACTTACATTTGGGCATAAATAAGTTTGAAAATTTAAAGCTATTACTGCTAAAATCCGGCAAGGAGAAGTCCTTCCTTGAGGAAGGTGCCATGTGCAGCTCGCTACGCATGCGGAAGATGTTCTTGAATATGAACAGTATTGCAATATTGCAATTCCACGGAGCTGCCTATAATTGCAGTACCCTTTCTCTGTCTCGGCTTTATCCCGAATTTCAGGGCTCCGGCGCACCTAAATAATTTCCCAATCCATAGCACCGCCGCAAGGAAAGAGGACGCGTTGTTTGAGAACTTTACAGATATTACCAAAAGAAGCACTAATAACTGATCCCTGTTTACTGCAAACTGATCACTGAAAAATCCTAACAAAGCGTCTCCTTCCCTGGCGCGCTTGCGCGTTAGGGAAGGAACAAGGATGGGTCCCGGCGACTAAGGGCAAAAAACTAAACCAAGCACAACCAATCAACAAATAACCAATTCCTATTACCCACACCTCAATCAAATCGTCCATCACAAATCGGTCGTTCGGTCTTTCGCAAATCACTTCATACTCAAGAATGTAAACCCGATTCCACCATTCCGACCTCCTCTATCTCCTCCTTCACAAGGAGGAGGACGCGTTGATATATATTGTATTTATTTGAGTTAAAAAGCTATCAATCGCCGATCACTGTTTTGTTTTTGCTGATCCTGCAAATCCATAAAATCCTGACCAATCCCGGTTCAAACCGATAATACTGCCAAGGCGAACGTTGATGAGATCAGCTGCCTCATTCCCGAGATTGCTTTGGCGTTTGGGATAATGGGCGTGATTTTGACCCAGAGAGCCGGGTGGTGGAATGGATTGGGAATTGGGATTGATGTTTTTGAACCCGGCTGCCCTTAACAATTGTCAGACCGATTCAAAACAAATTCACTCAGCCTAATCATGTCCGGCGGTCGGACGAAGTTTTGGGCTTTAAAAAAGCAGCCATTCCGGACAAGCTGCAGTGAAGCGAAAGTGCAGAGCCGAAATCTTCTTGAATCGGTTTAGGATGTCATGCAACGAAGCCATGTGCACAAATATAATATTACCAAAACAAAAAACAGAACGGACAAAAAAAAGCCCATGCTTGCACAAGGGCTTTTTAGAAATGAATATAATAAGTTTACTGAATAGAAAAGTGTTTTACTCTTCTTCTACACTTTCAGCCAGCAGTGTCAGCTTGTTGTTATTTACTTCAACAAAGCCACCGGAGATGTTAAAGGTAGCTTCTCCATCCTGTTTACGGACCAATACGCTTCCTTTTTCCAGCGTGGAGACAATAGGAGCGTGATTCGCTTTAACTTCAAAGCTGCCTTGTGTTCCGGGTAACTTCACTCCGTTCACTTCACCTTCAAAAAGGGATCCGTTCGGAGTTAATATCTGGGCATTAAATGTACTCATAAAACCAGGTAATTAGATGATTAAGCAGCAGCTTCTTCGGCTTCAGCTAACAGCTTCTCGCCTTTTTCAATTGCTTCGTTAATGTCACCAACCATGTAGAATGCATTTTCAGGTAAGTGGTCCAGTTCGCCGTCAAGAATCATCTTAAATCCTCTTACGGTTTCATCCACCTTCACATATACCCCCGGCTGACCGGTAAACTGCTCGGCCACGTGGAAGTTCTGTGATAAGAAGCGCTGAACACGACGTGCTCGGTGCACTACTTCTTTATCTTCGTCAGAAAGCTCATCCATACCGAGAATGGCAATAATATCCTGCAAGTCTTTGTAGTTCTGAAGCAGGCGAGTAACCCGGTTGGCTACTTCGTAATGCTCGGGGCCTACCACTTTAGGATCCAAAATGGTGGATGAAGAATCCAAAGGATCTACCGCAGGATAAATTCCAATCTGCGTTAAAGCACGCGAAAGTACCGTAGTAGCATCCAGGTGAGTAAAAGTAGTTGCAGGAGCCGGATCCGTCAAGTCATCCGCAGGCACATAAACAGCCTGAACAGAGGTAATAGAACCGTTTTTAGTTGAAGTAATGCGCTCCTGAAGGTCACCCATTTCAGTGGCCAGTGTTGGCTGGTAACCTACCGCAGAAGGCATACGTCCCAGCAGTGCAGATACTTCTGAACCGGCTTGCGTAAAGCGGAAAATGTTATCAATAAAGAGCAGAATATCACGAGAAACTTCATCGCGGAAGTACTCAGCTACTGTAAGACCGGATAGTGCTACTCGTGCACGGGCTCCCGGAGGCTCGTTCATCTGGCCAAATACCAGTGTTGCCTGAGATTCTTTTAATTTCGTTTTATCAACTTTGTCCAGTTCCCATTCTCCATTTTCCATGGATTCTTTGAACTCATCGCCATAGTTGATAATGCCGGATTCGATAAACTCACGCAGAAGGTCATTTCCTTCACGAGTACGCTCGCCCACTCCGGCAAATACAGAAAGACCACCGTGCTGCTTAGCAATATTGTTAATCAGTTCCTGAATAAGTACCGTTTTACCTACACCGGCACCACCGAAAAGTCCAATTTTACCACCTTTGGCATACGGACAAAGCAGGTCAACTACTTTAATACCGGTTTCCAGCATTTCGGTAGAAGTTGCCAGCTCATCAAAAGCCGGAGCACTGCGGTGAATTGAATACGAGTTTTTGCCTTCAGGGGCATCAATACCATCAATAGACTCGCCTACTACATTGAAAAGACGACCGCGAATATCTTCGCCAACCGGCATCGAAATTGCTTTCCCGGTATCAACCACTTCCATACCGCGAACCAGTCCGTCGGTAGAGTCCATCGCAATGGTACGCACACGATCTTCACCGAGGTGCTGAGCTACTTCAAGCGTTAGGGTTGAGCCGTCTTGCATCTCAATCTCAAGAGCATTGAGAACGGCGGGAGTTTTACTTTCAGAAAAATCAACATCAACTACAGGACCAATTACCTGCGCTATAGTTCCTATATTCATGTGCTAAATCGCGATTTTGTTAGTTTTGCTAAAATAATGTGTAGGCTTTTTGATGCTCTACCGCAAAGGCTGGATAAGATAGGCAGATACATGAACAGAGGCAATTTAAAATCTGTGCTTTAGTCTATTATTTTTTAATGATAAAATTATCAAACCAGCCACAGAGACAATTAATTATTGGCTTCTGCCTCTTTACTGTTTTTGAGAAGTTGCCGGAATTTTCATTATACAACTGCTAAGTGTATATAAATCAAATTGTTTATAAAATAATTAAGTAGAAATGACCACATTCTATTTCTCGCAGATGAATAGCTGATTTTCGCAACACCTCTGCGGAACACTGCGTGAAACCAAAACCCGAACTAAATTTTAGGGTAAATTCTCTACGGCTTTTATCTTGTTTTAAAATGTCGTTTAACCAATAAGCATAAATTCACTCCAGCCCTACCCGTTTAAATATCTCATCTACGTTCCGGGTATGATGGTTTAAATCAAAGGCTTCATCAATTTCATCTTGAGTCAAAAATCCGGAAATGGTTTCATCCTCTTCTGCTATGGGCTTGAATAACGTCTGAGTTTCCCAGGATTTCATAGCCAGCGGTTGAACAGTGTCATAAGCTTTTTCGCGCGGCATTCCCTTATCAATAAGTTTGTGCAGCAAGCGCTGTGAAAAAACCAAGCCTTGTGTTTTCCAGATATTGGCTTCCATATTTTCTTCAAATATCACCAGGTTTTCAATCACACCGGCAAAACGGTGCAGCATATAATCGAGCAGCGTAGTGGCGTCCGGCAATATAATGCGTTCGGCGGAAGAGTGAGAAATATCTCGCTCGTGCCAAAGCGGAATGTTTTCAAAAGCCGTAATCATATAGCCTCTGAGCACACGTGCGCACCCCGTAATATTCTCCGAACTGATTGGGTTTCGCTTGTGCGGCATGGACGAAGAACCTTTCTGCCCTTTCCGGAAGGCTTCTTCTGCCTCCCTAAGCTCGCTGCGCTGAAGGTGCCGAACTTCTACGGCCATTTTCTCAAGCGTAGAGCCTATCAGCGCTAAAGTTGATATATAATGCGCATGGCGATCGCGCTGGAGGGTTTGGGTTGAAATAGGCGCCGGTGAAAGCCCTAATTTTTCACACGTATATTTTTCCACTTCCGGCGGAATGTTAGCAAAGGTTCCCACCGAACCCGACAGTTTTCCAAATTCCACATCGGTGGCGGCTTTTTTAAATCGCTCCAGATTTCGGTTCATCTCAGCATACCAAAGCGCGCATTTCAGCCCAAAAGTAGTCGGCTCGGCGTGGATTCCATGCGTGCGCCCCATCATCACCGTGTATTTATGAGCTTTCGCTTTTTCGGCCAGCACGTTAATTATTCGTTCCAGACCTTCTTGCAGAATGGCGTTGGCTTTTTTCAGGCGAACGCCCCAGGCGGTATCTACTACATCGGTGGAAGTTAGCCCGTAGTGCACCCACTTTTTTTCATCGCCCAGCGTTTCCGAAACAGCGCGTGTAAAGGCAACTACATCATGGCGGGTTTCAGCCTCAATTTCCTTAATTCGCGCTACATCAAATTTGGCTTTTGAGTAGAGTTCATCTACATCATCCATCGGTATTTTTCCGATTTTAGCCCATGCCCAACAGGCGGCAAGTTCTACTTCTAACCAGGCTTGAAATTGCTGTTCCTCTGTCCATAAATCGGACATTTCTTTTCTGGAGTAGCGTGAAATCATGAAAATTTGGGTTGAATGATATTCAAAATTCAGCCCAAAGATAGGATTTTAAAACAACAGATTATGTGGTTTTTAGCAGATTATTAACGCAGCTATTGAACCGGGATTTTAAGCCGGGTTCCTTTAGAGATGTTCGTATCTAAGTTTACCTGATTTATAATAGCGACCTCTTTTGGCGTTATGTCCATAGGAAGCTGATTGGGCAACAGCTCACTGAATAAAGTCGATTTTGAAGCTTTTACTAATTTCAGGCGAACCGGATTTATATTTAAAATACGGCGATCGGTTAGCTGCTTAAAACCCTGAACTACCGACTGAAACTGATCTGCATACACATCGAATTGAGAGGATTCACTGTAGCTTAAAAACTGATATACATTTCCATCGTATTCGATTGCACTTAACATTAATTTCAGCTCGCTTCCATCTTGTGCAGCCGCGGTTGCAATCCCCTGATAACCCGGCAAACCATTCACCGAGATATTCGTTTGTTCTATTACTGTAATTCCTTCCTGATTTAAAAATGCGCTCAGCGAACTTTTGGCGTCAGAACTCTTGCTGTCAATGGCAAACTGCGTGATGGCCGTCTGTTCCTCATTCACCATAACTACGGCGGTGGGTTGATTGATCACCTGAAATCCCTGAATGACCGGAAACTGAAATTTCAAATCGGGATGATAAAATATGCCATCCCGGCTAAAACCGTGTCGCGGATTATTTCCGTACACGATATCTGCAATCATGTTCAGGTACTCTTCTTTATTGATTTTCGTTTGCTTATAGCCTTTTTCTTCCCACTTTTGAGCCAGCTGCGGAATCGTTTTTTCGCGCTCGCCGGGATCGGGGTGACTGGAAAGCAGCGTGGGCACTCCACCGCCCTGATTTTCAGATATACGTTTTAAAGAAGTGAAAAAATCTGCGCCCTCGGAGGCTTCATATCCCATCATTGCCGAATATTCTACACCCAACGCATCAGATTCGCGTTCATCATCACGCCCATATTTTAAAAACATCAGCTGCGCCGTTTGGCTGCTTAACTGCATTATGCTGCCGCCATCATATCCGAGGGACTCACCCAGAACGGCCCCACCAATTATAGCAACCTGCCCTAACTGCTGTTCAAGGGCTCTTTGTGACGCATGACGTGCCGCAACGTGGCCGATTTCGTGCCCGATAACTACCGCAAGCTGGGCTTCATTATTCAGGTGAGCCAGCAATCCGCGAGTTACGTAAACAAACCCACCGGGCAGTGCAAAAGCGTTAACCACCGGGCTGTCTAATACACGAAACGTAAATTCCGTTTGTTTGAATTTCTTTGGAGTATCTTCTCTTCGCAGATGGCTGACCTCTACCATAGATTGACCCAACGCTTCTACGTAATTAGAAAGCTCCTCATCTTGATACGCCCCATATTGGGCTACAATTTCACTGTCCGATTCAGCTCCAATTTTTTCTTCCTGCTCCCAGCTGTATCCAAAAGCTCTTTTATTTCCCGAAACCGGATTTTTTTCAAGCGTTACGCAGCCACTGGCAAAAACACTGACAGCTAATGTTAAAGCAAGGTAAATAGATCTTATTTTCATAATGGTAAAGGTTAATTTCCTACTGAAGTGTACTTTTAATTAGTTAATTCTTGAGCAAATGTTTCCATACAACGTCAAGCGACTACATTTACTTCGGGCATAAGTGTAATGCCAAAGGTTTGTTTTACTGAAGATTGAATTTTTTGAGCCAGTTCCCAAATTTCTTTCCCCGTGGCTTCACCATAGTTCACAATAACCAATGCCTGCATTTTATGCACGCCGGCATCTCCAAAACGCTTTCCTTTCCATCCGCACTGATCAATAAGCCAGGCAGCGGGAATTTTAACGGCATCTCCCGCCGGGTAATGTGGTACATCCGGATAGTTTTTTTGTAGTTTTTTGAAACGAGATTGCTCTATCACCGGGTTTTTAAAAAAGCTGCCGGTATTACCAATTTTGGCAGGATCCGGAAGTTTGCTTTGGCGGATGTGAATCACCGCATCACTAACTTGTTTTATGGTTGGATTTTGAATATTCCTGTTGCTTAATTCTGCAGAAAGCGCTTTATACGAAGTGTTTATTTTGGGTGATTTTTGCAGCCGCAGCGTAACGTGTGTAATTGCGTATTTACCTTTCAGCTCGTTCTTAAAAATACTGTCTCTGTACCCAAACCGACATTCGCTATGGGTGAATGTTCTTCTATTTCCGGTTTTAATTTCAATCGCTTCTAAGCTGACAAATACCTCTTCTAATTCAACCCCGTAAGCACCAATATTTTGGATGGGCGCTGCTCCCACCGAGCCGGGAATTAAAGATAGATTCTCAATTCCGCCCCAGCCTTTTTCAACCGCATGCATAACCAGTTTATGCCAGTTTTCTCCCGCTCCGGCTTTAACCAGTACCTCCTGCTCATTTTCCTGAATAACTTCAATGCCAGGAATGGCTACATGAATTACCAGCCCGTCAAAATCTTTCACAAACAGCAGATTACTTCCGCCGCCAAGCATTAGCAGCGGCGTGTTTAGAGCTTTGTGTTCTTCCAATGCCTGTTTCAGCTGCATTTCGGACGATGCAGATACAAAATATCGGGCGCGGGCAGCAATCCCCATGGTGTTAAAATCAGAAAGATTTACATGCTCTTGAATAGCTGTTGGTGCGTTCATTCCCATCTTATTTTTCAGATACTGCGTCTTTGTCTTCGGTGGTATCCACTTTAACACGCACCTTTTTTATCCGGTTGTTTTCTACTGAATGGACGGTAAGTTCTAAATTTTTGAATTTAACGCGCTCCCCTACGGCCGGCAGGCTTTCTACTAAATGATAAATTAAGCCGCCCAGCGTTTCGTATTCATCATCTCCGGTGGTTAATTCACAATTTAAAATTTCTTCCATATCGTCTAAATCTACGTTGGCATCAAAAATATAGATGCCGCTTTTAAAGCGCGTAAACAAGCTGGCCTCATCGCCGGAATCGTCCGCAATATCCCCAACAATTTCTTCCAGAATATCATCCATTGTCACAATACCTTCGGTTCCGCCGTACTCATCCACCACAATGGCAATGTGTGTTTTATCGTGCTGAAAATCTCGCAGTAAATCGTCTAATTTTTTTGTAGCCGGAATAAATAACGCACTGCGCGAGATGGTTTTCCAATTCAGTGTCGGCTCCTTTTCATCTGCATTCAAATAGGAAAGTACATCTTTGGCATAAAGCACGCCCTGAATATTATCCAGGTCATTTTCGTACAGAGGCATGCGCGAAAGTCCATTATCCCGAATTTTTTGCAGCACATCCTGTAACGACTCATCCAAAGCAACCGCTACGATATTTACGCGCGAGGTCATAATTTCTCTAACGCTTATGTCACCAAACCCGATTACATTTTCTATAATTTCGCGTTCATCCTCTTTTATTGAACCTTCCTGCTCGCTCACCTCCGCCATGGTTCGGATATCTTCAGACGTCATTTTGTTGGATGGTTTCGGTAGATACCGTTCTAAGCCAACGGTGCTGTCTGCAATAAGTTTGGCAAATGGCTTCATTATCACAAAAAGGACATATATAAAAGCACTGTTTCGTCGCGATACTTTCAGCGGATTATTTATGGCAATTATTTTAGGGGTGATTTCACTCAAAATTAAAATCATAAAAGTCAGCACAATCACTTCAACCGAAAAAATAATGAGCTGAGACCATCCGAAAGCCGCAACTAATTGTCCGGTAATAACAGCTGCCAGCACCGAGGCAATTATGTTTGAAAACGTTTTGACAATTAAAATAGTGGCCAACAAACGGCGGGGCTTATCCAGCATTTTTATAATGCGGGCATCAGTTCCGGAAGGCTCACCTTGTGCTAAATCTTCCATGCGGTTAGCCAACGAAAACAAAGCCACTTCCGAACCGGAAAAAATGGCTGAAATGCCTAAAGAAAGTAATAAGATGAGAAGCTGAATGCTTATCAACACAACATCTATTTCATCAATAAAAGAACCTTCATTTATAAATAGAAGAAAACTTTGTGCCAAGCTAAACGAATGTTCAAATATTTCCAATGTGTGAGGTAGTTGGTTTAAAATGCTCTGTGCATTCAGGTTTTTTAATACTTTCCTTTAATTAATGTATTGAATGCATTTTGTGATTCACAAAATATAAGATATCACAGTAACACAAGTATAAAAAAACGGCACAAGAAAAACCTTGCGCCGTTTTGAAATTATTGAGTATAGATAGCTTTAGAATGGAAGATCGTCGTCCATATCGTCAAAGTTCTTATCCAGCTCTACATTGCTGCTCATGGGTTGCCCGCCCTGGCTTTGGGCTTGTCCCTGATTTTGCGGTGCACCGGCCTGCTGGCCACCGCCTCCACCGCGACTGTCAAGCATAATCATCTGCAGGGCTTTTACTTCGGTTGTGTATCGCTTCTGCCCGTTTTTATCCTCCCACTGCTGGGTTTGAATCGGTCCTTCGACATACACTTTTGAGCCTTTCTTTAAATACTGTTGGCAAATTTCAGCCAGTCGCCCCCATGCTACTATACGGTGCCATTCGGTGCGCTCCTGCAGCTCTCCGTTACTGTCTTTAAATCGCTCGCTGGTAGCAATACTCAGTGTGGCCACTGCCGTATTCGATTGCGTGTAACGTACTTCCGGGTCTTGCCCCAGATTTCCAATTATCATAGCTTTGTTCAGTGAACTCATAATATTTCCTGTTTTTTTGATGTTTGTCTGTAAGGTAAGAGTAACTGTAGAGGAATTCCTTACAAAAATTTTTATTTCGCAAGTCATCATTAAGTAGATATACTTAATGATTTTTTTTGAAAGCCTGCCTTCACTTCACACCAAAACCTTCCTTGTATTTAATTTATCTGAGCCCGGGAATTCCGGCTCTATTTGTTACGTTCGGTTTGATATGAAAGATTCGCGAATTCCATTTTGGCTTAAAATTACGCTGGGCATTAGCGTTTGGGAGGCCGGACTTTCAAATCCCAAAGTAAAAACGGCTCTTCAGGTTTTTTGGCATTCAGTTGGTTTTAAATGGAATATGGTCTTTTCTGTTTTTCGGGTTGAAGGTTCCACTTTTTGCCTTTATCGAACTACTGTTTCTGCTGGCCGCTATTCTTCTCACTTATAAACTATTCAAACCCATTAAATCCTGGTCCGCTTGGCTTCTGATTCCTTATATACTATGGGTTTCCTATGCAGGAATATTGAATTTGAGCATTGCTCTCCTAAACTGAAAAGTATCCGTCCTATCTGATTTATTTATTCATCAGCAAAAAACCTTCAAGGATTCGGAATCCTTGAAGGTTTAGCAAAGTAAGATGATTCGTTAACTAATATTAAAACAATGGGTTGCAACCCATTTTCTGGTTAATTATGCATCTATATTTCTTTTCGCTATTTTTTCCATAACTGCCTCATTCAAGCAACTGTAAAAAGCTGTCATTCATTTTTGGAAGTTGAAAATAGCTCCTATTTTCATACATCCTTTAAAATAAAATTAACACCATGAAAGCGAATCGACTTCTACTTCCTCTCTTCCTTCTATTCTTTTCTGTAACCATCAGCACCCATGCTCAGGTTGATGAATCCCATTTTGATTATATGGATTTATTCGATCTTCAAATGGTAGGAAATCCTCAAATTTCTCCGGATGGAAATACCATTATTTACGAGCGCCATCAGTTTGATGTAATGACCGACCGCAGGTTTGTAAATCTCTGGAAAATCTCTTTTTCAGGTGAAGAGCACCAACCGCTTACTTCCGGCACGCAGTATTACGGCGGGGTGAAATGGTCGCCCGATGGAAAACGAATTGCTTATACCTCTACCGAAGAAGGCTCAAACCAAATTTTTGTGCGCTGGATGAATTCCGGTGCCGTCAGCTCCATCACCAATCTGACGGAAAGTCCGCGAAATATTAAATGGTCGCCGGATGGTACGCAGCTTCTTTTTTCTAAGTTTGTACCTTCCAATACATCCGTTTCTTTCGGTGATATGCCGCGTGCACCAAAAGGTGCTAAGTGGGAAAAACCGGCTAAAGTTATTACCAAAGCCGTTTACCGGCGTGATGGCGGCGGTTATGTGAAGGATGGCTACACACATCTTTTCGTAATTTCGGCTGAAGGCGGAGCTCCCCGTCAGCTTACCCACGGCGATTTCAATCACGGCAGCGCAAGCTGGGCGCCGGATGGCAAGCACATCATTTTTACTGCCGACCGCTCCGGAAATGCAGAGCTGGATCCAAATAATGAGCAGATTTTTGAGATGAACATTGAAAACGGAAAACTCACGCAAATCACCAGTAAAAGAGGTCCGCATTCCGGCCCTGTCATCTCTCCCAACGGAAAGCTGATCGCTTACACCGGTTATAAGGATGAATTTGTGGGATATCAGCAGTCGGAGCTGTACGTGATGAACAGAGACGGCAGCAACATTCGCACGCTTTCAGATGATTTAGATTATGATTTTTCGTCTTTAACCTGGACCAAAGACAGCAAGGCTTTATTTGTTCGGTATGATGAAGAAGGTAATAGCAAAGTAGGTCACATCAACCTAAAAGGGCGATTTGTTACTGTGGCTCAGAATTTGGGAAGTCCTTCTTCGGGACGACCGTACGGTGGCGGAAGCTATTCGGTTGCCAATAACGGTCGTTTTGCTTTTTCTGAAGTCAGTACTACCCGACCGGCTGAGCTTTCCATCGGGCACTTTCCAACCCGCATGGCAAATCATACCATTACTGATTTGAATGGCGAGTTTTTCAAATCCAAAAAAGTTGGAAATGTAGAAGAGTTTTGGGTTGATTCCTCTGTAGATGATTTTAAAACGCAGGGCTGGATCATCACCCCGCCAGACTTCGATCCCAATAAAAAATATCCCCTGATTTTGGAAATTCATGGCGGTCCCTATTCTAATTACGGCTCACGCTTCTCCCCTGAACTGCAATTTATGGCCAGTCGCGGTTATGTGGTGGTGTACACGAATCCGCGCGGAAGTACCAGCTATGGGAAGGAATTTGCCGCTTACATCAACAATAATTACCCCAGCGAAGACCATAACGACCTGATGGATGCCGTTGATTACGTGATCAAGCAAGGCTACGTGGATGAGCAAAATCTGTTTATTACCGGCGGAAGCGGCGGCGGCGTGCTCACTTCCTGGGCTATCGGAAAAACGGATCGATTTAATGCAGCCGTAGTAGCCAAACCTGTGATAAATTGGTACAGCTTTGTACTGACTGCAGACGGTTCTCCTTTCTTTAGCAAATACTGGTTTTCGAAGATGCCTTGGGAAGATCCGGATCAGTATTTAGAGCATTCTCCGCTTTCTTTGGTTGGAAATGTGAAAACCCCGGCCATGGTGCTTACGGGCGAGCAGGATTACCGCACGCCTATGAGTGAAAGCGAACAGTATTATGCCGCATTAAAGCTTCAAGGGATTGATGCCGTTCTGGTACGCATCCAAGGTGCCGGACATGGAATTGCCGCCAAGCCCAGTAACTTATTCCGAAAAGTAAGCAACATCATTGGCTGGTTTGATAAGTACAAAAAGTAGCCGCTGTATTTGAGCTAATCTGAATTTAAAATCAACCTCTTTGTGACACGCCAATCGTGAAGTCGCAAAGAGGTTTTTTGTGGATTTTGATTTTTGGAAGTTTAGTGCTTCTCGGGTGATAAGTTGGTTTAAACTGGCAATATTAATCATTCCACAGGACCCTATCTCTGTCTCTTTCCCTCCTGCTCACTTTTAAAAGCTTCCAATCCTTAGCTATCGCCGCAAGGAAAGAGGACGCGTTTGTAAGAAAGCTTTCAGATTACATCATATTTGGCATTAAAGTTATCAACATCGGCCTTGCACCAAAAAACCAATCCACAAATATGCCAAGACGTCTCCTTCCTTGGCGCGCTTGCGCGTTAGGGAAGGAACAAGGATGGGTTCCTTTGGCTAAGGCAAGTATTACTTTTCAAAGCTCAATACTTTTGTAACGCGAAGCAGTGCTGCTGTCACCAAAAGGGCAGCGAGGAAGAAAGGTGCTCCGGGGAAGTAGAAAGGTGCTATGGATGAGGTGAAATATCCAAAAATGTTGGTCATCATCGGTGGGCCGAAAATGGCTGAAAAGCTAATTAAGCCGGTAAGCGCTCCCTGTAATTCACCCTGTGCATTTTTTGGAACCTCGGTAGAAATAATTCCTTGTAAAGCCGGGCCTGCTAATCCGCCCATACAAAATGGGAGAATTACAGCAAACATCATCCAGCTATCAACGGCAAATGCGAATCCCAAAAAGCCTATCACATACATGGAAAGACCAAAAAACACAGTTCTGCTGTTCCCGATTTTTGGTATCACTACTTTTATCAGTCCGCCTTGTACAGAAGCAACCGCAAGTCCTATAGCTCCCAGAGAAAGCCCGACCGTCATTTCACCCCAGCCGAACTTTTCCATGGTGTAGTACGTCCACGTGCTTTGGGTGGCATGATTGGCAATGTAGATTAGGAAAAAGATAACGGATAGCTTCGCAATTTTAGGATAAGAAAGCAGCTTCTTAAACGTACCGAATGGGTTTGCTCGTTTCCAACTGAATTCCCGCCGGTTTTCGGGTGTGAGTGATTCCGGAAGTACAAAAAAGCCGTACATCATATTCACAAATACCAAACCGGCTGCTGCAAAAAATGGAACGCGCGCTCCATACTCTCCCAACACTCCGCCCAAAGATGGCCCAATGATAAAGCCCATCCCAAAAGCGGCACCGATCAGCCCAAAATCCTGCGAACGGCGCTCGGGTGGACTGATATCCGCAATATATGCGCTGGCTGTGGTAAAGCTGGCTCCGGTAATTCCTGACAGAAAACGCCCCACAAATAACCAAAGTACAGAGGGCGCAAATCCGAGTAAAATATAATTCAACCCAAAACCAAAAAGGGAGCTGAGCAAAATGGGACGGCGGCCAAAGCGGTCGCTCAATCCGCCTATAATCGGTGCAAAAAGAAATTGGGTGGTTGCATATACAAAAGTAATCCAGCCGGCATAAAGTGAGGCTTCGGTGAGTCCGCCCTCCGTTAATTCCATAATTAAAGCCGGCATAACGGGAATGATGATTCCCAGGCCAATTACATCAACTAACACCGTGATAAAAATGAAAATAAGAGCTGCGTTGCGCTTTTGTTTCATAAAGAAGTGAAATGATCTCTTAACAATGATATTTTTGGGTGAAGAACATTCTCCAAAGTTAAGCAATCAAATACTTGGATAAGGAATTTTTTTGCATAAACTTCACCCCTAATTTTGAAACCCCGGTACTTTGAACAAATTAACGACTAAAGAAATATTAGAAGAAAATCTATCCAGAGCAGCTCCCGAAAAGCTGAAGTCTGTGATTGTGCTGGTTCATAATATCCGAAGCATGCATAATGTGGGGGCTATTTTCAGATCGGCCGATGCTTTTGGGATTTCGGAAGTCATGCTCTCGGGTTATACGCCCACCCCGCCCCGACCGGAAATTAATAAAACGGCTATTGGTGCTGAGGAATTTGTCTCTTGGAAGTATGTGGAAGAAGGCGCAGAAGCCGTTCAAAATTTGAAGGAAAATGGCTATTATCTTGTTGGGCTGGAGCAAACCACACACAGCACTCCTCTCCCCGATTTTGAAGCGCAGGCTCACAAAAAAATGTGTATTGTTGTGGGGAGTGAAGTCAGCGGAATTGATGATGAACTGCTGCCACTGCTGGATGAATGTGTGGCCATTCCTCAATTTGGGCATAAGCATTCGCTAAACGTTTCGGTGGCTGCGGGTGTGATTTTATATGCGCTGCTCGAAAAATTATGGTAACTCTCTTTATGTTGATGAAAAGCAAAACAGCAGATTAATTTCTTATGAAAAACCCTAAAGAATTTATAGATCGTACTATTCAGTTTCTGAATCAGCAGAGAGAAATGTATGGAGACTTTTCGGCGGAATTACCGGCTGCTGTTTCCGCAGAAGAGCAGGCTGAACCGGAAACAACATCCGCCAAAGAAGAGGTGTCGGCAGATAATGCGGGACCACAAGAAAAACCCGAAGAAACTGTAGAAGAACTGCTGAAAAAATGTTCAACTTTAGAAGAACTGAAAGCATTTTGCGCCCAACAGAGTGAGTTACGCACCGATTTAGAAAACACCAATTTAGTTTTTGGAGTGGGCAATCCAAATGCAGAACTCATGATTATTGGCGAGGCTCCCGGATTTAATGAGGATAAGCAGGGAGAACCTTTTGTGGGCGAAGCCGGACAGCTGCTCGACAAAATCATGGATGCTATAGACCTGAAGCGGGAAGAAATTTACATTGCCAACATTTTGAAACACCGCCCACCGGATAACAGAAATCCAAATCCGGATGAAATAGCGAAAAGCCTGCCTTATTTGTATCGTCAAATTGAGCTGGTAAATCCCAAGCTGATTCTGGCAGTAGGCAAAACTTCGGCCAATTCGCTATTAGGAACCGACACCACCCTGGGCAAGCTTCGTAATCAGTTTCATTCCTTTAGAGGACGCGAGCTGTTGGTTACTTACCATCCGGCTGCACTGCTTTACCGACCTAAATACAAAAGACCGACTTGGGAAGATGTGCAGAAATTGCGCAAGCGGTATGATGAGCTGGTGGATGCCTGACTCTCTCATTTTTTGAATCGCACGGTTTTGAGGCATCCGGTTCCAAATGTATTCGTATTTATGAATTTTAAATTTTAATAAGTCGGCAGCTCAGCTTCCCTCTTTGGAAGCTTCTTTAATATTAAATGATAACCGACACTTAAATTTGTAGAAAAGATTCTACATTTCATATCAATTTATACCTATTTTGAGGGTTCGTTAATCGTACTCTCTCATTGATTTATTCGCATATACATGGCAAAAAAGAGCAGCTCGTACCATAATAATTTTAAGAAAGATGACAAGGTTTTGGAAAAAAGCGGACGCATTCCTCCACAGGCCGTTGAGGTGGAAGAAGCCGTTTTGGGAGCGATGCTGATTGAGCACGGAGCGGCAACCATTGCCCTTCAAATGCTGAAGCCTACCGACTTCTATAAAACCGCAAACCGCCATATTTTTGAAACGCTTTCTAACTTATTTGAACGCGATAATCCGCTGGATTTACTGACTGTTGAAACCGAACTGAAAGATAACAACCTGCTGGATGTATGCGGCGGTCCCACGTATTTATCTGATTTAACCCGCTCGGTCAGTTCGTCGGCTAATATTGAATATCATTCCCAAATTATTATTGAGAAAGCTATTAAGCGAAATCTCATTTTGGCGAGTAATGATGTGATAAAAGATGCCTACGACACCACCAGCGATGCCTACGATGTGCTGGATAGCGCCGAGCAGCGTATTTTTGATCTCTCCAACCAAAAAAGCAGAAGTACGGCTATTCCCGTTGAAAAACTGCTGAAAGACACGCTTTCCTACTTAGAAGATTTGAGGGGCAAAGATTACGGAATTACCGGCGTTCCATCCGGACTTTCGATTGATAACATGACGGCCGGCTGGCAGAAAGGAGATTTAATTATTATTGCAGCTCGCCCCTCTATGGGTAAAACGGCTTTTGTGCTTACTGCTGCCCGAAATGCGGCTATGCATCCCGATGAAAACCTGCGTACGCCTATCGCTTTGTTTAGCCTGGAGATGTCAAATCAGTCCTTAGTACAACGCTTACTTACTATGGAAGCGCGTGTGCGAGCAGATGAAGCCCGAAAAGGTACACTGAAGGATGCCGATTTCCGCAAGCTGATTGATGCAGCCAGCCGCCTGTTCAGTGCTGAAATTTATATTGATGACACGCCGGGCATCAGCCTGATGGAATTGCGGACTAAATGCAGACGACTGAAAAGTGAAAAGGGAATTGGCCTGATTGTGATTGATTACCTCCAGCTTATGCAATCTCACGCCAAAGATATCGGTAGCCGTGAGCAGGAAATTGCTTCTATTTCTCGTGGACTCAAAGGCTTAGCTAAAGAGCTTGATGTTCCCGTAATTGCTCTTTCACAGCTTTCTCGTGCGGTTGAGCAGCGCGGTGGTGATAAGCGTCCACAGCTTAGTGACTTACGTGAGTCGGGCTCTATTGAGCAGGATGCGGATATTGTGATGTTCCTCTATCGCCCCGAATATTATGGAATTAACACCACTCCCGAAGGAAGATCAACAGCCGGTATCGCCGAAATTATTGTAGGCAAGCAGCGTAACGGACCGGTGGGAAGTGAAACCATGGTTTTCGTAAAAGATTATGCCAGATTTGAAAACCTGAGCGTAGCCGATAACGACAATCCATTTCTGGGTGATGGCGGATCCGGTGATTCCGGCGGTCAAGGTGGACCTCCACCCATGCCCCACAGTCCGGCTCCCGACGAGGATGCTCCGTTTTAATTATGCAGCATCTGCTAATATTCGCTGCTTTTTACTCTCAACCTGAATCCGGTTACGAGCGTCCTGTTCGTAACCCATGCGGGGATATTTTCTGCCCAAAATTACCGTCTGACCGCTTTGGAAAAGTGCTTGATCAGAACTAAAAAACATCAGCAGTCTGACGGTTGAACGAAGGTCTTTTTTCCGAAGCCAGTCTTACCCTTTTTCTCGTCCCAAATCTTAATTCTGGTTACAAACGTCCCAGCCTGTGTAAAAAGCACCTTATCAATAAAGCAGAATTAAATTTATTAGGAAAGACAGCCTGTTTGAGCAAACTTTGAGTTTTCACACAGACTGTCCCGTTCGTAACCCATCCTGGAACCTCCGGTTCCCTACAGTTAATACAAGCTATCCTGTAATTATAAACTTCTGAACTGGAGGTTGAGGGACGAGAATCAGCTCGGCTCACACCAAAAATATACTCGCAGGAATGATGCCTGCGAGCTTCTATATGGCTTACAATATCAATTAATCACGCCAGTAATTATTGGCAGCGGCTACGGTTTGAAAGTGAATGGCAATCACTTCTGAGCTGGCAATAAGCGCGTCCGCATCTTTAGCATATTCATCCCGAAGGCTGAACAGTATTTCTTTGTTAGGCTGCGTGGTGCTCACTCCCTTCCGTGCCAGCGTTACGGCAACCTGAAATCCTTGTTCGGGCGTATCCGTAATAAGGGTAAGTTCATTTTGAGAAGCTTTTTGCTCCTTCTTTCCTTCATCAGCCGTTATAAAGGCCGTTCCGACAACAAATAGAAGAATTAAGAGTGTTATAGCTGAAATATATTTAATCATATTAGGCATGTTTAGATGGTTTTATGTTAGGGTTAGCTTTCAGTAAGTTCGGTTTCCGGCAATTCACTGAGTGTTGAAATACCGACTGCACCGCAATAATCACAATCGAGGCGGTCGGTTATAAGCCTCACTCCTCTTTTGAATGTGAAATAATACCACATCCACTCTATGAAAACGCGGGTTTTGTTGTGGAAACTTAATAAAAACAAGATGTGCACGAAAGACCACATAAACCACGCACTGAAACCGCTCAATTTCCATCCGTGGATATCAGCAACGGCTTTGGCTCGGCCAATGGTTGCCATCATTCCTTTTTCTTTATATACAAAAGCGGCGCTTTCTTGTGCGTTTTCTCCGGCTAAAATCTCATCTCCAACAAACTTTCCCTGCTGCAAGGCAACGGGAGCTAATGCGGGCAACACTTCGCCCTTTTCATTTTCTAAGTGAGCGGCATCTCCTATAACATAAATTTCAGGATATTTGGGTACGCTCAAGTCTTTATTCACAATCACTCGTCCGGCACGGTCTTGCTCAACTCCCAGCGATTCTACCAACGGAGATGCAGAAACTCCCGCCGCCCAAATAATATTTGGCGTTAAAATAGAGCCTTCTTTAAAGTGAATTTTTGAGTTTTCAATATCCGTAACGGGCGTATCTAACAGAACACGAACGCCCATATCTTCCAGCATTTGGCGCGCTTTTTCAGAAAGCTCATCCGGATAGCCCTGTAAAATCTTAGGACCGGCTTCTACCAAAAACACCCGCGTTTCGTTGGCCGAAATATTGTGAAAGTCACGCATCATTTGTCGTTTGGCAATTTCAGCTATAGCTCCAGCCATTTCCACACCTGTGGGGCCGCCGCCAATAATTACGTAGGTTAAATAAGGCTCTCTCAGCGCCGGATCTTCCAGCTGTTCGGCTTTTTCGAGCGACAGTAAAATGCGTTCGCGAATGTTGAGCGCATCAGCCACAGATTTCAATCCGGGGGCATGCTTTTCCCACTCCTCATTCCCAAAATAGTTGTACTGTGAGCCGGGCGCAAGCACCAGCCGATCGTAAGTAATAGAGCGGCCATCATGCAGCTCTAATTTCTTTTGATCGGGCTTCACCTTATTCACTTTTCCCATCACTACTTTTATGCTGGAATCTTCTCCCAATACAGAGCGAATGGGAGCCGCAATATCACCGGGAGAAAGCGCCGCCGTTGCCACCTGGTACAGTAAGGGTTGAAAGAGATGATGATTAGATTTATCAATCAGCGTTACTTTGTGGGATGATTTTTTTAGCTTTTTTGCTACCGCAATGCCGCCAAATCCTCCTCCCACTATCACTACATGTTCTTGTTTATTTTCCATTTCAGAACCTCAAGGGTTGTAATTGTGCATTCAATATTCAGCTATCAAAAAAACAGACCGGTTTTAACACCCAGTAATTTATTTAAATGTTAACAGGTCTGTCAGCGTTCATTGCTATCTAAGTTCAGCTATATATCATCCAAAAATTCTTTGAGCACAATAGCGTGATTATGCTCCTCATCTTTGGCGCCATACAGCAGCGTCAGCTTCTTTCCATCGGCATTTTCGAGCAGTTCATCAATAACTGACTCACGATCGGCCAGTTCGGTTTTGTACCGCTTTTTGAACTCATCAAACTTATCCGGATCGTGATCAAACCATTTCCGAAGTTCGGGTGATGGCGAAACTTCTTTATTCCACTCGTCTAATTGAGCCGCTTCTTTGGATACGCCTCTCGGCCAAAGCCGATCTACCAGCACCCGATAGCCATCGTCTTCGGCGGCATCGTTATAAATTCGCTTTATCTCGATACTCTTAACAGCCATAATTTTCTTTGAATTTAATGTTCAAAATTACACTTAGAAATTGCTTTAAATCGCTACTTTGCCAGTTCCGGCTTATACGACCCGGCCTTACTTCCAAAGCCGATAGCTAACCGATTCCAACCGTTAATGGCAACAATTGCTGTAGTCAAAATCACCATTTCCTGTTCCGAGAAGTGAGCCTTAATCTCTTTGAAAAAATCATCCGTAATTTCCCGTTCCGAGATCTTGGTCAGAGCTTCAGTCCATGCTAAGGCAGCCCGTTCTTTTTCGGTATAAAAAGGCGTTTCGCTCCAGGCGCTCAGCCCGTAAATACGTTGTTCAGTTTCTCCGGCCTCTCGGGCGTCTTTGGTGTGCATATCAACACAATAGGCACACCCGTTAATTTGGGATGCTCTGATTTTAACCAACTCAATAAGAGAATAGTCAATCCCGGAGTTTCTCACATAGCGCTCCAGCTCTTCCATTCCCTTTAATGCATTGGCATCTACTTGATAATAATTCAACGTTTCAGTTCGCATAATTTCGGTTTTTAGGGGTGATTATTGATCCATTTTATTCATCTCGTCAATGGCTAAAGCTGCGTGAGCGTACGCCGCGCCTGCCCGCATTTCGGAGGCTACCCAAATGGCTTCCATTATTTCTTCGTTGGAAGCTCCATTTTTCTTGGCCTGCTTGGTGTGGCCTTTTATGCAATATGGACACTGTGTGATGTGAGCCGAAGCTACCGCAATCAGCTGCTTGGTTTTGGCATCCAGCGCGCCTTCTTTAAATACTTCTTTACTGAAATTCCGAAACGCCTCGACCTGATCGGGAGCCAGTGAAGCTCGTTGTTTAGACATTTTTGGCGTAGCGGGTGGGAATAATTCTTTGTTATTGCTGCTCATAGTGTTCCTTTTTTTAAGTGATGAAAAATAGGACTGCCGGGTGATTTCCCTCGGCAGCCGCTATTTAAAATGTATGTTAATTAGTCTTTATATGTTAGCACTCGGCCCCACAGACTTTTGGTTCCCCAAATTCCTCGGCGCAGAGTTTCAAGCTGAACAATCTGGCTGTGATCCACAAATACGTTTACTTCGGGACCATAATTTTTGATATACCAGGCAAATACTTCGGGATCGGCGGCTTCAAACATCAGCTTTTCCAATCCGATTTCATTGATGAAAGCAGCCGGCACGTCGGTTCTCCATGGATCTGCATTCTCAGTGATGCCTTCCGATTCAATCATAATCATATACGCTCCGGCATCTACAAAACGCTTGGCCTGCTTTACGGCATAGCCGGTATCCAGCGTTCCTTCCGATTCCAGCTCACTTTTCGCAGAATCTCCACCGGCACCAAATTGAATGCCGATTTCGGGCTTAGCTCTTAATCCTGCTTTCTGCACTTTTTCAATCAGTCGCAGCCAATCGTCGGTAGGCAGCGTGATGAATCCAGCTGAAAGTTCAATAATATCAAACCCATAATCTTTACAGGTTTCGATATATTTATCAACGGCTTCTTTTCCCTGAGTCAGCACGTATTCCATAAATCCACCGGTTGAAACCAGCGCATCGTTATCATGGGCAATGTTTATCAGCTCTTTGACTGATTTCTTAGGCATCAGCGAAAAAGAGCCTCCTGAAAATTTAAGGGAATCCACGTGTTCACCCATGGTTTCCATAATATCCTGCAGATACCGCTTGCCCATTACAGCATAATACGGTCCGCGAATTTCAGTCACTCCTGTTTTTCGGGGTTTAGGTTCTCGTTCATTCTTGTTCAAAAAGTCGAATGTTTTCTCTTCAGACATGATATACCTCTTAGTTTTATACATTTACATTTTGTGAAGCTGAACTTTATTTAACAGCTCCATTAGTTCTTTTACGGTGTGATTTTCGAAATCCTTCACCATGGCTATAATTTGGCTTCTCAACTCTGATGTGGTATAAGGCTCGGCCAAAAGCTCAAATTTGTTGATAATGGTTTCCCAATCAGCCGGACGCGTATGGAAGCCTTTATAATCACTTTTGTGCTTAATCAGCTGCTCACCGTTTTTAAGCTTCACCGTAAGCGTGGCCGACATTTCAGCCGGAAAGCGATCGCTGTATTCTTTTTTGGGTGATACTTTTATTTTTTTAAGCAGATCCTGAATATCATCCGCTTCAATGCGTTCTTTTTTGTACTGAGCCGGCAGAACCTGTCCGTCCAGCAGCGCGGCGGCCACCATATATTGCAGACTGTGATCAGCTTCCTCTTTCGTCCGCACAATGGTTTTATCTCCTTCCTCACCCCCGCCAATGATGTTATAGGCCACATCAAAAATGTCGATGGTTATTTCTTCCACTTCTTCCGGGGTGAAGTCATGCTCTTCCTTCAGCTCCAGCATTCCCTCTATAGAAGACTGAGAGTGAATTTCCGCATTAAACTTCTTGATAATGGTTCGGGTAACTCGCTCCATATCTTCCTTTTCCCAATCAATGGAAAACGTGCCGACAATGGCATCCATAAAGCCTTTGTTCCCTTCAAATACGGCCGGTGCACCGGTGATTCCATACTTTGCAAGATAAGCTGCATGTGTGCCTCCAAACGCCGTATGCGGATACGCCAGCCCTTTCCAGTTTGAGAGAGCGCCCGTTCGCGTTACGCGTAAAGCATTGAGCGCCGTTCCCGCAATAGAAAGGGCATTTGCAGTTTTATTATTATCCAGACCAAGTGCTTTAGCCACGCCGGCGGCTACTGCATAAGAGCCTTGCGTGGTGTGATCGAATCCTTTATCCCTGACGGGAGCCTCATCGCTCAGGCGACACTGCACCTGATACGCAATGCCAAGCGCGGTTAAAAAGGTTTCTCCATCTATGTTATTATCTTCACCGGCCGCTAATATGGAGCCGATGTTATCGCTGGGATGGCAGGTTTCTCCTTTTGCGAGATAACTGTCGTTAAAATCCAGATAACGAATCAACCCGCTGTTATAAAAAGCGGCTCGATCGGGCGTGGTTTTTCCACCTCCAATCAGTGAGCTCAGGTTATTCCCCCCAAAGTCTTCTATCATTTCTCGAATGGCTGCCACGGGCGGACCTTCTACGGCTCCAATACCGGTAGCTAACGAATCGAGTAATCTAATTTTGAGTTGGTTGGCAGCTTCTTCAGATAAGTCCTGAAATGTTGCATTCAGAATGAAAGAAGCCATTTTTTGTACTATCATGATGTGCCTCCTTGTGCTATTCGTAAACAAAACTTATAGCGTTCAAGTTTCGGTTCGGTCAAAGATACCATCCCGAAAACAGCACTAAAATGATACAGATCAATTAACGGTAAATGGCGGGTTTTTGAGTTTTTTTGCTTTGTTTATGGAGGCGAAGTGCTTAATCCAGCAGAACCCTATCTCTGTCTCGGCTTTACCCCGAATTTCGGGGCTCCGGCTCAATTAAAACACTTTCCAAACCTTAGCCACCGCCGCAAGGAAAGAGGACGCGTTGTTTGAGAACTTTACAGATATTACCAAAAGAAGCACTAATAACTGATCCCTGTTCACTGCATACTGCTCACTGAAAAATCCTAACAAAGCGTCTCCTTCCCTGGCGCGCCTGCGCGTTAGGGAAGGAACAAGGATGGGTCCGCGTGCCAAGGGCAAATAAGTTGAACGAGATAAACTCCTTTTATCCAAAATTCAGCCTGCAAATCACCAACCCTAAACCACGCCCTGCTGAATCATGGCATCGGCTACTTTTACAAAAGCGGCTCGGTTTGCTCCTTTTTTATAATTTATAAATCCGGAGGTTTCGTCTAATCCATGCTTCAGGCATTCTTCGTGAATGTGGTGCATCACTTTTTTCAATCGGGTATCTACTTCCTCGCGAGTCCATCGCGTAAAAGAGCCGTTTTGCCCCATTTCCATTCCCGAAACGGTTACGCCACCGGCATTGGCTGCCTTTCCCGGACCGTACAAAATCATTGCGTCTAATAAGGCTTCCACGGCTTTGGGTCGGCAAGGTTTATTTGCTCCCTCAGCTAAACAAATCAGTCCGTTTTCAATTAAAGTGAGCGCATCCTGCTCATTCACCTCATTTTCTGTGGCGCAAGGCAAGGCAATTTGTCCCGCCATTTTCCAAGGTTTTTCATCGGGATGATACGTCACCCCATCAAAAGCTTCCGCATATTCTTTAATACGGCCTCTTTTTTCATTCTTTAGTTCTTTAATGAAGGCCAGTTTAGCTCGATCCAAGCCTGCTTCATCGTGTATCATTCCGCTGGAATCGCTCATCGTGATTACATTTGCGCCATATTCCATGGCTTTTTCAGCGGCAAATTGGGCTACATTTCCGGAGCCTGAAACAAGTACCTTTTTCCCTTCAAGCAAAGTACCACGAGTGTGCAGCATTTTTCGCACAAAATAGACCAAGCCGTATCCGGTAGCTTCGGGACGCAAATTACTGCCTCCCCACGCCGGATGCTTCCCCGTCAATACTCCGGTGAATTCATTTTGCAGGCGTTTGTACTGCCCAAACAGATATCCAATTTCACGCTGACCTACACCAATATCTCCGGCCGGCACATCTGTTGCCGGGCCAATATGCCGAAATAATTCAGACATAAACGATTGGCAAAACCGCATCACTTCGGCATCCGATTTTCCTTTAGGGTTGAAGTCAGCTCCGCCCTTCGCACCACCCATGTGAAGCGTCGTCAAACTGTTTTTAAAAGTCTGTTCAAAACTCAAAAACTTCAAAACATCCAGGTTAATGTTGGGGTGAAAGCGAAGTCCACCTTTGTACGGACCAATTGCAGAATTAAAGCCAATGCGATATCCGCGATTTACGTGCACATTTCCTTTGTCATCCGTCCACGGCACGCGAAACATCACTACCCGCTCCGGCTCGGTAATGCGTTCCGGGATATTTTCTTTTTGATAGTTTGGTTTACTTTCCACCAAATCCCAAACCGATTCCATAACCTCCTTCACCGATTCATAAAATTCCGTTTCGCCGGGATTTCGCTGCTTTAATTTAGTAAGGAACTGCTGCAATGAATCCGGTTGATAAGATGAGTCGAGTGGAGCTTCGGTTCCGTTATTCGCCACCACTGAAGGCCGGGCGTGATTCGTAGATATTCCTTTAGTATGAGTTAATTCAGACATAACTGTTCTTCGATAAGTGAGTAATTGAGTGAGTGTATAAGTGAGTTTTGGTGGGAAGCCACAACAAATTTATGCTTTCCAATACAATTGGATAATCAAATTAGCCGGAATTCCCGCCGATGATTAATAAATACGTTTATGAGCACAAATTCAATAAATAAATACAGGCGCTTAGTTTTAAATATATTTCTGTTAAAACAGATCCTGTTAAAGACAAGCTGAACGGCATTCCGCTATCAATCAGAAGTTGCTACCTTAAATTTTTAAGGCTTTCCATATCCAGAATAGATACCCACTGCCGCCCCGTTTTAATAATTCCCTGCCTTTGTAAACTGCTCATCACTCTGCTTGCCGACTCCGTTGTAGTACCCGCCATATCGGCTAAATCTCTTCGCGAAAAAGGAAGCTGAAGTAACATTCCCTCACTGTTTTCCTCCCCAAACTTCTCGCATAAAGCATACAGAATATTAGCAATACGCGTTTCCACCGGCTGCGTGGTTAATCGCTTAACTTTTTCTTGTAGAGATCGCATTTTCTCGGAGCTCATCTCAAGCGTAGAAATTGCCAACGAGGGATATTCGTGAAGAATTTGGCGAAAATCCTGAAGTCCGATCGACAGAATACAGCATCCGCTTTGAGCAATGGCCGTTTCAGGATAGGTATCATTTCCCAGCAACATGAGCGAACCAAAGTAACTTCCGGGATTCAGCAAATCGAGAATTACATCTTTTCCGTCATCCGAAAACAGCAGCAGCTTCACCGCTCCCGCAACCACCACGCGTAAATAACTGGCCGGCTCGCCCTGATAATATATTTCTTCCCCCTCCAGATAATGATGCACCGTAAACCGCTTCACCACATCATCCAGCTCTTCATTGGTTAAACTTTGAAAAAAAGAAACCATCCCCAATTTAGTTCTTTTCACATGAATCGGACAATGGCCGCCGCACGGCACATGATTTTTCAGCGGTGTGATTTTTCGTTTTTCCATAGGCACAACCTATATAATATCTTAACCAAAAGTCGGCTTCATCCCTCCTTTTTTTAAGCATTATTTTGGTGAAATTTCTTCCAACGTAACTTCTTATTTAGACTTAGAAAGTCATTCATTGATTATTGAAAGCTCTTCAACTATTGTGGTCTTTTTTTCTAATCAATAATTATCTCATGAATTGTGTTTTTGTTTGAGATTTCAAACGCTGCATCTTTCCAGGAAGCAGGGCCAAATTTCCCTCTGGCATTGTTGGAAAACCCGTATGCTTCTTTGGGAATGCCCAAAAGATTCGTGTCCAGTTCCCCATTTTTGTTGCGATCATGATAGACAGCAATGGCATAGTTTCCAAACGGCAGGTGTTTATTTTGCCATTCCATTTCCATGCTTTTAATTGGGAGCACCACCGCATGTATCGGATTTTTTTTGGACTGATAGCTCTGTTTAGAGTCAAAAACGGCGATGCGGATATCCCCTTTCATCTCTTTAATTCCTTTTATGTGTAAGGTGAAAAGGGATTGCTGAGACACATTGGTTACGGGTGAAATTTCCTGCGCTTGTACCCGGCTACTGAGCAGAAGAAATACGATTAACAGAAACGTTTTTTGCATAAAAAGGGAACATCATCAAATAGTCTGAAATTTAACGTGACTCTTTGAATCAAAATTCACTTAAAAAAGTTTCCGGCCGTTGGGTACTTTTTTATCCGGTTTTGCTAACACAATTTGTCCTTCTGCATCCGGGAAACCGGTTACCAAACACTCTGACATAAAAGGACCAATTTGCTTGGGCGGAAAGTTTACCACGGCTACAATCTGGCGGCCAAGCAGTTCATCCCGTTCATAAAGCTCCGTTATTTGGGCTGATGATTTTTTAATCCCAATCTCCTCACCAAAATCGATTCGGAGTTTATACGCCGGCTTATGTGCTTCGGGAAAATCCTCTGCCTCCAGCACCGTGCCTACTCTAAGCTCTACTTTTTCAAAATCACTCCAGCTAATATCGTCCATCATTTTTTTCATCCAAAGTAAAAAACCCTGCTTTCTTAAGAAACCAGGGTTTTATTCACATTCTGCAGCAGCCTCTATTTGATTAGCGTCATAGACCTGACTTCTGCCTTATTTCCTGAAGTTAATTTATAATAATAAATTCCGCTTGATAAGCTTCGGGCATTAAAAGTAGCGGTATGCGTTCCTGCATGCTGTTTGGTTTGTACTAATGTAGCCACTTTGTTCCCAATCACATTAAAAACTTCCAGCAGCACATATCCCGGTTCTGAAATAGTATATTCAATCTGTGTTGTAGGATTAAATGGATTCGGGTAGTTCTGAGAAAGTACAAAGCCGGTTGATGATTCTATTTCCCTTTCATTACTAACAGCTCCGGAATAACTGTAGAGTGTACGATAATCAGCATTCCAAGTCATTCCATCTGACGAATATTCCTGCATATTTTTAATAATTTTACCGGCATCGTAGGTGAACGTTTCTCGATACTCTGCTTGCCAGGAATGCTCGGTATCGTAATAATACTCCTCCAGCCTCCCAACAACTGTTTCTCCATTTTTATTTAGGGTTATTCTTGAATAAGGCGTGAACTCTGTTTCTCCCGAATAAAGCTCATCATTGTATGTTTCAACAAAGAAAAACTCATTGGAAATATTTTTAAGCATATCTTCAAAAGATATATCGAAATATGTGTAACGGTCCAGATACTCTCCTTCGTCATATACTTCTATGAAATTACCGTCTCTGTTTACGAAGTAGTTATTTGAGTTTGTATGTGTTCCTAAACTGTCAGTGGTTGTGAGGATAATGCGGATAGAGTCTTGCGTAATGTAGTTCACGGTGTACTTTTCTGTAGACATTTCTCCGTTTAATAATGTTTCAGTAATCACCACAGAATCAATTTTAACAGGGTCTGTTGTCTCATAATAGTAATGCTGCTCGGAAACCATTCCTAAAAAGTCCATGCTTGAGCTTTCCGGTAATCCATTAGCTTTCATTTTAAGAGTCGAGGAGCCTGCATCACTCCAAATTTTTGTTTCCGGATCATAAAACTCAAAATTCATAGTAATAAACAATCTATCTGGCGAGTATTCATAGTTTGTGCGATAACTATCGTGCCATTTCCCTTCATCATAATACTGTGACACTGATTGAACAATTCCATTGTCTGCCGCGGTCTTCATTTTAGCAAACGAGGGTAACACTTCAAACTTATGATTAGCACCTAACTGAAAGATCGAGTGTTTCTGCTTTCGTTCTGAATCTACTTGTTTCTGAGCATAAAGCTCATTCGCGGTGCATAAAAACAACAACATCACCGTACATATAAGTTTTATTATAGATTTTATTTTCATAAAACCCCCTTTTGTTTATTATGGATTGCATTGCTCAATATCTATCAAATTTCAATAATTTCATATAGAATTTATTACTACAAATGATTGCAATACTTCAGATATGTTAATTTTACTTTTATTTTTTAGTGTATTAAGACTTAATTGTTGTCTTATAAACCAATGTCATCACTTAATAAAAAGCATTTCTCGATAGACCGGCAGCGGCCAGTAATCATCGGCTACATAGCGCTCCAGAAAGTCGATGGCATCGCGGATATCAGTTGTGATGGAGAGAATTTCAGACTCTACTTTTGCCGCATGTTCCAGCGTGGTTTTATAACTGATTTTTTCTTGAGCAGCTGCCAAATTTTCTAAAGCCTCATCCAACTTATTAAGACCATTATTTACTTTTTGCAGCATATTGCTTGTCCCCGAGTTATTTAAATTCAGCTTTTGAACAGAAGTTGCGGCTTCCGTAAGCTCATTAATATATCGTACTACAGCCGGGTAAATCATGGTTTTTGCCATAGATTCCAGCGTATCCACTTCAATGTTTTTTGTGGTGATGTACTGCTTTGCCCAAATCTCCCGGCGAGACAGAATCTCTTTTTCATTCAATACCTTATACCGTTTGAATAGACTGATATTTTCTTCATCTGCCAGCCTTTCCAGTGCTTCAGGCGTAGTTTTAAGATTCAAAAGTCCTCGCTTTGCCGCCTCTTTTTGCCAGCTATCCGAATAACCGTCTCCATTAAATATCACCTGCTTACATTCATTTAAACGCTTATTAAGCACCTTGGCTAAGGATTCTTCAAACGAATGCTGCTTCATTTCTTGCTTTAAATCACCGGTCATGTCTTCGATGGCTTCGGCAATGGCGGTGTTTAAAACCACTACCGGAAAAGATGGAGACTGGCTTGAACCGGGCGCTCTGAACTCAAACTTATTACCCGTAAAAGCAAACGGTGAGGTGCGATTTCTATCGCCTGCATGTTTTGGAATATCCGGAAGAACCGGCGTTCCCAAACCTAATAAACCTCCTTTTTTTGAACTTTTAACACCGCCGTTTACCAGCTGCTCTACAATATCATTCAGCTGCTCGCCAATAAAAGCCGACATAATTGCCGGCGGCGCCTCACTCGCTCCCAGACGAAAATCATTCCCCGCGCCGGCTACTGAAATCCGAAATAAATCCTGATGACGATAAAATCCTAACAACGCAGCGGTAAAGAAAAACAGAAACTGCATATTTTCGTGCGGACTTTCTCCCGGCTCCAGCAAATTATCTCCTTCAACCGTAGAAAGTGACCAGTTTAGGTGCTTACCACTTCCGTTCAATCCGTCAAATGGTTTTTCGTGCAACAGGCATTCTAATCCATATTTTTGTGCCACTTTTTTTAGCACCATCATGGTAATTTGCTGATGATCGGCCGCTACATTTGCGGTTTCAAATATTGGAGCCAGCTCATATTGGCTGGGCGCAACTTCGTTATGGCGGGTTTTAACAGGAATACCGAGTTTATATAACTCCTTTTCAGCTTCCAGCATAAAAGAAAGCACGCGGTCCGGAATAGAGCCAAAATAATGGTCATCTAATTCTTGCCCGCGCGGCGGTTTGGCACCCACCAGTGTTCTCCCCGAAGTAAGAATATCAGGCCGGCGATATACAAATTCTTGATCAATCAAGAAATACTCCTGCTCACATCCTACCGTAGCATTCACTCTTTTTGATTCGATAGAAAACAGCGAAAGTGCATTTTTAGTTGCTTCATTTAATGCTTCATTAGACCGCAAAAGCGGTGTTTTGTGATCCAGCGCTTCTCCTTTCCACGAGGCAAAAGCCGTTGGTATTGATAAATACGTACCGTTTTCATTCTCAATTAAAAAAGCCGGAGAGGTAGGATCCCAAGCCGTATATCCGCGAGCTTCAAAAGTTGGCCGCAGTCCTCCGCTGGGAAAGCTGGACGCATCGGGTTCACCCTGAATTAAGTCCTTTCCCGAAAATACGGCCATCGCTCCTCCCCCTTGATTTGGGGTGATAAAACTGTCGTGCTTCTCGGCAGTAGAACCGGTTAAGGGCTGAAACCAGTGTGTAAAGTGAGTAGCTCCATGATCGGTTGCCCAGTCCTTCATGGCTAACGCAACGGCGTCGGCTACATCCAGATTTAAGGGCTTGCCTTCAGCAATGGTTTTCTGAAGGTCCTTCCACACAGACTTAGGTAAATGTTCTTCTAACTTTTCGAGGGTGAGTGTATTTTGGCCAAATATCTCGGGAATATCCATGGCTAACTTTTTTATTTCCCGAGGCTTATAATTTCTTGCGGCAGCTAAGGTGTCGTAACGCTGGATGGTATTTGGCATATTGGTGTCTTAAAATTAAAAAGGTTAGCTTTTTTTGATAAAATTCGACCAAATATAAAGCTAAACATAGTATCAGCGCAATATTTTTAATCACTATTAATTAATTTATTTATTAAAACAGGATTAAAACTAACTCCACTTAATTAAATTAACTGAAAGCGTTTTTATGAAGGATTTTACTTAATAATATTCCTAATAAATCTCATCTCACTTTACTTTTTAAGCCAGCTAAAATCAGCCTATCTTCTTTCGAAATTATTTTTGCTTAAATAAACAAGACCCAACCCTTTGAAAGACTCTAAAATTGTGCATTGGATAGAAGCTGCCCGGCCACAAACACTTCCGGCGGCAGTTGTTCCCGTTATGGTGGGAGCTTCTTTAGCTTATCAGGCAGATAAATTCATTATGCTAAATACCGCCGTTGCCCTCGCCTGTGCACTGCTTATTCAAATTGGAACCAACTTTGCCAACGATTATTTTGACTTCATAAAAGGCTCCGACACGCACGAGCGTATTGGTTTCCGAAGAGCCACAGCTGCCGGACTCATTTCACCTCAGGAAATGAAAACCGCAACGTTTCTCACCATGCTGCTCGCCTTTTTTGTAGGCTTGTATTTGGTGTACACTGCGGGGTGGGTTATACTTGTCGTTGGCTTGCTTTCTCTGCTGTTTGGCGTGCTTTATACCGGCGGACCTTTCCCCTTAGGCTACAATGGCTTAGGTGATTTGTTCGTGTTTATTTTCTTCGGAATTGTAGCAGTGATGGCCACTTATTATGTAAACGCCATGGAATGGTCGGCAGCCTCTTTTTGGGCCTCATTAGCTATTGGCGGCCTCTCTGTTAATATTTTAGTGGTAAATAATTTAAGAGATGTAGAGCAGGATAGAAAGTCGGGCAAGCGAACACTGGGCGTATTATTTGGGGATTTTATGCTAAAGGCAGAGTATTTATTAATGGTAATTTTGGCCTTTGCCATTCCCCCCCATTTTTATGTACAACTGAATTACGATGCCTGGGTTTTGCTTCCCTTTGTTACACTTCCTTTGGCAGCTTACTTCACCTACAAAATTTGGACTGAAGCAGACAAAAGGAAGCTGAACGATATGCTTAAAAAAACCGCCCAATTTATGGTACTTTACGGAGTACTTTTTTCTATAGGAATTCTCATGAACTGATGCTCCACTATTATACCTACCATATTCCCTTCAGCTCTCCCTTTAAAACGGCAGCGGGAACGTTCAGCCACCGCGAAGGAATTATTTTGGTATTTAAAACGGCACATACAGAAGCTTATGGAGAAATAGCTCCCCTCCCCGGCTTTTCCGATGAAACATTAGAGGAAGTTACTCAGGTTCTGCTCACCATCCACGCGTATCTCCAGGAAGCATTGCAAGCCGGAACCGCCAAACAATTATTGAATGTATTAGATCAAATTCACGATTTCCCTTCGTTGAGCTTTGGTCTGGATACCTTAATTCATGATTTGGAAGCTAAAAAAGCCCAAAAACCGTTGGGAGCTTTTTTATTTGAACAATTTCCCTCAACTATTTCCAGTAACGCCACGCTTTCCATTCAGCAACCCGAAAGCATGTTAGAAAAAGCAGAACTGCTGGTAAATGAAGGCTTCACCACGCTGAAGGTAAAAGTTGGAGCAGACTTTGAGGAAGAGCAGAAAGCCTTAGAAACCCTCCGCCGGCATTTTTCTGATGTATCCATTCGGATTGATGCCAATCAAAGCTGGAGCAAAGAAGAAGCCATCCAAAATCTTAATGCACTAAAATCTCTAAATATAGAATATTGTGAACAGCCGGTACCCAAAAATGAAACGGATGCCTTAGCTGAAATTGCCTCAGTTTCTCCTGTTCCCATTGCTGCCGATGAATCAATCAGAAACACAGAGCAAGCAAAAAAGTTAATCGAAGAGAAAGCAGCACACTTTTTCATACTAAAACCGATGCTTTTAGGCTCTTTTAAAAAAAACTTCGTAACAAAACACCTCGCAGATACTCTTTATATAGAGAGCGTGTTTACCACCTCTTTAGGCATGGGCGTGGCGCAAGCTACAACTGCTATTTTAGCCGCGGGATTGGCAAACCCAAACCGGGCGCAAGGCCTGGCTACCGGAAAGCTTTTATCAGCCGACATTTGTTCAGATTCTTGGTTAAATAAACCAATTATCCGGTTTCCCGAAACGCCCGGACTTGGAATTACATTACATAAAAAAGGACTTAAAAGAATAAAGTGATCGATGTCTAAATCACGTTTACATATGTTTGAATTTAAGAGGAAGGAAACACCGCCGGTATTTCTTTCCTCTCAGGATGGAATGTACACTTACGATGATTTAGATCGCTTTTCAGCTTATTTCAAAGACTTGGTAGCTGCTAAAGCAGATTCGCTTAAATGGCCGGTAGCCTTTATTTCAAAGTCCAGTGATTTACTAATTTTAGGCATCGCAGCCTGCTGGAAACTGGGCATCCCTTTTATTCCCATCAACCCAAAAATTTCGAATTCCGAGCTCAAGGAACGATTAGATGCTTTAAAACCGGTACTCATTTTTTGTGATAACGAAAACCGGATGCGTTTAGGTGATGATAACGTGATCAAAATGGATGAAAATTTCTTTCTAAACTCCTTTACGCACGACATCCGTAACATGAAGTTGCCAAAGCCGGAGTCTATAGATGATTCTGAAATATTCGGATACTTTTTTACCTCAGGAACCACCGGAAAACCTAAAATTGTTCCGCTTAAACGCAGGCAGATTTTAAGCGCTTCAAGCGCCTCGGCTCAAAACTTCAAACCCGAAGCTAATCACTTTTGGCTGCTTTGCCTGCCGTTAAATCACATTGGCGGAATCTCCATAATTCTGCGTTCCGTTATTTACGGTTCGGCTATTTATCGCTTGGGCAAATTTCATGAGGAAATGGTGAAAGAGTTTTTAGGAGAAAATAAACGTTTCCAAGCCGCATCTCTGGTCCCCACCATGTTAAAAAGACTGCTGGAAGATCCGCTTTTTAAAACACATCGCGAGTTTAAATCTATTTTATTGGGTGGCGGTCCCGTTTCCAGAACGTTGCTAAAAAAAGCCATGGTACGCGGAATTCCCATTGTTTCCAGCTACGGGATGACGGAAACCTGTGCTCAAATTATGGCCAATCCGCTGCTGGCTCCTTCCGGCACGTACACGCCCATCAAGAGCGTAGGCAAACCATTCCCCCCCAATCGGATACAAATAAGAGATGATAACGGAAAAGCATTAGGAAAAAATCAATCGGGCGCACTTTGGCTTAAAGGTCCGCAAGTTTTTGACGGATACTATGATTCGGATATCAACGCGGAAGTGTTTGATAAAAAAGGCTGGTTCAAAACCGGAGATTTTGGTCACATGAACGGCTTTGGCCAAGTATTTATTGAAGCACGCCGAACCGACCTTATTGTAACCGGTGGCGAAAATGTAAATCCCACTGAAGTAGAAGAAGCTATCCTTAAACTCCCTGCTATAAAAGACGCGGTAGTAGTTGGAATGCCCGATGAAGAATGGGGGCAAAAAGTAACCGCAATTGTTATTCTGAAAAATGGTGAAACGCCGGAACTGGAAGATATCCGCAAGCAGCTAAAAGGAAAGCTGACAGACTTCAAAATTCCCAAAGAGCTGAAAATTGTAACCGAGTTTCCAAAAACGGCTTCCGGCAAAATAAAGCGGCGTGAACTTATTAAATTGTGGGATTCTAAAAATACCTGACCAATATCTGAAGCTGCTTCCCCAATAAATTACTGTCGCCACACCCAAACTTTAATGCTTTAGAAAACTTCATCTTTATGTACTGTATATAGCAGAAGTGTGTGCTGTATTTTGGATGATGATTCGCCTATAAATCTTCAAGAGATAAATGGCCTTCAAAGATGCGGGGGAAACGGGAAAATAAATGCATAAAACCGCATACTTATATTAGCAACTCCCCCGTTAAAATTTTATCTTGCGATGCTAAAGAGTTGCGTCATTTTCAGCAGCTTTTTTTATGGCATCATCCGGAGAGAAGGTGAGATTAATCACCTTTTTTTATAGCAGCAAACCACAAATTTTTAAAACAAGACTCCTTTGGAAACTGAACTTTCAGAACGCTCGGTAAGTATTGACATCCTTATAAACTTTGATGAAAAAGGAACATTAGATTATGCTCCGGCTAATGAGCTGGAAACTCGGGAACGTGCGCAGGTTCGCGAATACGTGCAAAATATACTGCGCAAACGCAGCTATCTCGACTTTTTAATTGATGAATTTTCCAGCGTAACGGTTCAGGAGATGAAACCGGGACTCAAAAATATCTTGCGCCTGGCCATTTACGACTTGCTGTTTATGGACAGCACTCCGGATTATGCTGCTATTAACGAAGCCGTTGAAGTGGCTAAAATGAAGCTTGGTTCCAGAACCGGTGATTTGGTAAACGCCATCATGCGCAATTTACAGCGCGACCGTGATAACCTGCCCAAGCCGGCTTTTAAAGATCGTAACAAACTGGTTGCCACTACTTTTTCTCACCCCGAATGGATGGTGGAACGCTGGAGAACCCGTTTTGGCGAGCGTGAGGCTTTCAAATTAATGCAGGCAAACAACTCTCGTCCAAACTACTACGTGCGCGTTAACACCATGCGAACCAAGCCCGAAAACTTTGAATTGCGCATGGAGAAAATGGATGTTGTTTTTAAAGCCAGCGATTGGCTTCCCTACTACTATCAGGTAGATTCGGTGCAGCCTTTTATTGAAAAAGGGTTATTGGCCAAAGGAATTTGTTTAGTACAAGATATAGCCGCCGGTTTTGCTCCCACTATTTTAGATCCGCAGCCCGATGAGTCTGTTTTTGATTTATGTGCCGCTCCCGGAACCAAGTCCATCATGATGTCGGACTTAATGCAGGGTGAAGGAGAAATTCTTTCTGTTGATATTTCTGCTGAGCGGTTAGAAAAGCTGGCTGAAAGTGCCCTGAATTACAAAGCTGAAAATATAAAAATCCGTCGGGGTGACGTTTTGGATGTTTCCATCGGTCTGGCCGATGCCGTTTTACTGGATGCTCCCTGCACGGGAACCGGAGTGCTGAGCAAGCGTGCCGACTTACGCTGGCGCCGTGATGAAGAAGGACTGAAAAATGCCGTTGAGCTTCAGGAACAACTGTTGGAAGAAGCCGCCAATATGGTGAAACGCGGTGGGCGTTTAGTGTACAGCACCTGCTCGCTTGAGCCGGAAGAAAACATGGACCAAATTACCAAGTTCCTCGAAAAGTATGACAATTTCGAGCTGGAGCCGCTGGAAGATTACCTTCCCGAAGAAGTACTTGCGGAAGATGGCAAAGCCTATCAAACCTTCCCGCACAAACACGGCTGCGATGGCCACTTCGGCGTACGGCTAAAACGAGTGAAGTAAATTATAAGAATTCAGAATTCTGGATTCAGAATTCTGAATTCACTTTTCCGGTTTAAAAAATTTTTGTTACTGATTGGATCATGAGTTCAGATAAAATATCCCCCCAAATTCCCGCACAATACAATGCTTCTGATGTAGAAGATAAATGGTATAAATACTGGATGGAAAATAAGTATTTCCATTCCACCCCGGATGACAGAGAATCTTTTACCGTCGTCATTCCCCCGCCAAACGTAACCGGCGTGCTGCATATGGGGCACATGCTCAACAACACCATTCAGGATGTGCTGGTGCGGCGTGCTCGCATGCAGGGTTATAACGCCTGCTGGGTGCCGGGAACCGACCATGCTTCCATTGCAACTGAGGCAAAAGTAGTACACCGTCTGCGTGACAAGAATATCAAAAAGAGTGATTTAGGGCGTGATGAATTTATGGAACACGCCTGGGAATGGACGCACGAACATGGCGGCATCATTCTGGAGCAGCTCAAGAAATTAGGCGCCAGCTGTGATTGGGATCGCACCAGCTTTACGATGGATCCTGAGTACTACGAAAGCGTGATTGATGTTTTTATTGATCTGTTTGAAAAGGGCAAAATTTATCGCGGTGAGCGGATGATAAACTGGGATCCGGAAGCAAAAACGGCGCTCAGTGATGAGGAAGTGCTGCACAAGGAAGTAAACTCTAAGCTGTATCACGTCCGATATCAAATTGTGGGGGAAGATGATTTTGTAACCATTGCCACTACCCGACCGGAAACAATTTTGGGCGATACTGCCGTGTGTATCAACCCGGAAGATGAACGATTTACGCACCTTCACGGCAAAAAAGTGATTGTGCCGTTAGTAGATCGTGAAGTTCCTATTATCCTGGATGATTATGTGGATATGGAATTCGGAACCGGCTGCCTGAAAATAACGCCCGCTCATGACGAGAATGATTACAATATCGGCCAAAAACATCAGCTGGAAACCATCAATATGCTAAATGAAGACGGCACCGTAAGCGAAGAAGGCGAGCTGTATATTGGCATGGACCGGTTTGATGTGCGTAAGCAAATTGCCAAAGATTTAGAGGAAGCCGGACATTTAGTAAAAACAGAAGACTACGTAAACAAAGTAGGTTTCTCGGAACGAACCGATGCTGTTATTGAGCCGCGACTTTCTCTGCAGTGGTGGGTTTCTATGAAGGAACTGGCCGAGCCTGCGCTCAAAAACGTAATGGATGATACGGTTGAATTTCATCCCGCTAAATTTAAAAACACCTATCGCCACTGGATGGAAAACGTGCAGGATTGGTGTATCTCCCGTCAGCTTTGGTGGGGACATCGCATTCCCGCTTATTATTACGGCGAAGGCGATCATGATTTTGTAGTCGCCAAAACCGAAGAGGAAGCGCTGTCAAAAGCACAGGAGAAATCCGGTAATAATGAGCTAACTTCCGCTGACCTTCGTCAGGATGAAGACGTGCTGGATACGTGGTTTTCATCTTGGTTATGGCCTATTTCGGTGTTTGATCCGGAGTTTATCCGAACCGGAAAAGCCAATGAGGAATTAGACTATTACTATCCCACCAAAGATTTAGTTACCGCTCCGGAAATTATGTTTTTCTGGGTGGCTCGCATGATTATTGCCGGTTATGAGTATATGGACGAGAAACCGTTCGACAACGTCTATTACACCGGAATTGTGCGCGACAAAAAAGGCCGAAAGATGAGTAAAAGTCTGGGGAACTCTCCCGATCCGCTTGAGCTCATTCAAAAATACGGGGCGGATGGAATTCGCATGGGAATGCTCTTTGCAACTCCCGCCGGAAACGACCTTCCTTTTGATGAAAAGCTCTGCGAACAAGGCCGGAATTTCTGTAATAAAATCTGGAATGCCTTCCGCTTTCTCACCATGAATATGGAAGATGGCGTGGAGTATAAGCCAACTACCCAAATCAACCCGAACGATATTTCTGACCGCTGGATGGCAGCTCGTATTCAGGAAACTATTATCGGGGTTAATAAAGACTTTGATAACTACAAGCTGAATGATGCGCTTAAAAAGATATACTCGCTTATCTGGGATGATTTCTGCGACTGGTATATTGAGCTGGCCAAACCGATGGAATATGGCCAAAATATTCCCGATGAAAAGCTAAACACGGCACTGGGCTTTTTTGAACAGCTCATGAAGCTGTTACATCCGTTTATGCCATTTATCAGCGAAGAGATTTACCAGCATATTCAGTCCCGAAGCGCCGAAGAAGCATTATTGATTGCTGAGTGGCCCAAAGCGGATGAGTCAAAATTAAATACAGAAGACATTAAGTTATTTAGCCTGCTTCAGAATATGGTTTCTTCAGTGCGAAATATTCGCTCTGAAGTAAACGTATCTCCCAAAGAAAAGCTGGATGTGCTCATCAGCACCAAAGAATCTTCCATTGCAGAAGCTATTCTACAGAACAAGATTGTACTGGAAAAGCTGGAAAGCATCAGCACGCTTCAGGTTTCTACTGATATTGAAAAACCCAAGGTGTACTCCTCTTCTATCGTTTCCGGAAATGAGATTTATGTTCCGCTGGAAGGATTGGTTGATTTTGAAAAAGAACGCGAACGCATTCAAAAAGAAATTAACCGACTGGAAGGCTTCTTAAAAGGCATTAAAGGCAAGCTTGCAAATAAAGGCTTCGTGAATAATGCTCCGGCTCAAGTGGTTGAGTTAGAAAAGAAAAAGAAAAGCGACACAGAAGACAGCCTTGCTAAATTACGAAAGCAAATTAAAGACTTTGAAAATTAACCACAGAGTTCACTGAGCAACACAGAGGTTTTTTAATTTATATAGCTCCGTGAAACTCTGTGCACTCCGTGGTTTACACTTATTATGAAAACATTTTCTCTCGAATCTGAAGAACCTACAGCCCGGCCGGATTATTCATTTTCCTTGAAGTAATAGCTACTGTTTCCAATAGTAATGGGAGCATAAACCACTTTTCATGTCTTCAATAATCAAAGTAATTGCACAGAATACAGCTCAGGTTAATAAATATTCTACTTCAATCTATAATAATGTCTATAAAGATTAGCTATTGCGGCAATACATCAATAAAAGCATCTTGATTATAATCAATTATATTGCCTATAGTCGCTATTTTTTCCAAAACACCTTCTTCGTTTATATAGACTTTAAGGGGGGTGGCTGGTAATAAATTATTTCTGAATAGTATTCCTGCAGAATCACGAAGTGCAGGTATTTGTAATTTCTCATGAGCCAAAAATGTTTCAAAAGTAGTTGCATACTTTTCAAGTATTATAAGTTGAATGTTAACACTTGAACTGCTTTGATTATAGCTATCCCACCATTTCAATTCCTGTATACTTGGGGTGCATTCACTACTTTTTAGAATCAATAACACTGTATTTTGCAGGTTAATATCTTCTCCGGATGTCAATTCCTTTAGATATGCATTCCATTCCTTATCGGTTTTTTTATAATATTCCTCATAGGTATTGGAAGTACACCCTGAATAAAAAAACATAAATATCAGAATAATAAAACTATTTACTCTTAATAAATTCATATACGCCTATGGAATACTTATCAGGATTAAAATCTTCGATAAAGTACAGTCTGTTGTTCTTAACTGCGCCTAAAGTATATGGGGTGGAGATTTCTTTTATAAATTTTCTTGTGTTTTTGTCATATACCACTAAAATATTCTTTTTAAGCGAGTAATCTGTCAATTCAAACCATTCTTCAGTAAGAATTTGCAAGTGTTGAATAATATATTTATCCGTTAAAAAAAGACCGGCTACATGGCTAGTGTTTGTAGCTCTTTTTGTAACTTCAGTTATAGGTAACCGGCTGTGAATTTCTTTTTCAGGTATTGAAAAGCTTTGTGAGGATTCTCCGAAATAAGTCTCTTTATTGAAATCAGTTAGGTTGTAAGATTGAATGTGAGGAGATGAAACTAAATTCACATAAGCTTCTTCACTGTTTTCATCAATGGCTATCTCATTAAAAAAATTATAATTATTATCATGTTTGGTAAAAGGATCAAACTTTCCAAATAAGGTATCAACCTTTCCATCAACAGTAATCATCGCTAATAATTTAGATTCAGAAGGCTCAAACATATATTGGTTTTCAATAATAGCTGTTAAAATTCTGTCTCTGTAACTTTGCATAGCAAAAGGTGTGGTACCAAACTGAACATTGTCCAAAAAAGATGATGAATGAAGAAGATTACCTTTTAAATCAAAGATTTTGAGCATACGCTGACTTGAATCATAAACCCATACCTCATTTTTGGAATTAATATCAAAGCCCGCAATACGCATAATTTCTTTCGGTCCTTTTCCTCTTTCTCCTATCACCGTCAAAAATTCACCTTTTTTATTAAAAGCAAATAGCTTTTCCTGCAACCGATCTGCAAAAACCCAGACATCGCCAGAGTTACTGATTTTAAAATGCTCATAAAACTTACCGTATAACGGATCAGCTTGGTCCAGAATTATCGAATCTGTTTTTACTAAAAAGATTTCTGAAGTATTTAGATCAGTCCTCGTTTCTGAGGAACAGGAAATAAATAAAAACCCAAATAACCCGGTAACTAATAATCTATAAATCATATTCATGTGGTAAATAGTTATTTAACAAGCCTGTGAGACGCCAATATTTGTTTGATGCATTTTTAATTAATAATTAGTTTAAAATCTGTCTTTTGCCCAATTTGCTACTCGGTACTATAAAACAGATATGCTAAATATATTCTGCTTACCTGAGATTATCTTTTTTCAAATCATAGTATAGTAACTATGTCAAGTCACAATAAATAAACCCTCACAGGTTGATTTTAAAAAAAGCAGGCCTGATAAAAAACACAAGCCTGCTTTAGATAGTTTAATTCATTCTACTTCTTTTGGAGGTGTAACCACAATACAATCACAATTGAATTGACTGGTATCATAACAATCATATTCAACAGGATCATATACGCAATTCCCTCCTCTTCTAGCCTCAGCTTCTTGCAAACTAAAAGTGATTAATCCACCTACAACTATAAAAATCCCTAACAGAATTGGGAGTAGTGTTTTTAGCTTTTCCATTGATTATTCTCCTTGTTTGATTTTAAATAAAAAGCACTTTTCCAATTATACGTACTTTTAAAACCCATAATTTTTATGAATTCACACGCAATATATATATATATATGTTAAAGTCAACTTAAGCAATAAATTATAAGGGACAGTGATCTGATTGTTTTGCATCTGAAAGACTTATGCCTCCAGTGATAGCTGTTATATATGTAAGTTTTTGTTTAAAACTTTTTTTTGGTTGAAATATTCATTTAAAGAGCCGTGTAATGTGTCACTCTATACTCCAAATAGATTTGAGTGTCTGGTTCTTTCGCTCCTTTCCAATTATACAAATCGCAGAAAATCCCAAGATTCGTAAAAGTTTTAAGTCTTATAATGACTTAATTCTCCAATAACAATTAGTTATTCCATCTGCAGATTCCTTAACTTTGAAGATTCATCAAAAAGTATTTAGAATTACACGTTTTGCGTTCGTTTATGAAAACATTTTCTCTCGAATCTGAAGAACCTACAGCCCGGCCGGATTTTCTGGCGGGATTGAATGAACAACAGCGCCGAGCGGTTACGCATACCGATGGTCCGCTGCTTATTGTTGCCGGTGCTGGATCCGGAAAAACCCGTGTGCTTACCTACCGCATTGCGTACCTGCTCCAGCAGTATAAAGCCGCTCCTGAGCAAGTTTTGGCCCTTACCTTTACCAACAAAGCGGCCCGGGAAATGAAAGAACGCATTCAACACCTGATTGGCGATAAGGCCAAAAAACTCTGGATGGGCACCTTTCACTCCATTTTCTCAAAAATTCTGCGGTTTGAAGCCGATAAAATTGGCTTCGGTGCCGACTTCACCATTTACGACACCAATGATTCGCAGGCAGTTGTAAAAAATATTCTAAAGGAACTGAATTTTGACCCCAAGGAGGTCAAACCAAAAACCATTCACAACAAAATAAGTGATGCAAAAAATCAGCTTATTGGGGCTGATACTTATCAACAGCGCTTTGTGAGCAGCACGCTGGATGATATAACCGCACGCGTGTACAAAATTTATGAGGTGCGTTTAAAGCAAAGCAACGCCATGGATTTTGACGATTTGCTGGTAAAACCTATTCTGCTTTTTGAGGAGCATCCCGATATTCTTGAAAAATATCAGGATCGGTTCAAATATATTTTGATTGATGAGTATCAGGATACAAACCGTGCACAGTACAAAGCCACCAAAATGCTGGCCGACAAGTACAAAAATATATGCGTAGTTGGCGATGATGCCCAAAGTATTTACAGCTTTAGAGGAGCCGATATTTCGAACATTCTGAACTTTAAGGAAGATTATGAAGACGCTACTCAGGTTCCTTTAGAGCAGAACTACCGCTCTACCAAAGCAATTTTGCAGTGCGCCGATTCCATCATCAAGCAAAACACCAAACAGCTGGATAAAACCCTGTGGACCGAGCAGGATTACGGCGAACGCATCACAGTGCTCGAAAACTTTGATGAACGCGATGAAGCCAATCGCGTAGCTTCACATATTCAAAATTTAAAGCTGAAATACGGCTACAAAAACAATGACTTTGCGATTTTGTATCGCACAAACTACCAATCACGTGTTTTTGAAGAAGCGTTGCGACGTAAGGATTTAGCTTATCAGTTAGTGGGCGGGCTATCATTCTACCAGCGCAAGGAAATTAAAGACGTGCTGGCTTATCTCACCCTGCTGGTAAACCCCCATGATGAAACCAACCTGTTGCGCATTATTAACGAACCTTCACGCGGAATTGGTAATAAGTCTATACAGGATTTATTGAAGCAAGCTCGCCAACAAGGTCGTTCTATCTGGAGCCTCATCCAACAGGTTGAAGATTTAGACGTTTACAAGCCGGCCAAAGCCCGCGTTCGGGAATTCGTAAATATGATTGACCGACTTCGAAATGAATTAGAAAACGGCGCGAACTTGTCAGAAACCGTTAAGGCGATGCTGGAGCAGTCGGGTTATATGCGCGCTTTGGTAGAAGAGAATTCGCACGAATCGATGATGAGGCGAGAGAATATTATTGAGCTTCAAAATGCAATTTCCTATTACGAGAAAGGAAAACAAAAGCCTTCACTCAGTGCTTTTTTACAAGAAATCAGCCTTATTACCGACACCGACAAGTTCGATGAAGACAAACCCGCCATCACCTTAATGACGGTTCACGCCTCCAAAGGGCTGGAGTTCCCCTGCGTATTTATAGTAGGATTGGAAGAAAAGTTATTCCCCATGGGATCGCGCGATAATTTTGAGGTAGATATTGAAGAAGAACGGCGGTTGTTTTACGTAGCCATCACCCGAGCTGAAGAACGCTTGTTTTTCAGCCATTGCCGAAGCCGGTTCCGTTTTGGAGAAGAATTAAGACAGTCTCGTTCCCGATTTTTAGATGAAGTGGATGCAGGCGTGGTTCAAACCGAAACCGGAGCAACTATTTCCCAAAAGAAAGGTCGTTTCGAAAATCCGGCAGAGAGCAACACCAACATTGAGTATGACTGGCAAAAAGATAGAACCAAAAAAACCTACGAGTCTCCATCAGCCACCATTCAATATGATTACGAAGATGGCGAAGATCCATTTCAGGTTGGCGTTGGCGTAATTCATAAAAAATTTGGACCGGGTAAAATAATAAGCCGTTCAGGATTAGGAATGGATGCCAAAGTTATTGTATTTTTCAAGAATAGAGGCCAAAAAAAGTTAATGCTCCGTGCAGCACCTCTTCAGGTTATAGAATAATCAGGCAGGTTAGTTTACCCTTTGTTAGTTAGAAAAATATTTATGCGGCAGGTTCTGTTTTTACTGCTTTTATTTATAGTTGGCGCTACCGCTTTGGCACAGCCGGTCATCACTCCAAGAAATATGGCGCTGGGCGGTGGCGGAAGCACCTATATTACCGACTATAACGCCAACTTCTACAATCCGGCAAATCTCGTAATTCGAGATAATGTTGGAGACTTTTCGATAGGGTTTGGCGTAAGCGGAGCCCTCTTCTCTCCCTTCCAAAGTTTTGAGAAGCCTATGGATCAGCTGGATCATGCTTTAGCCCACTTAAAAGAATACGGGGCTGACAATGCCTTTTATCTTCACACAAATAAAGAGCAGTTACTTGACGATAATTACCCCTCAAATGCTACTTTATCTGACAACACCTTCCGGTACGATATGCTGCTTTTTGGGATAAAGTGGAAAAAGAAGCATCGCTCCTTTTCTTTGGCAGTTCGTACGCGCACTTCATCCAATGTGCGGGTTGGAAAAGGCTGGTACAGCTCAGATTTTATTGAAACCAATGATGAAAATTATTTATTAGATCGTTCAGTAATTCACCGTTACCAAACCCTGCATGAAATCTCTTTTGGTTATGCCGAGACCTTTAAGTTTTTAACCGGCCTATCCCCTCGCCTCGATAATTTTATAATCGGGATTGCTCCTAAATTAGTATTGAGTGGGAATTATCAAAATGCCACCTGGAATAACACCTATCGGCGAGCTTCTAAAAATGGGCCAACTCAGCACATCCGTTCCTTTACTTATGATGTAGCCGGTGAATTCGGTTTGCCGGAAAATAATTCGGCTCAAACCCCATCTCAGCCCGGACCTTTCGATGCTTTTTATACCGGCATTGATGGTATTGGAGCCGGATTAGACATTGGCGTAACCTATTTACTGACTTTGGGAAGCGACCTCTCAGCCGTTCGGCCTAATCAACAGCCAACGCATCGTTCGCTCAGGGTTTCATTTTCTATGACTGATATCGGTTTTGTAGCCTATGGGGGCAATACAGCTTCCTTTAACGCCTCGGCCGATACTTTAGCGGGCGTACAATCACCCGGAACTACTATTAATGAACAGTTTACCGGATCAAAAGGACAGTTTATCCCTTTCTTAAATTCCTATGGTGAATACAATCCTTTTTTACAAAGCACAAAATCCACTTCTTCATTTTCTACCTTGTTGCCTATGGCTTTGCACGGCGGTGCACTGCTGGAAATTAACCGACTGAAGCTAATGGGTGATATAAGTGTTGGGCTGACAAATAATGCCTTCAATTCAACCAAATTAACCTCCTCATTAGGATTAGAATTGCGCCCGCTTAAGTTCATGCCTCTGCGGGGAGGAATTCGCTTTAAAGCACACAGACCCGATTTTATAAGTGTAGGCACAGCTATTGAAACAAAAAAATGGGACTTTTCCGTTGCCGCAACGTTTCTCCCCACATCCATAACCGGCCAGCCCACATTTACAGGCATCTCTACAGCTACCTTGCAGTTCCATTTTTAAAGACTGCCACTTTGCCCTACTTTACTGACATACAGTGGGTGTTAACTGACGGTTTGTTGAACGAAGATGTTATGGCTTTGTATTTGCCTAAATGATATCAAAACAAAAAACTTGCAGAATTTTTTATTTATGAAACAGCGCTTTGATTTATTTGCGAACTTAGAAGACTCGGAAGATAACTTTGATGACTTTGAGCAAGCAATACCTTTGATGTCTGAAGAGGAAGAAAAGGAACTTACTGAAGCTGAAATACCGGAGTCTTTACCCATTTTACCACTCAAAAATACGGTTTTATTTCCCGGAGTGGTTGTACCTATTACGGTAGGCCGAGACCGCTCGCTGGCACTTGTTAAAGAAGCTTATGCCGGAGACAAAACCATTGGTGTAGTTACCCAAAAGAATGAAGATATTGAAGAACCCGAGTATAAAGATCTTCACAAGATTGGAACAGTTGCCCAAATCCTGAAGCTTATTAAAATGCCCGATGGCAGCCGAAGTATTGTTATTCAGGGCAAGTCTAATTTTAAAGCAACCGAGTTTACCCAGAGCAATCCTTATTTTAAAGCCGAGGTAGAGCCTTATCCTAAAGAAATGGATATACAGGGCTTAGAGCTCGACGCTTCGGTTAGAAATATTAAGGAGACAGCGACCAAGATTATTAATATGTCGCCCAATATTCCTTCTGAGGCCACCATTGCGGTTAATAATATTAACAGCCCTACTTTTTTACTCAATTTTATTTCTTCTAACCTGAACGTATCCATTTCAGATAAGCAGGAACTGCTCGAAATTCAGAAGTTTTCCAAAAATCTGGATAAAGTGATGGAGTTTTTGGAGAAAGAAGTTCAGGTGCTGGATATGAGCGAGAAAATCCGCACCAAGGTAAAGTCAGATATTGACGACCAGCAGCGAGAGTTCTATCTGCGCCAGCAAATGAAAGCCATTCAGGAAGAATTAGGTGAAGATGCCGAACAGCAGGATATTGAAAAACTGCGAGAGCGTTTGGCAAAGAAAAAATTACCGGAAGACGCTCGAAAGACAGCCGAAAAAGAACTGCAAAGGCTGGAAATGACACCGAATGCCTCTCCCAATTACGGAATTATATACAGTTATGTTGAGTGGATTTTAGACCTACCGTGGGAAGAGTTCTCTGAAGATAAACTTGACCTTAAACTGGCAAGAGAAGTACTGGACGAAGACCACTACGGTCTGGAAAAAGTTAAAAAACGCATCATAGAATATTTAGCCGTTCTAAAGCTAAAGCAAGATATGAAAGCGCCAATTCTTTGCTTTTACGGCCCTCCGGGCGTTGGTAAAACTTCACTCGGAAAGTCTATCGCGCGAGCTTTAAATCGAGAATTTGAACGATTCAGCTTAGGCGGTATTCGTGATGAAGCGGAAATTAGAGGGCATCGCCGAACGTATATCGGTGCACTGCCGGGACGTATTTTACGGTCTATGAAAAAGGCCGGAAAAGGAAATCCCGTTATTATGCTGGATGAAATTGATAAGGTAGGAGCCGACTATCGCGGTGACCCAACCTCTGCCCTGCTCGAAGTTCTTGACCCGGAGCAGAACGACAGCTTTACGGATAATTACTTAGAGCTGGAGTATGATCTTTCTAAAGTGATGTTCATTGCCACGGCCAACTCGCTGGATACTATTCCTGCTCCACTTAAAGATCGTATGGAAATCATCAACATCAGCGGTTATACGCTGGAAGAGAAAACTCAAATTGCTAAAAAGTATCTGATACCTAAGCAAATTGAGGAAAATGGTCTTAAAGAAGATCAAATCTCTTTTTCGGATGATGCCATCGAGCGCCTTATTGACCAGTACACGCGCGAATCGGGAGTTAGAAATCTGGAACGACAGGTTGCAGGATGCTGCCGTGGCGTAGCGGCTAAAATTGCCACCGGCGACATCAAAGAGTTTGCTGTAAAAGCCGATAATGTAGAAGAGTTTTTAGGCAAACGTAAATTCTTCAGCGATGCAGCCGAGCGAACAACCGTGCCCGGCGTAGCTACCGGAATGGCGTGGACACCTTACGGCGGTGATATTCTGTTTATTGAAGCCAGCGTGTCTAAAGGTTCCGGAAAACTGAATATTACCGGACAGCTGGGTGATGTTATGAAGGAGTCGGCTATGCTGGCTATCTCGTATCTAAAAGCCCATTCTGAAAAGTTTAACATTCCTGAAGAAGCCTTCAAATATTGGGATTTACACGTACACGTTCCCGCTGGTGCTGTTCCTAAGGATGGTCCTTCGGCCGGTGTTTCTTTGATGTCTGCCATTGCTTCCATCTTCACCCAAAGAAAAGTGAAAGGAACCATAGCACTGACCGGCGAAATTACTTTACGCGGACTGGTGCTTCCCGTTGGCGGTATTAAGGAAAAAGTACTTGCCGCTAAGCGAGCCGGCATCAAAAAGGTACTGCTGCCTAAAAAGAATGAAAAAGATGTTGCCGAAATCGAAGTAGAGGTGCTGGGTGATCTTGAAGTTCAATATTTAGAACGTATGGACCCGCTGCTTGATATTATTCTTGATGAGGAGCCCGTTGAGGATCCTTCTGATTTCTTCAAAGTGAGCGATGCTCATAAAGAATCAGTAAGCAGAAATAATGGCACCATGCCGGAGGGTAAAGTGCAAACCACAAAGAAGAAAGACCTCTAAATTCTTAAACATTTAGATAAATTATCAGCCTCCTATTCCTGCAATTTGCGTGGGTAGGAGGTTTTTTGTTTTAACTCACTTCATTGCTTGCATGGCAAACAAATCTGCCGGATTAGAAATATGCTTCAAATTTGATCCGCCACATTAATAAGAACAAATAAGTGTTGTGCACCTTTACTGAATCAACCCATCACCAAACAATCAATACCGTCTAAGGCAATGTGGATGAGTAGTCCTAAACCTATCAAATGCAGTATGCTCAGTAAGGGCGTTTGTTCTTTTTTGGTGAAAAGTTTGTACAGCCATGGGCTTAAAAACAGCAATCCATATAACCCTATAAACCCGGCCGTGTGCAGCGGATGGAAACCAATGGAGCACCGCCCGGGATCATAAACTGGAGTTGCCCAAAGATGATCTATATCAATCAACAAGCCGGCTAAAAGATATAATGAAGCCCGCTTCCAATTTGGACGATAAAACAGCAGGGCTATAAGTATTGGTACAATAAAATGAAGTGCAATATGCACCATTCAAAAGTTAGATTAAATTAAGCGTAATCACTCAAAAACAGGCATAAACAATACGGCTCTTTTTAGAATAATTCTGCTTGTTTATCAAAAATGCTTCCTTATTTTTGAAACATGAAAAAAGGACGTGTTATAAAATCTACAGGAAGCTGGTACCTTGTAAAAGTTGATACCGAAGTTGTTAAATGCAGGCTGCCCGGCCGGTTTCGTTTAAGTGATAAAGAAGTTACCAATCCCATTGCCGTTGGAGATTGGGTTAATTTCACCCTGAATGAAGACGATACCGGTAATATTGAAGAAATATTAGATCGAAAAAACTACATCACCCGGCAGGCAACCCATGGAAAGAAAGGTGTTCAAATATTGGTTTCTAATTTAGACCAGGCTTGTGTAGTTCAATCCATTAAAAAACCGAGGCTAAAAGAAGGTTTTATAGACCGTTTTTTGGTAACCTGCGAGGCATACGGGGTGAAGCCTGTCATCATTATTAATAAAATGGATTTGGCAAAATCGGGCGGTAAGGAATTTGTTCAGGAACTTTCTGAGCTTTATACGGATCTGGGATATACTATTCTCACAAGCAGTATTGAAGACTCAGCTTCTCTACTAAAGCTAAAAGAACTACTTTGCGAAAAAACTTCTGCTTTTATAGGTCCATCGGGAGTAGGTAAAACCAGCCTGATTAATGCACTCGATCCCTCCTATGATTTAAAGGTTGCTGAAGTTTCTGCTTTCTCAAATAAAGGGAAGCATACTACTACATTTGCACAGCTGGTGCCGCTCAGTTTTGGAGGGTATATCGCAGATACGCCCGGCATCAGAGAATTTGGTCTGGTCGATATTGAGCCCTGGGAGCTGTCTTTGTTTTTTCCTGAAATGGAAGAGCCCCGCCAACATTGCCAATTCAACAACTGTACCCACAATCATGAGCCAAAGTGTGGTGTAGCGGAAGCGTATGAAAATGGCGAAATTGCAGCCAGCCGATATAATTCGTATTTAAACATGTTAGATTCGCTATAAGCAGATCGACTTAAATTACTGCAATTTAGGTATTCCGTCTATGCAATTTTTTATAGATATTAGCGCACAACAATTAACAACCAATCAGGAGGAGAAATGTATAATCATTTCAAAAAATTAATAAAAGGATTATGTGCTGTGTCAGTCATAAGCCTTGCTACATTAGGCACTGCTCATGCACAATTAGGGGACATAGGCGCTTTTCTAAAAGCAGGAGTTGACGATGCCACCATATTAACTAAAGAGTACTTGCGACCTTTTCCCACAGGTTTTGGAACAGGTCTAAATGCCGGATGGAATGAAGCAGCCGCACCTAAAAAGACTTTTGGATTCAGTCTTCAAATACGGCCTTCACTTGCCATAGTACCCGGTTCTGACCAAAAGTTCGATATTTCAACCTTAGGTTTAAGTAAAATTGAAGTTGCCCAAGGCGAAGATCCTGTAACGCCTACTATAGCCGGTAAAAGTAAATGGGGCCCGGAACTGGTTGTTAAAGAAAAAGAAAATGGATCTGAAATAACTCGTTTCGATATGCCCAAAGGCACAGGTGTAAATTTTGTACCCGCCCCTATCGTACAAGCCAGCATTGGCTTGGTAAAAGGAACTGATCTTGCTGTTCGTTTCTTCCCGGAAACAAAAATTGGAGATTTTGGGGAGTTTGGTGTTCTTGGCGGTGCCATAAAGCACGATATTGGCCAGTGGCTGCCGGGCGGAAAGTTGCTTCCGGTAGATATTTCTGTTATGGCCGGGTTTAACAAAATATCAGTGAGCGGTGGGTTAGATCTTAACCCTGAAGGCGTGCGAAACCCCAACGACCCTTCGCTAACATCCAATCCAAATCCGGATTTTGACAGCCAAGAGGTAAAAACTACAACTAATACTTTTGTAATAAATGCTCTTGTTGGCAAATCTATTCCTATCGTTTCGGTATATGGTGGTTTAGGATATCAAACCGCTTCCTTAGATCTTGACATGAAAGGTGATTACCCTATTAATACACGCATAGGCGGGCAAGATTTTTACAACGTTGTATCCGATCCCATGTCATTTACTCTCGAAAGCGAAAGCTCAGTACACCTGTTGGGTGGTTTCCGCTTCAGGTTTGGGGTGATCGCATTATATGGCGAGGCTACCGTAGCTAATTACTTTACGGCCAATGCAGGGATTGGAATCAGCTTCAGATAAGCTGCCAACTAAATGTAACTTACTTTCAGTAATAAAAAAGGCGCTCCTAAGAGCGCCTTTTTAATAACAACTTCTTATGTGAAACAATGAAATTAAACCACTGCATAATCAGCCAGCACGGGCTGCTCAACTATTTCATCCTTCTCAATAAGTCCGTCTCTTAAGCGTACTATTCGCCGGGCATGATCTGCAATTTCCTGTTCGTGCGTAACAACAATAATGGTGTTTCCCTGACGATACAATTCTTCAAAAAGCATCATGATCTCTTCGCCTGTTTTTGTATCCAGGTTTCCGGTAGGCTCATCAGCAAGTATAATGGAAGGTCGGTTTACTAATGCCCGGGCAATAGCCACGCGCTGCCGCTGTCCACCCGAAAGCTCATTAGGTTTATGGTCTATCCTGTCACCTAAACCCACTTTCGTTAATACTTCGGTAGCACGTTCCTTACGCTCAGCTGATTTCATTCCCGAATAAATAAGCGGAAGTTCAGCGTTAGCCAAACAGGAAGTACGAGGCAATAAATTAAAGGTTTGGAATACAAACCCTATTTCCCGATTTCGGATTTCTGCAAGTTCTGCATCATCCATGGTACTTACATTATGGCCATTCAAAATATACGTACCGCCGGTAGGCGTATCTAAACAGCCAATCATGTTCATTAGTGTAGATTTACCCGATCCTGACGGCCCCATAATGGCAATGTATTCGTTTTCTTTTACATCAAACGAAACGCCGGCCAGTGCATGCACCTTTGTTTGTCCCATTTGGTACACTTTGGTTAAATCTGATATTTGTATAACTGATTTTTTAGACATAGAACTTTGGTATATAAATTTAATTTAGGCCGGCGGGCTTGTTAATAACCTTTACTTTGTCATTATTTTTGAGATTGTTAGACAGCGTGCGATAACTTCCAATAACTACTTCTTCTCCGGCACCAATACCCGACAGTATCTGAATGTGCGTATTATCACTGATACCGGTTTCTACTTCTTTACGAACGGCTTTTCCATCTTCTATCACAAATACTACTTTCCGAATATCTTCTTCTTGTATTCTAAGATTGTCTGAGCTGCTTACCAGCGTTATTTCGGCAGAATCACTATTGGCTTTTGATGCAGGCTTATCTTTGGCAAAATCACGTACTGTTACTGCTTGTATGGGTACAGACACTACATTTACAGCGGTCTGTGTTTCAATATCTACTGTGGCCGACATGCCCGGACGGAATTTAGGAACAAACATTTTCCCGGGATCTTCCGACACTTCAGTCCGAACCAGTTTTTCTGAGCGGCTGTCTAAATTATGTGGGGTGATGATGCGTACTTTCACCTCATAATTGGTAACCTGCTCGTTTGTACCGCTGCCTGTAACCCGTGCTGAGTTTGCGATTTCTGTAACTACGCCGTTAAACCGTCTCTCCGGATAAGCATCCGCTTCAATTCTTGCGGTGTCAGCACGTTCTACGTTTACAATATCATTTTCGTTTACTTCAACCAACACTTCCATTCGGTCTAATACCGAAACGCGCATCATTTCGGTACCGGCCATTTGTGAGTTCCCCAACACGCGCTCTCCTTTTTCAACAGCCAAACCTGTTACCGTGCCGTCTTGCGGAGCTCGGATTACCGTTTGCTGAAGCTCCTCTTTGGCTTGCCGAAGTTGTGCCTCTGCACTTTGAATCTGGTATTTAGCGGCCTGTAAATTGGCTTTTTGAGACTCCCATTCCGACTTGGCCTGAATGTAATCCATTTCCGAAATAAGCTCTTTTTCGTACAATTGCTTATTCTTTTTATACACTGCTTCAGCTTGAATCAAAGAGGCTCTGCTTTGCTCCATTCTTGCTTTTTGAGTTAATAGAGCAGCATTCAGGTTATCAATCTGAGCCTGGTAAATATCAGGTTTAATGCGAACCAGTAAATCTCCTTTTCGCACGAAGTCTCCTTCATTTACAGCCAGTTCAATAATCTCTCCCGATACATCAGGTCGAATAATAACCTCAATCTCGGGCTGCACTTTTCCGGATGCCGAAACTTTTTGGGTAATGGTTTTTAATTTGGATTGGGCTGTTTCTACCTCTTTACCAGTATCTGCCTGCCCAATTACTCCGGCCATGCGTAAACTTATACCCACAATAAAAATTATGGCAATTATTCCGCCAATCCACAGAAGTAGTTTTTGAGTTGAGGTTCTATTCTTTGCCATAGTATGTTCTGTTAAAGTGTGAGTAAATTCAATTTAGAATTCTACGCTATCACCTTTTAATTTTCCTAAGTAATAGTCGAGAAGTTTCTCCTGAAATATCAGGTTATAAAGAGCTTGAGTATAATTTGATTGTGCTTCTACATAACCGGCCTGGGCCTGGCTCAGCTCAATAAGCGTGCTGGAGCCAACATTATAACGCTCTTGCTGGGTAACAAAGGCACGTTCGCTGGCCCTGCGAGATTTTTTAGATGCTTCTAATTGCTTTATGTACGACGAGTAGTCATTATAAGCCTGAGTGACTTCCTGAATTACCTGCAGCTTAGTATTATCAAAAGCCAGTTCTGCATTTTTTAGCTGTACCTTTGAGGACTCAATATTATACATCCGGTTCCAGTTCTGGAAAATGGGGATATTCAAAGAGAGTCCTAAAGAACGGTTTATCTGCTGGTCAAAAAACTGATCACCAAAACTTACACTGCCCTGTCCCGGTAGCGAATACTGGTCACTGTAACGAGATGAAAGCCCATAACTGCCCGACAGAGTTGGATACAGGCTTCCTTTAGCAACTTCTAAATTAAGCTGTAAACTGCGGATGTTTGCCACCTCACTCCTAATATCAGAACGGTTTAGCAAAGCTTGGTCAATAAGTTCGCTTAAGGTAAGCTCTTTGCTGCCCGCACTTTCTTCACTGAATTCAGCTTCAGGTACTACAAAATTATAGTTGCCCAACGGGTCTATCTGTAGCTGACGAACCAGCACCAGCTTGTTAAATTTAAGGCTGTTTTCTCGCTGAGTTACTGTTAGCTCATCGTTAGCAAGCTGTGCCTCTTGGTTAAATAAATCTACAGAAGGGCGAGAACCTACCTCCACTTGTGCCTTTACCTGCTCCAGCTGCTGCTGGGAATTTTTAAGATTTTCTTTGGCTATGTCTAACAGCTCCATATCTAAAAGTACCTGCAAATATCTGGAAGCTGTATTAAAAATGACCTGTTCTTTAGCTCGCTGGTAGCTTTCTTCTGCCGATATTTTAGACTGTTTACTGGAACGCAGGCTGTTAATATTATTGAAGCCGTCAAAAATTGTAATGTTGGCACTAATCCGTCCACTTACCGACTTTGAAGTAACGTTTACAAAAGGGTTTAGGCCCGGTTCGCTTAAACGGTCAGCAATAAACTGCTGTCCGGTAGAGCGGGAGCCACTCAGGCTGGATGTAATAGTTGGAGCAAAATCAGCGTAATTGCTTTTAATACTTTCATTGGCCAAATCAAGATTATTTTTAGCCTGCTTAAGCTGATAGTTATTCTCTAAAGATATTTCTACTGCTTCTTGTAGCGAAATAGTGCGGCTGTCCTGAGCCAAAGCTGTAGCAGAAACACACAACAGTAGTAGTAAAATTGACGAAAGTATTCTAAACATAGTTACTGATATTTGATTTGATGGGTAGTACACGAGAGATGACGAAAATAGTTACAATAAAGTTGAACTTTATTTCGCTTTTATATCCTTTTACAGTTAACAGCTAAAGGATTGTAAAATTAATCTTCTGGAAGTTCTTTTTGCTGCTGTAAGTCAGCTATTTTATTTTCCAGGTAGTCGAGCAGCAGGCCGGCTCCTTTTTTAGCGAGCATTCGCTTTATTTCTTTTGAAAAAGCAGAACCGGTGCTGCTATATGGGTTAGATGCCTTTCCGGTAGAATTCTTTCGCCCCGAACCTAATAAAAAGCCCGCAAGTATAGACGCCCCCAGAACCGGCAGCGGATATTTTTTAATGATCGTTTTCGGGTTGAGATTGTTAACCACCTCATCCTTTACTTCATCAATAGATTGGTCGATACCTTTCTGAATAGCTTCCAGCTCCTGCTCAAGCTCTTGTTTCTTTTTCTCGATTTCAGAAATTTTAGATTTAGACATTGTGCCTTTTCTCTTCTTCTTTAGTTGAAGTTTCTTTTGAGGATAACTGCTCAATTTCTTTTTTATTGGCGGGATAGCTTTCTGATAACTCTTCCATTATCTGAGCCTGAATACGAGCCGTCATACTTTTCGGCTTAGAAATCACAAAATACAGCCCCAGAATAATAAAGGGAACAGCTACTATAGCATAACCTGCCCAGCGCTGCCCTAATAACTCACCCAAATAGATGGCTAAAGCCGTCAGGCCAAAAACCAGCCCAATGCCTAAAATGGCATATCCTGCAAGCTGCTGAACCGACTGGCCAATTAAATATGCAGCCTTTTCGCTCATATTCAGAATCATAAGCTCCAGGCGCGTTTCACCGTAGTGCTTAATTTCGCGGGTCATATTTTTTATGCGCTCGTTCAAACTTAACATCAGGTTAATCTCCGGAATTGAAGAGCTTTGCAACAATAAAACCAAGTGCCAAGCCGGAAGCAACAGCAGCTAATGGATGCTTACGAATAGTATTTTCAGCACTGCTTTTAAGTTCCTCTACCCGCAATTGAAAATTTTCATCTTCAATAATTTCCCGGCCTTTTTCTACGGCCGTGTCCAGACGTTCGTTTATATTTTGGATAATTTCTTCGTTCATAATGCCCTGTGTTTCTTCTTAATATAAGAAATTGCAACGGATGCTTAAATCATTTCATTGCAAAAAGTTATTCGTAGCGTAAACTTTCTATCGGGTCCAGTTTAGCAGCTTTAAAAGCAGGATAAACGCCAAATACTAAACCAATTATCAGCATTCCAAAAAATCCACCTGCTACCGACCATAACGGAACCACGGGTTCAGTTTCAATCCACACCGCCATCAGGTTTCCTGTGGCAATGCCGACAATCATTCCAATAATACCCCCTACCTGACAAATGAAAACAGCTTCCAGCAAAAACTGGCTTACTATGGCTTTGCGGGTAGCTCCTACTGCTTTTCTAATGCCAATTTCTCGTGTTCGTTCCGAAACGGAGACCAGCATAATATTCATCACCCCAATGCCGGCACCCAACAGTGTAATCAGGCCGATGGCAAATCCGCCTATATATAAAGCGTAGGTAAACGTATCGAAGGTGCCAGAAAGAGTGTCGTTTGTGGAAATTTCAAAATCGTTTTCCTGTCCGGGAAGCACTTTTCTGATTACGCGCAAAATTCCGGTAATTTCCCCTACCGTTTCTTCAATAAAGCTGATTTCCGGAGCACGAACCTGAATACTGATATTCCTGTTTCCGCCATATACATTTAAAGCCGTGGTGTATGGAATGAGAACAAAATTGTCGAACGACTGGCCAAAAATTTGTCCTTTTGCTTCCAGAATACCGATTACGGTATAAGGCTTTCCATCAAATCGAACCGTTTTTCCAATGGGGTATTCTCTTTTGAAGAGTGCGTTTTGCACATCTTTACCCAGAATTACCACGCTTCTTCCGTACTGAATGTCGTCGGGGGTGAAGTTGCGGCCGTCTTCCAGCACGTAAGCATTATTGTTGAGATAGTTTTCATTACTTCCCCTCACCCCAACATTAGGTTCGGTATCATTTTCTTTGAACTGGATTTCGGTGGTTTGAAAGTACTCATCCGGACTCATCCCCCGTCCAATTCTCATTTGTTCATTCAGTCGTTCGGCCGTTCTGAAGTCTATATTTTTTCGGTTTCTTATATCATCACTAAGCGAGCCCAGCTGTACCGAGGGCGTTTTGGAAATATTAATCACATCACTGCCCATCATGCGCATGGTATTAGTAAAATAATTATCTAAAACAGCCACAGCTGTGGTAGAAACAATAACAGAAAAAACCCCAATTACTAACGCTAATAGCGTTAAAGAGGAACGAAGTTTGTTAGCCTTTAACGAGTCAATGGCCTGCTTTGTAGTTTCTTTTATATGCATAATTATTCGAACCTCAGTGATTCTATAGGATCTGATTTTGCCGCACGGTAAGCCGGAATAAAGCCAAAAATAACGCCAACGGCCGTACAAATTGAAAAGCCCAGCACCACCACGCTTACGTTCATAACCGCCACAAAAGCTTGATTAATAAGCAGGGTTAGCCCTCCGGCCAGCGCCACGCCAATAATTCCGCCCAGTAAACAAATAGCAATGGCTTCCAGTAAAAACTGTGTTAGGATTTCCCACGATTTGGCCCCTACTGCCTTCCTGATTCCAATTTCCTTGGTGCGCTCTCTTACCGATACAAACATAATATTCATCACTCCAATACCACCAATAAGCAGCGACAAACCGCTTAGCAGAAATCCAACGGCATAAATACCGGCCTTCATTCCCTCCAGCTGCTCTTTAAATGCTTCGGGTTTGTTCAGGGCAAAATCATTATCCTCGGTGGCGTCAAGCTGGCGAATTCTGCGCATAATTCCCTCCAGTTCATATTCCCCTTCTTTCAGCATTTCTTTGTTAGGAAACTGAACTCCAATTTGCAATCCGTACCGAAGGCCGTAAATCATTTCATAACTTGAGATGGGAATGATAATCCGGTTGTCGGTGTCTTCCAGTCCCAGGAATTTTCCCTGCTTTTTAAGAACACCGATTACGGTAAACTTTTGCCCTCCAATCCGAATTTGTTTGCCCAGCGGAGTTTCATATTCAAATAACGATTCCATGAGCGTATGCCCAATTACGGCCACTTTTGAGCGCGAGCGGACTTCCTGCTCTACGTACATTCGGCCGTCCGCTATTTCCAAACCCTGTATATCCAGATAATTTGCAGTTGCCCCGGAAAGCCCAACTCCCTCCGCACTTTTATCTTTATACCGTACAGATGTGCCGCGATCAGCCGATGCTGTTACATTATTAGCATATCGGCTGTAATCACGAATCCTCTCCGCATATTCCAGCTTCATTTCCTTTCGGTTCCTGTATTCCCACCACTTATACTCACCGCCCATTCCCCATGGCCATTTTTGAACATACACTACATTTTGCCCCATCATTGCCATGCTTTTCTCGAAAGTGATATCCATGCCGGTGGTTACGGAGTCAACAACGGTAACCATGGTAATACCAATAATAATACACAAAGCCGTAAGAACAGAGCGTACTTTATTTGTTTTAAGTGCCTGAAGAGCAATTTTAAAACCCTCCAAAAAGCTATTTATAATCCGCATATATTTTTAATGGGTTGATGAGTGGGTACTGCTACGAAATTAATTCTCATTCGTTTCAGTTTTTTAAAAGAATTTATGCATTATTTTCATTCCTTTATTTTCTCCTTTTTAAAACAGAGTTTAAAGATAACAGTGGCGCCGGTCAGTTATTTGTGCCCGTGTACTATTTTTATACAGTTTTTTAATTCTTATTAATACAAAATATTTTACTCCATGAAATTAGACGTACTCGTTTTTGCCTCCCATCCCGATGATGCCGAGCTGGGCTGTGGCGGAACCATTGCCGCTCTCACTTCATCCGGCAAAAAAGTTGGAATTATTGATCTGACTAAAGGCGAAATGGGAACCCGGGGAACCGAGAAAACCCGTGCTGATGAAGTAGAAAAAGCCTCGAAAATACTCGGACTTTCTTATCGTAAGAATTTGGATTTAGGGGATTCTCTGTTGCCTAACACGCGCCAAAATCAGCTTAAAATTATTGAGCAAGTACGGCTCACTCAGCCACATGTTTGCCTGATTGGTGCTCCTTTTGATCGGCATCCCGATCACGCCAAAGGAACTAATTTAACCATTGACGCACTTTTCTATTCCGGGTTGAGGAAAATCTTCGTGCTGGATGAAAACGGAAATGAGCTGGAGCCTTGGCGGCCTTCTCACATCTTACATTATATGCAAGACCGACCCATAGAACCGGATTTTATTTTTGATATTTCAGATCACTGGGAAACCAAAAAGGAAGCTATTTTAGCTTTTAACACCCAATTTAACGTAGCTAATCCCGGCGATGAACCTGAAACCTATATTTCATCGGAAGGATATTTTAAGCAGTTGGAAGCCCGAAGTCGCTATTTTGGGCATTTGGCTGATTTCACCTACGGAGAAGCCTTCGCTTACTACCTAAAACCGACTCCCCTTAAAAGCATGAACGTCTTTTTTGAACACGCGCCTAAGCGGTAACCAAGGATTAATTATGATTAAGGTCTTAAAATAGGGTAGCTCATATTACGCACCGGAAGTTGACTCAACGTTTTCGGTAAGATCTTGAGGCACAAAGCATTCGTGAATTTCAGCTTTCAAAAAAGCATGAATAGCTTTATTTCCGGCAATAATGCGTTCGCCGAAAAGCCAATCGTTTTTGCCTTGCCAGTCTGTAACCACTCCGCCGGCTTCTTCAACTATCAGGGAGGCGGCTGCAACATCCCAGGCGTTCAACCCATACTCGTAAAAGCCTTCGAAACGGCCACAGGCTACATTGCATAAATCCCATGCTGCCGATCCGGGCCTGCGAACGCCGTGTGTTTTTCTCATCATTCGTTTAAACATTTTCAAATACGGCTCAAGCAAATGAAAGCTTTTATAAGGAAAACCGGTTCCTATCAGCGAGGCGCTCGGTTCTGAGTTTGTTGAAACGTGAATGGGCTCGTCATTTAGAAATGCACCTTTGCCGACTTCAGCAACAAACAGTTCGTCATTTGCTACTTCATACACCAATCCCACTTTTGGGCTTTTATGTTCCCACAAGGCAATGGAAACGCAATACACCGGAAAGCTGTGCGCAAAATTAGTGGTGCCGTCAATGGGATCTATAATCCAAGTTCGGGCTTTCGTTAAATGAGGCCGGTTCTCCGACTCTTCCGCCAAAATATCATCTGCAGGAAAATGTTCTTTGAGGATAGAAATAATTGCTTTTTCAGCGGCTAAATCGGCATCGGTAACTAAATCATTTTTACCCTTCAGCTCAATGCTAAAGCTCGATTTTCGCGCATAATCTGAGATAACTGTTCTTGCTTTTTGAGCCGCTTCTATAGCCACTGCCCGCTCTTGTTGATAGCTGCTCATTTGCCATCTCCCCCAAATAGGTTTTTAATTAAATCCTTTCCCTTACCCTTCAAATATTCTTCCACAATGCTTTTTATCACAGAATCATCCGGTCTCACCTTTGGGTTTGCCGACGTTCCCGTTATAACCAATGGCACGCCTATGGTTCCATTTTCTTGTGTTAAAGCATCGGTAGCTTGTTTAGAAATCACTTTTTGGATGGCTCCTTTAAAACTACCCGGCAGCGCAATGGTGGCTTTATAATCTATTTTTTCGGTTACTAAATGCTGGGTTCCATTCAGCTCCAGCCCAATATCTCCGCTGGTTAAATTCAGATTGGTCAGCGTCAGTACTTCATCTTTTATGGTAAATTCAGATTCCCATTTATCCAAAGCCACGTTTTTCAATTCACTGATTCCCAGCAAGTTTGCAATTTTGACCTGCGTGGGATGTCCCTTTAACCGAGCTTTACTCATTCCAAACGACCCTTCACTTACCGTAGTTTTTATGATGGGCGAAAGTGTTGGATCTAATTTAGACTGATAGGTGATTTTTGCACTTAAATCGCCGGTCAGATATTCATGAATGTCGCTGTTTTCTCCCAAAAAGCTGCTTTCACGGAAAAATGCCGGAGCAGATACCTGATCTAATTCACCCGAGAAAACCATCTCAGTTTTAGTAGGATTCGGAACTTTCCACGTCATATCTCCACGTGCCTTTCCTTCAAACATTCCCGCTTCGGCATCAGAAAGCACAATTTCTTTTGGGGTGAGCCGAGCGCTTCCTTTTATATCGGTGATGTCGAAGCCGAGCACTTTCAAAAGCTCAATGTTGGCGGTTACTTTACCTTCCATATTGGGCAGCTCAATGGGAATAGGTTCATCCGACTCTTCCGTTTCCTCGTCCCAGTCAATCATTTCATCCAGGTCTAACAGCTTACTGTGGTAGCTTCCGGAAATGGCGGGGCGATTTTTAGCCGTAACATTTTCGCGCATAAAGCTCAGGTAATGATTCAGCTTTCCTGACAGCTGGATGTCTGAAGAACCAAACAACATGGAGAAGCTCTCTAAATTCATGGCATTGGGCGTTACCGAAAGCTTACCTCCCATTTTTGAAATGGGCAGTGGAAGCTCGCCTCCTTTGGCTTCTACGTTTGCTATTGTAAGCGCACCATTTAATTTAATTTCCAGCGGATCTCCTGCCGGTCCCTGCGCACTCAGATTGAGCGTGGCCCTTCCGCTGAGCTGATCAACCCAAGGCTTTAATGAGTAATATTCTTCCACTTCATTAAGATGCGCTTCTCCATCTATTTTTAGATTGAAAACCGGATCATCTGACATAAACTTTTGTACCTTTCCTTTTATCGCCAGCGAGTTGCTTCCGGTTTTGAAAGAGGCTCGGTCAATTTGAACATCACGGCCTAAAATTTTTCCGTCAAAGGTGATGTCTTCAATGGGATTGGCAACCGAGGCATGTGCGATATATCCATTTCTGAGCCGTACGGAAGTTCCTTTTAACAGCCGGTCAATTTCAATTTCATCAATTCCCCCTTGCAGCCTGAAGTTTGAGGTTAGCTTTCCGCGCATGGTCAGCTCTTCCTCATCAAGCGGGTAGAATTCCTTTACGGTGGCTAAGTCCACTTCTGCTTTACCGTTCATATCCAGCCGCATTTTTTTGGTATCCAGCGGATCTAACACAGCACCTGAAAGCGACAGCTTATTATTTGAGGCTGACATAGAAGCTCGCTCAATCGTTATTTTTTGATTGGTAGCCGTGAGTTTGGCTTCTATATTTTGAACCGGTTTGGGAACGCCTTCATACTGTAAAAGTCCACCCGTGAGTGTTATATCTCCTTTAAGTTGGGCATTTTCCGGATCTTCAATTTCACCGGAAGCCAAAATATCTGCCTTTAATTTACCGGCCAGCCGCTGTACTCCAAACTCGCTGATGGGATAAAAATCTTTGACGGTAGATAAATCTGCATTCGCATTAAAATCCATTTCAAAGCTTGGATTATCTTCTAAAGGATTCAAAATTTTACCTTTTCCTGAAACCGAATTAGCTCCCGCCTTTGCTTCCAAAGTATTAATGGCCACACTTTGATTATTGGCTACAAAAGAAAGCTGAATATCTCTTATGGCTTCAGGCAGCTCGTTATTTTTAATGTATCCGTCATTCACAGCAATGTTGAAATTAAAATCAGGCAGCTCATCTTCCCCATAATAACCGCTGATGGTTCCTTCCAGCTTAAGTTCACCCCGGGTTTCAAGATTGGCGATGGCCGACTCATACTCCGGCGGTACCAAACCCAAGAGTTCACCAAAGTTATCGGAGTTACTTTTTATGGAGAGATCTAACTGCATTTTTTCGGCACCCCAATCTCCAACTTCTCCCTCTAAATCCAGCGTTAATCCTCGAATACCTAACTTTCCGTTACTTAGGGTAAGCCGTTCATTTTCTAAATCTAAGGTGGAGCTTTGCTGCAAATTCACCGCTAAGTTTTCAATATATGGCTCTCCATCCATCCGAACGGAAAGGGAATCTAAGGAAGCGTCTAAGGTTGTTTCAATGAGTTCGGTGTATTTAAGCGCTAACGTGCCGCTTAGTCCTTTGGCTTCAACCCCGGTACCGGAACTTCGGTCATCATAAAACAAATTTCCCTGCCGAAGAGTTAACTCGGGAATAGCCAGCGAAAGCGCGGACTCAGTAGTATCTGCTTCTGCCTCTTCCTCCGACATTAGAAAATCGATATTTGTGGAGCCATCTTCATACACGGTATAATAAATTTCCGGCTTATTCAGTACCAGTTCTGAAATTTGATAATCGCTTCGCAACAGAGGCATGATTTTTACCGAAATCAGCAGTTCGTCTAAAGCAACCAGCGGCTGTCCTTCTTTATCGGCAATACGCATTCCGTTCAGGCGAACACCGGCATCAGGAAAAGAAGAAAACAGGCTCAGCGAAACGGCATCAATTTCCGCTTTGGTTCCCAAGCTTTCATTTACGATAGGAACCACCATTTCTCGCAAGCGCTCATCATTAAAGTAAAGCCTCAATCCTATCCCTGAAATAATAATCAGTAAAAGAAAGCCGGCTAAAATTTTCCAAAATAGTTTCATGATCTTTTTTTGTTATTACCGTTTAAACCGTTTTGTGCAGTATTTTACAGGGTATAAGATAATGTATTTTTAGGCTGTTAGTTAGCGTATAAAAAGCAGTGCAACAAGTCAATTTTACCAAATAAGTTATCTGAATTTTATTTTGATAATAAACTCAGATAAAACTGTTGCCGCTCCTTTTGTTATAAAGTACAATACCGTTTATCAAGTTCCATATTTTTCTTAGCCTTAGCTAAAATACTGACTTTAGAAAGTTGCTTTAAACTCATCATATATTTTGACGATTCAATGCTTTAATCTCAACGAAAAAAAGGTGATATTCTAATCTGAAACTTAATCTATGATATCCTATGATTATTCCTATCGCAAGCGACCATGCCGGCTATCCTGCTAAAGAAATTGTAAAGAAAATTTTGGAAGAAATGGGCCACACTCCCGTTGACTACGGCACACATTCGGACGAATCGGTTGATTATCCCGACTTTGCCATAAAAGTGTCAGAATTGATAAACGGCGGCGAGCACGAGCAGGGAATTTTAATTTGCGGAAGCGGCCAGGGCGTGTGCATGACGGCCAATAAATACCCAAAAGTAAGAGCCGCTTTGGTTTATTCCACAAAGGTTGCTGAACTGACGCGCCAGCATAATAATGCCAACATTTTATGCCTGCCCGGCCGCGAGCTCAACGAACAGCAAATAAAAGATATTTTAGCCTCGTGGTTTTCTACCGAATTTGAAGGCGGACGCCATGAACGGCGCGTACAAAAAATTGAATCATTAACACAAAATTAATTCTGCATGAAATCTTTGAAGGAGCAGGACTCTCAAATTTTTGAGCTTCTTAAAAAAGAAACCAATCGCCAAAACTATAACCTTGAGCTAATTGCCTCAGAGAACTTTGCCTCTCAAGCCACTATTGAAGCTATGGGAAGTGCGCTCACAAACAAGTATGCAGAAGGCTATCCCGGCAAGCGATATTACGGCGGCTGCGAGTTTGTGGATGAAGTAGAAGAACTGGCCCGCAACCGCGCAAAAAAGCTGTTTGGAGCCGATTGGGTAAATGTGCAGCCTCACTCAGGTGCTACTGCAAACGCCGCCGTTTATTTAGCCTGCATGAAACCCGGCGACACGTTACTTGGGTTCGATTTATCGCATGGCGGACACTTAACGCACGGCTCGCCGGTTAACTTTTCGGGCATTAATTATAATGCCGAATTTTATGGCGTTGATAAGGAAACCGGCCGTTTAGATATGGATAAAATTCGCGACCGCGCGCTGGCTGTTAAGCCTACCATGCTTTCCATCGGCGCCTCGGCTTATCCCCGTGATTATGACTATGAAGCCTTCCGAAGCATTGCTGATGAAGTAGGCGCTTTGTTATGGATGGATATGGCCCATACCGCAGGATTGATTGCAACCGGCCTTTTAAATGATCCGCTTCCGCATGCGCATGTGGTTACAACAACCACTCACAAAACGCTGCGCGGACCTCGCGGTGGCATGATTTTAGTAGGAAAAGATGGAGAAAACTCCATTGGAGTAACTGCAAGAAAATCGGGACGAACCAAAAACTGGAGTGAAGTTTTTGACTCCGCTGTATTCCCCGGAACGCAAGGCGGGCCGTTGATGCATATAATAGCCGCAAAAGCTGTTTCTTTTGGTGAAGCCCTAAAAGATGATTTTAAAGCTTATCAGCTGCAAACCCAGAAAAACGCCAAGGCTATGGGCGATAAACTCATGGAATTAGGCTATGACTTGGTAAGCGGCGGAACCGATAATCACTTAATTCTGATTGACCTTCGCTCTAAAAACCTAAATGGTAAAATTGCCGAACAGGCGTTAGAAAATGCAGCTATCACCCTAAACAAAAACATGGTTCCTTTTGACACAGAAAGTCCTTTCGTAACCTCAGGCATTCGCTTAGGCTCTCCGGCAATGACCTCTCGCGGACTGAAAGAAGCCGAATTCGAGCGAATTGCCTTACTTATAGATCGGGTATTGCAAAATCCGGATAGCGAAGAGGTGCAGCAAAAAGTAGAACAAGAAGTACGGGAACTGTGCGAGCAATTTCCTCTGTATGATTTCGTAACCGCATAAAGGCAACAGTTTGGAAAAACGGCAAATAATGGAAGGGGAACCGCCCAAGGCAAAACAGCCGGAAGACCGTACCGGCACCATGTCTTTTCTGGAGCACTTGGAAGAGCTGCGCTGGAGAATTATAAAAGGCTTGGTAGCTGTACTGGTTGGTGTATTTGTGGCATTCTTTTTCTCCGATTTTTTGGTAAATAAAGTGATGCTGGGGCCAACCCGTGCCGACTTTTTTATGTACGACTGGCTTCGGGTTGATGCCGTGAACTTTGAACTGCAAAGCCGCCGACTGCCCGGTCAGTTTTTTACTTACTGGGGCACTATTTTTGTGATGGGCTTTTTATTGGCCTCTCCGCTGTTTTTCTATCAGATGTGGGCTTTTGTGGCGCCTGCACTGGAATCAACCGAAAAGAAGAAAACCTTTTTCAGTACGTTCTTTATCAGTTTGTTCTTTTTAGCCGGCGTAAGCTTCGGATATCTGATATTAGTTCCATTCGCACTTCAGTTTTTTGCACAGTTCCAGATATCCGATTTCATTCGAAACGATTTTGACATCAATGAGTATTTCAGCTCTGTGTCATTATGGGTTTTAGCTTGTGGGGTGATTTTTCAAATTCCTGTAATCAGCTATTCTCTCTCTAAAATTGGGATACTGACGCCCGAATTCTTGAAAAAATACCGTCGTCACTCCATAATTTTTGCTCTGGTAATTTCGGCCATGTTAACCCCGCCGGATCCTGTTTCGCAAATACTGATAGCCGTTCCTCTTACTTTGTTGTATGAATTTTCAATTTGGGTAAGCCGTTATGCCGGAAGAAAACGCGAAAAAGAACTCGATAAAGCAATTAAAGGGACAGCATAATATCCGTATCAAGCTATGGTTTTACTGAATGAACCCTTATCTTTGCGCCTGAAATAAAATCAATTTTTGTCAGTTAATCAGCTATACAATCAACGAGATTCAAACTAATTTAATGAGCTCAAATATTATCCGAACTTCCTTACTTGTCAGTCTTTTCATTTCATTGTTTTTGGTTTCATGTAAAGAAGACAACAGATTCAGAATCGATTTTTCTGATGTCCCTCCTCCATTTTCCATTTCCAATCCTGTAAGCGTTGACACTACCGACAGTGGCCTCATCATTTATGTGTTAGAAGAAGGTTCCGGTTCTGTTGAAGTGAACCCGCGCGATCACATTCGTTTTTACTTCACCAAACGTTTTTATGATGATAAAGATGAAATACTTTCCAGCTCGTATGCAAATGGCGTAACTAAGCCTAATACTGAAGCCGTTACTACGGCAGGAAATCCCCGGGACGCCATCAGAGAAAAGCAGTTTAGAGAAGGAGTTATTGGTATGAAGGAAGGAGAAAAAAGAGTTTTATTACTCACACCTCCAATCCTAAGCTACAATGGCAATCTGTTCAGCTACTCTCAAGACACCATTTGGGTTGACGTAGAAATAGAGGAAATCATTACTTTTTAGGTTTAATCCTCATCCAAACTTCGCACATACTTTCTTTGCACTTTGGGAGCGATAGCTGTAGTTACTTCATAGGGAATTGTTTCGATTTTTTCGGCCCAAGAGCGAGCATCTAATTCTTTTTTATTCAGCAGTGTTACCTGTTCGCCGGGCCCAAAGATTGAATCTTCCAAAAAAATACCGCAATAATCCATACTTATTGTGCCCACCTGCCGGTATTTTTTCTCGGCTATTTCCACCTTTATTTTACCACTTAAATTTCTAAATAAACCATCCGAATAACCTACCGGAACCGTTCCCAGCCAGCCGGAATGAGGAGCTTTCCAACGACTTCCATAGCTTACAGCATCTCCCTTTTTCACTTTCCTCACTCGCACCAGTTCCGCTTTCCAGGTTAATGCAGGCTGTAGATTCGGAATTTCTGTTTTTCCGGGAGCATATCCATATAAGCATACGCCGGGTCGTACGGCATCAAAAAGTGCGCCTTTGTCACTGTAAAAAAAGATTCCGCCGCTGTTGCAGGTATGCGTCATCAGTTCATCCGGAAATTTACTTCGTATAGAAGAAAACACCTGCACCTGATGGATTACAGAAGAATCATTCGGTTCATCAGAATTTGCAAAATGTGTATAAATACCGGAGTAATTCAGTTCTGAGAATTCCTGCATTTTTTGGTAAGCCGTACCTGCATCTTCAGGTAAAATTCCCAATCGTCCCATACCCGTATCAAAATTAAGATGGCAATCCGTTCCGGCTTCAAGGCGCTCAAATACAGAAAGGTCGGCAATGCTTGCTATAATATTATGGGTTCTATAGGCATATTCTTGTCCAACAGGCGGAATCTCAAATACCAAAATCGGGCAGCTGATTCCGGCTTCCCGAAGCTCCAGCGCTTCGGTTAGTTCGGCTACGCATAAATACTCGACCTTCGGCTCTAAATAGCGAGCTACTTCGATGGCGCCATGTCCATAGGCATTATCTTTTATAACGGCCATTATTTTAGTTTTCTCGCCAACTTTTTGCTTTACGGCTTCTAAATTTTGGCCAATGTTAGATAAATCTACATACAGTGTTGAACTCAATGGATACTACCTCAGCGAAATGAAAATATGGATTTGTTGTTTTTTAAAATTACCTGGGCTGCATTGTGTCCGGCAGCTCCAAAAACGCCGCCGCCGGGATGGCAAGATGCGCTGGACAAGTATAAGTTTTTTATGGGAGTTTCGTACTCACTCATTTCAGGAATTGGACGAAACATAAACATCTGATCAAAGCTCATTTCTACATGCATCACATTGCCCTTTAGAAGGCCGTGCTTGCGCTCAATGTCTAAAGGCGACTGTATGTACCAATCAATGAGTTTGCCCTTCATATTGGGCGCATATTCGGTAACTACATCATAAATTTTCTGTGCTTCCCGCTCGCGTATATCATCCCAGTGCATTCCATTTGCCAGCTCGTAAGGATGCCACTGCGCCCAGGCAAAAAGCGTATGCTTGCCGTCTTTAGCTACTTCGGGATCAATCTTAGAAAACGTCATACACAAGACCGCAGGCTTTTCGGGGGGAAGTTTTTTAGTATAATCGCCAATGGCATTATTCATGTACTGAACCGATGGCGCCAGCAGCTGTATTCCGTTGTGAATGTGAGGATCGCCTGGAGCCGCTTTGTATTGCGGAAGTTCCTCAACTGCACAGCGGATGACCATACCAAAGCCATTGCCTACGTTAATATTTTCCACCTTTTTGAAGAGCGAATCATCCAGATGTTTGCGGCCAACCATGTTCAGCATGGTGGTTTGCACATGAGCATTAGATACAATGGTTTTAGCTCTGAATTCTTCCCCTTTTTCCGTCCGGACCCCAATGGCTTTTCCGTTTTCAATCAATATTTTTTCTATAGGGTGATTTGCTTTCACCTCTCCGCCATGCGCTTCAATCATATTCTTCATAGCCTGTGTAAGCATTCCACTCCCTCCTTTGGGATGCTTAGCTCCGCTCTGATGCAGCATCGACTGCCAGCCTGCAAAATCCCCCGTAGCCGAGTGGTCGGGCAGCGGTCCCGATTGTGCCGCAAACCAGAGAATAGCTGCTTTCATATATGGACTATCAAACGCATCGTCAACCACCTTTCCGTAGCTTGAAAGAATTTTTTGTAATCCGGCTGCTTGCTCTCCCTTTTTAAACATAGCGCCGTCTCTAATTTGAGCTTTAGCCATTTCAGCCATAATACTGCCGGTAGAAGGTTTCGTCATAAAAGCCTTCAGCACGCCTTTGTTAATCTTCCCCCAAAACTCAATGAATTCCTTATAGTTCTCTACATCCTCCGGTGCCACTTTTGAAATCGACTCCAGCGTACGCTCCACATCTTTCCAAAAGTGAATTACACCTTTACCCGTGGGAACCGGATACGACATAATCGGATCCATTTCAATATATTCAAGCCCATATTTTTCCAGCTCCAGCTCCTCGATAATTCCGGTTTGATGAATCATCAGGTGAACCGAAGAGCCCACATCCATTCGGAAACCGGTGGGGTTTTCTTCCGATTGAAACATCGTTTCCGTACGGACGGCTCCCCCAATGGTTGAGTCGCGCTCAAGCACTAAAACGTCATATCCATTTTTTACAAGATAGCAGGCCGTAACCAATCCGTTATGGCCGGAACCGATAATAATAGCGTCGTGTTTATTCATAGATGGCAAAGATAAATGATTTGCTTGAAAGCGCAGAATAATTAAGTTGCAGAAACTAAATAATCATCCATAAAATTCATTGTTTATGAACATAGGCCGGTTTGAAATTGAACTGCTCAGCGAAGGTATTTTTGAAGCACATGAAGATGGTGTATTCAAAAAAATAGACTCAGCTGATATAACCGGGAAGCACGCTAAACCGGAATTTGACAATCAATCCGAAACCGTTGGCATCAACCCCATTCTCATCCGAACCGGGAGGCAAAACATTTTGCTTGATACCGGATTAGGCTGGGGTTTAGATCATAAAAGTACATTCACTAATACTTCAAATCTGCTCACAAATCTCGATATTTTTGGATTAACTCCGGCCGACATCACGCATGTAATACTTACTCATCTTCATTTCGATCATGCGGCAGGTTCAACCTATGTTGATTATAAAACTTCTACACAGCCAACCATGCCAAATGCCAATTACTTTGTGCAAAAAGTGGAATGGTATTATGCGCTGGAGCAGCTTCAGGCTCAAAAGAAAACCAAAGGAGCCGGTTACGAATTAGACGAATTGTACAAGCTGGCTGCTGATGATAAATTAGTTTTGATTACGGAACCGACTTTCAATTTACTGCCCGGAATAACGCTGATGCATACAGGCGGGCATACCCCTGGACATCAGGTTGTAAAAATAGAAAATGCCGGGCAAACGGCCTATTTTTTGGGAGATTTGGTTCCGTCTGAACAGCACCTCAATCATTACAGAATGCAGCATGTGGATGTTGATCCTTTGAGAGCCAAGAAGTTAAAAACATTAATTTTACGACAGGCTGCCGAAGAACAGGCTCTATTATTATTTTATCATTCCGTACAGGCCAAAGCGGGAACATTACGGCAAAACCGAGATAAGAAGTTTATATTAACAGAAGTCAATCAATAAACATTTTTTATTACACATGAAGTTAACTTTATTTTCTTTATTACTCCTTATTTCTCTCATCGGTTGCTCTCAGGAAAAAGAGGCAAAAGAGCCAACTTCATCCGATATGCATACTTCTCAAATAGCCATAGACGTTGCGGGAACCTATACCGGAGTTTTGCCCTGCGCCTCGTGTGAGGGAATTGAAACAACGGTTTCGCTAACGGACTCTACTTACAATCTTACAATGGTATATCTGGGCGAAGACGCGCCTAACACTTTTAAAGATTCCGGAAGCTATAGCTGGAACGAGGACGGCAATACCATCACACTAAATAATGAAGAAGAACCCAGCCAATATTTTGTAGGAGAAAATGTGCTTATTCGCCTCAACGAAAATGGAGAACGCGTGACCGGCGAGCTGGCTGAATTTTACAGGCTGGAGAAGAAGCTTTAAATTTCAAAGCTGACTAAAAACGAGCTTCCCTCCTTTAAAGCTTAAATTCTTTCGCTAAACCTGAATAAGAAGTTATTACAGATAATTGCTCGATGTATTCAAGCACTTTCCGCAAATGGATTCTCACTACTTATTCATTGAGATAAGAAATTCTTCGTTATTCTTGGTGCCTTTAATTTTATCAAGGAGGAAGTCCATTGCTTCAAACGGACTCATATTGGTTAAATAACGACGCAGCAGCACCACTTTTTCGCGTTCAGCTTCTGAAACCAGCAGCTCTTCGCGTCGGGTTCCACTTCTGAAAATATCAATGGCAGGATATAGTCGGCGATCAGAAATTCTGCGGTCAAGGTAAATTTCCATGTTACCGGTTCCTTTAAATTCTTCAAAAATCACATCATCCATGCGCGAGCCGGTATCAATTAAGGCTGTAGCTAAAATGGTGAGCGAACCGCCATTTTCTATATTCCGAGCCGAACTGAATAACTGTCGCGGTACTTTAAGTGCTTCCGAATCTACCCCGCCGGTCATGGTTCTCCCTTTGTTAGAAGCCGTGATATTGTAGGCGCGGGCAAGCCGGGTGATGGAATCCATCAGCAACAGTACATCGTGGCCGCTTTCAACAAGTCGTTTAGCTTTCTCAAAAACTATTTCGGCTAAACCTATGTGATTTTCAGGCTTTTCGTCGAAGGTTGAGGCCACCACTTCGGCGCCTTTTACACTTCGTTCCATTTCCGTTACTTCCTCAGGCCGCTCATCAATCAGTACAATTAAAATCTTGGTTTCCGGAGAATTAGTTGCAACCGCATTAGCAATATTGCGCAAAATTGTGGTTTTACCGGTTTTGGGCTGGGCTACAATAAGTCCTCTCTGGCCCTTTCCAACCGGAGCAAATAAATCAATAAGTCGGGTTGAGTATTCATTAGCCACAAATTCTAAATGATAGCGCTCATCAGGATGAACGGGCAGCAAATCCTCAAAATCCTGGCGATTATCCATATCGTGCGGAATGCGCCCATTCACACCTTCAATACGAAGCAGCGCAAAATACCGCTCGCCTACTTTAGGCGGACGAATCACGCCAATAACCACATCTCCCTGTTTTAAACGAAAGCGCTTAATTTGAGAAGGAGATACATAAATATCATCGGGGCTGGCTTTATAATTGTAGTTCACCGAACGTAGAAATCCATAACCGTCAGGTAAAATTTCTAAGGTACCTTCATTAAAAAGATACGGCCCCAAATCAGGCTCTAATTCTTTAATGCGCTCGGCTAAAGTTGGAGCATTCGATTCCGGAAGCTTGTTATGCTCGTGCCCTTTGCGGCGCTGATTTGAGCCTTTGTGAGTGTGTTTTTTAGAAGATTCTTTTTTCTTCTCGTCCTTCTTTTTGTAGGAAACAATATGATCCTGTCCCCCATAATTCTTCATTTCAGAATCTTTCTCGGAAGAATCATTTGTCTGTCGATCTTCTTGTTCATCACTTTTTGAAGCAACCGTTTCATCCTGCTTACTGGCTTGAGTACGTATGTTTTCTATGAGCTGAACTTTGCGCACGCCCGTAACTCTTTTTATACCAATAGATTTTGCAATGGTTTGTAATTCGTGAAGCTTTTTCCCCTCTAAGGATTCTAACTCCCCGGCCGATAGTTCGGCGGCTTGATTATCTGACATAAAATGTGGCTGTTATAAATATGATACTTACTGAATTTTGGGGTGAACGCCGGGTTTGTATTAAACAATGTGTAGAGGCGCCCAATCAGGTAAGGATAATTGCGGTGTGAATTATAAAACGTTAGCGATCCACCGCTTAATGGTTGGATAAAAGTAAAGACTTCCCATAAAAATTACTACCTCTGTCTTCAATTCCTTTAAAATATTTTCTTTATTGGTTTCTGTGAGCCGTCCGGCATTTATTTTTGATGAAATATCTTCATAGGTAGCCGCCCTATCTCCTTTCTGATCAATGAAATACACCTTTTTAAATTCTGATAAATTGGTAAAATTAAACGCATCAACTTTATCTTTCATCATCGAAAAAACTAAAATTGTGTCCGATAATGGATGAATTTGATTCAGCGTTCGCAAAGACGAGCTCAATGCCTGTGCATTATGAGCGCCGCTGAAGTACCAATTTAGGCTATTGTGCAGCTGCTCAAACCTGCCGGGGGCACCGCTAAATTTTTTAATAGCTTGTTTCCATTGCATTTCTTCTAAGGGAAATTTGGGCTGAAGCCATTCCAGCGATTTCCAAATGCAGGCCACATTCCATTTATTTACTTCCTCAAGCAGACCTGTTTCAATTTCTACGGCGCCATTATTTAACAAAACGGTTCCGGATTTCCATTGAGGATTTAATACCTCAGCGAAAAATATTTCTGCATCTTTAAGCGAAGCTTTTTTAGCAATTACCTCCGAAACTTCATCCGATACATTTCCCACCACAACCGGAGTTTCAGGTTTAATAATGCCTGCTTTTTCGCGTGCAATTTCAGCTTCCGTATTGCCCAACACCTGCTGATGATCTAACCCAACACTCGTAATAATTGAAACTTCGGGGTTCACAATATTGGTAGCATCTAAGCGACCGCCCAACCCCACTTCTATAAAAGCGAGCTCAATTTCTTGTTTACTGAAAAACCAAAACGCTAATGCCGCACTTATTTCAAAATAGCTAAGCCGGTAGTCTTCCAATTGCGACTCATATTTGTTGAAAAACAGCAGGATTTCTTCATCACTAATTTCCTTGCCATTTACTTTTATGCGCTCGTTGTACCTCAGCAGATGGGGTGAAGTGAACATCCCGGTCTTATAGCCTGCTTCCGAATAAATGTGTTCAAGCAGATAGCAGGTGGTTCCTTTCCCATTGGTGCCGGCCACGTGCACGGTTGCAAAATCATTCTGCGGATTTCCCATGTGGACACAAAAGTTTCGAATATTATCCAGAGAAAAATTAACCGCAACATTTCCCGAGGTTTGAAATTTGGGAATTTGCTCTAAATACGTCCACACATCTTCTATAGATGAAAAACTATGCATAGGATAAGTTGTTATTTCTGAATTCCTTAAATCCCTCTTTAATTTCTGTTAAAAGCGGATGTTTTGTATTGAACTGAATTTCACCCAAAGAAGAAATTACAGCTATTTCTTTCAGTGAGTTTGTGCAAAATACCGCATCGGCTTTTTTAACTTCTTCCGCAGAATAACTTTCCTCTTCAACCAAAATCCCTTTTTTATGGAGCATTTCCAATACAAAATAACGAGTAATTCCAGGCAAAATATCGCACTGCTCGGAAGGCGTAAACACACGATGGTCCTTCACCCAAAAAATATTAGCCGAGGTTAATTCACTCACTTCATTTTTAATGGTAAGCATAAGCGCATCATCGCAACCGGCGGCTTTGGCTTCCTGCATGGCTTTTATGTAATTCAGCCCATTTGAGAGCTTATACCTCCGCTGAAGTGCTGCAGAAGGAATGCAACGGGTCGCTGCCAGCGCCAGACTAATTGGAGTTTCTTTGGGGTGATATTCTTGCGCCTGCATCATCCAGCTTGCCGATGTTGAGTCGCCCGCATAACCGCGCTCACCTTCCCGCCAGCACTGCAAACGGATGAATGCATCCGTATCTGTCAAATCATTTTCTTCCAAAAGCTGAGATATATGCGTCCGAAATGCCTTAGAAGAAAGCGGCGGCTTCATTCCCAAATACTCCAATCCGTCTTTCAGCCTTTGGTAATGAAGCTCCCAGCCCAACAGCTTGCCGCCGTAGCTTCGGAGCGTTTCAAAGCAGCCATCTCCGTACATCAGTCCTCGGTTTATGGGAGAAAAAGTCGCTTTTTCTTCAGCTATAACTTTTCCATTCAGTATGAGTTTCTGTTGCGCATTCATTCTAAATAAACATATAAGGAATCGTAACCAACGCCTTCCTGATAGCCAATTTGAGCGTGCAGAATATCTTTATTTTCATCAAAAAGAATATAGCTTGGAAAGCCCGGCACTTTTAAGTGATTAAATAAATGCGCTCCGTCTAAGTAAGTAAATTCCGGATATCGCCGCTCTTCTAACAGAGATTCTTCTGCATCTTTCACCAAAGCTGCCAGAACTTGTAACGATGGATTTTCATCCCGATACTGCTCAATTTCATTCAGCATAGAAGTTGATTTATCTGACCAGCTGGCCCAAAATACCAGTAGCACGGGCTCATCCTTAAATGCAGTAACCGTTACCGAGTCATTGGCTCCCACCACGCGCAGCGGCATTATGTGCAATGAGTCGGAAGTGGCCAAGTTTGCTTTAAAACGAGTGTTGCGTTTATGATTAAAGTTAAAGGAAGAAATTACAATGACAATTGCGGTAATGACGGCCATTACCAGCATAAAAGGCACAAATTGGTTCTGTTCTAAACGCATTATTTTTTTGTGGAGAAGTTAGAAAAAGATTGGCTTGCAAAGTAAGCAAAGTATGAGATAACAGATAGATGTTGCCGAAAGATTTACCAACTGTATATTAATAAGGAGAAATAAGATTTAACTGTTTCCCCTTTGAATCTTTATAGATAAGAAAATCAGAATCGAGCGTAAAAATCACCGCATTTTCTTTGTTATCATATAAATTTAAGAGATGCATATCTGCCAGAGAAGCGTGAGTATCCCAGTATTTTAGTAAACGGTTGAAAATAACGTTCTGATTCTCTTCAAGAGAGCTTTCTATGCTCAGAATATCCTCATTTAACATTCCCCGGATAGCCTCGGTTGCTCTAACATTTGTTTTAGTAATGAAAATAACTTCACTTAATACAGACTCACACGTAACCAGGCGTCCGGTCAGTTTCGACAAATGCTCTTGTGCCCACAAATGGTGCGTATCTCTTTTATCCAGAATGGCAATCAGCGGACCCGCATCAAGAAGTACGGTTTTCGCCATAACCTTCCAAATATTTTGGGTTTGTTGACAGATCTCCGGGACCTTCTATAACGCCCACATACGATTCCATTTTTTCTAAGATGGAGCCCGGCTCGGCTTCTACTTGGTAAGCTATCATTTCTTCGTTCACCAAATCCATCACGGCCTCTTTTTGAGATACTCCCCGCCTTTCAGCTAAACGTTTTATTTTAGCTTTCTCTTCCGGGGTGAGTTTCATCCCAAACCATTCGATTTCTTTTTTTGGTTTCTTACTCATGGCTTTATCTTTTCTTCATTGTTGCAACGAATTTACTTTTTTGTTGCAACTTTAGCAAGTGTTTTGAAAATTTTCCTGTAAATACATCTTTTAAACAACTCTAAACACTACTTTCAGTGTAAGCTTATTTTCAGAATAACTCCCGATTTAGGTGCTATTTTTAGCTTTTCCGATGAAATTTCCCGGCCTGTCATCAGGTCTGTCAGCTTTTTGTTACCTGCCCATTCGCTAATATTTACGTATTGCTCTTTTTCAGATCGGTTCAGAACAATCCATATTTTTTGTTGCTTATATTCTCTTTCGAAAACCACAATCTTTCTGTTTGCATCATGATTTAAAATATTAGCTATGCCGTATTTCAAAGCCGGTTCATTATTTCTCAGCTCTGCTAATGTTTGATAATAGTTGAAAAGCTCTTGGTCAAAGTTATTGTCGTCTGCCGGTCGTTTTTCATCAAATGGATGATGAGTTTCCGGTTCATAGTTTAAGTCTTTCCAAACCATGGGTTTTCGATCATCGGGATCATCGGCTCCCCACATTCCTGCTTCTGTGCCATAGTAAATCATAGGCGCGCCGGACCATGTAAACTGAAATAAAGCCACTAATTTTTGAATTTGGCGCTCTTCCCTATTTGGTTTTCGAACATTAAAACCCTCTCTTGGATGACTCTCCCCCTCGTATTCTATACCGGGGTTTACTGTAAAAGAAGCCAGTCTGGCCGTATCGTGGCTGTCCATCAGGTTTTGGAGAACCATTTCGGCTTCTTCTCCATAATCTTTTTGTACCTGAATAAGCCTGCGGACAAACTCTTCGGTATCAATTTTGTCATCAATTAAAAAGTCTTTGGCAGCGTAGGCAAAACGATAGTTCATCACCGAGGTAAACATTTCCCCATTTATGTACTCTTTAGCTTTATCGGTCCATATTTCAGCAACTGTAATGGCTTCCGGGTTAATAGATCGCACTAACTCGTGCCATTCTTTCCAAAACTCATTCCCCACTTCTTCTGCCACATCCAGCCGCCAGCCATCTATTCCATCCGATGGATCTCCGTCTCCGTTTGGGTCCATCCAGCGCTTAGTCACTTCAAATATATGCTTTCGGACCGGTTCAACCAGCGTTTCATTCTTTTCGCGAAACACAGGCAAACCTTTAAATCCCCACCAGCCTTCATAATCAAATTCATTTTCAGGGGTTTCGGGATTATCAAACTCAGTGATGATGTACCAATCTTTATAATCCGAATTTTGTTGATTTTCTATCACATCCTGAAAGGCCCAAAATTCCGTTCCGGTGTGATTCCAAACTCCGTCTATAATCACTTTCAAATCTCTTTTGTGAGCTTCATCAATCAGCTTTAAGAAGAGTGAATCTGCCGCTGTCCAGTTCCAGGTTTCAGGTTTTGCGGGATTCTCCTCATTAAACAATTCTAAATCTCCTTCCGGATCGGGGCCAAAATTACGATCTATGTGATGATAATAGGAAGCATCATACTTGTGCATAGACTGGGCATCAAATATTGGATTCAAATATATGCCGCCAACGCCCAGCTCTTTTAGGTAATCGAGCTTGTCAATCACACCTTGCAAATCGCCGCCATATCTGCGTTCTCTCACTGTGGCGTAAAAATCATCGGACGCATTTATTTCCCATTCATCCCGCTTATACCAATCCTGCGTCCATGTTGTAGGGTGCCAGCCTTCCGGACCTCTCGCTCTTTCCCGGTTGGGTTGATTATTGGGATCGCCATCTCTAAAACGCTCCGGAAAAATCTGATACCAAACTATCCCTTCAGCCCATTGTGGAGCTTTGTAAGGTTGAGGCAAAGCCTCAGGACTTTTAGAACAGGAAGTGAATAAAAATACCAAACATATAAGGTGACTGAAATACAATGCACGTTTCATAGCTTTTACCAAGAACTAACTTAAAGGCTAAACTTTCTGCTTTGCCACTTTCACCGCATTATGTGGCAATAATCACTTTTTTGTCTAATTCACCTATCAAAAGCCGGATTAAACCGTCTCGTCCACATCATCCACAAAATACATGGTAGCAGCGGCTATAATCATTACAATCCCACCCAATACTAAAGCATACACTGCTTCTCCGCCAAAGTAAGTTCGGGTGATATATCCCAAAATTGTAGCTGCCAGTAGCTGCGGAAGCACGATAAAGAAGTTAAAAATACCCATGTATAATCCCATTTTCTGAGATGGCAACGAGCCTGCAAGAATTGCATACGGCATAGAAAGAATGGACGCCCAGGCAATACCAACGCCAATCATAGAAACAATGAGCATCACCGGATCGGTGATATAATAAATGGAAATGAAGCCAAGTCCGCCCAAAATGAGTGCAAGTGCGTGTACCCATTTACGGCTTAATATTTTGGCAACGGGAGCCAAAGCAAAAGCCACAACGGCCGCAATTCCATTATACACGGCAAACATAATGCCTACCCAATCGGCGCCTTCGTTAAAAAGCGCGGAAGTGGGATCGCTGGTTCCATAAATGTGAGCGGTTACAGCGGCTGTGGTATAAATCCACAAAGCAAATAAGGCAAACCATGAAAAGAACTGAACCACGGCCAGCTGCTTCATGGTTTTGGGCATGTGAACCATATCGTGCATAACAACTACCAAACCATGATTTGTTTTCCCTGATTTTTGTAAAAAGCCGGCAACAGACATAATCAACCCAACCACAGCTAAGCCACCGGTGGCTACAAATACCTCTTTATCTAAACTGTAGTTATAAGTGAGCCAGGTCGTAATCAACCCAATAACCACGAATGCTAAACCAATCAGAATTTTCTTTTGACCTTCCCCGGCTTCAATGGGAACCTCACGGAGCGCATTCTCATCTTCAATTTCTTGTTTTTCTGCTTCTTCAAAAGCCCGCAGCTGTTCCGGAGTGTATTCTTTGGTTCTGAAAACCGTCCAAGCCACGGCGCTGATGAAGGCAACGGCTCCTAAATAAAACGACCATTTTACGGATGGCGGAATGATGCCTTCGGGTGCCGTATTAGAAACTCCAAACCAGTTGGTGAGAATCCACGGAAGAGCCGATGCCACAACGGCTCCGGTTCCAATAAAAAAGCTCTGCATGGCAAAGCCTTTGGTGCGTTGCTCAGACGGCAACATATCGCCCACAAAAGCTCTGAACGGCTCCATTGATACATTTATAGAAGCATCCATAATCCACAGCATACCGGCGGCTACCCACAGCATGGGTGAATTGGGCATAACCACCAGTGCGGCCGAAGCAGCAATTGCACCATATAAAAAATATGGCTTTCGCCGACCCAATCGGTTCCACGTCCGGTCGCTGAAATAGCCAATAATGGGCTGAACTACCAACCCTGTTAGCGGAGCTGCAATCCATAAAATGGGAATATCATCAACATTAGCGCCCAGAGTTTCAAATATCCGGCTTACGTTTGCATTTTGAAGAGCAAACCCAAACTGAATGCCCAAAAATCCAAAACTCATATTCCAGATTTCCCAAAAGCTGAGACGAGGTCGTTTTGTAAATGCAGTTGAAGACATAGCCGTAATGTTTATTGGTTAAATATTGCTGTTAGTTGTTAGTGATAAGCAGCCAGGAATGTGCTCCAATCTCAAAAATCCCATTTTTATCAGGTGGCAGCTGCTCTGAATACAGCGTGTATTCGGCACTGTTGGCGGGAACTCCGAAGTCATCTAAAGATATGGTGATGGCCGCATCGCTATTGTTGAGATACACAAAAACCCAATCACTCCCCTTTTCGCGTTTATAGGCATAAGCCTGTTTAGGCGTTTCAAAAAGCTGTAAATCACCACCGTATTTTCCATTCCAAAGCGCTTCATGCTCGGTATTCAGCTTTAAAAGCATGGTGTAAAATGGAGTCAACTGATAGTTTTTCCATTCAATTTCATCTTTCTCGAAAAACTCCAGCCGCTTGTCCAGTACCGACTCCTGCCCGTTATAAATCAGCGGCATTCCATCGATGGTGGCAGAGAGTACCGCAAAGTTTTCGAAGTTCTCTCCATACATGCCGGGGTCGGTTCCGTTCCAGGAGTTCTCATCATGATTGGTGGTGAAATACATGCGGTAATCTTCTTTGTTGAACTTCTCAGCTTCCACTTCCATCAGGCTGTCTAAAGCGCTAAAGGTTTGCTTGCCCGCTGCAATTTCCCGGATGATGTGGGCATAACTCCAGGCATAAGTCATATCAAAGGCTTCATGCATTTGTGGTCCTTCATCCTCTGCCAGCATAAACACCGGCTTAATTTCATCCAGATTTTTGCGCGCATCTTTCCAAAAATCTAATGGAACCATACCGGCTACATCACACCTATAGCCGTCAATATTAAAATCCCGAACCCAGTATTCCATGGCATCAATCATAGCTGCCCGCATTTCTTCGTTCTCAAAATTGAGCTGAATTACGTCCGACCAATCGGTTCCTGTGGGCGGGGTGAATGCTCCATCTTCTGTAAGCGCAAACCAATCCGGATTTTCTGTCCACGGATTATCCCATGCGGTGTGATTCGCCACCCAATCAATTATTACTTTCATATCCAGCTCGTGTGCGGTATCCACCAGCTTTTGGAAGTCCTCTTCCGTGCCAAAGTTTGGGTTGATGCCTTTATAATCCTGCACCGAATAATAGCTGCCTAAAGTACCCTTACGATTTTTCTCTCCGATAGGATGAATGGGCATCAGCCAGATGATTTTAACGCCCATTTCTTTCAGGCGAGGCAGATCTTTGGTGAAGGCGTTAAACGTTCCTTCTTCAGAATACTGCCGGATGTTAACTTCATAGATATTCGCATTTTTACTCCACTCGGGAGCTTCTATGCCGGGTGATTCTGCTATTTTTGGAGATTCTGAGGTGCACGAAACGGTAATAAAACCAACTAAAATGGCACACAGAATAACGTATTTGGAAAAAGATTTCATGAGTAGATATTAAAGCGTTAATAGTTCAAAACTGTTGGCGGGCAGGCTTATCGTTAGCACATTATCCCGGATAGAAAATTCATGACCAAAATGGGCTTCTGTCTTTTCGTAATTAAAATGCTCTCTAAGCGGAACTTCTATCACTTGTTCGGTATTCGATTTGTTGAAAACCACCAAAACCTGCTGTTCAAAATAAGCTCTGGAATAGGTTAAGATATCGTCGGTGGCAAGATGGAATCTGAAATCACCGAAAGTCAGCGGCATCTCGGTATTTCTAAGCTCCGTAAGCCTGCTGAATATGTTGCGATTCCTTAACTCAGGTGCCGATAGTTCACTTTCCTCAAACTGCATCCATCTTCGGTTATCAGGATCATTTGCTCCGGGCTGACCGAATTCATCTCCCTGATAGGTTACCGGAATGCCCGGAATGGTTTGGTTGAAAGCGTGGAACATACTCAGTCGAGCGTACGCAAACGCCTGCGGATCTTCAATTTCACGAGTCCACCCGGCCAGTTTTCCGTCTTCATCCCAGCTTACTTCGCCGCTGGTTAAAGTGATAAAGCGAGTTTTATCGTGATTTCCGGAAATATAGCCCATCAAATTGTGATAGCCGTAGTAGTTAAAACTTTCCTGCAGCTGCGTTTTCAATCCCTCAAATGAATTTCCCTGCCCAAATGCGTTTAAGCCGGCATCGTACATATTAAAATCAAACTGAGCATCCAGCATTCCAGAGTTTACGTAGCTGGAAATCAGCTTCCGGCTGCCGTAGGTTTCTCCAATTTGAAATACTTGTTTACCGGTTGGAATGGTAATGGAATCTTTAATTTTTCGGGTCAATGTTCTCCAAAAATCCAGCTGAATGTGTTTGGTAGCATCGTGTCTGAATCCGTCCAAATCAAACTCTTTCACCCAATACAGTGCAGAATCCGTCATAGTGCTCACCACTTCCGGCTTAGAGAAATCCAGCGTGGGCATAAACGTATCAAACCAGGTGGTAAGGCGCTGCTCATCCCATAATTCCGTATTCATGCGGCCATCCGGCAGATACAAATCCGTGGCCCAATCTTTGTGTTTCTGATACACCGGGTGCAGCTCGTGCACGTGGTTTGCCACATAATCCAAAAGGACATTCATGCCATGTTCATGCGCAACATCCAGCAGCTCCCGGAATTCCTCTTCGGTGCCAAAACGATGATCTACTTTAGAGGAAGAAACGGGCCAGTAGCCGTGATAGCCCGAAAATGTACTCGTCACTCCGCCTTTATCCCAGAGACCGTAAGCACCTTCCGGATTTTGGGTGATCGGCGAAAGCCAAAGCGTATTCACTCCAATTTTATCAAAATAGCCGTTTTTTATGGTTTCAGTAATTCCGGCAAAATCTCCGCCATAATAATTAGCTTTGGGGTGAATTTGAGGGTCATCCACTTTTTGTGTGTTAGCAGGATTTCCATCCTTAAAACGATCAATCAGTACAAAATACATGTTCCAGTTTTCGCGATCGTGGCGGTTCAGCTCATCCGTATTTAATATCACTTCGCCATAATTGAGCGGAATGAGTACGTTATTTGACACAGCATCACCATCAAAAGTCCATGCGCGTAAATATGAACGCTTCATTCGGGTTGCTTCAGCAGGAATTTCTACGCTTACAAATTGGCCATCCTGTTTAACTTCAAGCTGATAGTTCTCCCAAAAAACAAGAGCGTTTTCGGCGGCATCAGATTTCAGAAAAACTACCGGATTGTTATAATCATACGTCTCAAGCATGGGTGATTTCTCATCAGGATCGCCAACAGTAAGCACCGAATTGGTGCCGCCCATTCCGTTAGAAACCGTGTGTGGATTAGCAGGATCGGGCGTTTCTTTTCCATCTAACATCAGGATGTACTGATATACGCCCTTGTTTACAAACAGCGTGGTTTCCCAAATCCCATCTTTTAGAGTGAAGGGAGCCGCAGCCGGATTCCAGTTATTCATCTCCCCTTTCAGCTGTACGGTTTTATACGTTTTGCCTTGCGGGTTGAAGGTGAGCCTCACCTTCTGCTTATTCGACTTTTTCAGCAGTATGTCGTACTGATAACCATCAACCCAAAAAGAGAGCACATCCAGCGGCTGCTCCGGCGTACCGGAAAGCAATACTTCTGCTTTATCTGCCGATAATCTGGCGTCCAGCCCGTCCGGATTTGATATGGAATCAATGAGTGCGGGCGTGTTAAAATAGTCGGCCGTAACAATGCGGGTTTCATCAAAATTAAGCTGAACCGGTGAAGCCAGGCCAATAATTTCAGAGTTTTCCGGAGCTCCAATATAACTTGTGCAACCGGCTGCAATTATGACAAATACCGCTAAAAGTGATTTTATCTTCATCATCCCGTACCTGTGCATTATTATTTAATCAACATCATTTTCTGAGTGAGAACTTTGTCTCCGGCCTGCAGCTGATAAATATACATACCGCTGCTAAGTGCCTGCGCGTCAAAGTTTACCGTGTATGAGCCGGGAGCTTTTTTACCGTTAACCAGCGTTGCCACTTCGCGCCCCAGCATATCAAATACTTTTAGTGAAACTGCACTGCTTTTTGGAATATGATAGCTGATGACCGTACTCGGGTTGAAGGGATTCGGGTAATTTTGACTGAGTACATAGTTGCTTGGAATGCCTGAATCTGACTCTTTCTCGTTGGCTGTTAAAAGTCCGGCTTCGGGAGTTGGAAACTCGCGAGTAGTAAATATTTTGAACTCGCCCGGGCCTAAAGTAAGCGTATTTTCGGTACTGTTAACTGAATGCGAACTTCCTTCAAAAAAATCATACCAATCGCCTGCAGAAGGATACGTGATATCCACATCCGTTTCGGTAACGCCAAAGTTTCCGGCAATCAGCACGTCCGAATCGCTGTGCTGATAGGAAATAGTTTTTACGGCTCCGCTCAGCTTATATTCGGCCTGATTCGGAGTAGTAAAAGCCGGGCTGCTTCTGCGTAGGTTGATGAGCGCGCTCCAGGTTTTATAAAGCTTTTTACGATTTTCATCTTCATAATAATCCCACCGAATAGGCTTTTCCCCGGTTCGGCTGGGGTCGCTCGCCAGGCAATCTCCATTTCCGTTATTTTTCAAACATTCATCAGGACCTCCACCGTAGCCCAGCTCTCCAAATTGCCACAGCATTTTTGGTCCGGGAAGGGTGAAAAAGAATGCGCCCGCCAGCTTTTGGCGTCCCAACGCGGTTCCCAGATCCGTGATATCATAATCTCCGGATGAATTTCCATATTTTCGATTTTTGAACATCAGCCACTGTTCGTCATGGCTTTCCATATAGCCCACTAAATGCCGCTTCACAAAGCTGTTTCGGGAACGCTTCAGCACGCCCGATAAATCAGACTTGCCGCCGGAATTATACCCCATGGTGGCTTCATTATAAGCGCCATTCATGTTACCCCAAAGCATCACGCCTTTGCCTTCATCAATGCGATAGTTGGCCCATTTGGCTTCTTCCTGCTCGCCGCCCAAGTGCTCAAAAATAACTATAAAATCGGGATCGGCATCCCATTGGTAATCCGAATATTTTTTCAGGATATCTACCCGGTCTTGCTGAAAACGGCCGGTACAGGCTTCATCATTAGCCATACAGTTTTGGGTGAAGCCTTTGGTTAAATCCCACCGGAAACCATCTACTTTGTACTCGTCAATCCAGTGCTCAATCATGCGTTTGGTGTAGTACTGAGTGCCGGAATACGAGTGATCAAAATCATTAAACACATTGTAAGCGTGGCGGGCTGATGAGTTAAAGTAGTAATCATCGTCGCTGCCATATAGTTTATAAAACGGATTCACTCCTGTGGCGTGATTCATCACCACATCTAATATAACGGCGATGTTGCGTTTGTGGGCTTCATCCACAAATTTCTTGAACGCTTCGGGAGCTCCATAGAACTTATCTAAAGCAAGATGATGGCTTGGATTGTAGCCCCAGCTCAGGTTTCCGTCAAATTCACTCACCGGCATAAGCTCAATGGCATTTACGCCCAGGTTTTCCAGATAATCGAGCGTATCGGTGAGGGTTTGGAAGTTTTTGGTGTCCAGAAAATCACGAATCAGCAGTTCATAAATAACTAATTCTGTTTTTTCGGGGCGCACGTAATCTGTTGCTTCCCAATTAAATGCGGCTTTCCCGGGGTGAATTAAACTCACCCAGCCGTCTGTTTTTTCATGAGGATAAGCCGGCAGGTTTGGGAAGGTGGTTTCAGGAATATATTCGTCATTATACGGATCCAGCACTAACGAGGAATACGGATCGGAAATCCGCAGTTCTTCATCTACCAAATACTGAAAACCGGAATACTGCCCAACAGGAAATTCTCCGCTATCCAGCTCCAGCCAAAACCAGACGCTGTCCGCTTTTAAAGAATCTTTCTTCATTAAGTAATTGTAATCGGGCTGCCAGTTATTGAAATCTCCCAGTACAAATACGTTTTGTTTAGCCGGAGCAAACAGCGAAAGCGTTACGGATTGTCCATTGTTTTTGTAGGTGATGCCATCTTCTAATCCGGCTGGACGGGCTTGTTTTGGCGCACCGTCCGTCACTACAACCGTATGCGCTGCTGTTGCGGAAGTTCCGTTTCCGGCCTCGGCTACCAGTTCAAATTGGACATTGCCGGTTTGGGTTGGCTCAAAAGTAAAACTGAGTACCGAATCGGTGTCGGTTGTGGCTACCTGCGTTTGATTTTGAAAGAGAGTGAGCGTCAGGCTGCTATCCATTGAGTTACCAAGGCCTTTTAGCTGCAGGGTATTGCCCAGGGAAAGAATGCTATATTTGCCTGCCGGCTGCTCGAAACGAGCAGAGGTTGTGTTTTCGTACAGGTCAATAAAAATGTCATCATCGCCGGTGGCTTTTCCTTCGGCCACCACACTTCCATTTTTCACCCCTTTAAACACAATAGCTACCTGCTCAATATCTTCGGTGGCATCATTCACACCAAAAAAAGAACGGACGTCGGGCTTATAAGTAAATGCCCATTTATTGTTACCCAGCGGTTCTGCTTTCACGCGTGGATTGTGCGTATTCCAGTCGTAAGGCACATATTTCCAGTCGCTGCCGGAGGTACTTTTGTTGGTAATTACGCCGGTATGCAGGTACACATCTCCGGTAAAATCTTTTAAGCCCTGATTGCCTTTGGTGGCATCAAAAACAATGCGCAGAGAATCATTTTGGGTAGGGAAACCGGGCTCGTGAGCGGTAATTTGCGCAAAACCGATATTCGGCTCACTTACATAAAAAAAAAGAAGTGCTAATAGTGAAATATATTTCATCATAATGGGTATTAACTGTTTTTTCCATTTAATACGGTAGAAGAGCGGGTTATCAGCTCCGGGGTATAAATGGTTTGAGAAACTGCTTTTTCGGGGTTATTCATGCGGTCGATTAGGTTTTGGGTAGCAAAAAATCCCATTTCCCGCATAGGCTGGCGGATAGTGGAAAGCCCCATGTATTCGGCCAGTTCAATATCGTCATATCCGACAAGCGGCAGGTATTTTCCGGTATCTTCCATGGCTTTTAAGGCGCCCACGGCCTGGATGTCGGATGCGCAAAAGCAGGCTTCCGGTACAGGCTCCATCGTCAGAATTTTAATCATGGCTTCGTAGCCGGCCCGTTCGGTAAATCCGTCTCTTTTCATGGTATCGCCGGTTACAATCAGCGACTCATCGAAAGGAAGATTAAATTCTTTAAGTGCTTTTCTATAGCCTTTAATGCGGTCTTTGATAGGTGCGGATGTTTCCAGCGCCGAAAGCATGGCTACCCGCGTATATCCGGCTTTGAAAAAGCTTTTTGCGGCTTGGTAGGCTCCTTGGGCATTATCTACACTTACGGAGTCGAAGCCGTCGTAGTACTCATCTACCAGCGTGATGGGAACGTTGTATTTTTTGAGATTGGCCCACTGTTCTTCCTCAAGATGAACGGAGATAAACAAGTAGCCATCGGCCCATCTGCGCTTTAAAACGTGCTCTACCTGTTCCTGCACATCTTTTTTGGGTGATATATTGAAAATACTCAGCTCGTAATTCATTTCACTGAGCTTGTCCTGAATTCCTCCCAACACTTCCATAAAAAAGTAGTTGGAAATAACCGGAACCACTACCATTACGGTATTAGTTTTACGGCTTGCCAGCCCTTGTGCAAAGGCTTGGGGATGATATCCAATTTCTTCAGCCACAGCCAGTACCTTGTTCCGGGATTTTTCCGATACGTTTGCGCTGTTATTAAACACGCGGGAAACGGTGGCAATACTAACTCCTGCCTTTTTGGCTATATCATATATGGTAGCGGGCAAATCAATCCTTATTTGTTTGAAGACGCAGGTACCGGTCAAAGTACCTGCGAGCAAATTTATTAAAGCGTAATCAATCTACTTGATTAACGTCATACTTCTTTGTTGTACAAAGTTTCCTGCTTCTAAACGGTAGAAATAAATACCGGAAGACAAGCGAGAGGCATTAAAACCTACCACGTGCTGTCCTGCATTCATTTTATTGTTATTAAGCAGTGTAGCTACTTTCTGGCCCAGTACGTTATACACGCTAAGCGTTACGTTAGCAGCTTTTCCAATTTCGAATGAAATATTCGTAGTTGGGTTGAACGGGTTCGGGTAGTTTTGAGATAGCTTAAACTCATGTGCATTTTCAGTCAGCTCTTCGGTAGAGGTTCCCATTCCATAATCCGGTGGAGTTTCAAACTGAACAGGCTCACCCGGAGCTTTCCAGTCAAGCACAGCAAGAGTTGAGGTAGAAGGCCAGGAAACGGCTTTATCTTCCCCTACATTTGGCTGGATGTACTGGTAATAGCGGCGGCCGGGCTCAGCACTTGCGCCCATTCCGTTTATCGTCAAGCCTGCATCAGATGCAGTAAACGGAGTTCCGTAGGCGATTCTATAACCAATGTGGTTCAGAGTGGGTGTTTCAAGAGTTAAAGTAAGTGTATATACATTATCTCCATTGTCATCTTTAAATAACAATCTCTCAGCTTGCGCTTTTGTATTGTCATAGAAGTTATCTCCGCCGTCTCCCGGTACAATAATACCTTGAGATAGGGCAAAGAACGGAGTATCCACAAACAGGAATACAGAGTCGGTTCCCGGTACAAATGGGTCATCTGCAAAAGATAACGCCTCTGTCATATCAATCTGGAAGGTAACATCAACGGTAGAACCACCGCCTTCTATGTTACTGTCTGTGATTAAGCCTTGAGGAGGTACGCCGTTATAATACTCTGTAGGAAGTACTTGTTTTACTTCTTCCGTAATAGTGTATTCTCGGTTGGAACCGGCCGTTACTCCCGGCTCTTCCCATCCTGCTCCCTGGGCAATACCCGGCAGGTAGTTTGGATCGTTTGAATCAAATCGTGCATCGTCCCATTTCACATAGTATTTGTATTCTATTTTACTTCCAACTGTGGTAGATATTGGGTAATCCACTTTTTCGAAGGTATTCGTGAAGCCGTTGAAAGCCATTGGGTCTTCACCAAATCCGTTAAAGGAGCCTCGAAGCATTACTTCATCTAAACCTGAGTTGAAGTAGCCTAAGCCTTCCAAAATTCCAACATCAACGTTAAACGTTAACTCGGCGTCAATAATTTCCCCTGTTGTTGGTGGAGTTTCCTGAAAGAATGACCAATGAATTGTGGAATCTTGTGAAGGTACGTTGACAAAACGGTTGCCATCAATATTTCCATCTACATTATCCCAGATTTGTTCTTCTCCTTGTGGTTCTAATGTGAACTTGTATGAAATTTCGCCAAGGGTATCGGCGGCAGCCTGATCTACTTTAATTCCGGCTGAATAAAACAGGTTATCGCCGGGGGCTTCCGTTGCTTCAGCCTCTAAATAAATAGCTGAAGAGCTCCAATCTACCGGGTTTTGGAATACTTCCGGCACACCGCGAATACCTACTTTGTCGGTAGCAGGATTGAAATCACCGGTTTGTACAAAGTAACCAACGTTAACTCTGAAGTAGAGTGTAACACTGTCTTGTGCACTTTCAAACGGTGCTGTTCTTCCGTTACCAATATTAAAATAGGTTAGATCTACTACGCTATCTTGTGAGGCGTCTCCGGGTAATATGAACTGGTAGTTACCGCCAACGGGGCCGTCAGCTTCCCAACCGCCATTTGGTGCAACACCATTTTCGGAGTCTAAACCTATCCAATATTTATATGTCAGCGTGTCTCCGGGTGCCATTGATACATCTAAACTCCAATAATCTCCGCCTTCGCTATTGGCTACTGTTGTAGAGCCGGCATCCCAAGTCACTGCTTGTGAGCCATAAGCTGCACTGTCTAACGTTTGCTTAAGCTCTCCTCTCATCTGCACAAAACCGTCTTCTTTAAGAGTATCCGGTATGGTGGAGGTATTTACCTTGAACGTAACTGTTAAAGGTGCAGGATGCTCAATAATATCAGCAGAGCTGCGAGAAAATACCTGCATGTCGCTGCCGTATCCGGTTACTACTCCAACTATATCTACAGTTCCAGAAGGAATTCCTTTTCCAATATAATCGGCGCTGTAATAATTGGTTCTGAATATGATTGTGTTGCCGTTTCCGTCATCCAGGGTGTAATTTTCACCTGTTGCGAATGAGCCGGTTTCTACAAAAGTCACATCATTAATGCGAACCAAACCGCCGGTGTTATCAGTAGTTATTTCCGGAATTGTTTTAACTTCGGGTGTTACAGTATTTCCGGTAGAGGTAATGCTTGCTTCAGTAGCTGAAGAGTCGTCTAACACAAAGGTTAAAAGCGCTCCGTTGTTATTCATTTTCAGCACACCCGTAAGGCCGGTTACGCCAACGCCAATAGTATCGGCATTTGCATCTAAATGGCCATTTGGATCTTCTGAGTAGATAGAACCTGAAGCATCAGAGAAATATCTTCTGCCCTGGTAGCTGTCATAAAAGTTCATTACGGCTTCGCCGGTTAGCGTATAGCGCGCTTCACCGTCTGCCGTTCCTGCTCTCAGGTCAGCAATGGTAGAAACTTCGGTTGCCGGAAGAACGGTTTCACCGTCTGCTCCTACTACTAAGAAATCTCTGAATCTTAGCTGTGCCGCACTGTTGGGACGAGAGAAACGTACTTTAACGTCACTTTCACCAACTACACTGGCGTCTAAGGTCATGGTAGCTTTAGTGTAAGGGGAACTGCCGGCAGGTGTAGGAGAATCCATAGTCTGGGCCGTCCAGGTGGTTCCTCCGTCAATAGAAATATCTGCCGTTAGCGGTCCGTGCGTGCCGGAACCAAAAGTTGCTACATAAAAAGTTAGGGTTGCAGCTGTTTCTCCACTTAAATCGAAACTGGGTGAGGTAAGTGTAGAAGTAGTTTCAGCGAATTTTGCATAACCGCCGGCACTGGTCGTAAACTCCATATCGACTTGTGTCCAACCGGTAGGCATGGTGCTCGCTCTGAATCCTTCTTCAAGGATCGTCTGCGCCTGTAGGCTCATCATCCCAAAAAGGGCGATAAGTACAGTACTGAATAAGGTGGTAACCTTTTTCATATTTGCTCCTGTTATTAGTGTTATGATTAATAATTCATTTAGACTCTAAAAGAGTACTTGTAATGAAATTCTGTTTACTTGTTGAAAGTAATCGTACGATTCATATGCATAAGAAAATCTGATACCAATACCACTGTATGAGTAATTAAAACCTACACCTGCATTAATATTTTGTGTGCGGTCTTCCAGTCCTAAATAAGGGGCTCCTGCTCTCAAAAATACCATTTCATTCAGCAGTGCAATTTCCCCGCCTACGCTTACGCTTTGGTAGTTATCAGAAGGACTATTCCCATCTACTGAAAGTGTGGCTCTGAGCTGCTCGTTATTAACGGCATCCCAGGCAAAACCTACTTTTAGCGTAAGTGGAATATCAAACTCATCGGTGTAGAGCTTGGCGTCAGCCGGACGGTTTCCGGAATTATTAGGATCCACATCTACCGGAACGATGAGCCCATCACCGTCTAATCTCATTTTTGATCCAAAGTTTGTCACACTCACGCCAAATCGAATTCCATAAAAAGGCAGTTCATATAGCGTGCCCACATCAAATCCTACACCGTTTGCGGTTGTGTTGTAAATGTTTTCCTGAATAAACTTAACCGTACCGCCTATTCTAAACTTAGGGAAAATATAAGCCGCATAAGAAGCCCCAACCGAAAGCATGTACGAGTTGAACATTCTTCCCGTTCCTTCGGGCTGATCGTAAGTGGTTTCCTCAAAATCTCCCATTGTAAGGCTGTTTACATGTATGCCTGCAACGCCTTTGCCAGCCGGAAGGGCAACACCAAAGTAGTTATGGTTAACATCAAGAAACCAATCGCCATATTCCAGCATAAATTCATTCTTTTCTATGTCGGCTAAGCCGGCCGGATTCCAGTACATGGCAGATACATCATTTACCGTAGCAGCTACTGCGCCGCCCATGGCAGAATACCGCGCACCCACCGGAATTTCCAGAAACTGGCCCGCCGTAGTTCCAACTTTGCTGACTGACTGGCCAAACAACATGCCAACAGGAGCTGCTGATAAAAGGGCCGATAATAATAGAGTCTTCATTTTCTTAATTGTCATGTCTAAACCTATTTAATGACTGCAAATTTCCCGGTTCTGCTTCCAATTCCGGGTGCTTTTACATGGTACAGGTACACTCCATAGGAGATTTCCAGATTATCTTTTGTGAGCATATTCCATATATACGTTCCTCCAAAGGCTCCTCCTGCCCTGCGAATGTCACTTTCCGTAATTTCTATTTCGCGCACTAAATTACCGGCAATCGTAAATATCCGAAGCGTGGAGGGTACCGGCATGTTGGTGAAATGCAGCTCTCGCTGTATTTGAGTATTTATGTTACTGTTCCGCTGCTCATAAGGATTTGTAACGATATATGGATTGGGTACTACCTTAATATCCTTCAGCTCATCTTTTAATAAATCTTCATCTATGTCAGGCAAAAAGTCTCCGCTCATCGTAAACTCGTACCGGTCGTTTTGGGAGAACGGCTTGGTGGTAAAGATTTTAAGCGTATCGCCCGGCTGCGGGTTTTCGGTGGTCATTTCTCCACCGGAAACTCCCGGACTCAACTGCAACCTGTAAGTTTGCTTATCCTGCTCGCCCCTATAGTCTTCAATAAATATTACTATATCAGTATGTTTACCTGTAAAGTCAGTTAGAGCTGTAAATTCTCCTTCTTCAGAAACCCCTTTTGCTCTTGGGTTATCAAAAAAGGCATACTTAATTTCTTCATCGGTATAAGTGTTGATTATTTTGAAATTTGTAGGGACTGAAGGAAGGTTAACCGTTGAACTCCCCCCCGGCGTTGTAGCAACCGTTGCAGCAGTAGATTGCCCAACTCCTACACTATCGCCAATCACCACAATGTAATCGGATACCTTTTGATTTTCCTGAACCGCAATATCATAGCTATGAGGCATTTTTTCCCTCACAGGAACCCATTCGGTACGATCTTCATCAATACGTAGCTCGTCAATATTCTGAACCCTGATTCTAAAGCCATCCGTTACCGGCAGCTCTTCCCGGTTAAAGCTTTCTGAACGCGCAATAAGCGTATCAACTGAATTTGTGGTAACGTCTAACAATGAAAAGTTTTTAGAAACCAGTTCAGGAACGCTGCTTCCCTGTGCGGTAACCAGCGTATCTTCAAATACTACAGCATAGGTATGTTCAGCTTTTAAAGCAGCCGGGTCCACAACCTCTACTTGTACCGTTCCGCCGGGAGAACCGCTGATGAGCGTGGGCTCCGGATTGTCGGGAGACACATAGCCTGCCTGAGTATCGCTCGGGCGTATAGAAACCACATTCTGCCCCAGCGTAATAGAACCATCTACATTTCTGCTGATTTGAATGGGTGATTCGGAAGGTGCAATTCCTGCAACCTCTGCTCCGTAATCAAAAGCAGTAACGGCGTAATAGTATTCTTTTCCGTTTACCACATTTTCGTCCACAAAGCTGTATCGCAGGCCGCTGTCATTTCCTAAATTGAACTGAACACCGTTTACCGGTATGGGGTGAAATCCTTTAATTCCATTATTTTTATCAAAAATGGCCAATGGCCGGTGGAATTGCGCGTTTCCCAATGCATTGGTGATGGTATGGGCATCTTCAAAGGCATCATCGGTGGCCCGGTATATTTTATAACCTTCAAAATCGTAGCCATCGCCGGTAATACGTTCTATATATCGGTCGAATGAATCTTCGGAATTATCTTCCCAATAAAGCGTTACTCGCCCATTTCCGGCTACTGCTTTTACAATAGGCGGTTTAGGTGCTACGGCAAACTGATAGTCATTTTCGTACGCATTGTACGCCTGTTCCAGGTTTTCACTGACAGCCGCCCGGTCATCCGCCGCATTATCGCTGAAGGTTTGTGCCGCCGTAATAGCTACCGCAAACCGCTCTACCTGCCCGGGAGCAAGTGGAAATAATCCGGATGAAATAAATACATCTGAATCGGTGGCTATCGTTCTTTCAAAAGGGCCCGGAATCATGTATCGGTTCCATATCGTTTGGTCTTCTCTGGCGTTTAGTACACCCGATCCAAAAATTGTGGCTCTGGTTACTCCCAGCTGGTCGCTTTCACTTACATCCGTATTGTCAATATTGGGCTCGCCGGGGAAGGTGGTATTAGCACCACTGGTGGGATAGCCATCTCCGGCTCCGGCAGTTGGGCGGTCTTTGTTACCTTCAATCCCCACATCATCCGCAGAACTGTTCCAGTCCATATCATTATCAAAATAATCATCCCGCGCCTCATCAATCATTGGAGCTGCTGTTTTATACGAGAAGTAATAATCATCAAAGTTTCTTCTGGTGTGTACAGCGGCCAAAGCTGCCTGATAATCTTCAATTTCTTGGCGGAAAGAAGGATCATTATTCATACGCTCCCGAATAACACGATTTGGCACAACTAGTCCTCTTTTCAGCGTATCCCCTACTTCAAAGTTTAAGTAGTTGATATATCGAACCGGAATTATATGCTCTTGATTATTTACGAAGGTAGCTTTTGTTAAATGGTTTGGGCGGTTTTCGTCAATCAGTCCGTTAAAGTTATTGTCTAACTGGTCGTTATTATCTTCAAAATACGGGCTGGCTTCGCCTACAATATCTTCCTGAACCGTAAGGCCCGAGGCCGGTAAATTCCATGTTTTCCCTCTGGAATAAACGGTTCCTCCCCCTTGGGGATATTCGGTAATCACGCGGTCTCCGTTATCCTGAATCAGCACAATTTTGTCGCCGGGGTATAAGGTCTTTTCCTGAAAATCAGCAGCCGTAAACTCCGGAATCACCTTGTTCACTAACGAATCCATGGTAAAAAATCCTCCCTCGGCTGTAGTCAATGGAGCATATAAGTCAGGATTACCCGGTGTGTATAAATTAGAAGCCGGATTGAAAAAGTTACTGTCACCGTCGTTATCAATCCCGTCTATAGAGTTGCCCGGAGTTTCTAAAAATTGAAGCCCCATTTCTCCTGCAGGTCCTTCAAAATACTCGGGGGCTAACTCTCTATTTATATTTTTCAGGTAAACAATGGAGCGCAGGTCATCAAATTCCGGCTCATCTCCGGTCATTCCGCCACCAATGAAATCAGCTACCCACAGGCCAAATGCTACCTTTCGGTAATCGGTAGTTCCGTCATTCTGTATTTCAAACAAGTTAAAATGGGTGGCGTTAATCAGCGTTTGCGACCACGCTAAAACACGCGTATCCATAATAATGGCTAACCCGCCTCTTGAGGCATCGGTGCTGTCGGGCTGAAATCTGCCTGACTGAGAATACCGGGTATATAAGTCATCCCCGGCTTTGTAATAAAACTCAACATCTGCATTAAACTGATCCCGACCAAAGTAGCCGTTCCATGAACCGGCCCAGCCGTCTCCTCCATCCCTGAATTTATCAGGCCAGGCGTTTGGCCAGGTATTTCCCAAAGGAGAATTTGGACCGCGATCGCTGCGTGCCATTTCATCCGTGTCTTCCCGCGCATATCCGGTAATGGGGTTTAACGACCAGGAATCACCTGAAAAACTGGTTTTCATATTTCCCATATCCACTATGGCAAAGGGGTCTTCGGCAGGCGTTGATTGGTCATGCACTTCGGCCCCGATAAAGGACATAACAAATAACATATATTCGCGACCGGTATTTCTGGGGAACTCATACATGAATTCATCCGGAAACTCGTTGGGATTTAATTTTCCGCCCTGCCCGTAGTTATGGTAAGTGGCCCTTAACAGGTTCCCGTCCATCACCGACTTTTTTCTGGCCTGAAAGGAAGAACGCTCGTCACTCGGTTCATAGTTAGCCACACCCTGTGCCTGAACCAAAGAGGGAGCAAATGCTATTAGCGCTGCAAAAATTAACAACTTGTTCATGAATAATTACTTTTAATTTTTAAAAAGAAAATTGAACGCCTAACTGAATGCGTCTGGGTTCATCATATCTTGAAGGATCTAAGAAATAGCCTTCATCATAATTTGTAGGCTGGATAAGCGGCCCTTTCGGACTTCCGGAACTCGGGTACAGGCTGTTTATCACTTCTGAGTCAAGAATATTATATGCGTTCAAAAATAGTTGAATTTGACTGCCTGCTATTTCAAAGTTTTTGTACAGGTTCAAGTCAATAGTAAACCGGTTGGGGTATCGTGCCGTGTTTGCTAAATCTCGCACAGATGCCGTTGGGCCGGTTCGTATTAAAAATGGTGTGGTAGGCGTGTATGGCGTACCGGTTAAAAATCGTCCAATCAGGTTTCCGCCCCACGTGTTTCCTGTATAATACAGGGTACCGTTCAGGATATGAGACCTGTCCCAGTCAAGCGGGCGAATATATTTTACCAGCGTTTGTGCAGTGGCACCCGTGGCAACAGCAAGGTTAAACTCGGTAGCCGGATCAGAGTTTGAACCTTCTACCGTTGTAAAGGTATAATCCAGCCCAAAATTAAATCTCTGTCCAACTCGCTGGTTTAGCGCAATGGTCAAGCCTTTAGATATGGAGTAATCTTTATTAATCCATGTGGCGTAGTTAACAGAAGGGTTATAGGTTCTCTCGATTTTACCGGAAGAAACGTAGTCTCGGGTATCCTTATAATAACCGGTTACCTCTAAAGCCGTTCCTTCAAACACTTCATATTTAATGCCTAACTCGTACTGGGTGGAGCGCTCCGGTTTTAGGTCCGGGTTTCCGAAAATTCCAAATACACCGCTACTTTCAGGAATTAAAATCTGGCTGTTTGTAAACAGATATTCATAGGTGGGCATTTGGAAAAAATAGCCGTAAGAAAAGTGAATTACGCCCTGCTCACTAATTGGATATGCCACTCCAATACGAGGGCTTACCTGATACTTGGCATCCACATCTTTCCACCAAATCTGCTCCCTTTCCTCCCGGGTCATAGCTGCATGAGAAGACAGCGACGGGTTGGTAATATCAGGGTCTTGAGAATCGGCCGGAATTTCTGAATTCGGGTCGAAGTAATCAAAACGAAGCCCAACATTTACAATAAAGTTTTCATACTCAATCTTGTCCTGTATAAAAGCGGTAAGATTGTAAGGATTTCGGGTAAACCGGCTGTGATTGGTAGTTTCTAAACGAGGAATCCCAAGCTCTACAAATCGTTTTTTGTCTTCGGGAAAGTCGCTTGGCAGCACAATGCCTTCATCATCACTGAGCGGCTGCAGGTTGATATTTTCGAAAAATACTTCATCATACTGGAAGCTTAATCCCGCTTTAATAAAGTGCTGATCGCTTATCTGGCTTGAAATTTCTGCCTTTGCAACGTAAGATTGCGTATAGCGCTCAAAGTGAGAGTTATCCGTGCCTACTTCATTAAACATGTACTGCTGTCCGGGTTGAGGAATGTTATATACCGGAATATTTTCGTAGTTAAAATATCTTGGGTCATACGGATTTTCATACAAGTAACTTTCAAATTTATTATTTGTAACCGCCGTATTTATGGTAATAAAAGTTCGATCTGCCGGGGTTAGCGTAGTTTTTAAATTCAGTGAATAGTTTTCTCTATAAAAATTACTCAGACCGCCGGGTACCAGCTTTCTTTGGTGATTATAGTTACCGCCGTGTTCATTTCCGTAAGAGCCGATTAGATTAAAACGTAACGCATTTGACGGGCGAAACTGTAAGTTTCCTTGAAAGCTGTACGAGTCGTAGGTGTTCATATTTACCAGGCTGCTGTCTCTCCTTCCGCTGTCGCTGAGTTGCAGCCTTGGGTTTCCTGAAACCACAACGGTATCTACGCTATACCACGGTTTACTTAAATCAACTTGATCTCCGTATTGTGTTATATAAGAGTTTACATCGGTTCCTGCCGGTAAAATTTCACTGAAGGGTCCTTGTGCAGAATAAGCGTTTCTTCCGGTGAGCCATCCTTTATTTTGGAATTTTCTTGCAGTGGCAAAAAAGGTGAGCTTATCTTTTATAATAGGCCCGGAAATGGAAACCGAAGCATTGTACATTCTCATCGGATCTAAATCACCAATACCTGATGTGCTTGGAAGCCCTTCATACAGCTCATCTCTGGATGTGAAGTAATTACCGGTCCAGGCACGTGCGCTTGCTTCAAATTTATTGCCCCCGGCTTTGGTCACAATATTAATAATTCCTGACATAGCCTGCCCGTGCTCGGCATTAAATGTACCTGAAATAACCTGAAGTTCCTGAATAGACTGATTCTCAATCCTCAAGCCCTGGCTTCGGTCATAATCATCGGTTACCCTTACTCCATCCACTACATAAGAAACCTCAGATGTCCGGCCGCCACGAATATGGATTCCGCCGGCATTATCAACGCTAACACCCGACTGCAATCGCACAATGTCCGTAACTTCCTGCACCGGAAGCTTCTCAATTTCATCGCTGCTAACGCGAGCCTCCGACGAAGTTAAGTCTTTTATAATTACCGGCCTTTCAGCAACTACAACAACCTCTTCCCCTTCAAAAATTTCTTCTCGAAGCTCAAAGTCTTGAACTGTGGTAAGGTCTGTTCGAACCACAATTTCCTCCACAACCATGGTGGCAAAACCAATGAATCGTGCTTCCAGCGTATAAGTACCGGGCGCCACGTTCAGCATCAGGTATTCGCCGTCAATATCTGCCAACGCACCTTTTGTGGTTCCTTTTATCGAAACAGTTGCTCCGGTTAAAGGCTCACCCGTTTCCGCATCCGTAACCACGCCTTGTATTTTCCCGGATTGAGCCAGCAGAGGCACCGATCCTAAAAGGAATAATAGTAGTATCAGATATACATGCTTTGTTTTCATATATAATGTGTATCAGATTTCAATTCTTAACTGTTTAAGCTTCTCAAGATTCACGATGGCCTCATGATCTTCTTTAACAGTTTCTATAATATTGGTTCTTTTTTCGTTAAATCTTTTTTCCCTCACATAATTCTCAACCAGCTCCCGGGCTTCATTGAGAGAGAGCAACTTTTCATCAATGCGCCCTAAGCACATATAAATATGGTATTCTCCGGTTTGATAAAGCAGGGGCTCGGAAAATTCACCTACTTTTAAACCGGCAAGTTTGTCAGTAAACAGGCCAAAATTGGTAATATAGTCGTAGCCCAGCTCGCCGGAGCGCATTTTCTCGTCACTCTTAACCGTATATTTATCTACTAAAGCATCGAAGGCTGCACCTGCTAAAAGCTCTTTATGAACTTGTTCTGCCGTTTCTTTTTCCTTTAATACGATTCTGGAAAAGTTCACTTCCACCGGTTTTACAAATTTCTCACGCTCTGTTCGGTAGGTTTCGCGAATCTCAGCTTCACTTACCGTTATACTTTCCCGTATGGCTTCTTCTGCCCGCTCGGCTAAATAAGTGTAATACGACTGATCGATGGAAGCCTGCACTTTTTCTTGCCGGGGAATGTCGGTTTGCCAAGCATTTTCATACAAATAAGAGCGATACGCCAATCCTTTTAATAAATGCTTTAGGTCATCTATTTGCTGAACATTATTCAAATGAGCGGGTGATGTGAGTTGAAGCTCGGTTAAAAAATCAGCATAGCTGAATTCAAAATCCTGTGTGTTTAGAAGGGCTGAATGTGCATCCATCAAACCCGATAGCAACTCTGTACGGTTAGTTAAAAACTGAGTATAATTCTCGGAAATTTTTTTCCAAATCTGATCAATCTTTGATTCATTAAAATTTATACCGCCAATAAAGCTTTGTAAGTGCTCTCTGCTCTTTAGCTCCTCTTGCTGAGCTTTAGCCAAATATCTGATTTGGCTCTTTTTATTAGCAAACTGCGCTTCCGTAATAATGGGCTTTTGAAATCGGTCTGTAACTTTAATGATACTGTAACCCTGCGCCGTTCTAACCGGTTTAGATATTTCTCCGGGCTTCAGTCGGTAGGCTGCTTTTTCAAATGCAATATCCATTTCATCGACCCCAAACTCTCCCAAATCTCCGCCGCTGTTTGCAAGCTTGGCATTATTAAAAACCTCTTTGGCCAGCGCATCAAAAGACTCGCCTGCTTCAACCCGCTTATACAATGCATCCGCTTCTTCTTTGGTTGGGGCAAATAAATGAGAAGCTCTGAGTGTGGTGTTCAGCCGTACAAAAATATCTTTCAGCTCCTGCTCATCTACTATATTGTCTCCAATAATTACCTGATCTCTGTACTCCTCATTAATAACCCGCCGTGTAATCATATCCAGCATTTTCTGAGCATCACTTGACCGGTCTATGCCTTTATCTTTTGCATAGGTAGCCAACACATAGGTATTAAACTCAGCCTCCAATATAGATTTCTTTATTTCAAAAGATGGTGCGATAGCCTGGCCGGTTTTGTAGTAATATTTTTTGAATGAAGACAGGAAGTGATCTTTGGTTACTTCTAAGCTCTCTATCTTGGCAAGTACCTCATCAACATTCTTTTCCGAACTGTGCTTACAAGTCGGAAATAAGGCCAAAAGAAAAAAAGAAAGGATAATCCAGCGAAGAGAGCGGCCCATCTTATCACAATTGGTTTGGGTTGATGTTAACTTCACCTAATTTAATGTAAGCGCTTACACTTCGCAAGTGTTTCTTGGGACGTTTATTTTGTTTTTAAAGATTTATATTTGATTGAAGAGTGAAATATGGAACCAATGCAAGTAACTGTTACTCAATACTTAAGGGTAATATTAAAATTCAATTAGTTGCTTTTATAAAGATTAAATGAAGTAATTATCACAAGAATTTTGTGCCTGAAAATGAAAATTTGAGAATAGCTGTAAGCGATTTTTTGAAAACCGTAAATCACTTCATATTCACTTAATGAAGGTCTCCGGTTTTGCCTAAGTTGGTTTAAAAGTCCGTACACTTTTTACCAAAATGCCCATCTCCCCTTCAGCTAAAACAGGAGATATATGTTAACCCAAAAGATATTTTACCGGATAAAGAAGTATGAACAATCAGTCTTAAAATTCTGGCGGCTAACTAAGCTCAGAAACTTCAGTATTACTTTTTTTGGGGCACGTTAAATCTATCGGGACTAAGGTTACTAATTCAAAACTCAACCCCAGAAACTTGTCATTTCGACCGGAGAGAGCGAGCCCCGACAGGGTGAGCGAACGCAGCGGAGAAATCTTTTGAGGTTTGAATGGGGCAGTGTCGCATTAGCAGGCCTGGATAGATCTCTCAGCTTCATTCGTTCGTATGCACTCTCTCATTGCGTTCGAGATGACAAGCTGAATGGATGTCTAAAACTGCTAAACAATAATTCCACTCCGGAGTTTGTCCTTTCGACCGGAAGGAATGAGCCACAAAAGCGAATGAGTGGAGCGAAGAAATCTTTTGAGGGTTGGATTCAGCAATTTCCCTTCAAAAATCTCCACAGATCTCTCGGCTTCGTTTACTCGTATGCACTCGCAAAGCTACGTTCGAGATGGCAAATAAAAGAGAGAACGTTGTGTACTCATACTTTTACAGGCTTGCATACTTACTTCCACTACCTATGATCCGGCCAGATACATAATCAAATTCCCATAAAATTCACATGATACTTTTTTTAGCGTAATTATCGATAATGTACTGATCCAAAATGGCTTTGAATTCTTTGCCGATATGGTCGCCGCGCAGCGTGGTGGCGTGTTCGCCGTCAATGTAAACGGGAGCTTTGGGTTCCTCAAAAGTTCCGGGCAGAGAGATGCCGATATTTGCGTTGCGCGATTCGCCGGGTCCGTTTACAATGCAGCCCATTACGGCTACGTCCATTTCTTCAACACCAGGATAGGCTTTTCCCCAAACCGGCATAGATTCAACAATATAATCCTGAATTTCTTCCGCTAATTCTTGAAAGTAGGTGCTTTTGGTTCGGCCGCATCCCGGACAGGAAGTGACCTGCGGAATAAAGCTTCGAATACTTAATGATTGCAGAATTTGCTGAGCTACCTGCACCTCCAGCGCACGATCGGCGCCGGGCTGAGGCGTGAGCGAAACGCGAACGGTATCTCCTATTCCCTGCTGTAAAATCACCGACAGTGCCGAAGCACTGGCAACCATGCCCTTCATTCCCATTCCGGCTTCAGTCAAACCTACATGCAGTGGATAATCGAGCTGCTCTGAAATGCGTTCGTAAACGGAAATCACATCCTGCACGCCCGACATTTTGCAGCTGATAATTATTTTGTCGGAAGCCAATCCTACTTCTTCCGCCAGCCGGGATGAACGAACGGCACTTTCTACCATGGTGTCGAGCATCACGGCTTTGGCAGATTTGGGCTGATCCAGCTCATTGTTAGCATCCATTTTTTGGGCTAACAGCTGCTGGTCTAACGAGCCCCAATTCACCCCAATACGAACGGGCTTATCGTATTTAATAGCTTGTTCAACAATAGTTGCAAAGTTCTCATCTCGCGTTTTAGTGCCGGTATTTCCCGGGTTGATCCGAAACTTAGCCAGCGCCTTAGCCATATCCGGATATTTGGTGAGCAGCTTGTGGCCATTGTAATGAAAGTCGCCAATAATAGGAACGGTAACGCCACGTTTTAGCAATTTTTCTTTGATAAACGGCACCGCCTGCGCAGCCTGATCATTATTCACCGTAATGCGCACCAGCTCAGAGCCTGCATGGTGCAAATGCTCTATCTGATCGGCTGTTTCATTAATATCTGCTGTGTCCGTGTTGGTCATAGACTGTACCACAATGGGAGCATTCCCCCCAACCGGTACATCTCCAACCATTACTTGAATAGTTTCTTTTCTTTTTATTGCCGACATGCGCTGCTAATTCTTTTTACTGAGTTCAAATAATTTCTTTTTTTCCTCTTTGGTGAGGGCATCGTAACCTTTTTGTGAAATTTTCTCTAAAATAGCATCCAGTTCGGTTTGATCTATTTCTTCCACAATTTCTGCATCCTTAACAATGTGCATATTTTTATTTCTCTTCCGCTTTGTCCGCGATTTCCCGGCCGGCTTCACTCTTCCAAACAGATATTCAATATATCGGATAAACAGACTCAAATCGGTTCCGCCCTGATGCGCCTTTACCAATAAATAACCGCCTAACGCGCCGCCAATATGTACCAATCGAGCCACGCCGTCGCTGCTTCCCAAAAACAGAATGTCAATGGCTATCCACCCGGCTACAAAATAGCGGGCTTGTATGGGGGGAAATAAAAACAGCATAATGGGCGCTTTGGGATATAACATTGCAAAGGCGACCAAAATACCCGTTACGGCTCCCGATGCGCCAATTACTAAGGCTGAACTGAATACCAGCGCCAGAGCGGCATCGAGCAGAGCGCCTAAAATTCCGGCTCCAAAATAAATTACGGTAAACGTACGAGGTCCCAGCGTTTCTTCCACAGAGCGTCCCATCCACCAGAGCCAGAGCATGTTAAATAAGAAGTGCAGAAATCCCCCATGCAGAAACATGTAGGTGACCAACCGCCAGGGCTGTGTGAGAAAAGTTGGAAAAGAGGGATCGAATCCGAAGTTTGGAACCAGCCAGCTATTTACCATTTGCCCGCCCAGCATTTGTATCACAAATACGGCCGCATTAATGGCAATAATAGTTCGGATGGCTACCGGCATGCGCATAAAGCCACGCTTAAAGGCGCTGCCAAAAGAGTCGGAAGAACCAAATCCTCCTCTGTTTCCGGTATTGAAGTTTGAAAATCCGTTAGGCATAATGCTCCGGTTTTTTTAGCCCCCAGTATTTTATAAGTACAAAGCCTACGGCTAATCCGCCAAGGTGTGCAAAGTGAGCCACGCCGCTGTTAGCCATAGAAAGTCCACTAAACAGCTCAAAAAGACCATATAATGTTACAAAGTATTTTGCTTTTATAGGAATGGGGGGAATCAGCAGTACGATGTATCTATCAGGAAACATCATTCCAAAAGCCAGCAGAATACCGAATACAGCGCCGGAAGCTCCCAGCGTGTAGGTGAAATATCCACCTAAAAACATGTGAATGATAGCTGCCCCAATACCGGTGAGTATGTAATAAGTGAGAAATCGTTTTGAACCCCATAAATTTTCGATGGCTTGGCCAAATATCCAGAGGGCAAACAGGTTGAAGAAAATGTGTGAGAGGTTGGCATGCAAAAACATGTAGGTAACCAACTGCCACGGCATAAAACCGTCGCCCAGTGGATTTAATACTAAGTAGGGAGCAATGGCAGCGCCAATGGGAGTCCACCCGGGACCAAATAGATTTTTGGTTAACAAAAATGCCAACAGGTTAATAATAAGCAGGTTTTTTATAACCGGCGGAAAAAAGGAAAACTGAGTGTTTGGAGAAAAATTATTCAAAAATATCTGCTTTTATAATGATTTTTTTACTTCGTGAATATACGGTATTGCTATTCAAAGTTTCGCCGGGAATTCTGTATTCCCAAGAAGTTTGGTTATTCTAAGATACAAAGCTTGAAATCGATTTTCGTAAGGACTTTCTTTTCCTTTGCAAGCTTCGTGCCACATCCGGAGTTGCTGTACTTGCCTGCCTTTTTTGCGGATTTGGTATTTGGGAAATGGCTATTTGAGCTTCTGTTGAAACTTGGCTGCCGTAAAAATCCGGCAGACCGCTTCAAAACGTGTTCCGTCAGCCTAATCATATTTAGCGGTCAGACGGAAAAAGTACCTTTGCGAGAGGGTACTTTTGTTAATGCGCATCCAGCCAGTTGTTGGCGAGGCCCCATTCTACTTTTAGGGGTACGCTGAGCTCTACCGTTTTTTCCATGAGCTCTTGTATTTTTTCAGGCACTTCTTCTCGCTCGTTTTCATGAATTTCAAAAATCAGCTCATCATGTACCTGAAGCAGCATGCGGCTTTTCTTATTGTTTTGGATAAGCCAGTTATGAATTTCTATCATCGCCAGTTTTATAATATCTGCCGCCGTTCCCTGGATGGGCATATTTATGGCCGTACGTTCGGCAAAACCGCGCACGTTCCAGTTGCTTGCATTTATATCCGGAATGTAGCGCCGGCGGCCCAGCATGGTTTTTACGTATTTATGCTCTCGGGCAAATTCTTTGGTCTCATTTATGTAGTTCAGAATATTTGGAAATCGCTCGAAATACTGGTCAATCATTTCTTTGCCTTCGTTATTCTCGATCCCCAAACGAGAAGCCAATCCATACGCGCTGATGCCGTAGGGAATTCCAAAATTCACTTCTTTGGCTTTTCTACGCTGATTTGGAGTGACCTCTTCCAAAGATTCTAAATCAAAAATTTCTTTGGCCGTTCTGGCGTGAATGTCTTCATCATTTTTGAAAGCCTGAATCATACCTTCATCTTGCGAAATATGCGCAATCACCCGCAACTCAACCTGCGAGTAATCGGCCGACATAAGCTGGAATCCTTCCTCGGCCACAAACGCTTTTCGAATCTCTCGTCCTCGTTTTGTACGGATGGGTATATTCTGCAAATTCGGGCTCGAGGAACTCAGTCTGCCGGTTGCGGCTACGCTTTGGTTAAAATCGGTGTGAACGCGACCGGTTTCTTCTACCACCAAACCCGGAAGGGCATCCACATAGGTAGATTTTAATTTGGTTAGCTGACGGTAATTCAGAATCAAATCAGGCATTTCATACTTGGGAGCCAGCTTTTTTAACACAGACTCAGCCGTAGAATACTGTCCCGTTTTGGTTTTCTTACCGGCCGGAAGTTCCATTTTCTCAAATAAGACAGTACCCAACTGCTGGGGTGAATTTATATTGAATTCCTCCCCTGCTTTTTCATAAATCTCTGTTTCCAGTTCCTTCAAATCCTTTTCCAATTCTTCAGAAAAATCAGCTAACATATCCACGTCCAGCTTCACCCCATTTAATTCCATATCGGCGAGCACTTCCATCAGAGGGAAGTCAACTTTGTAGGCAATTTCCAGCAGCTCGTCTTTTTTAAGACGCTCACTCAGAATTTCGTACAGGCGCAGGGTGATGTCTGCATCTTCACATGCGTACAAATACACATCTTCTACGGCTAAATCGGCCATAGATTTCTGATTTCTTCCTTTCCCAATCAGCTTCTCGATGGCAACCGGTTCATAATTCAGCAAACTTTTAGCCAGCTCATCCATTTTCAAACGCTGGTTGGCATCAATTAAATAAGCCGCTATCATGGTGTCAAAAGCATTGCCTTTTATGGTGATTCCAGCCTTCTTCATCACTATAAAATCGAACTTATAGTTATGGGCAATTTTGGTGATGTGCGGGTTTTCAAATAATGGACGCAACGCATCCATTACCTCGGCTTGCGGCAGACTTCCTTCCATATTTATGGGGATATAATACGCCGTTCCGGGCGTGGCCGTCAGTGATATCCCCACCGGAATGGCCGTTATCGGGTCGGCGCTGTCCGTTTCCGTATCAAAGCAGATATATTCTTCGTCTTTGTATTCATCCACCAACGCTTTCACTTTTTCGATGGAATTTAGCAGCTCGTAGCTCACTTTATCCTCATCCAGCACTTGCTTTGGAGCTTCTTCTTTGAATGAGCCGAATAAATCAACCTGATCGCCTTCTTTATCAGCAACCGGAGCCTGTTCTCCTAAATATTTTTTGGTAAGCGTACGGAATTCCATTCGTTTGAAAAACAGACCCAGTTTTTTTTCATCAGCTCCGCCCCATGTCAGGCTCTCCCAATCTTCTGTGTCAGGCACATCTGTTTTAATGGTCACCATTTCTTTGGCGTGAAGGGCTTGGTCGGCATAATTCGTCAGCCCTTCTCGCGCTCGCTTTCCTTTTATATTGGGAGCATCTTCGAGAGCGGCCTCCAGCGTTCCGTATTTTTTAATCAGCTTAGGCGCTCCTTTTTTACCGATTCCGGGAACTCCGGGAATGTTGTCAGAAGCATCGCCTATCATGGCTAACACATCAATCACCTGCTCAGGATACACGCCAAAATAGTCCATCACTCCTTCGCGATCTATAATATCAAAGCCGCCATTTTTGTTGTCCGGCTTCATCATGTGGATGTGATCGTGCACCAGCTGCATAAAATCTTTGTCGGGCGTTACCATCATCACGTCCACATCGTCGGCATTGGCGCCGTTGGCAATGGTTCCAATAATATCGTCAGCTTCGTAGCCATCCTGTTCTAAATTCTGAATTCCCCAGGCTTCCACCATTTCCTTAATAAGCGGAATGCCAATTTTTAATTCCTCCGGCTGCGGGGGACGATTGGCTTTGTAATCTTCATCTTTTTTGTGGCGGAACGTAGGTGCGTGCGTATCCCAAACAACAGCTATATGGGTAGGTTCATTTTCTTCAAGCATTTTAGCCAGCGTGTTGGCAAAACCCAGCACCGGTCCGGTTGGGATGCCTTCCGAGTTTTTTAAACGACTGTTTATAAAAGCAAAATGTGCACGATAAGCCAGCGCCATACCGTCCAGTAAATAAAGGAGTTTTTTAGACATGAAATTGGTTAAGTTTAAATCTTCAAAAAGACTTTGCAAAGCCGTTTTATGTAATTGCTTCCGGTTTTACAAAGCCTTTTTTATTGTTGATGGAAACTAATTTATTTTGTTCCGAATTACGAATGTACTTTATCAAATAAGCCGTTTTTATGAATATTAATTCCTTCCCAAAAGTTGAATTACACGTGCACCTCGACTGCTCCCTAAGTTATGAGGTAGTTAAGCAGTTAAGCCCCGGCACTACCCCTCAAGAATATGAGCAAAATTATATAGCTCCCGAAAATTGTAACAGCTTAGAAGAATATCTGGCTCGTACCGAAGCTCCTCTCGCCATCATGCAAACCAAAGAGCAGCTGGAAGCGGTAACCTACGATTTTTTTGAACAGCTTAAAGCCGATAATGTCATTTATGCCGAACTTCGCCTGGCTCCCCTTCAGCATACCGAGCAGGGACTGACGCCGGAGCAGGTTGTACAGATTACGCAAGATGCCACAGCTGCCGCCAGCAAAAAAACAGGCATTGAAGCCGGGGTGATTTTATGCACGCTTCGCCATTATACCGAAGAACAAAGCCTGCAAACCGTAAAGCTGGTAGAGCAGTTTAAAGGAACCAACGTGGTGGGATTTGATATTGCCGCCGACGAACTGCAACCCATCGATAATCACATTAAAGCGTTTGAATATGCGCGGGAGCATAGCATTCCCTGTACGGCCCATGCCGGAGAAGCACGGGGAGCTGAAAGCGTGCGCGAAGTGTTGCAAAATCTCCAACCGCTGCGTATTGGTCACGGGGTGAGGAGTATTGAAGACAAAGAGTTGATGAATCAGCTAAGAGATCAGCACATTCATCTGGAAATTTGCCCTACCAGTAACGTACAAACCGGAATTTATGATTCTGTAGCTCAGCATGATGTCAACACTATTTATGAAAATGGAAATTCGTTGAGCATAAATACCGACGGCCGGGCTATTTCTAACGTTAGCCTGAATGAGGAATACGAGAAGCTAAGCAAGTATTTTAACTGGCAAGCCAAGCAGTTATTAAAAGTAAACCAATATGCCATTGATGCTGCCTTTACGGATAATGAAACCAAACAAAGGCTGCATAAAAAGCTGAAGGAAGGGTTTGCAGCGGTGGGTTGATTTCTTAAAGCTGGTTAGTACAAATCCAGTAATTAATGTCCAAATCCTAAATAAATCGTCCATCACAAATCGGTCGCTCGGTCTTCCGAAAATCACTTCATACTCAAGAATAAAAGCTCGATTCCACCATTCCGACCTCCTCTGACTCCTCCTTCTCAAGGAGGAGAACTCGCTGATATGCATTTGTGTTTATTAGGTTTAAACAGTTAATTATCACTTTATTGTTGTTTACGCTGCTTCTAATTCTGCAATCCCAGCTCAAAAGGAAAATATTACCAGAGTGTGCGTTGATAAGATCAGCTGCTGAATTCCCGAGATTGCTTCGGCGGTTGATATGGCAGGCGTAGTTTTACAAAGCAGCGCCTCGCAAAGGATTCTTCTGCGAGGAGTATTTTTCTTTGGGCTGCAAAGCCAAAGAATGCACGACGCGGCAGTCTCGTGAATATGTTCGGGATGTTGAAAAGCGCCTGAGCATAAAGTTATAGAAAATAGTTTTGACGTTAGTAAGAAGCTTTTCAAATTGGACTACAGTAGATGCCAAAACTATCGATCTCGGCTATGCAGTAAAAACCAATCCAAAATCCCACAAAGTCGTCTCCTTCCTTGGCGCGCTTGCGCGTTAGGGAAGGAACAAGGATGGGTCCGCGTGGCAAGGACTGAACTGTTTAACCAACCCATATACAAATCCATATACATTTGTATTTTTAACAAAATCCCGTTCACAATGCCTGCCGAAAGTTAGAAACAAGAAAAACTAACTATCTTTTTCTTGAGCATGATATAATGCTTCAAGATCAGAGAAAGTAAGCCCAAGCTGCTGCATGTCTTTTATTAATGCAGGCAGCTTGTTTTCAATCAATTCCCGGCGTTTTATGTCTTTCACTTTTTTAAAAGCATCTTCTGTAACAAAATATCCAACACCTCTTTTATTATAGAGGATTTCCTTCTCCTGAAGTTCTTGAAAAGCCCTGAGAGCTGTATTTGGATTTACTTCCATCAATACAGCCACCTCTCGAACGGACGGAACCCGTTCTTGAACCAACCACTCCCGATTCAAAATCTGACTATAAAAGTAGCCGATAATCTGTTTATAAATAGGTTTGTTCTCTGTGAAGTTCATCATGCTATCTGTCGGTTTTTAAGTCTCAGGTAGGTAAAGCTTAAAAAAGAAGCTGAGATAATTACCGTAAATATTGCACTGACCGCCGAACTTGAAATCAACCATCCTGTTCCTCTTGATGAGAAAAATAAACTAAGACTTGGAAATACGGCCTTCAACCCAATAAATAACAATGAAGTGCCTAAGGCTACCACAATCATTGCAATCAGCGTAGATAGAAAGTTATTGGCCTTAAAATAGGCAGCTCCAAATAAAAATATCGACTGCGTAATGGTATAAATGTAGAAGTCGGATAAGCCGGTCATAGTTGACGCAGAACTAACATCCTCACCAACCATCAGGCTTAAGATATATATGGCCAAAACTCCCACTGCTGTATAAGCTACGTACGACACCAGCCATGCGGCTGTAAGCTTTTCTAAGGTGGATGCGGGCAGCGTTAAAAACTGAGTAGCCGAGCTTGGTGCATTCAGTTCATTAAACATAGTGCTGCTAAACGCATATCCGCCGTAGGTTACAAGTACCGTGAAGATGGAAAACATAAACGGCCCAAATAATTGATGACTCTGCGGAAAGAATGTCAGCATAAGTTTGGTAATCAATAAAAGCCCAATTACCGTTGCCAAGCCTCCGTAAATCATTCTTTTCTTAATAGCTACATATCTGAGAATCAAATGCGCTACTTGCTGTGTGAATGAAGCTTGTCTTGTGATCGTATTCATGCTGTTACTCCTTCAAGTTGTGAGTTAAATTGTTCCGTTTTTTGGATGATTCCATTGAACAGCAGCTCCAAGTCTAACTCTGAGCTTTCGTTATTTGTGGCAGGCAATATGGCGTGCATACCACCCAGAGCTTCTTCGCCATAGAGATATTCATCGGATGAGTCGGCCGCTATTTTTTTGAAAGAAAAGCTGCGGGTAATTTGGTCTACGCTTTGATTAAAAACGATGGTGCCATCTTTCAGAACAATCACATGGTCCAGCATCATGCCTAAATCTCTCACCTGATGGGTTGAAATCAATATGCACCGTTCATCCACGTCCAAAGAGGCTATCACTTTGCGAAACTGGCTTTTTGATGGAATATCCAAGCCGTTGGTAGGTTCATCCAAAAACAAAACGCTTGCCTTGCTTGCAATCGAAAAGGCAATCATAAACTTCTTGCGCTGTCCAAATGAAAGCTCAGGGAGCTTTTTAGTGGCATCCACTTCAAACTTAGAAAGGATTTCATGTAGTAATGATTCATCAAAATTTGGGTAAAACGGCCGGTGAATTTTCACGTAGGCCTCCCCCGTTAATTTTGGCAACTCAAACTGCTCGGGAACGATAAATAAATCACTTAAAACCCTTGGCGCGCGATCACGAACCTCTTGCTTATTAAGCAAGCACGACCCGGAAGCCGGAAATAACATACCGGTGGCAAGATTGAGCAGCGTTGTTTTACCCGCTCCATTCAGCCCAGGAGGCCATATACTCCGCCCTTTTTTAATTCAAGATTAAGATTTGAAAGCAAAGGCTTCCCCTTCTTATACGCAAAAGATACATTTTGAATGGAAATCATAACATCAAGTATTTAATTACAATTACTGTATTAGTATAGTAATACAGTATAACAATTCAAATTGATATTTATGGAGGTATTTATCTGGCTTTGCTGCTCAACTTCGGGTTGAAGCGATCTATATCTGACATTCCCTTAAATAGGCACAAAAAAGTGACCATATTTTCTTGCAAACTTATTACTCCAGTAGGCAGATTTTTAGAATTAAACTCACTAAAGGCCTTACATTAAACTCTTTTAATAAAACCCTGTTTAATCTGATATATACTTAATAATTGATACTTTTTGTCGATAAATCATAGAAGGTTCTGAAGCTGTTATATGAATAAAATCCGCGCATATATTTATTTTGTATTGTTGCCCCTTTGTGTGTTAGCCGGAGGTAACGCAGCTGTTTATGCGCAAACTACTACTTGGACCGGCAGCGTTAGCGCAGACTGGAACGTGGCAGGTAACTGGGATAATGGCGTTCCCGGTTCAAATTACACGGCTGTTATAACCAATCAGACTAACAAACCTATTCTTAATACTGCCACTACTGTAAAAAATATTCAGCTGGGAAGCTATTACCCCGGTGCAGGCATTACTTATCTTACAATAATAACCGGTGGCTCTCTGACTATTACCAATCAGCTCAAGTTTGATGGTAACGGAGGTTCTTTGCACATAGATGGCGGTACGGTAAATCATACAGGCACGTCGGTTAGCTGGGGTACCAACGTAAATCGGTATATTGAAATGACCAGCGGCAGCTTTACCACCAACGCCAATATTGGGATTACAGGAGGGAATAACAGCACCCAACCCGGCATTTCAGTAGGCAGTGGAACCGCGACGTTTAATGGGGATTTAACAGTAAATAGTTCCAGTAAATGGTTTGATGCAGGCTCAGGAACCGTTACCGTAGCCGGAAATCTTGAGGTTGGCAGCGGCAGTAAGTTTGAATTGGATACGGCCGACTTGACCGTATCGGACACCACAACTATTAATGGCACGTTTTATGGAGATGACGGAACCGCTACTTTTGAAGGAGCTACGGAAATAAGAAGTGGCGGAGTTCTAAACTTAGACACCGGGACTCTGACTTTTGATGCCCCATTAGATGTTAAAAATAATGGAACCGCTAATTTGGGTTCAGGCACGGTAAACATTAATGCGAATGTATTAGTTAAAAGCTCGGGCTATTTTAATGTAGAAGATGCTACCGTAAATATAAACGGAGATGCCGACTTTTCGAGTAATGGGAACCTCTCTGTAGATTCGGGAACCATTAACGTGGGCGGAGATGCCTCTATAAGTAGCGGCGGTTCTATGTCGCTGGGTAGCGGAGACTTAAACCTTGAGGGTGATTTAACGGTCACCAACGGTAGTAGCTTTAATGCCGATTCAAGTACGGTTACCTTTAGTGGAGATAGTACCCAAACGATTAATACCGACGGCAATGATCTTACTTTTAATGATGTAGTGGTAGGATCGGGAACCACCCTGCAAACGGATGGAGATTCGGAAAACACCATAATTATTGAGGGCAATTTAACGGTAGATGAAGGCGGAAATGTTGTTGTTGAAGGTGATGATAAAATAGACATTCAAGGTGAAACGCAGGGAGACGGTGCAGGTAATGTGGAAAGTCCTACTCCTTATGCCGTTACAGCCATAGCTACTGATTTAAACACCGTTCTTATCACCTTCAACAAGGGAATGAAGGAACCGGCTGCTGAAAACACTTCTAATTATTCCATTGTGAGATTTAGCAACAGCGCGTCGGTCAGCGTTAATAGCGCTACATTGAATACCGGGGGCGACAGTACGAAAGTAACCTTATCTGTCTCCACTATTCTTGAAGATGTGGAATATGAAATCACGATGAATAATCTTGAAAGTAATGATGGAGCCGAGCTTTCAACCAATCACAGAAAGCGATTTATTAAAGCCGGCCCTGCTAAGTTTTACAGCATCAAGTCGGGAGATTGGGCAACAGCTGGCAGCTGGTCTAAAACGGGACATGCCGGCAGCCCAAGCACATCCGATCATCCCGGAAATACCAATAACGCCACTGTTTATGTAGGTGATGGCGATGTTATCACTATTTCAACTACAGAAAGCATTGTCAATCAAACAGCTGTTGAAGTAAAATCAGCCTCTACCCTGCGCGTGGGTTCGGGAGGAACATTAACCACGGGACTGAAAACCATAACCGGAAGCGGTACGTTTGAAGTAACCACCGGCACTTTAGAAATGGGGTCTCCAAATGGCATTACGTCTTCCGGGTCAACGGGTAACATTCAAACCACAACGCGTACTTTTGGCACCGCCGGAAGCTATACCTATAACGGAAATACTGCCCAAAATACTGGGAACGGTTTGCCGGCCACCGTACAAAATTTGAACATCTCAAATACAGCAGGCGTAACGCTAAGCGGAAATAACGTTAAAGTGAATGGGACGCTGTATTTAACAAATGGAATATTTGTTATCGGCTCGGGAAAAAATCTGATTGCGAATACCAAGTCTATTGGTTCAGGAAAGCTTAAAGCAGAACGCACAATTAGCGGCTCCAAAGGGTGGCGATTGCTTTCAAGTCCCATTCAAACCAATTATGATGATTTACTGGATGGAACCGTGACTCAAGGCTATCCTGGCGCATATTATAGCACGGGTTCCAATCCCGGAGATACGCTGCAGCCTAACGTTTTGTTTTATGATGAAACGCATCCCGGCACCGATAATCAACGCTGGCGGGCACCGGCTAATGCAACATCTGCTATTCCTGCCGGACAAGGCTTGTTTACTTATTTTTTTGGTGATATTGACGCTGACCCAAACTACAATGACGTAGCTCCCCTCCCACTTACTATTTCGGCAGAAGGCCAGGAGCATGAGGGGCCCGTTAATTTAGGCGTAACCTACACCACCACGGCCGATTCGGGCTGGAACTTGGTTGGAAATCCCTTTGCCGCTACTATTGACTGGGATGCAGCTCACTGGACCAAAACGAATATGGATCAAACCATTTATATATGGGACTACAGCACCAATCAGTTTTTGACATGGAACGGTACCACCGGAGATTTAGGAAGCGGATTAATTGCCCCTTTCCAAGGTTTTTGGGTGAAGGCAAATGGCCCCTCGCCGGTGCTAATTGTAGAAGAAAATGCCAAAACCACGGGCAGCACTTTTGTTGGTAAAACCGAGTCTGGAAAGTGGAATGATGTACCCACCTTTACTCTTTCGGTGGTTGATGAGCAGCGGAATGAAGTAACTACTCACTTCATGTTTTCGAAATCGGCCAGCCGTGCTAAAGATCCGTTGGATGCGTATCGGCTCAACCCTTTTTCGGGTATTACCGATTATGTGGAGCTGTCTTCTATCTCTGAACAGGGCGAAAAGTTAGCCATCAATCACCTTCCGCGGCGTTTTGGAGTTCCTGTAGAAATTCCGTTAAATATTGAAGTATTTAAAAGCGGATACTCCGCAACCAGAAATATGTATTTGAAATTATCCCAAATTAAAGACATCCCGGAAGGTTGGACCATCACTCTTTTAGATAAAAAAGAAAACAAAGAAATAAATTTACAAAATCAGCCCACCTATATATTTAAACATCAGGGGCAAAAAAATAAAGCAGTGCCAAATATTGAGGCCGTATCTCGGCCTAAAATGCAAAGCAAGGTAACTAAGAAAAACACTCGATTTTCGATCCGGATTGAACCCGGTGAAGATGCCCGGGAATTACCCAAAACATTTAAATTAGAACAGAACTATCCCAATCCCTTTAACCCTTCAACCCGTATAACATTCAGCCTGCCGCTCAAAAATCATGTTCAGCTTACCGTTTATGATGTTTTGGGAAGAAAAGTAAGCACTATTGTGAATGAGACGCTTCCGGCCGGCACGCACACTTTTAGTTGGGATGCCACACAGCTTTCCAGCGGAATATATCTGTACCGCCTGACAACACCGGAAAGCACACAATCTAAAATGATGACGCTGATTAAGTAACCGACACTTTTTCCATTTGGGACAGCCTGTGAGAAAACTCAACACTTGAGGAAGAAATCTTAAATTTATAGAGAAAATTAACTCTTAAATAAAATCCTTTCTAAAAGTGCAGTCACAAAATTAGGGGAATCAGACAAATGGAGCCACATCATTAACAGAAACTAACTGTATCAGCGCCTTTAATTCCTTATTTTTGTGTCAATAAATTCAGAGAATCTAACAGACGTTGAGAAGTTGTAGCTAAATGAGCATCCGCAACAATTTTATTAAAATTCTTTTCATAGCCTTCGTTGCGTTTGGCATGACGGCATTGGATGCGTATGGCCAAAATACTAAGTGGAATGGCTCGGTAAGTTCGGACTGGTTTGATGCTGCTAACTGGAGTAATGGAGTACCTACTTCTAATAGCAAAGCTACTATCAACTGGATTTCTTCCAGTAACTATGAGCCCATTATTACTGCCAATACTACTATCGATGAGCTTAGAATGGGTTCTAATAATCAAACCTTGAAAATTGCTGCCGGGATAACATTAACAGTTAAAGAGGATATTGTGGTTGGCCACTCCGCAACCTTAGACGTGGGCGATGGACATTTAATTGTTAAAGGAGAAACCAGTACCGGCGGCAACATTAGTGTTGACGGGGGGAGCATAACTTTTGAAGAAGAATTTGAGTTTGATGGTGGCGGTACATTTACCGTTGGTACCGGAACGGTGAACATGAATGATGAGTTTACTCAAGGCGGGGCTTCAGAGTTTAACCTTGGCAGTGGTACCATAAACATTCAGGGGGATACCGAATTTGAAGGAAGCGCAACCTTTAATGCCGGCAGTGGAACTATCAATCTAACCCCCCCGGATGATGCGGAATTAGAGTTTAACGGTGGCTCTAACTTCAATGCTGATTCAAGTACGGTTAATATAAGCGGTGAAGTTGAAATTTCATCCTCCAGTAATCAGGATGCAACATTTTATAATTTGAACATCGAAGACGGAGCAGAAGTTACGGCCGACCTTGACGTAACTGTTAATAACAACATGGATGTAGATGGTAATTCAGACTATAATCAAGAGCAGGGCACCAATCTTAACGTAATTGGAGATGTGACCGGAGAGCCCCAGGTTAGCGCACCTGCCCCCTACATTATTAATATTGAGATTATTGATGCTTCTACCATTAAAACCATTTTTAATATGGCGCTGGACCAATCAACAGCCACTTCTGCTTCTAATTATATTGTTAAATCCGCCATTTCCGGTAGCTCTTCCGTACTCGATAATATCAGCACCAACCCGGTTTTGGGCGGCAGCAATAATAACGAAGTAACTATTACTTTTGATAACCTGACCATCACTCAAAGCGGAGTGTATTATCTGCACGTGAAAAATGTTAAAAATACATCCGGTAAAAGAGTGAACAGTCCGCACGTTAAGCGATTTGGTTATCCCCCGCCACCTAAGTTTTATAGTCGCCAAAACGGCGACTGGAATACCAATTCAACGTGGTCAACGGTAAGCCATACCGGACCTGCCGCTAACAAACGTCCTGGAAATACCCAAAACTCCATTGCCATAATTGGTAACGGACACACCGTAACCGTTTCTACCGGAGCAACGCTGAACAACGTGAATGCAGTGGAAGTGAAATCAGCTTCTAAATTGCTGGTTGACAATTCCGGCGTGCTGCAGCTGAGAGATTTGATTATTACCGGAGACGGCACTTTTGAAGTTGGAAATGGTAAAATCGGCATTGGTTCGCCCAACGGCATCAGCGCATCGGGAGCTACCGGAAACATTCAAACCGCTACCCGAATATTTTCTACCTCCGGCTCTTACGTTTATAACGGAAATACGGCTCAAATTACGGGCAGCGGACTTCCTGCAAAAGTAAATGATTTAGATATTGTTAATGTTCAGGATGTGCGTTTAACAAATAATGTTGAAGTTACAGGCACGCTTTATCTTTCCGCCGGTTCACTCATTATTCCATCCGGGAAAAACCTTATTGCCAATACAAAGAATATTTCTTCCGGAAACCTGAAAATGGAACACACCATCACCGGCACTACCGGCTGGCGACTGCTTTCTTCACCTTTGGCTACCACCTACGGTGACCTGCTTGATAAAACCGTTACTCAAGGTTATCCCGGAGCTTATTATTCAACCGGTTCTAATCCCGGCGATACGCTGCAGCCTAATGTTATGTGGTATGATGAAACCTATCACACCAATTCTGCCGGACTTGCAGCCACCGATAACGATCGATGGAGAGCTCCCACCTCAGCTTCCACAAACCTAACGCCCGGGCGTGGCTTATATACCTTTATTTTTGGTGATATTGATGCAGACCCTCTTTACAATGATATATTTCCGCTTCCTATCACCCTAACGGTAGAAGGTCAAGAAAACGAAGGTAACGGCTCGAAAGTTGATCTGAATGTAACTTACACCGCTACAGCTGATTCGGGCTGGAATTTAGTTGGAAATCCCTTTGCGGCCTCCATTGACTGGGATGATATCAGCAACTGGAGTAAAACCAATATTGATCAAACTGTTTATGTATGGGATCCTGCCGTCAGCACCTTCAGAACCTGGAATGGCTCTACCGGTGATTTACCTTCGCAAGGGCTTTTAGCTCCTTTCCAAGGCTTTTGGGTGAAAGCAAACGGAGCAAATCCGGAACTTAAAGTATCTAAAGACGCCAAAACATTTGGCGGCACTTTTGTAGGAAAAATAAAAAGTCAGCCGGAAGTTCAACCCAAGATTTCCCTTCAAATAAGCACAGAAAATGGCCGGGAAGCTACTACCCACCTGATGTTTGCGGAGCATGCAAAATTGGGGAAAGACGAGTATGATGCCTACCGGCTTTTACCGCCGCCAACTATTGGATCATACGTAGCCATTAATACTTCTGCCCCGGATGGCACACCATTTACCATAAACAATTTACCTCGCTACTTTGGTAAGCCCATAGAAATTCCTATTTATGTTGAAGCTTACCGGCATGGGCTTTCTGAAACCACTGATTTAGAACTGAGCATTCAGCAGCTTGCCAATATACCGGAAGGCTGGACGGTGCAGCTGCAAGACAATAAGAGCAAATCTAAAATTGATCTCAGCCAAATGCGTACGTATCGCTTTACGGCTAACAGTTCGGGCAAAGCAGCTCCCAATGCCAGCTTAAATAACAAACCGAAGGTTGTACAAAGCAACAAATCTTCTAAGCCTCGTTTTACCTTAATTATTTCGCCCGGTGAAGATGCAGCTGATTTACCTCAAGCTTTCAAGCTGGAGCAAAACTACCCGAATCCCTTCAACCCAACTACAAACATTCAGTTTGATCTTGCGTTGCAATCCTACGCCGAACTCACTGTCTTTGATATGTTGGGACGAAAAGTGGAAACTCTGGTGAATAAAGAATTGCAAGCAGGAACGCATACCTTTACCTGGAATGCCGGCAACGTTTCCAGCGGCATTTACCTGTACCGATTGGTGACACCCGACCATGTTACCACTAAGAAAATGACGCTTATTAAGTAATGTAGTGGCGGAATCTCTTTGATTCAATTTGGGATACAAACCAATGAAGCTGTGTGAGCGGAAATTACATGTTAAGCATCCGCCACCAACACCTCTCGAAATTCATTCAGCGAGGTGTTGAAACAATGCACTCTCCTCAAGGAGAGACTTACATTTGAACAGGAAAAGCTATGTTCTTACTAAAGCTAAAACTGTTAAAAACGACCAAGAAAAAGTCCTTCCTTGAGGAAGGTGCTGGCAGATATTGGCAGCACTGCAATTCCATTCCCAATACTTACTTTCAACCCAATCCTGATCACTGTAAACTGCTCCCTGTTCACTGAACTTGGTTGCCGTTAATATCCGGCAGACCGCTTCAAGGCGTATTCAGTCAACCTAATCATTTCCAGCGGTCAGACGGAAACTTTTGCGAGGCGTGATTTTGTAGAACCGTCTTTTTATGTAAACCGCCGAAGCAATCTCGGGAATATGGCAGCTAATTTTACCTACGCCCACCTTGGCTCCATTTTTGGTGTTGTACCGGGATTGTCTAGAATTTAGTGGATTTATAGGATTAGCAACTATCAAACAGCGCACCCGGTGTTAATTAGCTATTTAACTCAAAAAAATACAGCTATATAACAACGCGCCCTCCCCTTGCGAAGGAGGAGCCAGAGGAGGTCGAAATGGTGGAGTTTACTCGCATATATTTTCATGAAATGATATGATTTGCGATAGACCGAGCGACCGATTTGTGATGGACGATTTTTGGGAATTGGTTATTTGGTATCGAATTTTAGCTGATAGCTGAATCCTTACACCCCTCATTAACAATAGCCAAGTAAAAGTTAGAAATAGCTAACTAATCAATTTTTTTTATTCCCTATAAGTATATTCTGCAAAAGGTTTAGTGTTTATATACACATTTGAAAATAAGACACACACTCTATATAGCCATAGGTTCATTCTTTGCTTTCAGTTTGATTGCAGAAATGGCTTTTGGTCAGGTTCCGGGATACAACAATCGTAAAAAATTTAAAGTAAACAGCTCTTGGGTTCAGGGTGCTTCCGCTCATAGCAACTTTCCGGTATTAGTAAATTTAACAGATACGGATTTCCGGAGTACCGGCAACGGCAGCGGTGTAGAAAGTCCCAACGGATACGATATTGTATTTACCTCGGCAGATGGCACCACGGCTCTGGATCACGACTTAGAAGCTTACAATGCAGCAACCGGAGAAATCATATTTTGGGTACGCTTTCCTTCCCTGAGTGCATCTTCCGATACAGAGTTCTTTATTTATTATGGAAATGCCTCCCAAACTGTTGACCAATCCGTTGCCTCTACCTGGGATACAAATTACCAGATGGTGCTGCACATGGATGATCTGGCTGATGCCACCTCAAAAAGCAACAACGGTACTAATCACGGAACAAGCAGCACTACAGGCGTTATTGGTAATGCTCGTTCTTTTGCCGCAAACAATAATGATTACATTTCCGTAGCTGACAACCCAACTTTGGACCTCACCACAGATATTACCATTTCTTTTTGGGTGAATGCCAACAATTTCGGCTCCACTCCTGACCTTGTTACAAAAGGCACCTATACCCAGGCATACTCATCCTGGATTAGAGGAAACGGCACCTTGCGATTATCTACAAATGGGAATACCATAACTTCCTCAAGCAGTATCAGCTCTGGAAGCCAAACCTACATTACCTTCACAAAAAACACATCCGGACGGGCCATCTATATAAATGGCAGTCCAAGCGGTTCTGACAATAATACCACCAACTTCAACACCAACAATAACCCGCTGTATATATCTACCAACGGATATCCCATAAACGGTATGGTAGATGAAGTGCGCATATCAAATATTGCCCGAAGTGCAAATTGGGTAGCCACCGAATATAACAACCAAAACAATCCCTCTGCCTTTATAACTGAAATTGCTGATCCGCCTTCATTATCGACTATTGAAAGCCTTCCCCAAAGTTTTTTTAGCGGTGGCTCACCGGTATTTATAACCTCCTCTTTAACCGTTTCTCATCCCAGTATCACAAACCTGCAAAGCGCCACGGTTGAAGTTACCGGAAACTACATCAATACAGAAGATGTGCTGGCTTTTACTAATCAAAATGGAATTACCGGAAGCTGGAACTCGGGAACCGGAATATTATCGCTTTCAGGAACTGCCACTTTAGCACAATATGAAGCCGTTTTACAGTCTGTAACTTATAATAACACGAACAGTTCAAACCCAAATCAGAGCACCCGAACGGTTTCTTTTACGGTGAATGATGGATCTGATAATTCCAATTCCGTGAGCAGAACCATTAACATCATCACAGCTTATTCTGATTTATCTACGGATATTCAGAACCCTGTTTTTCACTTTGATGCACAGGACGTAAACGGAGATTTGAATCTTGGCAATCAGCCCGCAGATGGCTCGTTAGTTGCAACATGGGGAGACCGCTCTGATAACGCTTTAGGCTCGGGACCGGATCTTTCCGCAACGAATGCTTCCGCATCCGATCAGCCCATTTTTAATTCAATGTACTTCGGTGAGCGTGGCGGAATATTGTGGGACGGAACTAATGATAATTTGAATCTCCCAACTAACGCTATATTAAATAATGGAACTTTTAACCAAAAGTCATTTGGAATCGTTTTCAGAACCGGCTCGTCTGTTGACGGGCTTCAAATAGTTTATGAACAGGGTAACAATGAATATGGGTATCAAATTAGCATAAAAGACGGTAATGCTTATGCATATACCTACAGCTATTTCTGGGGATTCTTTCCTATTGATAACAGCACTATAAACCTAGGTTCTGTTGAGCCTAATGAAAGTTATATAGTTATAGCCACGCATGATGCTACTTCCGGCTCAGGAGCCAATCAAACCTGGAAAGCCTCTATCAATGGTGGGGCTGTGCAAACAACTACAGGAGTTGGAGCACGAGAGGCCCATGCAAGTGCACCTGTAATTGGGGCAGAAAACAGTACCCGAGATCCCGTTACCTTCGCCAACAATCCATCGGGCACCAATAACTTCAGCGGATATATTGGAGAATTTGCCTCCTGGAATACCTCTTTCAGTGAATCTGAGATTCTCAGCGTTTATAATTATTTATGTGATAAATGGTGTAACGAGCCTCCCGTTTTAGCTGCCATAGAACAAACCGATCTTGATTTTACTGAAGGTGGTTCCCCAACCTCGGTCACCTCTTCAATAACCGTTTCTGACACAGATAATACTACCATTGATAGCGCCAAAGTTTACATTTCCGCTAACTTTCAGTCTTCCGAAGACGTGCTCGATTTTACGGCCGTGGGTAATATCACCGGCAGTTATAGCTCTACAACGGGTCTTTTACTGTTGACGGGAACCGACAGCAAAGCGAATTATCAAACGGCGTTACGCTCGGTTACGTATCAAAACACCAATGCCGTAAATCCCTCTACCGCACTGCGAACGGTTAGTTTTGAGGTATATGACTGGGATGATGTTAGCAGCAGCATCTCTCGAAATGTTAATGTAATTGGTATAAATAGCAGTCCCACGCTGTCGGGCATTACCGGGGGCGTGCTTACTTATAATGAAGGAAGCGGACCGGTGAATGGAAGCGCCGCCTTTAACGTGTCCATTACTGATGTGGACGATGTTAATATGGAGGGTGCGGAAATTGAGATTACGAACAATTATACTTTAGGGGAAGATGTACTGGGCTTTGTGAGCCAAAACGGAATCTCAGGCAGCTGGAATTCCATAACAGCTGTATTAACTCTTACGGGAACGGCATCTATCGCCAGCTATGAAGCGGCCTTAGAAGCTGTTACCTACGAAAACATTAGCGCAGACCCGGTAGAACTTACCCGAACCATTTCCTTTACGGTGAATGATGGAGATAACAACAGTAACACCCAATCCAGAGATCTTCAGGTGGTTGCAACCAACTCCAAGCCTGTGTTATCCAATATTGAAACCAGCAGACTTACTTATCAGAATGCACCTATCCAAATAACTCAAACCCTTGAAGTTTCTGATCCTGACGACACGCAGTTAGACAGTGCCTGGGTTTCCATCACCCAAAACTTCAAAACTTCTGAAGACTCCCTCCTTTTTACTGATATTTTTGGAATTTCGGGAACTTACAATACCGGCACCGGAAAGCTGAGGCTAACGGGAACAGCTTCTTTAAATGATTATCAATCAGCGTTGAGAACGGTTTTATATGACAATTATGCGACTATCCCCACCGGGCCGGAGCGGGAAATCAGCTTTACTGCTTTTGATGGGCAACTGGCAAGTGATGCTTCTACACGGCTGATTGAGGTGAATGCCGTAGAGGCTATTAACGGGCTGGAAGTTTGGCTGCGGGCTGATGCGGGAGTAGTGACCAGCGGCAGTCAGGTGGTTTCCTGGGAAGATCAGAGCGGTAATAACAACCATTTTGCAGGAATGACAGGTGCCGGAACGCGCCCCACTGCAGTTTCTTCTTCCTCATCTTTAAACAATAAACCATCGGTAAATTTTGCCGGAAATGGCGATTTCTTTGAAGACGCTGACGGTGAGAACTATATAAATGGATCGTCTGAGTTTACCATTTTCTTAGTGCACAAATCGAATCAAACCAACACCGATCGCGGGCTGTTTATTGCCGAAACTCCGGCCGGGGAAGATAAAACGCTAACCATTCGGTATGATGCCTCCGGTGCAAATAATAACGGCTCGTTTACCAACGTAGTAAAAACCGGAATTCTCAGTAACTCTCCGGCCAATCAATTAGAAAGCTTTTCTGACATTCAAACCACAAAAGGCCAAATTATCAGTTACCAATGGCAAAGTGGAAATACCTATGATATTTTTATTGACGGGATTTTGAATAACCCCAGCGCGGCCGGTCCCCCTCCTACGGGAACCATTTCAGGCGCCGGAACAGCTATTGTAGGCAAAGGAGGCAAAGATCATCCTAATGGAACGAACCAAAGCTGGGATGGAGAAATTGCTGAATTTATTTACTATGGCAGGCTGCTAACCCAGCCGGAAAGAGAAAAAGTGGAAGACTATTTATCTGAAAAATACAGCCTTTCCATTCGGAAAATAACGCCTGCATCAGGTGGAGAGCAAATTTCAGCTGATAATGCTAACGCAACATATACGGCATTAACAGGTCCAATTATTAAAGAAGGGTTTGCCGGCGAGTTATCCTCAGGCGGAACCATTGTACTTGAAGCTCCCTCCGGATTTGAGTGGAATACGGGAGCCGCCCCATCGGTATCCACTTCGTCTGTTTATGGCGGCAGCACAACCCTTGCGGCATCATTCACCGGCATCACAGCCACTCAAGCTACCTTCACCGTAAACACCGCCTCCGGATCCAACCCAGGTCAGGTTGAAATTTCAGGTTTACAAGTCCGCCCCACTACCGGAATATTACCAAACTCAGGAAATATCACCAATAGCGGAACTACGGCTTTGGGAGCCTCAACAAATTATGGCTCACTTGCTATGGTTGCAGGCGCCGCCGACAGCCTGATTATTGCCCAGCAACCTTCGGCCAGTAACGTAAATACTTCCATATCACCTGCCATTCGCGTTCAGTTGGCCGACCAGTATGGAAATCACGTGATGCAGTCGGCAACCTCCGTCAGCATGAGCTTATCTACGGGAACGGGCACACTTTCCGGTACCAATCCTGTTTCAACAAATTCGCTGGGAATTGCCGACTTCTCAGATTTACAAATTGATGCCACAGGCACCAAAAAATTAACGGCTTCAAGCACCGGCCTAAAAAGCACTGAAAGTGCGGCATTCAACATCGTAAATGCGGGCGTGCTTACCGGTTTTACTGTTGAAAGAGTGCCATCAGGAAACATCAGTCCAAAATTAGCCGGACAAGATTTCAACATAAAAATAACGGCCGTTGACGGTTCGGGAACTGCCGTAACTACTTTTTCGGGCAGTGTTGTACTCACCTCATCGTGCAGCATGGGCAAAGGCCAGGGAACCACGGCTAATTTCAGCTCCGGCGAGCTTTCCTCATTAACGGTAAATGTAACAAGTATTGGGAACTGCACCCTAACCGCAACCAACTCCGCCGGCTCAGAGTCGGGCACAAGTAATGCATTCAGCGTTTCGCCCGGGGTGATTAGTGAGGCAGCCTCGGTTATAACAGCCTCACCAACCGTAATTTTAAACGACGGCTCCAGCACTTCTACCATAACACTTCAGGCAAAAGATGCTTATGGAAATAACATTACAACGGGAGGCGAAACCGTTGTATTCAGTACTAATCATGGCTCTGTTGGCAGTGTAACGGATAATGTAAACGGCGCTTACACGGCAACCTTAACCTCATCAACGGCTGAGGTTGTGGCCACTGTTACCGGCACCATTAATGGAAATGCCGTTACCGATAACGCCTCGGTTGAGTTCGCTAATTTCAGCCATATCTGGGAAAGTCAGCTGGGTTCTGTATCTGATGCCACCAACTGGTACGATCCCGATAACTGGAACGTCAATTCGGTGCCTTCCTCCTCTTCGGTGATACTTGTACCCGCCAGTCCGGCTGTAGGGAATGAATTTCCTGTAGTAAATCAGCCCAACACGGTCGTTTCAGCACTGTCTTTGGAAGCAAATGCCAGCTTAACGGTTTCAGGAAGTACCAACTTCACCGTTTCAGGTGATGTAACCGGCGATGGTAATATTTTAGGCAGTAATAATGATGTGTTATCTGTGGGGGGAAATTTAGACATACAGGGCGTTTCTTTGGGAACCGTGATTTTTAATGGCAGCTCTGATCAGGAGCTTATAAGCCCCAACAGTTTCGGAAATATCGAAATTGATAATCCCGGCACCGTTTCTATTTCAGCTGATTTAACCATAACAAATACGCTTACGCTAACCGATGGTGAGTTGTTAGTTCCAAGCGACATTAATCTGATTGCAAGCACGCATTCGTACAGCTCCGGGAATCTTCGCTTTCAGCGGGCAATAACAGGCGTGCGCGGCTGGCGGATGCTTTCCTCACCGGTACTTTCTTCCTTTGGTGATTTTCTGGACGGCACCCTCACGCAAGGCTATGCCGGGGCAACCTACAGCACCGGCTCCAATCCCGGAGATACCCTTCAGCCCAACGTAATGTGGTATCTTGAAAACTTTCATACCAATAAAGAAGGCTTACCCGCCACCGATAACGACCGCCTGCGAGCTCCGGGCAACGCAACCGATCAGGTAGTTTCGGGCCGGGGATATTGGGTGTACTTTTTTGGTGATATTTCTGCCGATCCGCTCTATAACAATCCCCTCCCCGATACTTTAGATGTAACCGGAAGGGAATTTGGAGCCGGAGCATCCGAAGTTGATTTTGGCGTTACCTATACGCCATCGGCCGACTCAGGCTGGAATTTTGTAGGGAATCCATACGGAGCAGCTATAAACTGGAGTAACGCTTCTAAATGGACCAAAACCAATATTGAATCTACTATTTATATTTGGGACCCGGCTGCCAACAGCGGCAATGGAGAGTATTTAACCTGGAATGGACAAACCGGCTCGCTTGGCAGCGGAATCATTCCTCCATTTCAAGGTTTTTGGATAAAAGCGAACGCACCGGCTCCGGTATTGAAGGTGAAAAGCACGGCAAAAACAAGCGGTGGCAACTTCCTTCGAAAAGGAATAAAAGGACAGAATAGCGACAGTGACGAAGCCGAAGATTCAGCTTATCCTGTACTCGAAATCAGAGCAGAAGGAAACAACCTCAGCAAAACCACGCATGTAATGCTAAGCAGTGGCGCAAAATTTGGAAGAGACGAGAAAGATGCACTTCGCCTTTTACCCTTTTCAACCTCGCATATTGAGCTATACTCCACCTTAAGCAATGGAACAGAACTGGCTATCAATAATCTGCCGCGTTTATTTGAGCACCGCCAAAATATTCCACTTCACTTTCAGGCCTTTAAGGATGGAAATACCGCCTCGGGAAGCTATACACTGAGTATTCCCGGCATGCGCAGTATTCCGGAAGACTGGCTCATCATTTTAATAGACCATAAAACCGGAGAGCACATTAATTTTAGAGAACAAAACAGTTATACGTTTTCGTACAGCTCTAAAGCTAAGTTATTTAAAGCACAGCCCACGCAAGGTTCTCCCGCTAAAAAGAAAAGCAAAAAGAAAGCACGATTTACCTTACGTATTACCACTGCCGATATTGAGGCGGCCATTCCGGAAGACTTCTACATCTATCAAAACTATCCAAATCCATTTAATCCTGCTACAACCATACCCTTTGGCTTAACCGAAGAAACGGACGTACGGCTTGAAGTTTTTGATATTCTGGGACGTAAAGTGCAAACCTTAATTTCCGGAAAACTGCCGGCCGGAACGCATACCGTGAAATTTAACGCAGCTTCTTTAGCAAGTGGTATTTATTTGTACCGAATTATTACTGACCGGAAAGTTAAAACCCGCAAAATGGTACTCATTAAATAATTACAACATTCTTGATTTAGCCTTTAAAATAAGTACATTACGTTATAACAGAATCCAATGCATGCTTTGGCTTGCTGTTAAATGACCGGCAGACCAATTGCGTGAAGTCATAAGCAATTAATTATAAACAGGTTGAGAAGATTGTATATAAAGCCGGTAAAATTAATTGCACTTATTTTGTAACAAATAGCAGGTGAGCGAGTCTTTTAGTTACCTGAGAACAAAATTACCATTATGAATGATGTATCTGACATAATTTTTTTAAGTGCAGCCATGGTGGTTTTCTCAATGCTAACCATGAACACGGCCCGAAGCTTTCAGGCAACATCTAACACAGCCATACAATCCAATTTAGAATATCGGGCAATTGGTGTGGCTCAAAGTGAAATTGATGCGATAAGATGGGCAGATGAAAAGCTTGTTAATCCGGCCAGCAGCGATTATTTATACAGCAATAATCCCATCACCCAAACGGTTACCTACGGATTTAATGACGAATTTCAGGAAGTGTACACCATAACCAGAAGCTCAACGCTTATTGAGGACTCATATAAGCAGCGGCGTTATAAAATCACTATACATGTTGCTTCGGATGAGGCCGCATCCCCTGCAGCTTTGGAAATGGAATTCATTAAAACTTTTGCTAAATAACCAGGTTTGTTATGAATTTAGGCGTTGTTACAAGTTTTGTGATTGGCGGGTTGATGCTGCTTTCCATACTGGCATTTAACATAAATATGTCAAATTCTGCTCAGGAAACCACCCTCAATACCATCACCCAGCAAAAAATGAATGCCGTTGTGGATGTACTTTCCTACGATTTAAACCGCATTGGTTATAATAATAATGATGCAGTAACCTACATCAAGCCTATAGTAATTGGAAATGATGACAAAATTGAGTTCAAAACGGCTGACGGCGACGTTATATGGGAAGCAAAAAAAACGGATAAGGTAACAAGCTCATCCAATCCCAACGATTATTACTTGTACAGAAAAGATGGCAGCGGCACCTCTAAATTTCCCGTAACGTATTTTGAGCTGATTTATCTTGATTCTAAAACGGGCCTTCCCATCGATGTAAATTCTCTTTCACTTCAGTCCGATATCAGTATTGAAGTGAAGTTAATTATTGAATCGGAGGAGCCCACTCGGTCTAATTTTTCTACCGGCATTGATCACTACCATCGAGCTGTTTGGCAGCGTACTTTTGTGCCAAACAACATTAATAAACCCTATTAACAAACGGAGGCAAAAATGGGACGTGCCATGTTATTTTTAGTAAGCGGCCTGGTTATTGTTTCGGGCATTATTCAAATGGCTAACAACAACCGCACTAAACTGCTGCCACAAGAAACAACCAAACACTTTTACGAGCAGCAAGCGCGCAATATCTCAATCAGCTTAGTTGATAATGCCATCCAAAATCTACTGTACGATATGCAGTGGACCGATTCAATTACCACCGATCATAACTATCCTGGCAAGGGCATATTAAAAATGTATGGAATGAACAGTTCCGAGCTTACAACCATCGATCATAGCGTGCAAAACTGGAATGAATATAAAGTGCTGTTTGTCAGTGAAGCTACTTATGGCGGCTACACCGTAGAAACAGAAGTACTTATGCAGCGCGACTCCTTTTCTAAATTCTCCTATTTCTCGGATGCTGAGAGAACGAGTGGTGGCACAGAAATTTGGTTTGGCGGCAACGATGTTTTAACCGGTCCCATTCATACAAACGGAACGTTTAGAATGCGCGGATCGCCAACCTTTAATGGGTTAATAACCAGCCCCAATAATTGGATTGCTTACAACAGCAGTACTTCCCCTAATTTTAATGGCGGCTCTAACTTTAACATGACCAGAACCAGAGATCTTCCGGATTCAAAACAAATTAAAGACCTAACCGATCGAGCTCAAGCAATTGGTTTGACTTTCAACTCAGATGCCTGGCTTGAGTTTTATGTGAATGAAAATGAAGGCCCGGACGGCACCGGATATGTTAAAGAAATTGAGACTTCTTATAGCAACGATTATACCACTTGTAAAAACTACAATATGTATTATCCCTGTAGGTATCCAACCGGAAATGAAACTTCATATAAGCTGTCCGATTATCAGGGAATCATCAGTATAGATGGGGAAGCTTATGTAAAAGGTACTCTAAAAGGAAAGGCAACCCTGCATTCTTCTCATGAAATTAACGTTGTGGGAGACATCAACTATCACACCGATCCGGAAACTGATCCAAACTCAACCGATTTATTGGGCTTAGTTAGTGAAGGCGATGTTGTAGTATCCCGTTATGCAAACACCGATCATGGCTCTCTGGATGTAACCATCCATGCCTCTATAATGGCACTGGGCACCTCATTCAGAGTTGATGGGCATGACACAGGTTCCTACAGTGGAAAGGGAACGTTAAATATTTTAGGAGGAATCATTCAAAAAACCCGAGGCCCGGTAGGTTTGACCAACGGAAGAGGCTATGACAAAAATTATGTATATGACACCCGCCTGCTCAGCGAAGTACCTCCCGAATTCCCACGCGAAAGTATTTTCACCATCGTGTACTGGAAAGACAAGCCCGCAAAAAAAGCAAGTTAAACAGTTCATAAAGCAAGCATGAATACGTTGAATAAAATTATAACTTTAAGTCTTTTTGCTCTTTTTCTGATTCCTTTAAGCGGAATCGCTCAAACTAAAGTAACCTTTAATCTAAACCTGACCTCGCAAATGGAAGACAGCACCTTTGTGCCGGGCAGAGATCTAGTTCGTGTTACCGGAAACCAATTCCCGTTAGGGTCCAATCGCTTTGCCAACATGAGAGCCACGGCCGACAATGACAGCCTGTTTACTGTAGAAGTCAGTTTTTCGCGCCGCCTAAATGGCCAACAGCTGAATTACAACTTTGAAGTTGTTACCCCAAAGAAAACGCTCACAGAAAGCACTGCCCGGATTTTAGTACTTCGGGGTGAACCGATTGAAACTCCCATTCTTTACTTTGATGCCTTTGCCATATAGTTGGTTCTAATTTTTTACCTCCTCGCAAAGCTCCGAGGTTTCTTCTGCGAGGAGTGATATTCTTTGGGCTGCAAAAGCCAAAGAATACACGACGCGGCAGTCTCGTGAATGGGCTTGGGATATTAAACAACGCCCGGGTATGAAATGAAAAAACCATGGGCGTTGATGAAGTGAGTTGCCGTACTTCCCGAGATTGCTTCGGCGATTAAATTGCCGGGCAGAGTTATACAAAGCAGCGCCTCGCAAAGGGTTTCTTCTGCGAGGAGTGTCATTCTTTAGGCTGCACAGCCAAAGAATGCACGACGCGGCAGTCTCGTAAATGGGCTTGGGCTGTCCGAATACATTTTGAAGTGGCCTGACGATTATTAACGGCAGCCAAGCATTTTGGGTGTTAATTACAACTTTGCCCTACTCAATCGTCAGACGGACGGGAAGCCGTCAGACGAAATACAAGTTTTGTACTGTGATGCTCAGGATGGGTTTTGGACATTAATAAAGAAAATCCTGTTAACAAATAACTAATCCACGGAAACCATTCCATCACCCGGCTCTCAGAATTAAGACAAAGCTTACCTACTCAAACTGAGCCGAATGATGGAGTTACCCTAAACCCCCAATAACAATTAACCATTTCCCAATAACCATCAATAACCAACCACGCCCTTCTCATTAAAATATATTAACTGGTAATCCATCTGCATAAGCGAGAACTTTAAGGGTAAGATAAAAGCCTCAGCCCCTTAATCATTTAGTTCACTTATGCGGTATTTTTTGTTAGCAAGCATATTAGTTATCACTTCGGTTGTAAACCTGCAGGCTCAGGATAGTGACAAAATATCTGCCCAAATAAATGTCAGTGCTGAAGTCATACAATCTATTGAGCTTATCACCGTAAACACCATGCAGTTCGGGAATTTACAACCCGGCCAAAAAGAGATTTATGTGAACCCCGTTAACAACCTGAACGCAGGTTTTATGATTGCCATTGGTACCCCGGAAGCCGAATTCCGCCTCAACTATTTGCCCGAACGCATTCTTTCACAAATTGATGGCAACGCTTCCCTGACTTTTGAATACGAAATATCCGGCAATACCGAAGATGATCAGGCTACTTCCGAATTGCTGGAACTTGACAATCGAAATATTCGGTTTAACAGCGAAGGACGATTTTACATTTGGGTAGGCGGCCGCGTGAATCTTGAAAACGCCGCTCCCGGTAATTATGAAGGCGATTTCACTATTGAAATAGATTATATATAATGACTGCATTTCACAAAATAGCTCATTCTAAAATCGTTGCTGTTTATCAGATACGCAGGTACGGATTGTCTGCTTTTTTGGGACTGATGATTATACTTTTTAATGTAAACAGCGCACACGCCCAAGAAATTGACTTTGGAGACTTCAGCAGCAAATATGCCGTCAGTATTACAGAGCTGAATCCCGCCGAAGATTTAGAATTTGGCATGGTTATCCAGAATGAAGGCCTCAAACAAATAGACCTCTTAAACGCCAAAGTACTGATGATTGAAGGCGTAAAATACTTAGATGTAATTGTGGATGTAACAGCCGACAATTACCTGTTTTTAGGAAATGACATCAGCTGCAACGGCACCAACACCAATTGCATTCCCTTTACCCTTCAGGCCGCTTACGCCAACCGTGGAAACAATAACACCAATCAGGCCGTGCTTATGCAGGTAGCTTCTAATGTAGCCACTGCGCAATTCCCCATATTAGCTCGTGGAAATCAGCCGCCCGGCCCGCCACCCACTCCCGTTTATGAAGGCTACAACCCGGCCTTATATAACGAAACGGCATTTCTCTATATATACGGAGCATTAAACGTAGGCAATCAGGATGCCGGCAGCTATTCGGGCGAAATTACCATTACTGTGAACTATGACTGACAAGGGCCTTCATATTGCTGTTGTGCTCACCTTTTGTGTCCTTGCTTTTGTTACACCGGTGCAGGCACAATTTATAAACCTGCAACTTCGGGTTGAGCCGGAACTGAGTGCCACGGTAGAGCAAAACTTAGATTTTGGTACGCAAGTAACCAATTCCGGTATAACTCAAATTCGGCTGGGTGATGTAAACATGGGCGTATTCAGCATCCGGGCCATACGCACTCAAAATATTTATTTAAGCCTGCAATACCCTGAAGCCTTGGTAAATGAAAATGCTCCGTCAGTTGCACAAATTCCGATGCAATTAGAAATGGCGTATAATAACACCGGTACAAATAAGGTAGAAAACGCAAAAGTACTCCCCATAAGCGGAAGACTTATTTCAATTCATGAAAACACAGCTGCCGAAAGCGAAAAAGACATCTGGAAAGAAATGTACATCTACGTTTATGGCGCCATTGATGTAGGCAACATCCCCAACGGCATATACACCGCCGACATCATCCTAAGCGTAGATTACGATTGAATTGGGATTGATTAATTGTTAATTGCCCTTCACAACCCGTCATACCGCACCTACGGCGCGGGAACTGTTTAACTTTTTTGGTTTTACAAACATACTGCTCTGATGGAGCAGTGCCCGTCCCATCGGGACGGTATGTTTGTATAAAACTACATAGTTGGCCCCACAACCCTGCCCCGGTGGGGCAGTACCGAACCGAGCACAGACCGCATTATTGTAGTTTTGTTGAGAACTATTTTTTACTAATCCTGCACATCCGCAAAATCCCGGCCAATCCCGGTTCAAAACCATGCACTCCCCACCACCCGTCATTCCGCACGCAGTGAATACGAAGCGCCATCGAGCAGCGCACTTGCTACGGCAAGCGTTGATGTGGTTAGCTGCCATATTTCCCGAGATTGCTTCGGCGATTTATTTAACGGGCATGTTTTCCAGAGCAGCGCCTCGCAAAAGTCTTCTTCTGCGAGGAGTAGTATTCTTTGGGCTGCACAGCCAAAGAATGCACGACGCGGCAGTCTCGTGAATGTGTTTGGGATGTTGGGCAGCGGCTGTTTCATCCACATGAAGACAATTTTGCCCTTGGCACCGGGACCCATCCTTGTTCCTTCCCTAACGCGCAAGCGCGCCAAAGAAGGAGGCGCGTTGTTTTCAGGAGTCAGAATTCAGGACTCGGGATTGCACTGGTTATTATACTCCGTTGCAGAATACCTTATGCTTTTAAAACAACTCATAAACTTACTACTGCGTCCTCTTTACTTGCGGCGGTGCTAAGGTTTGGAAAGTTTTTTAGGTGAGCCGGAGCCCCGAAATTCGGGATAAAGCCGAGACAGAGAAAGGGTCCTGTTAGGATTCGGTGAAGTTGGTGATTTGCAAAGTTTCTCCCTATGGCAATGACCATCACATTAATCTTGAACATCACATCTATCACAGTTTGGAATGATTTGCGATAGACCGAACGACCGATTTGTGATGAACGATTTATTGGGGTGTGGTTTTTTTGCTTGATTTAACCTTTTTGCCGTGCACCTGGTTTAAACTCGTCCTCAAAAGAACATACCGCACCTACGGAGCGGGAACTGCTTAACTTTTTTGGTTTACAAACATACTGCTCTGATGGAGCAGTGCCCGTCCCATCGGGACGGTATGTTTGTATAAAACTACATAGTTGGCCCCACAACCCTGCCCCGGCGGGGCAGTACCGAACCGAGCCAGACCGCATTATTGTAGTTTTGTAGAGAACTGTTTTTTACTAATCCTGAAAATCCACAAAATCCCGGCCAATCCCGATTCGAAACCATACACTCCCCACTATTCAACCTTCGGCTCCAAACATTAAAGAAATCTAAACATAACTAAGATTAATCATTCCTATGTTAGACCAACCAACTTATGCATTGGCTCTAAACTAAGGTTTCAGCAAAGGTTAGGACGTTTTAATTAAGACTATCTAACTTGGACTACACAAAGAACTTCGATAATTTTTGAACAGAAATTAAACAACCCAACAAACTAAATCTCACGATTATGAAAAATCTAAAAACAATCCTTTCCGTATTCGCTCTCGCAGCTGTTTTTTCAAGTGCTGCTTTTGCGCAAGTATCAGATAATATCGCAGCCAATGCTGAAGTTACTGCAGGACTAACCGTAACTGGCCTTACTGACCTAGAATTTGGGACTGTCACGCGAAACACCCCAAAAACAGTTTTACCAAGTGAAACAGAAGCAGGTAAGTTCGGAATTGGTGATGCAAGTAATTTCGATATTTCTTTTGGTACATTACCAACTAATTTGGTAGGTGGAACTACTTCTGCTAATATGCCAATTAGTTTTGGTACATCCTCTGCATCTTGGAATACTTCAGATAACCAATCAGGTGCTACTACTTTTGACCCAAATACTGGATTAACTGGTTTAACACCTGGTACTGGTGTTAATGCTGGAGAAGCGTATGTATGGTTAGGAGGCACAGTGTCGCCAACTTCTTCTCAACCGGCTGATACTTATACCGCAACTATTACTCTTACTATTACTAATAACTAAGAAGAGTTCTAATTTATTTAAGTCTCATTACAGTGTTGTAATGAGACTTTTTTTTTAAAAAAGTTATACGCCATTTAGTAAATAAGAATTCCTTTTTTTTTAGTAGTTTAGAGTACTTTTTGCAATTAAAATCCAAATAACAATGAAAAATAAATTCTTCTACCTGCTCTTACTATCGTTGGCCTATAGCTTTCAAGTAGTTGCCCAAGTAACCATTGCACCAACCAACCTATACATTGATGATAGCAATCGGTTTGGTACTTACATGGTTATTAATGGATCTAATACCCCACAAGAAATATCTGTTGAATTTATTTATTCTTATAACAAAACGGATTCATTAGGTAATAGAGAATATATATATGATGATGAAGCCTCAGAAAAAGAACATTCTATTGCTAATAGTGTAAAGGCATTCCCAAAAAACTTTGTTCTACAGCCTAATCAGAGACAGATTGTGAGAATAAGAGTTTCATCTCCTTCAAATACTTCTGATGGGACTTATTGGAGTAGAATTAAAACTACTTCTATGGCTCAAAGTCCACCGGTAGAGATTGAAGCTGATAATCAAGTATCAGCAAGGATAGGTGTCAAGTTTGAACAAATAACAAGTTTATTCTACAAGCAGGGAAATGTTACTACTGGTATTGACATTGAAAAAATAAGAACGTCTTTTAGCAATGATAGTCTCATTATATATACTGACTATGATAGAGTAGGAAATTCCCCCTTTTTAGGAACAATCACCTCAACTCTTGAATCCTCTTCCGGTGATGTTGTTGCTCAATCGCCTATATCAACCACAATTCATATCGGCGGCACGCAACGACATATTATTAAAACTGAAGATATACCAAGTGGAACCTATAAGCTGACTGTAGAATTTGCCACAAATAGAAGTGATATTTCTCCAGATAACTTAGTTCAAATGCAACCCGTCACCGCAACCACTACTATAACTATCCCCTAAAGGTGCTAAACCGTTGGAAATCCTCAATATTAACTATATCTGTTGTTATTTTTTGCCTTGGGTTTCCAACTCAAAACCTTAAGGCTCAAGATACCGACGACGACGCTTTTGAGGTATATCTCGACTTCCGCCATCGCGGTATTATTAATTCGGTAGTTATTTCTTATTACAAAAACGATGAGTTTTACCTACCGGTTTCTGAGCTTTTCTCCCTCTTTAATATAGACCATACCGTAAAGGGGCTGGTTATTGACGGCAAGTTTGGTTTAGACAGAATCCCCTACAAGGTTAACGTACAAAACGGCTACATTACGTTTGGTGATGAACGCTTTCCCCTGCAAGCCGATGATTATATCATCAAAGAAATTGATACGTACCTGCGTGCCGATGTTTTTTATGAAGCTTTTGATTTAGATTTTTCCATAGACTTCAACAATCTTGCGCTTAATCTGGAAACTGAGCAGGAGCTTCCTGCCGTGGCGCAAGCACTCCGCCGGCAAAGAAGGCGCCTGGCCGATGCCAACCGGTTTCAGCAAGAACAATATGAGCTGAAATACGACCGTGAACGTCCGTTTTTGGACGGTGGATTTGTAGATTATAATCTCTCTGCCAACATTGCCGATAAAAACCAGGTATATAATTTCAACACTAATATTGGGATGCAGGTGTATGGCGGGGATTTACAAGGCTCCATTTTTGGCAGTTATTCTGAGAGCTTCACCAACTTTTCTACCGATAATCTGCGCTGGCGCTACATGTACCGCGATCAGCCCTGGCTCACTAAAATCACCATCGGGCAAACCACTACCGACGGTTTCAGCCGAAATGCATACACCGGAATTCGCCTCTCAAACGAGCCGATTGAGCCGCGCCGCCTTTTTGATGAATTTGAAGTACAGGGAAGCACCATTCCACAGTCGGAAGTAGAGCTGTATATGAATAACGCGCTCATAGATTTCCAACAATCTGACGAGCTGGGCAACTACCGCTTCCTCACTCCCATTACCTACGGCGCCTCCCAGCTGGATTTAAAAATTTACGGCCCTACCGGCCAAATTATTGAGCGCTCCGAACGTATTCAGGTTCCCTTTAGCTTTCAACCCGAAGGAATGTTTAATTACACCATTAATGCGGGGCAGCTGGATAATCCTATTTTTGGCCAAACTTCCCGTAGCATGACCGTACAGGGCAGCGGAGCTTATGGTGTAACCGATTGGCTGACCGCCAAAGCCGGCGTAGAGTATTATGACGACTTTCACGATGACCTTCCTACTTTTACCACCAGCTTGTCATCACGCATAGCTTCAAACTACATTGTTACGCTCGAGGCGGCTTCAGAAGCGTATTATCGCGGGTTGATTAACGTGATTTATCCCAACTCGGCCAGCTTTAATTTCGATTATACTCGATTTACCGGCGGCTTTGGCATTTACAATCCATCTAACGATGAAGAACGGCTGGTGGCCAGTATTTTTTATCCTTTTAAATTCGGGAATTTGCCGTTTAACATTCGAGCTTCCACATTTTCCAGAATTCGACCTACAAACTCGTCCACTACGCTTCGGTTAGATGCCAACTCGCGCATCGGAAAGCTGAATGTACGCGTAGGCTACAGCGATCGCTACGCCGGAAAAATTGATCCCTTCAACCCAACTCTGGCTTCTTATGTAGAAACTTCGGCTACCTACAATATTTCCAGAAACAGAAATATGCCGGCTTATTTACGCGGAGTCTTTTTGCGGGCACAAATGCGCTATCAGCCCAAGGCTGATCAGGTTGAATCGGCAGAGATAGTAATTTCCAGAAATGTATTTCAGAAAGGAAGATTTCAGCTTACTTACGGGCGCAATTTCAATCGTAATTTCAACTCATTGCGGTTCAGTCTGGTTATAGATTTCGATAAAGTACGCTCCAGCACTACCTACAGCAACATTCATAACAACAATAACTTCACCCAAAACCTCCGTGGCTCCATCGGTTACGACACCAACTACAACAATATGATATTCACCAGTCGCGATCAGGTTGGGCGTTCCGGAGCGGCTATACAGCTTTTTGTGGATAATAATAACAGCGGAACTTTTGATGAAGGCGATGAGGCCATAGAAAGCAATGCCGTTCGCGTACAGCGCTCGGGTGCCACCAGCACCGTTAAAAATGGTGTGCTCTACTACACACAAATGCAGCCCTATTTTTACTACAATATGGAAATGAATAAAAGCCAAATTAAAAACCCGATGCTGGTTCCGGAGTTCGAGAATTTTGGCATGATTACCGACCCCAACCGCTTCAAAAAAGTGGAAATACCTTTCTATATGTCCGGAGTGATGGAAGGGCTGGTAGAGCGACAGTTTGAGAATGGAAATAAAAAAGGAGTGGCCGGTTTGAAGGTGCTCTTATCGAAAAAAGATGGAGACTTCAGTAAGGAAATTCGCACTTTCTCGGACGGTAGTTTTTATGATTATGAAATTCCTCCCGGAAAGTACACCCTTGAGGTGGACGGTTCCCAGCTCGATATTCTGAAAAGTAAGTCGCTGCCGGCCCAAATTGAGTTTGAAGTGAAAGCTATACCTGAAGGAGATTTTATTGAAGGGCTCAGCTTTTTACTGGTTCCGGAAGACTTCCAGCCGCCTGCCAAAGATAAAATTGATGAGGTTTCTATGGCAGAAGCCATTAAAAATGATGCCTCCATCTTAACATATCAAGAAGAGCTTTCGAAGCGTATTGATGAAACACTGCGGCTTATTATTCTGGCGCAAAATGCTTTTTATAACCGGGAAATTAAAAAAGCTCTAACATTGGTAGAACAATCATTAGAAATTTTTGAAACTGCTCAAGGATATGCTCTAAAAGGTAGTTTATATTACCTTAAGGGCGAGAAAGAAGAAGCACAAAAATACTGGGACTTAGCCGTTCAATTCAATCCTGATATTTATATTCCTGACATGGAAGTTTTGGATGAAATGATTACAACAGAGCTGTTTGACTAACCGGATGCTGTTGAAAATAATACCGAAAATAGGGTTTCGTTTTGCATTTATGAACAAAATTAAAAATAGCTTACTCTGCTTTTTTACATACTCTGCGCTTGGGTTATTTTTGATGGTAGGCACCTCTTTTATAACAGTAAACGCCCAGCCTATCCGGGAAAACGTAACCCGTTCTTTAGAACTCCAGGTAGCTTCTTTAGAGCAAAGTTATGATACCCAAATCATACAAATTCTATCCAACTACTTTGATCACAGAAAGTTTTTTGTGGATGTGAATATAGATGCAGAGATGGTAAGCGAGGTGTATTCCACTACACAAAACCAGATAAGACGTGCCCCACAACCTGATATAATGATGCCCGGGCTTCCATTTTTACCGGAAGAAAACCGAGTTACGCGCCAGCTGCAAAGCAGTGCTACCGAAACCGTCATCAATGAAAACACGGTACGCACACTGCGCATTAAGCAAATTCAGGTAGATGTTTTTGCCGATTCTTCTTTTAGCTCTTCCCAGCTGGGCTTCATGAAGTTAATTGCCGGAATAGCCGCAAAAACCAATGAAGCCCGAGGCGACAGAATTTCTATTTCTCAGTTAGTAATGCCCAATTTTGGCTTCGACTCTCCCTCACCGGCCGTCGAAATTAAACAGCCGGAGCCCAAGGGCATGTTTGCCTCTCTGGAACAATATGTGCCCGGGCTGATTCTTCTGATTTTAGTAGCACTGATGCTCCTCATCAATCGGTTCACAGATAAACCAAAAGTTGTCTATCCGGAAAATATACAGCGCAATCAGCTTAAAGCCGAAACCGATCCGGCCCCGGTTCATACAAACAATGATTCCATAAATACCAAACCTACCGCTGCTCAGAAAGCTCCAGAAAACCCGATTGATCTGTTAACAAATCACTTTTTTAATCGCCCTAAAGAAATTGCCCTATTGTTTGAGTACTGGCTGGAAGAAGACGGTTCTTCCGGTGCCAAAAAAGCAGCTGAAGTTGTTTGCAGTGTAGATAAACACGTAATTAAATCTCTAAAAAGTGAGTTAGAAGAAGAAGATTACCGTGCTATTCTGAACGAAATTAAGCAACTCGCCCCTCAGACCTTCAACGAAAAAATTGCTATAGCGCGAGAGTTTAACAGTACCTTTTTATATACCGATATCCATTCATCTTCTTTTGTGAAACACCAACAGCTAAACTTGTTTAAGTTTCTTGCTCACATTACAGATGAGCAAATTACACGCCTGCTTGAAGGTGAGAGCAGCATGGTTTCGGCTCTGGTGATAGATTATCTGCCGGAAGACCGTTCAACAAAAGTGTTTGAATTATTAGACCGCGACCGTTCCGCCGCAGTAATGCTGGGAATGACTAAACTGAACGCCCTTTCCTATCAGGATCACAAGGAAATTTCATCGCGCCTGTTCGACAAAGCCATGCAGATTACAGAAGAAGACAGAGAGCAGAAAAGCGGTACCGATCAAATTCTGCCTATTCTGGAAAAACTTCCCGTTGCCGAGCAGGAAACGTACATAGAAGAGCTGAAAGCTATGGGTTCGCCGGCAGGCAGCATCATCCAAAAACAATTTATTACCATACAGGATATCCCGCAGCTGGATAAAGATCTTCTCCAAGAAGCACTTGCGCCTTTGGAAACCCAAACGTTAGTAGCTGCGCTTTCTGATTTAGACTCTAAAATAGCAGATGCTGTGTTATCGGTTCGGCCATCACGCGAGCAGCGGCTTATTCGCATGGAAATTCAGCAAGGAGAAGAACAAAATGCCGAACTGTCCAATAAGGCCAAAGATGTGCTGATGGGCAACATCCGTCGTGTGGCTAATCAATACAGGGGCTTATGAAAACACTCGCACTGATATTGACTGCCTCATTATTGATTTTTCTTAGCTTAGGATGCACTTCATCCAAAGAATTATCAGCCACGGTCAATCCACCTCAAAAAGAGTTAACCGAAACAGCCGATACCTTATCTGCAGCTGAAGAAAAAGCACGCCAACAAAAAAAGGCCGAAGAAAAGCTTAAAGCTGAATTAGAAGAAAAATATAAACAGTTGCTCTATAACCGGCATCAAAGCAGAGCTAACGGCTTAACTACTTATTATATACTGGCCCAGCAGCAGTTTTATGCACGCCAATATAATAATGCGATGTATTTAATTGAAAAAGCTGCTTCATTTAAAGAAACACCGGATGTAATGGCTTTGCGAGGTAACATATATCTTGCCTTAGGCCAAAAAGATAAATTTGCACAGGAGTGGAGAAAGGCGCTGGAGCTTGATCCGGACATCCCCATCCCCTCGCTTCCATTCATTACTAATGAGCTGAAAAATCAAGGCCTTATAAACGATAGTTATAACCGGAATTTTCGTTAGAAATATATGAGAACTTCTCTTTTAAATATCCTTGGTTTTTGTGTTTCGGCGGTTATACTGGTTTGGGGTGCACTGATAGTTACCGGTGTGACTTATTATAACGTTATTCCCGGCAATCTTGAGTTTTTGAACCTTCCGAGTCTTGCTATCGTAATTGGCGGTATTTTTGCCAGTGTTTTTATCAGCTATCCTTTTAAAGATGTAATAACAGCCATTGGCCAAAGTTTTCGGCTATTTACATATAGCGGGGTGACTGACGAAGTGCTTGCCAACGATGTTAGCATGATTATTGAATGGCAAAAAAGAATGAAAATCAATAAACAAGAAACGGTAAACGAGCTTGCAGCACAGTATGAAGGTGAGTTTTTGGGGTACTTGTTTTCCATTTTAGACACCAACTACACTATCCAAGAGCTTAGAGAACTTGGGGAAGCAAACATTGAAGAAAGCTACACCCGTCAGCAAAAAATAAATACCATTATACAAAGTATGGGAAAATCTGCACCCGTTTTTGGGATGCTGGGAACACTGTTTGGGTTGATTGTGATTCTTTCCGGCTTTGATGATACCCAAGCCCTGCTTTCCGGTTTGGCTGCTGCACTTATGACTACTTTGTACGGTATAATTATCGGGAATTTCATTTTCACCCCCATGGCCAGTAAAATGAATAACATTGCATCGTTGCAATATTTTCGAGAAAAGCTCTTGCTTGAAGGTGTTTTGCTGATAGAACAGAAAAAAACTACGCTTCAAATTTATGATACCCTTCAGGCTCGTTTACAGCGTAAAAATCACCAGATTTAAGTTCAATAATTTAATTCTCCTATCCCTTGAAAAAGGAATCAAAACCAGAGTTTAAGCATTCTTTTTATCCGGATTCTGCCGATGAATCTAAGGAAGAAAACAGCTGGCAAGTCAGCTATCTGGATATTTTGACTATTCTGCTGGCTTTTCTCATCATATTACTTTCTGTTTCTAAGTTTACCGACGATGAGCCTTCTTCAGTTTCCGCTTTATTTGCTTCCTCCCCGGAAGAAACTCCATTTATCACCACGCCCATTAAGCAGGTTCAAAAAGAACTGGAACAAGCATTAGACCGCCAAATTGATGCAGGCTACATAACCGTTATTCGCGATTTGAACGACCTTCGCATTCGGTTCAGCAGCGACGATTTATACCGCTCGGGCAGCGCAACTTTACAACAGCAGGCACTTCCGCTGTTTGACGATGTTCTGGAAGCCATACAATCAAACCGCTATAACGATTTTGACATTGAGGTGGAAGGCCACACCGATAATACCCCAATCACTTCGGGAGCTTATCCTTCAAACTGGGAGCTTTCCACCGCCCGCGCCGTAAACGTGGTGAAGTATTTTAAAGGCATGGGGATAGAAACCAATCGCCTGAAAGCCTCAGGGTTTGCAGATTCAAAACCACTGGTTCCCAACGATGACAGATATGGACTACCTATTTATAAGAACAAAGCCGTAAACAGGCGCGTGGATATTCGCCTGTACTATTCAGGCAAACCTCCGGCCGACTCATCCGCTCAGTTCTTCGATTTTAAACAGCTGAATAATACATGTAAATTCGGTGTTCAAATAGCCGGCTTCAATTCTCTGAATGCAGGCTTGAGCGCTGTCGATAAAAGTGAAAAAGAAACCACCCTTCCCTTTCAGGTTTATAACAGAAATACTGCATTTGCTGTACGTTCTTCAAGCTTTTACTCTATAACTGCAGCCAAAAATACGTTATCCTTTATTTCACGCTTTTTCCCTGAACATGTAGCCGGTTTGGTTTTGAGCTGCGGTGATAATCATGCACCGGCTTTCACTGCCACTCGCTATCAAATTCAGCTGGCAGCCTTTCAAAAACAAGAAAATGCTGAACAATACCAAAACAGTATGCAAACCAGACACGGACTGAATTTAGTGCTTACTCAGCAAGCATCGGGAGCATATCGTGTACTTACAGAACCCTTAGAAAATATTGAAGACGCTCGCCGAAAACTGAAATCCCTGAAAGAAAAAGGCTTTAGTGAAAGCATTTTTATACAAGCCTATATCCCAAATACTTCAACAGATAGTGCTGTATTCCACATACAGGTTGGGGTTTTTGAAAATCGAGATTTGGCAAGTGTAAAATCAGCAGAAATGGATGTCAATTTCTCGCTGAACACAAAAATTTACGAGTTCGAAAAAGGAAGGTTTTATTTACTGACCGAACAGCTCAGCAATTGGCAAGAAGTTCAGGCGCTGTATGCTCGCCTCTCTCAGAATACTTCCGGCTTCACCCCTGTTATTTATTGGAGAGAATAAATTTCACATTAAATGAGAAGTTACCCCAAAATTAAGTTCGGTTTTTGGGTTCACACAGAGTTCCGCAGAGTTTGACGCAGTGTTTCGCTGAGGCACTGCGAGACTCCGCGAGAAATAGAATGTGGCCATTTCTACTTAGTTAGTATATAAACGATTTGATTTATGAACACTTAGCCCGGATTATTCACAAAGAAATTTGGTTGTGAGCAAGGCGGACTGAAAATGGTAGCGGAAAGGTACCTGCGTACCTTGAGCAACTATTTTCAGTCCAACGCAGCACACGGGCAAATTTCGAAGCCTATTAAGTGACACTCAAATTTGGGCTATAGCTGTTTTCAATTATATAAATTAATAACAACTACTTAAATATTATTTTTTCTATTTTCATGAATAATTCGGGTTAGCAGTTGTAGAATGAAAATTTCGGAGCAACTTCTCCACATTAAATAACCTGCTTTCTCATTCGGGCAACCGGCTGATTTAACTGTTCTCTGTATTTGCTAACCGTTCTGCGAGCCACTTTAAAACCTTTTTCATTCAGCATATTTGTCAACTCCTGGTCGCTGTAAGGCTTTTGTTTGTCTTCCTCATCAATCATAGTTTGCAGCAGGTTTTTAACTTCTCTGTTTGATACTTCCTCTCCGCTTTCGGTTTCCAGTCCTTCATTAAAAAAATATTTCAGCTCATAAACCCCAAAATAGGTTTGTACATATTTGCCATTCACCACCCGCGAAACAGTGGAAATATCCATTCCAATTCGTTCGGCTACATCTTTCAATATCATGGGTTTCAAACCTTCACCAAACTTGAAGAACTCTTCCTGCAGCGCCACAATTGTTTTCATGATATTCATGAGCGTGTTCTGCCGCTGGCGGATGGATTCAATAAACCACTGGGCTGAATTTATTTTACTCCGCATGAAAGAATGCGTGTCTTCATCCGTCTTTTTCTTCTTTTTAGATTTTATTTCCTCCCACATCTGCTCATATTCCGGAGATATCCGCAGCGAAGGAGCATTCCGCTGATTTAAGTTAATCACAAATTCACCGCGCTCATTTCCTCCCTCACCCGATTCATTCCAGTACACTTCAAAGTCGGGCTCTATATAATTCTGGGTTTCTTCCATTCCGGAAGCTACAGCTCCGGGACGCGGATCCATTTGACGAATGGCATCAAACGCTTCCTGCAGCTCCTCCCGCTCAATATTAAACCGTTGCAGCAGCTTGGTAAAATGCTTTTTTTCAAACGCCTTCCAGGCCTTATCCACAATTTGGATAGCCAGTCCGCGAGCCGGTAAATCCTTTTTAGAAGCTTTTAGCTGAATAAGCAGGCAGTCTCTTAAATCGCGCGAAGCCACGCCAATGGGATCAAGCTGCTGAATCTTTTTTCGCACATTTTCAACCATTTCCTCATCAACCAGCACGCCTTTATTAAAAGCGATATTATCAACCACCGCCTCCGGCTCTCGCCTAAAATATCCGTCCTCATCCAGCGAGCCCAATATTTGGTCGGCAATAAGTTCTTCTTCTTCTGTGAGGTCTAAGAAAGACACCTGTCGCTCCAGCTCCTCTAAAAAAGATGCATGGTACGGATTGGGCAGCTCCTTCCACTCCTCAATATCCGGGTTGTAGGAAGTGCTGTAATTCTCGCCGTCATATTCTGTATTAGCTTCAAACTCATCCCAATCCACCTCATGATCATCCAGGCTTTCCAAAGCATCTTCAGATTCTTCCTTCGCCTGCTCGTCTTCCATCTCCGAAAGGCTTAGCGTTTCCTCAGCATCCTGATCTATCTCTTCCAGCACCGGGTTGATTTCCATTTCTTCCTTAATGCGCTGCTCAAAGGCAATGGTAGGCAGCTGCAGCAGTTTGATGTACTGCAACTGCTGTGGAGAAAGCTTTTGCTGTAGGCTTTGCTGCTGTTTTTGTCCTAAATTCTGTCGATTACGGAGCATTAATCACCTTTATTACGAATTTCTTTACAAGCTTCCATAAAAGTTTGATACCATTTTTCACCGTATCGGCGAACCAATGGTTTTTCAAGAAATTCAGCTAAATAAATGTCTTCGTCTTTACCTTTTTCGCATGCAACGGAGCATAGTTTGGGAACATACTCAAAATTCGCATAATCAAAATCAGCTATGCGCCTCAGCCGAACCGGAAATAAGTGGCAGCTAATGGGTTTTTCCCATCCGAACCGGCCTTCAAAGTAAGCTTTTTGAATAGCGCAATAAGCTACTTCGTTTTCATCATACTGCACAAAAACGCATTCGGCATTATCTACGGCAGAAAGTTCGTAACCGGTTTGAGCCGTCCCGATAACCACCCCGTCTCGCTCTGCAACTTCTACGGCTTCGGGGCGCAATTCATCTTTTAAGGTGTGATAGGCTTTATGCAAAATCGGTACCTCCTCTTTAGAAACCGGAGCTCCGGCATCGCCAACTACGCAACAGGCGCCTTTACAACGCGGCAAGTCGCACGCAAATTTAGCGGTAGCAATGTCTTCAGATAATATAGTATTTTCTACTTTAAACATGACTCAAGATAACAATCAGTACAACACTTTTCGATGAATAACGCTAATTTAAAAAGAAATTTTCGGAAGCCTGCATTTAAAACAAAATCAATCTTTTTACCGCTTATAATTTGTGATAATTTTAGAGGGGCTCTATCTTAACCGTATGAGAAAATTAACTCCTTCGGAACGAAAAATATTAGATCGACTCATTTTCCCCGAGCCCTTTTCCGTTATAATGGAAGAAACGGAGCTGAAGTTTGGCGAACTCCGGGATGATATAATCAATTTAATGAATTCCCGGCTTATCGAAGTCATAAATCCTGATCACCCCGCAGAAAATAGAACCCCGTTTTTCGATTCTGATAATGTTCAGGATGCAACTTATCAAATCACCAAGTCCGGAATTAATCACATGAAAAGGAATAAATGAAATTTCAAGCAACTATTGGGGACACCCCGCACGAAATAGAAATTGACGCAGAAAAGAACACCTTTACCGGGACAGAACAATCAGGAAACTTTCATTTTGAGCTCGTAAATGGCCGATATATTCTGCGTACGGGAACAAAAACTTATAAGCTGGATAATGTAGAGTACAACGGCTCAGAAATTCGTTTTTCGATGAACGGCGTTTGGCACTCGGTTGATGTGAAGGATGAGCAGGAACTGCTTTTAGACCGGCTCGGGTTCAAAACCGGAGCTGCTACTGCTGAAGGAATTCTGAAAGCACCAATGCCCGGTAAAATTCTGGAACTAATGGTAACTGAAGGCGATGAAGTGGAAAAAGATCAGCCTTTGGTAATTTTAGAAGCCATGAAAATGGAAAACGAATTAAAAGCTCCGATAAGCGGAACTATCACCGAGCTAAGTGCCGAAACCGGCGATTCATTAGAAAAAAACTCACCTATACTGGAGATCGAACCCATTGGATAAATTTATTATAGAAGGCGGCAATCCTCTGAAAGGAACTATTCCCATCAGCGGCTCTAAAAATGCTGCTTTGCCACTTATGGCTGCCTCACTGCTCGGCAACTCGCCATCCACCATTTATAACATTCCCCGGCTGCAAGACATTTACACCTTCAATAATGTGATTCGTGTAGTGGGCGCGCCCGTGCAATTTAGCGAATCTGAAAACACGCTGGTGATAGACCCAACCCGCGTTAACCATCTGGAAGCCCCCTATGATTTGGTACGAAAAATGCGGGCATCGTTTTATATGCTGGGTGCTTTGGTAGGAAAACACGGCTACGGAAAAGTTTCATTGCCCGGTGGCTGTGCTTGGGGACCTCGTCCCGTTGATTTGCACCTGAAAGGCATGGAAGCCATGGGAATATCTATTAAGCTGGAGAAAGGATATGTAATTGCCCAAGCAGACGAAAAAACCGAAGGCGGAAGCTTTACTTTAGAACCCAGCAGCGTAGGCGCTACGGTAAACTTATTGCTGGCAGCGGTTTTAAAAGCTAAAAAATTTACCCTTCATAACGCCGCCAAAGAACCGGATGTAGTGCAGCTTTGTAACTTCTTGGTTCAAATGGGAGCTGATATTGAAGGCATAGGCACCGACACGCTAACCGTAAAAGCCGTAGATGAGTTATCAGGAATTGAATATTCTAACGATCCCGATCGTATTGAATTAGGTACTTTTATGATTGCCGGAGCCATGTTTCCGGGCTCGGAGCTCACCCTCACCGGTTGCAATCCCAAGCATTTAGGCAATTTCACCAAAAAACTAAAACAAACCGGCACTTCTGTTGAAATAGACGGAACCGATATTCACATAAAAGCTCCCGATAAGCTTAAACCGGTTTCCATAAAAGCCGAAATCTATCCCGGCTTCCCCACCGACTTACAAGCCCAATGGGCCACCATGATGACCCAAGCCCAAGGCGAATCGAAAGTAACCGATACCGTTTATTTTGACCGCTTCAGCTACGTCCCCGAACTGACCCGGCTGGGAGCTGATATGGAAGTCAAAAAGAACACGGTTATTATTTCGGGAAAAACTCCGCTTACCGGAGCCTCCGTAATGAGCACCGATTTACGAGCCAGCGTCAGTTTAGTGTTAGCGGCTTTGGTTGCTAAAAACTCCTCAGAAGTGCTGCGCATATATCATTTAGATCGCGGCTATGAATCGCTCGAAAGCAAACTAACCAACGTAGGAGCCAAAATTAAGCGCGTAGATGACGGAGATTAAGAACTCATAAAATCCTGAGCATCCCCAAAATGCCGGCCAATCCCGGTTCAAACACCCAGTCATTAAACTAGGATTTTTAGGATTAGTGGATTTATAAGATTAAAACAAATCCGCGCCATCAGCGAAATCTGCTTAATCTGTGATTCTAATACCCATTTTTTGAATCACGGATTAAACGGATTAAAGGATTTCGCGGATGGAGGACACAGCTTCCAAGTTTTATTCCATCTTACTATAGAAACCCTAACGAACACCCGCCCTGAAAGGGCGCAACCCCAATAACTGCGGGTGAAGCTTGCGAAACCCGCAGTAATGCAACCTCCTCGACGCCAAACCCCCAACGGGGTTAAACTACATGCCCGAACAATCAGAAACATTTAGCAAACCAAAGCATTCATCAAAAAATCCTGACTATCCCATAAATCCCAGCCAATCCTGATTCAAACATCTTCTTTTTAAACCGGGATTTTTAAGATTATCGGATTTATAAGATTAAAAACAAATCCGTGCCATCAGCTCAATCCCCTTAATCCGCGATTCAAAACCAAAGGTTAGATAATGGGAAGCCGGAGCTTAGCAACGAGGACAAAAATAATTTCAAGCCGGTTAAATAATCCCAAAAATGGCTAACATTAATCCTTATTCAGAGTTATATTGAGCTTTAGAATAATCGACAAAATAAATTTTTTTTATCCTTGTTTTTAATTGCTTAACGCATATAATACATATCAAGCACAAACTCTAAAGGCATCAATGACTTACTATTGGACCGATGCCTGTATCGATTTTTTCTTTATCTGCGGATTATTTCTACACACTATTACGCAGAACCCCTTTTCTGATTCCCAACAGGAATCCCCTAATACAAAATTTTTAACAGATATTACTCTCGGAGCAGCCGCTCGATCGTTTGCTTTCAACCCCACCCTCAGTCATGAGACCGTAATTGACATTCACCGTAAATTTAAGCGTTGGTTTGTTTGCTGCGGATTCAGTGGCTTCCGAGAAAGGACACATTTTAATGAAGAACCAAATTATTATACACTCTTCGGGAAACCAAACCCGAATAGCGCTTTTAGAAAACAGCGAGTTAGCGCAACTTTTTATAGAAACAGAAGAAAACCAGCGCACGGTTGGCAATATTTATGTAGCTAAAGTACACAAAGTACTTAGTGGAATTCGTGCTGCTTTTATTGATATGGGTACCCCGAAGGATGCTTTCCTTCACTTTTCTGATGCCGGTGATCACCTCAATGAATACATCACCAAACTTAACGGTCCCAATGCCATTCCCAGCCACGCCAAGGAAGATCTCAAAAAGAAAGACCAGCTATCTAATGTAGAAAAGCAGGTTTTAGCCGGTAAAATGCTGCGTACCGGGCAAAAACTATTGGTGCAAATTGTTAAAGAACCTATTGGTTCCAAAGGTCCGCGTATTTCTACGGATATTACCATTGCCGGGCGGTTTTTGGTGCTCATTCCCATGGGTGATTATATCGCCGTTTCTAAGAAAATTGGCCACTATAAAGAACGCCGCCGGCTGAAAGGAATTCTGAACCACATGGTACCCGATGGTTTTGGCGTAATTGTACGTACGGTAGCAAAAGGTCAGGATAAGCAAGCTCTTGAGGATGATCTCCGTAATGTTCTTAAAAAATGGGATCAAATTTTAGATAAGCTGGAACATGCTAAACCGCCTTCTCTGCTATACCGCGACCTAAATATGACGGAGAGTTTAATTCGTGATTTATTCGCTAAAAATTACGATCGCGTACTTATTGATGACCCTGCTTTATTTAGACAAATAAAATCATATGTAAGTCAGATTGCGCCTCAAATGGTCCCTAATGTGGAGCTTTACAAAGGCAAGGAGCATATTTTTGATTTCATGAAAATTGCTCACGATGTAAACTCCATATTCAGCCCTAAAGTGCGCATGAAGTCGGGCGGATATCTTATTTTTGAGCAAACAGAAGCCATGTATGTGGTAGATGTAAACTCCGGGCCGTATGCTGCCAAGAAAAGACAGGAAGACAACTCACTCAAAACCAATCTGGAGGCCGCTCGCGAAATTGCAAAGCAGCTGCGCCTGAGAGATATTGGCGGAATTATAGTAGTTGATTTCATTGACCTGCGGGATGATAAAAACCGTAAGAAAATATTTGATGAGCTCAAGAAAGAGTTTGTAAAAGACCCGGCTAAGACGAATGTAATTGGGATGAGTGATTTTGGACTGGTTCAGATAACCCGCCAGAGAATTCGCCCCAGCGTAGTGAACTCCGTTTCCAAAGTGTGCCCTGTTTGCGGCGGCTCAGGTAATGTAGTAACGCATGATACCATTCTCACCGATTTAGAAACCTGGTTGAGCAAGTTTAAACACAACACCAGCTATCGTGCCGTAGATTTGTATGTAAACCCATACTTAAAATCGGTACTTACCAAAGGCATGATGAGTACCCGCTGGAAGTGGATGGTTAAATACCGTATTAAAATTTCATTTGTTGCAGACGAAACCGTTTCAATGAATGAATTTCGTGCTACCTTGGTTGGCTCAGATATAGACATTACTGATATTGTGATGAGAGACGAGTCTATTGAAGCTGTTTTAGAACGGGAAGGCGAACTTATAGAGCTGGCCAGCGGAAAAGGTGACAAAACAAATCTGGATATCTCAAAAAAAGAACGTCAGGACAGAAGCAGATCGTCAGGTCGTAATGACAATTCGAACGAAAAGAGAAATTCCAAGTACTATAAATCAAGGAATTAATTCTTGGCTTGGTTTTTGTACCTCACTGTCTGTTACCAACAATTTTTAATAGCATTTATTGAATGAGTTTATCTGAATTACACGCAACAACTGTAGTGGGCGTTATCCATAATGGAAAAGCGGCTATTGGCAGCGACGGGCAAGCAACTATGGATAAAACCGTAATGAAAAGCACCGTCAAAAAAGTTCGTAAATTATACGATGGCAAAATATTAGCCGGCTTTGCAGGCTCTACTGCCGATGCTTTCACCCTCTTTGAAAAATATGAAGAGAAGCTGAACGAGTATAACGGAAGCATGGAGCGAGCAGCGGTTGAGTTAGCTAAAGAATGGCGCAAAGATAAGTTTCTGCAAAAGCTGCAAGCGCTGCTAATTGTAATGAATAACGAGAAGGCTTTGGTTATTTCAGGCCAGGGTGATGTTATTGAACCTGATGATGAAATTGCCACCATTGGAAGCGGCGGTTCGTATGCACTTTCGGCAGCCCGGGCCATGACCAAACATGCACCAGAATTATCGGCCGCCCGAATCGTTGAAGATGCACTGCACATTGCAGCCGATATCGATATTTATACGAATCACAACCTTACGATTTTAGAAATTGACGAATAATATTATGTTAACCATTGAAGAAAGAAACTTGACTCCCCAGCAGATTGTCGCAGAATTGGACAAATATATTGTGGGGCAGAAATCAGCCAAACGCTCCGTTTCCATTGCACTTAGAAACCGCTGGAGAAGGCTGCATTCCGATGAAGAAATCAGAGATGAAATTCTCCCCAACAATATTTTATTAATAGGGCCAACCGGTGTGGGTAAAACTGAAATTGCCCGCCGTTTAGCTAAATTGGCCCACGCGCCCTTTATGAAAGTAGAGGCATCCAAGTTCACAGAAGTTGGATATGTAGGGCGTGATGTTGAATCTATGATTCGCGATCTCACCGATGTAGCCATCAACATGGTGAAGCGCGAAATGCAGGACCGTGTTAAAGAAAAAGCGGCTCACAGAGCTGAAGAACGCATTCTCGACATCTTAATTCCACCGGTTAAAAAAAGCGGTGTTGGTTTTGGGAGCTCCGCACAAAACGAAGGATTTGACCCCGAAAAAGCCAGCGATGGAGAGTTAAATGAGCGTACCCGAGAACGATTCCGTGAAAAACTTCGAAATGAAGAACTCGAAGAGCGCGAAATAGAGATTGAGGTGCAATCAACCAAAAACCCCATGATGAAAGTATTTGGCCCGCAAGGGATGGAAGAAATGGGCATTAACCTCCAAGATATGCTGGGCAATCTGGGGAAAGGCAATAACAAAGCAAAACGAAAGGTTCCCATCAGTGAGGCTCGCGAAATTCTAACCGAACAAGAGGCTGAGAAGCTGATTGATCATGAGTCGGCCGTACAGGAAGCCTTGGAGCGCGTACAGAAGCAAGGCATTGTATTTATTGATGAGATTGACAAAATTGCGGAGTCTTCTTCCGGCGGTGGAAAAGGCGGCCCCGATGTAAGCCGACAAGGCGTACAGCGCGACCTCCTCCCTATTGTGGAAGGAAGCTCGGTAAGTACCAAGCATGGAATCGTAAAAACAGACCATATTCTATTTATCGGTTCCGGAGCTTTTCACGTATCTAAACCATCCGATTTAATTCCTGAACTGCAAGGGCGTTTTCCAATTCGGGTTGAGCTTAATTCGCTCACCGAAAGTGATTTCATAGATATTTTATCTAAGCCTAAAAATGCACTCACCAAACAATACATAGCCATGCTAAAAACCGAAGGCGTGTCTATAGAGTTTAATGATGAAGCCATCCGGGAAGTTGCCCGTATAGCTGCAGAAGTAAATGCTTCCGTAGAAAACATCGGAGCCCGACGCTTGCACACCATCATGTCTTCTCTGTTTGATGAACTCCTGTTTGCCGTTCCGGACGATATTAACTCCGGCCACATTACCATTGATCGAGCGTATGTTGACAAACAACTTACCGGCATCGCAAAAGACAAAGATCTGAGCCACTATATACTTTAAATAATACCGTTGCTCTGCCAGCTAAAATATAGAAAACCGCACATCCCAAATTTTTGGGAGAAAATTTAAAGTAAGATTGTACTATATACTTTTATTTGCTACAATCGTTACCATTGTGCCATTTGCCCTTATTTTAGTTAAAGCACTAACACTATTGACGTAAGATGATTTATATGTATCTAAAAAAATTTCTGTACCCCAACATAGTTATACTTCTTCTGCTTGCTGCCCTCAGGTTTACCGGTGTAGATCCTGTATTACAAACAGAAAACGACGATACTCAAAATCTTACTAAGTACCATCAGGCACAGCGCAGTATTATTGCCAATTATTTTAAAGAGCCGGATTTAGATAAAATGTATAAATCCAGCATTATCTATATGGTTAAGGCACTGGAAGATTCTACCCTGGCAATTGCAGACTCTCCAATAGATACCAGCTTCCGGGAAGTTGATATTAATTCCATTCGCGACTCCTTTTCACGGTTCGAGCAAGCCTACCTTTACATCAGCAACAACAGCCCCGATGCCAATATGAGCAAGCTTACCGAAGCGGCTATAAGAGGCATGTTTTCAACCTTAGACCCTCACTCCATTTATATTGAACCCGAAGATAACGAACAGATTCAGGCAGAGTTTGCCGGAAAATTTCAGGGAATTGGGGTACAGTTTCAGGTTATTGAAGATACCATTACCGTAATTACGGCCATTTCGGGCGGTCCCAGCGATCAGCTTGGCATCCGCTCCGGCGACCGGATTATTAAAATTGAAGATTCCACCGCCGTCGGCTTTACTAACGAAATGGTTGTAAACAGGCTGCGCGGAGAGAAAGGCACAAAAGTTAAAATAACGGTTAAGCGCCCTCACACAAAAAATCCCATTAACTTCACCATTGAGCGTGACGATATCCCTCTTTATACCGTTGATACCTCTTACATGCTGGATGAACACACCGGCTACGTTAAAATTAACCGCTTTGCAGCCACCACCCACGATGAATTTATGCAAGCCGTTAAAGAGCTTGAGAAAAAAGGGATGAACCGGCTGGTTCTGGACCTTCGCGGGAATCCCGGCGGCTATCTGAGTCAGGCCATTGCCATCGCCGAAGAATTTTTCCCCAGAGGTACCGAATTGGTGTCAACCAAAAGCAAAAATGCTCGTTTTAACGGTGAGTACTTCTCCCGTAAAAACGGAGAACTCAAAGATCAACCCGTAATAATATTGGTTAACGAAGGAGCCGCATCGGCCAGTGAAATTGTTAGCGGTGCCGTTCAGGACCACGATCGAGGATTGATTGTAGGCAAGCGAACTTTTGGAAAAGGACTGGTACAGCAGCAGTACGAACTTATTGACAAAAGCAGCGTTCGGGTTACTATTTCAAGATACTACACTCCCTCCGGCCGGCTTATTCAAAAACCTTTTGTTGAAGGCGGTGAGCAATATGCCTACGAAATTTTCCGCAGAGACGATGCCATGGACGATGCATCTGAGTTTATAGATCACGTGCCCGATTCTCTAAAATATACCACTGATGCCGGGCGTACCGTATATGGCGGCGGAGGCATTGTTCCTGACTATATTGTTCCGTCTGATACCACCACCTCAGCTTATGTTTACAACTACGCGCTGCGCGAGCGGGCTTCTTTCGATTACGTTCGTAATTTTTTAGATGACCATGGTGATGAGTTCCGCGGCAAGTGGGGTGATGATTTTGAAACATTCCGGGCAGATTTTACCTGGCCATCAGAACATGTGGAAGGAATAAAAGGGCTTCTTCAAAAACGTGGAATGGTAATTACCGACACCGTTGATACCCCAAAGTTTGCTAATGACTCCCTATTTGTGCCTGTTGGCCACTTTGAGGAAGTTTCTTTTTTACTTGAAGGTAGAATGAAGGCCGAGGTTGCCCGACAGATTTGGGGAATGCAATACTTTTATCCAATTATAAATGATGTGTTGGATAAAACACTAAAGGAATCTATGACACTTTGGGATGCCGTAGCCCAGCTGGAAGCACTTGCTAATGGCAAGGCTAAAGCCCGAATAGGTAATATCGAAAACAGAGATTAACAGCTCTGTTTTCTACTCTTTTGCGAGATAAAAACAAGCATGGCCTCAGCCACGATAAATCAAACGCTGAAATAATCTTGGCAATCTGACTACCAGCCTCATCAACGCCCATGCTTTTTTCACTTTATACACGGGCGTTGTTTAATATCCCAGATATATTCACGAGACTGCCGCGTCGTGCAATCTTTGAGCTTTTCAGCTCAAAGAATAATACTCCTCGCAGAAGAAATCCTTTGCGAGGCGCTGAGCTGCAAAATCACTCCCGTCATTTCAACCGCCGAAGCAATCTCGGAGAATACGACTACTCACATCATCAACGCCCGCCTTAGCAGCATTTTTGTTTTTGAACCGGGATTGGCCGGAATTTAGGGAATGTGCAGGATTAGCAAAAATAGTTCTCTAAAACACTACAATAATGCGGTCTGTGCAAGGTACTGCTCCGCCGGAGCAGGGTTGTGGAGCCTACTATGTGCTTTTATACAAACATACCGTCCCGATGGGACGGTATGTTTGTATAAAAAAAGTTAAGCAGCTCGCTGCGCATGCGGAAGGTGTTAGTGGATATGGGCGGCACTGCAATTCCATCTCCGATCTTAATTTAGTTGCCAATCCTGATCACTGTAAACTGCTCCCTGTTCACTGGCCCAGTTGCCATTTATATCCGTCGGACCGCTTCAAGACGTATTCCGTCAGCCTGATCATATTCAGCGGTCAGACGGGGTTTTAGCTGATAGCTTGAAATACAGCGCTCGGCTTTTAATCATTAACAACATTCAACCCGCTTCGGAATAGTTTCAGGCGTCTAATATTATCAATCATCTGAGAAAATATCAGCTATTAGATCACCGTATTTATCAGCTATTACGCGGCGTTTGACTTTTAGAGTTGGGGTGATTTCACCGGTTTCTACGGTAAACTCATTGGCCACCAGCCGGAAGTCTCTTACTTTTTCGTGAGAGGCCAATTCTTTAGAGAATGCACGCAATTCTTTTTTGTAGATGTCCTTAATCTCATCCAGCTTAATAAGCTCCTCGTTGTTAGAAAACTTCAGCCCCTGCTCTTTGGCAAAAGCTTCAACGGCCTCAAAATCAGGCACTATAATAGCGGCCATATAGCTTTGCCCTTCGCCTACCACCACTATTTGATCAATCCATTTGCTGGTTTTAAATAAATCCTCGATAGGTCCGGGATAAATATTTTTCCCTCCCGCATTTACAATCATATGCTTAATACGATCGGTAATTTTCAGATATCCGTCTTCGAATTTTCCTACATCTCCGGTGTGCAGCCAGCCGTCACTGTCAATCATTTCTTTTGTAGCCTTATCATTATTCCAGTAACCTTTCATAATGTTGGGGCCTTTACACAAAATTTCACCGGCCTCGGAAGTCGTATTATTGGGATAACTCTCCCCGCTTACTTGTGCTAATATTTCGCCATTTTCAAGGTCTTGAATAGCTACGGTTATCCCGGGAATAATGGTTCCCACAGCCCCTACTTTTTCTTCCCCGGGTTTGTTAACAGCCATTACCGGTGAGGTTTCCGTGAGCCCATATCCTTGTAAAATGCCCATTCCTGCACATTTGAAAAATGTATCGATTTCGGGAGGTAACGCTGCCCCGCCCGACACAAACAGCCGAACATGACCGCCCGTGCGCTCCTTCAGTTTATCAAACACGAGCTTATCTGCTATCTTTTTTTGGAGTGAAACCAAACCCCGCTTTCCTTCAGAATATTTGCGACCGGTCTCTACCGCCCAGTCAAATATTTTCTTTTTGGTGTCACTGCCTTCTTCCACGCTTTTTGCAATCAGGTTATACATTTTCTCGAACAAGCGCGGAACACTAATCATGATAGTCGGCTTTACTTCCGGCATGTTTTTGGAAACCGTATCTACACTTTCTGCATAATACACTTCCACACCTGATGAAATCATAGCGTAGTAACCTGCCGTTCGCTCAAATGAATGGCAAAGTGGTAAGAACGAAAGCAAACGATCGGTATCATCCCAATAAATATGCTGAGTTGCTGCTTTAACATTGCTCACAATATTGTTATGAGTAAGCATTGCGCCTTTAGGCTGCCCTGTGGTGCCTGAAGTGTAAATTAAAGTAGCTATATCATCCGGGCGTATTTGCTTGGTATTCTGATCAATTTCTTCCTTTAGTTTGCCAACCAGTTTACCTCCTTCCAATAGCACATCATCAAACATTTGCACATAATCTTCGTCCATTAAATGCTCCAGCTTAGGAACATCAAAAGCTATTACATCGGTTAGCTGTTCGCAGTTATCAAATATCTGTACAGCCTTTTTTAACTGAAGACCTGTGGATACAAAAAATATTTTAACGCCAGAGTCATTCAAAATAAACTCACACTGTGCGGGCGGAAGCGTTGTGTACAGAGAAACATTTATGGCACCTAACAGCTGAATGGCTAAATCTACAACGGCCCATTCATACCTGTTTTCACTTAATATGCCTACGCGATCTCCTTTCTCTATTCCTTTATTTTTTAAAAACGCTGCAAGAGAATACACATCATCCGTAATCTGATCCCAGTAAATAGGTTGGTATTCTGAATTTGGATCAGGTTTGAAGTAAAATTGCGCCTTTTGGGCATGCTTATATTTATGCGAGAGATTGAGAAATAGCTCCGTAAGTGTCTCAAAAGGAATAACTGTAGGCATATTGTCTAATTATTTACACGTAGTGTGTTAACTTAAGGGTTGGCTGAAATATACTATTCTTGAAATCAAAAGCATGGGTTTCATAAGCAAGTTTACAAGTCGTATATTCAATTGAATTCAAATACATATTATGGCACATCCAGCAAGCGAAGATACGGTTCATTTAGTTAAAGAAATTTTCCGCTCCTATCTTAAAGAGCGAAATCAACGTCAAACCCCTGAGCGTTTTATGGTTTTGGAGGAAATTTACACCGCCGATGGCCATTTCGACGCTGATGATATTTATTTCCACATGAAAGAAACGGGGACGCGTGTTTCGCGCGCTACCGTTTATAACACCTTAGATCTGCTCGTAGAATGTGGATTGGTACAGCGCCAGCAGTTTGGAAAAAGCCAATATTATTACGAGCGCGCTTATGCTTACCAGCAGCACGATCATATTATTTGTCGAAAATGCGGACATGTTTTGGAGTTTTGTGACCCCCGTGTGGGCGAAATCCAGCGCATGCTTGCAGAAATTCACGACATGGAAATAGACGGACATTCTCTCCATTTTTACGGACACTGTACCGATGAAAAAGCTTGTAAGGAGCGCCAGGAGAACGAAGACAAAGTAACGCCCCTTAGAAGTAACTAAAGCCAATTCTGTTAGTAGGTTTTATAAATTTCCCACAATACTTTTTCCATTTCGGTTTTAACCACGCTTGAGGAAGAAACGTAGTGGTTGTTCATAAAAGAAAACATCAGTTTGGTGCCTTTTTCTGTAATGATGAAACCGCTTAAACAATGATTATTGTTGAGTGTCCCCGTTTTTGCAAATACGTAGGGCATTCCCTCATCACGATGTGCGTACCAGCTTCGGATAGTTCCGGATTTCCCTCCTGCAGGAAAGTGGCGTAACATGGTTCCATCGTCCTCAAACTCAGCATCAATCAGCTTAAGCAGCTCTACCATATTGCCGGGCGTAAATAAATTATACCGGGAAAGTCCGGATCCATCTCTCCACACCGGCTCTTTCTCAAATTCACTGAAAAATTGTGAACTTACTTCCTGAATTACTGTACGTGAATTCATAGGTAAATTATTTTCTGCGGCTATATTAAACAGCAGTTGTTCGGCTAAAAAGTTATCGCTGGGCTGCAGCATTCGCGTTAGCACCGTGTCTTTATGAATACCATACAGCTTTTCGGTTGCTTGCGACTTGGGCCGATCTACGTATTCTACCGTCCGCTTGAGCGTATCAGATAACAACTCAGTAATAAGGGCCGGGGTGTAGTGATAAGGGCGCGTAATGGTGTACGTGGTGGTGTCTGAAGCCGGATTGTACTTAAATGTATTATCGGCAAATCCTCTATACAAAAAGGGAATTTCTTTTGCCTTACGTTGCTCAGCTGGTTCTATATGCTGATTAAAAAGTGCGGGGTGAATATCGAGCCCACCATTTTTAGGGCGAATCCGAACCTGATTAATTTCTTCTACTTCCATTTCTATCACGTTCCCGTACATAGGAAATGGAGTTCTTTCTGCAGAATATGAATTCTGATAATCACTCCACGCCCAACCCGGACCTAGCACCTCATCTTCGAACTGATGGTCGGAATAGTAGATGTTTAGTGAGGAATTTTTGAGGAATTCAAAAGCAGTGGAATCCTCAAATTCGGGATGTAAAAAAGCGGGATATCCGGTTCCCCAGATTATAAGAGAGTCGTTTTGAATGCTGTATTCCAATGCAGGCAGTCGGTCGGGCAGCATTTTGAGCGATGCATAAAAAGTGTAAAGCTTGGTATTGGAAGCCGGTGTAAAGTATTTATCTCCATTTTGTTGATACAAAATGCTGTCTTCCTGCGGATTGTAAAGCATAAAGCCCGTAAAGTTACTATTAAAAACTTCAGAGCCTGAAACTAATTCTGCTATCGGGTTTTCTGATTTCTGAGCAACCGGCGGTTTGTCCGGCTTTACTTTTGAATCATCAACCAGCTTATCGGTTTGGCAGGAAGAAATCACAAACAAAGCGATAAGTAAAGCAATAGAAAATCGAAAAGAGGATAGCATAGAGTTTTATTTAATTAATCTGAGATATAAGTTTCTTTAATAAAGCGGCGGGCAGCCCAGCGGCTTCCCCACCAGCCCATAAGCAGCGACAAAAGCACCATGGCGCCCACTAAAAAGTACCACCTTCCAAAAGGCCAGCTCAGAGTGCCTAAGTCGGTTAAATATTGAGGAATGGCAAATTCAAAAATCAAAAATACGCTAAGTACGGCCAAAGAACCGGCTATGAGTCCTTGCAGAATGCCTTCAACAATAAAGGGACTACGTATGAATTTATTAGTGGCTCCCACCAGCTTCATGGCGCGTATTAAATCTCGTTTGGCATAAATAGTGAGCCGGATGGTATTGTACACCAAAATGAGTGCTGCCAGCAGAATAAGAATGCCTAATCCGCCACCAACCATGGTTAGCGTATTTAGGTTCGATTCCATCAGTTTTAATAAAGCCTGATTGTATTTTACTTCATCAACCCCGCGCAAGTTTTTAAGTTGCGAAACCATGGTGGCTATGCGCTCAGATCCGGCCTCGGTTTGTACCTTTAGGCGGAATGAGGCCGGCAGAAAATTAAGCTCTGCCAGTTCATCTACTCCTGCCCCAAACTCTCTGCGCATTACGGCCGAAGCACTGTCTTTTGATATATACGTTACCTGCTCAACCAGCTCCTGACTGTTCAGCTTTTGGCGAAGCTGATCGGTGGTGCGCTGGTCCACATCAAACAGAAAAACCTCTACTTCAATCAGCTCTCGGATAGAAACAGCCTGGCTGTAAATATTGAAACCAATTCGTGCGAGAATTCCCAGCAAAAGTACGGCTATAAACAGGGAAAAAATGGAAGTTGTGGCCGCAAGCTTGGCTCGTTTAATACCGGTAAAACCTTCTTGTAAAATGTATTTTATGCTCATATCAATTTCTGAATTGTGCTCGAATTCCTACCATTAAGCGCCGGGGCGGCATTGGAAAACCGGCCGACTCAAAGTAGCCTGCTTGTCCTAATCCGTCAAGCGCATTTTCCCATCTAATTACTACCATTATTCCGCGCACTCTGGCCGAAAGTTCCCCATCTAAACGAAAAAATGAGGGTAGCTTTTGATAGCTGCTGTTGCCCTGCCAATACCCTAATTCGGTATTGTACGAGCGGGCCGAATAATAGAACGGTGATAATAAGGTTTTTACCCCGATTTTCAGAAAAGCAGCCCGGTTAAAAACATACCCTTTTACAAAAGCGGAATTTCGCAGCCATAATATCAAATCCTGATGATTGAGCGGTGCCTGGGCCGAACCGGGATTAGCATAACTGAATTGCTGCGCCGTTCCTGAACTTTCTATTTCAAACCGATGGTTTTGAAACTGAAAATAAGCGGTTCCGCTAAGCTGATTTATTTCACCGCTGTTTACAAAAGAGCTGTCGGATGTTAAAAAAGCGGAGTTATCAGAGTTTTTGAAACGCCCGGATGTCCCAAAAGTGATGGTTGGCGTGAGCTCAAACTCCAGCTTTCCGAAAACTGATAATCCTTTTTCGTTTTCAAGAGCTGTGTTTCCTGCGTATGAGCCTGCTTGCCAATACAGCGCCTGCATGGTGGGCATAAAGCTGAATGCGGAACCGCTGACGTTCAGCTTCAGCCGATCTAACAAAGTGGTTTTTAGTCCCGCCGTTACATCATAACCGGCAGCTCCGTCATTCCGACTGGTGATTTCTGCTTTTCCGAATAGCTCTGACAGTTCCGAAAAATTATATCCTAAAGAGGTTTTTCCTTGAAGTTCAGCCCAGGAGTTTTCAGTTAATAACAAGCTTTCTTGGTTGGAGTGAAATTGGGAGCTCACTTCACCCCGTAAAAATAACTTTTGCCACTGTAAGCTTTTGAATACCCTTCCGCCCAGCGTGCGTACATCCCAGCCTAAAGTATCGGGAGGAAATCTCAGCTTTTTCTCATTTTTTGTGGTAAAGAGTTCCAGTCCGCCGTCTTCAGCCGAGGTTGTATCTCCGCGATGATAAATTCCGGTAATTAAATCCCAGCGCGTTCGTTTCGAATTGGCATTGGAGTGAACCGGTGAAGATGTAAACTCATTAAAAGGAAAAGCAGCCGGATCACCAATGGTATAACCGAAAGGCTCCTTTCCTTTTAGCTGATTTCGCACATACAAACCACGCAGCAGCCATTTATTATTTAAGTGATGATACGCACGCGCTACCACCTGGCTCCCTTCCATATTGCTATTTGGATAATAACCGCCGCCCCGCCTATCCCAAAATGAAATTTCAAGATTGGTGCGCTCTGTAAAATTCTGAGCTACCATAAATTCGAGATTTCGAAAATTCCCGCCCGCCTCATCATAATTGAGATAGCTGATGGGTTTTACCAGATAGAAATCACGAATACGGATATCAGAAAGATAATTACCGCTAAAGCTTTCCGCCACCCTTCCTATTTTACGATGCGGAACCCAGTTATAATTCACCAATCCTGTAATCGGATTATTTAGCGGCAATCCCTCCAGCCTCAGCTGCTGCTCGTTGGGCTGATAACCGTTTATGTGAAAAGCATCTAACCGCCCGATGGAACCCTGCCGGAAGGAAAGCACCTCGCGCCGATAGGCTTGAAAATCACCCCAATTTGGCCAAATTTGCCAGCGCAAAAGGCTGTCGTTTGTTACCGTTTCGGCACCTAATGCCGGACGCTCTTTCCAGGGAGTTACTTGCCCCGGTTTGGGTTGTTCTTTTTTCTGCTCTGGAATGGCTGCTTGCAAAGAATCCGTTTTGATGTTTTGGATTCCAAGCGAATCTACTTTTGTAGAGTCTGCCACTTGCGCAAAAGCAAATGGATTCCCCATCAGCCAAAAAACCGCTATGAGTAAAATAGCTGCTTTTTTCAAGGAAACTGCTTTTTAAGGTCGTAGGGCATCACGTCTATTTTCTGCAGTACGCGGCGGGTAATTTCGAGCAGTACCATTTTTGTGCGCTCTTTGTTAACCAGCCGGTCTTTACTAAAAACGGCATTGACGGCAAAATGTGGTCCGGCTTTTTGATAGAATCCCATCCAAACTGTGCCCACGGGTTTTTCTTCGGTTCCACCGTCGGGACCGGCAATTCCTGTTGTGGAAATGCCAATGTCGGTGTCTAATTTCTCTGCAACTCCTTTGGCCATTTGTAATGCTACGGGCTTGCTTACGGCTCCCATGTTTTCCAAGTCTCCCGGTTTCACTCCCAGCTGACTCACCTTTACCTGATTGGCGTATGAGATAATTCCGCCCTCAAAATAGGCGCTGCTCCCCGGAATATCCGTTAAAGCATTGGCGATAAGACCGCCGGTACAGCTTTCGGCTACCGAAATGCTCAGATTCTGCTGCTTCAACAATTCACCTACGGCTTCACTTAAAGAAAACTCTTTGCCCTCACCGTAAATATACGTCCCGGCCTTCTCATAAATATAATAAGACAGCTTTTGAATATTATGCTCTGCCTTCTCTTTGGTATTTCCGCTTGCATTCAGCCGAAGGGTAACGCCGCCCGGCGAGGGCAAATACGCCAGGCTTATTCCGTTTTGAAAATAAGACGACAAATCACCTAAAATGTTATCACTCAGCGTGCTCTCTCCTATGCCGGCGGTGTGAATGTAGTGAGAATACAAATAGCCAATATTTCCAAAGGCCTCACGAAGTTTGGGTGCTACTTTATTTTTCATCAAGTACTTCATTTCGTAAGGCACGCCGGGCAGCACTACTAAATAACTTCCGTTCCATTCCAGCCACATGCCGGGAGCGGTTCCTGATTTATTTAACAGAACCTCCGCATTTTCAGGCACTTTAGCCTGATCGTAATTTGAGGATGAGAATGGAATATTTCTTGTTTTGAAAAGGGATTTTATATGAGCCAGCGTTTCTTGATCCAGCTTGTAGCCTGTTTCAAAAAGTTCAGCTACGGCTTTTTTGGTCATATCATCGTGAGTGGGACCTAAACCGCCGGTGCAAATAATTAAATCTGCTTTTTTTTGAGCATACGTAAGGCTTTTTTTGATGAGGGAAAGGTCGTCAGAAATGGTTTGAACCTGCGTTATTGAAAAACCCAAGCCGGTTAAAAATTCACCCAGCCAGCTCGCGTTTGTGTTCACGATATCACCAATAAGCAGCTCGTTGCCGATGGAAATAATTTGTGCTTTCATACGGCCTAAATTCTGCATTAAACCGCCCAATTTCCACAGCTATTTGGCAAAAGGTTTGATTAAGCCTCATCACTGCAAACACGGAACACCTATTCCATATTCAGTACTTCATAACGGCAGGTATTATTGCACAATTAAAATAGTTTTATAGAGTTTCAAAAGAACGGTTCTCATAAATCCGCTGTTACTAAACTGACGAATTTTTATTATCTTTACCGCTGATGAATTTCAAAAAAACACATAGCTATTTTTCCATTGTTTTGCTGTCTGCCGGACTGCTTTTTGCTGCCGGTGCGCAAACGCTGTTTTCCTCACAAGCTGCGCTGGTGGATAACCAAAGTCAGCTGAGTAGTTTTTGTGTTAATTCATCTGTTCAGGTGAGCTCAGACATCAATTCGGATGCGGAATTTTCTTTTACCAAGCGCATTCCTTTTGAATCGGCTAAGAATCCTATTTCCGGAGTCAGCTCTTGCTCAACTTCTGTACAGCTGATTGCAACGGTTCAGCCTCAGGCAGTTCCACCGAATATTCAAGAGGAAATATTTGAATTATTCACACCACTTTTCAGTTCTCATCTTTTTGTATTTCAGGAACCGCGTCCTCCTCAGGCTGCATAATATCGGCCGTGCTAATCAGGTATTGAAGCTGCGTTTAGCATCATTCTTTAGGTTGAAAATTCGACGTTATCTTCACTCCATAAAACCTATTGCAATGCAAAAAGCCGTTCCTTCCGATTTTAAACTATTTAATACATCCCTCATTGTTCATTCATCATGAATAGCAAAAATCTGATATCATTGGCAGGAATTATCCTTGCTGTTTTCACATTACTGTATGTTTCCACAATCAAAGAGCAGCCTGCTCCTCAGCAGCCCGTGGACCTGACCATGTTAAAACAACCCGAACTGCCTCAAAGTTATTATTGCGAGTTACCTATTCCTGATTTAGCGCAAACCAAGCTGAACTATGAACCGGATGTAAAATTCACTTCAAATGCTGATTCAGCAATCGTATTTCCTAAACAGCTTTTTCAAAGAAATTAATAGTATGATTTTTACCAAAACATCACCATTCAACCCGCTTTTATGGCTGCTGGTTATTCCGGCTCTCTTTATCTCCTGCTCAGATCAACCCAAAGAAAACGAAGCAGCCTCAGAAAACACGCAACAACAAACGGCTTCAGCCGACACCACTGAACAGAAAGAATTTCAGGACGCCCCGGATTTCACCTTAGAAAATATGCAGGGAGAATCTTTCAACCTTTCCGATCATTTCGGAAAAGTAATTGTCTTGAATATTTGGGCCACCTGGTGTCCGCCCTGTCGCGAAGAAATTCCCGATTTTATTGAGCTCCAAAATGAAAAGGGAGCTGATAAGGTACAGTTCGTGGGCGTTTCAGTAGATCGCGAAGGCTGGGAAGTGGTTCGGCCTTTTGCCAAAGAGTTTGAAATCAATTACCCGCTGGTGGTTGATGACGGAACCGTTCGGCAGCTGTACGGGCCTTTCCAGGGAATTCCCACTACTTTTATCATCAATAAACAAGGGAAAGTAGAATATGTAGCGCCCGGAATGCTTTATAAAGATATTTTGGAACCCATACTTGATACATTATCTAATCGAAAATCCTCTTAAAATAATTACCATGAAGTTCAGTAAAAATAGAATTCTACTCCCCTTAATTATTTTTATTTTGGGGATTTTTGCCCGGCCGGGTTTCGCTCAATTAGACTTTAATCCTTCCGGACCGGTATCCACTTTAGATATGGTTGAGGTTGAAGTTTTAACCAAGCATCAAACCTTAGCCGCCGGAGACGAAGCGCAGTTTGCCATTAAAATGGACATCAAGGACGGATGGCATCTGAATGCTCACAATCCTCCCTTAGATTATTTAATTGGGGTGAATTTAGAGGCTTCGCCCAGCAATGCAGCCATCATTTCAGACATCCAATATCCCATTGCCGATAAGGTGAAATTCGCTTTTGCGGATGAAGTGTTAGACGTGTACGAAGGCACCGTGTACATTTTAGTAAAAGCCAAAAGCTCTGACAATCTGGAAGCGGGAAAATACCTGTTAGAAAGTGAATTAGAAGTGCAGGCCTGTAGCGATAAAGTGTGCCTTTCGCCCGCTACCACTCAGCTCGAGTTTCCCTTAAAAATTGGGCAAGAAACGGTGGAAGTAGCTGAACATCAGGAATTATTTGCACAGCTGGCAGAACGAGAAGCTGAAATTTTAGCCGCTTCTGAAGATAACGAGATTGCCTCTCTTTTTGATGAAAAAGGATTTTTCTGGGCGTTTGTAGGCATTTTCTTTATTGGACTTGCACTTAATTTAACCCCTTGCGTTTACCCGATGATGTCGGTAACCATATCTCTTTTTGGCGGACAAGCCGGCGGCGATGCTAAAAAAGAAAACACCTTTTCTACCTTCACCAAGGCGTTGGTTTATGTGATGGGGATTGTATTTATGTACAGCGTTTTGGGCGTTGTGGCCGCATTTACGGGCGGCTTATTTGGCAGCTGGCTGCAAAGTCCGTGGGTGCTGGCCGGTATTGGCGTACTGATATTCTTGCTCTCCCTAAGCATGTTTGGTCTGTACGAACTTCAGCCCCCGGCAAGCCTGATGCAAAAGCTGGGTAAGTCTCAGCAGGCCACCGGTTATATCGGTCACTTTTTGTCAGGATTGTTTGTGGGGATTTTTGCAGCCCCCTGTATTGGTCCGCCAATTATTGCTCTGCTTGCTTTTGTAGGTGCGCAAGGAAGCGCGGTATTCGGCTTTTTCTCCTTTTTCATTCTCGCCCTCGGCTTAGGTATTCCCTATCTGATATTAGGCACATTCAGCGGACTGCTGAATAAAATGCCAAAATCCGGCGTTTGGATGGTTTGGGTGAAGAAAGTGTTTGGTATCGTGCTGGTTGGTGTGGCTTTATTCTATCTTGCACTGGCTTTTGCTCCCGGATATTCCATACATGCAGTATTAGCCACTACCGTTGTTGGAGGCACTTATCTCGGTTTCATCGAGCGCTCCGGCAATGAAAGAACATTCTTCAAGTGGATTAAATACGCTACGGGAATTGGCGCTTTTGTGATGGCATTTCTGCTGTTTCAAAACCTTCAAAAAGAAGAAATTACGTGGCAAACGTACAATGCCGATCTCATTGGACAAACCGAAACACCTGTTATGTTAGATTTTTATGCCGATTGGTGCATTCCGTGTATTGAGCTGGATCGCAAAACATTTACCGACTCGCGCATTATTAAAGAAACAGATAGCTGGACACGTATGAAGGTAGATCTCACGCACTTTGATTCTGAAGAAGCCGAACGGCTGCGCAAGGAATACGGAGTAGCCGGCGTGCCCACCATCATGTTTTTAGATGCGAACGGAAAGGAAATCCCGAACACTCGCGTAGTTGGCTTTTTGAATGCCAGACGGTTTCTTAAGCGAATTGAAACCGTACAGAATAAATTCGCATCCAACCAATAAATGTTATGAGTGAGAAGAAATCGGTTAAAAAATCAAAAAAGTCTCGCTTTAAGCGCGAGTTATTGGAATGGGGAGGCTTAGCTGCCGTTGCAGGTATTCTGTATCTAACAGGACTTCATACCGAAGTTTTAGGAGGTCTGCAGCGCGTCATGCTGTGGACCGGTTTGTTTGATGCAGACATAGAAAGCGTGGAAACACTCGACGGCCCCATGCTTTCTGAAGCAACTTATTCTCTTCCGCTCCGCACCATGAACGGTGAACGCGTTCAGCTCAGTGATTATAAAAACAAGGTTCTGTTTATTAACGTATGGGCCTCTTGGTGTCCGCCTTGTGTAGCCGAGATGCCAACCATCGAAAGCCTGTACAACTTTGTTTCTCATCATGACGGCATTCAGTTTTTGATGATTTCACAGGATGAAGAACCTCAAAAAGCCATTGATTTCATGGAAAGAAAAGAGTTTTCCATGCCTTATCATTTTCCTTTGCGAGGACTTCCCGCCGTATTCCGAAGCTCCTACATTCCCAGTACATACGTAATATCAAAGGAAGGAAAAGTGATATTTAAGCGTGAGGGCATTGCCGATTACAGCTCGCGCAGCTTCAAATACTGGCTGCTGGAACAGGCAAATAGGGAGTAGTTCACTTCAACAAAGATATATTCGTTTCAATGGCTACTTGCCATTTTTTTGATGTGTTGATAGCAACATCGCTTTGAAACTCAAGTATTGGAATATAAATTATCCGCAAGTTACTTTTTTTATTTTACCTGTAAAGGTTGCAAGTTTGTTGTTTTTTTTATATCCAGCATTCCACTCAAACTTATAAAAAAAGGTAAAAATCATGAAACGTAATATTTATGGATTACTCTCAGTCATAATGTTAACCGCAAGCATACTATTCACTCCAACCGTGGAAGCTTTTGATCCAGGTGACATTATAATAACTTGTGGGACCGATTATAACAAAACGTGTTTTAAATACGAGGATGAAACACAGTCGCACGAATGGAAAGGTGGGATTAGAGATATTATAATAGAATAATAAGGTAACTTACCTAAACCAAAAAGAGTAAGGAGCTTGTTTTCAGCTCCTTATTTTTATATAAATTTAATCATTTTACTATGTTTATAAATCTAAGAATTATTACAGCTTTTTTAAGTTTATTTTTATTCTTTTCGGGAACTGTTTCGGGACAGAAACTATCTTTACATAAACTAAAAGCTTTTGATTTACCTGAAGGGTATGAATGTAATGTTGTAGAAAAGCAAGGAGAAACAACACTTGTAGCCTGCCCGGATACCCGTTCTTTTTTTTATTATATGATAATAAAGATACCATAGAGCAGATTACATATACATTAGGTCGTGGTCCTAACGAGCTTAACCGTGCTGTTTTTGGTGCAGCTATTCTAAAAAATGATATAGCTCTGGGAGACCCTGATTTAAAACGATTTTTGGTCTATTCAATAGAAAACCAACAATATAGCGTGCGAAACATGCAGTCCGGAAAGGGGTTCTCGGGCGTGTTGTACTCTACCCAAAATGATAGTTTGATTTTCATGGATTCAATGAACAGAGATTCCAGAGGAGCATTATATAATTACTATTCTCAAAAATATTCAACTGACTTTTTGTTTCCAAAAAAAATAGAAATGAATAGTTTTCATAAAGATGGAGTTATAGAAGTAACCAAAGATTATGTGCTATTTGCCAGCGTGTATTTTGGTTATGTAATGAAGTGGGATATTCATACAGGGGATTTTTTTAAAAAACACCAAATTTTTGAAGCACCGAAACAGAAAAGCAGACAGGCAAAAATTAGAGGTTTTGGCAATGCTTATTTACCGCCTAAAACAGAAATAAGCTTATCTGATATAGTAATGTTGAAAACCAGCCAATATGAGTTATTAATAAGCTTAATAGAGAGCAAAGTTACTGATGCTGAATTTTCATCAGATTATCTTTACGTGTACTCTACACGTAGTGAGAAAATTATTCAGAAATTAGCATTAGATGGTAAAGCGAATGATATTGAAATTTATGGTTACACCCTGGCTGTACACTATGAGGAACTGGATAAATTAATTTTGTATGATATTAGTGTAAAGTAAAATAAAAAATGGATGCCAAAAATATATCAATTTGGATATTACTTATTGCTGGGAGTGTACTTTTTTTATAAACTTTATATTTCTTCAAAGAGTTTTAATGAATACATAGAGGAAAGTAATAAGCCGTCAAACATTTACCAATGTCTAAATGAGAACTGTCTAAAACGTTCGTTTTTAAAGAATGAACCGCTTAATGCAAAAAAGTTACTTATTATAAATCCAGTAAATTCTTGTAAAAAATGTGATGAGTTGTTCTCAAAGGAATTAGAACCATCTTTGTATTCGGATCATATAAAGTGGGAAGTAATGTCTCGGACAGATACTAACCTGCATGATATTTTCAAAAGCAATCATTTTCAATTTGAACACATAACTCTTGTAGCATTAGACCGATATAACGTCCATTATGTATATGAATACCATCCAACTTTTCCCTTTAAAGAATCCAAAACAAACGCTCTTTTTACGTTTTTACAACAATCGCTTTAGGCAAAAGGGCCTTCAGCTATCATTTATTCTCAATTCATAACATGATTTTTTTCTTGAATCTCTGTCTGTGTTATAACGCAAGCTATATGAATTAGGCTTCTTAACCTGTTAGAAATAATCTCCGTAAGTTTTCATACATACCAACTAAAAAGCCGAACATCTATGCTCTTTTATTAACCCAAAGAAACAGGTTGTTCGGCTTTAATTCATTACATCAGCTGCAATAAAAATTAGTTACCCACATTCTGTGCTTTAAAGCGGTTAATCACCCCTCCGTACAGCACGGCTTCTTTTTGGCGCGGACTGAAGGTGTGAATCAGAGTGTATTTGTTCCCTTTTGTTTTGTTGGTCATAACAATCTCGTTGCTGTTTTCTATGGCGCTGCGGATATCATTAACTGCCAGCACATCTCCCTGATCTATGTCGTCATAATCGGCATCGTTTTGAAACTCCAGTGCGGGAATACCAAAGTTTACCAGGTTTTGCCAGCCAATGCGTGCATAACTTTTAGCAATAACCGCACGCTGTCCCAGATATTTAGGCGCAATTGCGGCATGCTCACGGCTGGAGCCCTGTGCATAATTATCACCCGCTACAACAACATGGCCACCGTGTTGCTCTCTGCTTTTCATTGCCCGGTCGTAGAAGGTATCGTCCACTACATCGAAGGCAAATTTACTTATTTCCGGAATATTACTTCGGAAAGGCAGCACTTGAGCTCCCGCACGCAGAATTTCATCGGTAGAAATATCATCTCCCATTTTCAGTAAAACCGGAACCTCAAAATCTTCCAGATGGTCGAAGTCGGGCATGGTAGAAATATTAGGCCCTTTCTTAATTTCACCCCGCTCCTCTTTAGGTACCGGCTTGGTAAGCATATCGGTATTAATAATAGGATTTTCCAAAGGCTTGAACTTGGGATAACTCATCCCATACAGCTCTTCCAGATCACGTGGATCCGTAATTTTACCGGTAAGAGCAGAAGCCGCCGCTGTTTCGGGACTTACCAAGAAAACGGAATCTTCCTTCGTTCCTGAGCGATCAGGAAAGTTGCGCGGCACGGTGCGAAGGCTGTTCTGTCCCGTTGCCGGAGCTTGCCCCATTCCAATACATCCGTTACAGCCGGCCTGGTGAATACGTGCGCCGGATTGAACCAGCTTAAACATCACGTCGTTTCTAACCATATTTTCAATAATTTGGCGAGAAGTCGGGTTGATGTCCCACGAAACGTTATCGTTTACGGTTTTGCCGTCCACAATTTCACCCACCATCCAAAAATCACGATAGCCGGGATTTGCAGAAGAACCCACATAAGATTGATAGATATCCTGCCCTTCCACTTCGCGTACCGGCACCACATTCCCCGGACTGCTGGGCAGTGCAATCAGCGGAATAACGTCATCAAGTATTAGCTCTTCGTATTTGTCATACTCGGCGCCTTCATCAGCCAGCAGTTCTGTAAATTCATTTTCACGGCCTTGAGACTTCATAAACCGCCGAACTTCATCATCAGCGGGAAATACCGTGCTGGTAGCTCCCATTTCAGTACCCATATTGGCAATCACGTGGCGGTCCATGGTAGAAAGATTCTTCAGTCCTTCACCAAAATATTCAATTACATAGCCGGTTGCGCCATCCACATCATAACGGCGCAGCATTTCGAGCACTACGTCTTTGGCGCTTACCCAGTCGGGCATATTTCCTTTCACTTCAATGGCAAAAGCAACGTCGAGTCCTCCGGCACCTAAAGCCAGCATTCCCATACATCCCGAAGCCGGAGTATGGCTGTCGGATCCGGCCAGTGTTTTGCCCGGCTGTGCAAAGCGTTCTGTTTCTATGGGATGGCTCACACCATTTCCGGGTCGGCTAAACCACATGCCAAACCGCTCGGCAGCAGATTTCAGGAATACGTGATCATCCGGGTTTTTGTTGTCGGTTTGAATCAGGTTATGATCTACGTACTGGCAGGAAATTTCGGTTTTAGCTTCATCCAGCCCCATTGCTTCCAGCTCCAGCATTACCATGGTTCCGGTGGCATCTTGGGTAAGCGTTTGATCAATCTTCAAACCGATTTCATCGCCCGGCTCAAAATCATTCAATTTCCCCTCTACAAGGTGACTCTCAATTAGTTTTTGCGTGACGTTAAGTGGTGTACTCATAGTGATATTATTAGTTAACAAGTCTTTTGGTTTGTGACTTTAGTGACCTCATTAGTTATATAAGCACTTTGTCTGCGTAATAGTTTCAACCATGGATTTACGCTTATTTTTTTCCGATACATTTATACTTCTTTTATAAATACTGAATGGCTTGTTAATTTTATTATCTGAAATGCAACTCCCTAACCACAATAATTTCAAGTATCAAAAAAACTACATGCTATCAACATAATTAGTTAGTAGTTTGTCGGGCCAAACGATTGATTGACTTATAAATGAAAAACATACCGAACATACTAAGTGCCATTCGTATGATTTTGGCGCCTATTTTCCTGTTTATGTACATACAGGACGAGTTGATTTGGCGCTCCCTCAGCGTGGCTGTTTTTGCTACCGCAGCCATAACAGACTATGTAGATGGCAAAATTGCACGCCATTTTGAGTTAGAAAGTGAGCTTGGCGTTTTTATTGATCCCTTGGCTGATAAATTTCTCACCTTTGCCGGCTTTTTATGCCTGCCATTTTTAGATCCGATACAATTTCCCTGGTGGGCTGTAGCCGTTATTTTAATTCGGGATATTTTTGTAACTGTACTCCGCTTATACGCAGGCCGTAAAAATATTAGTATGAAAACCCGGTTTACTGCAAAAGCTAAAACCATGATTCAGATGGTATTCTTATACGGAGTTTTGCTTTTAGGTGTATTTATTCAAGCGGATATTGAGTTGGCACAATATGCAGCTGATTTATTCAATTCCGGTACACTCTATTACGCCATGATGTTTGTTACCGCGCTCACCTTTTACTCCGGTGTTGAATATATCTGGACTAATTTGGAAATTTTCAGCGCTCAAAAGCAGCAATCATGAATGCTCTCAAGTATTTTTTGGGAACCGGTTTTTACAGTGGTCGTTTTCCAAAAGCCCCTGGTACAGCAGGAAGTTTCGTTTTCCTCATTCCACTTTATTTTATCCTTCCTTTAAACTCTGTGTTTTTAAACTTTGCAGCAGTAGTGATCCCTTCGGCACTGTGCTTGTGGGTTTCTCCTTATTTTGAAGAGCATTTTAAAAAAGATCCCGGAATGTTAGTGCTGGATGAATGGGCCGGACTTGCACTCTCATTTATGACCATAACATTTGCCGGTGATGCTCAAAATCAAATGCTCGTGTTTTTTATCGGTTTTGTCCTATTCCGATTTTTTGACATATTAAAGCCTTTAGGCATAAAAAAAGTCCAAAACCTGCCCGGCGGATGGGGAGTTTTAATCGATGATTTAATAGCAGGTTTCTATACACTTATATGTTTAAAATCCCTTATTTTTATTTGGCCAGAAATATTTGGCATTCTTTAGTTAGTGCCCACTCATCGCAGCGGTACCCATAACAGAATTTTATAAACCTATGATATTAAATACCTCATTTGCTCGTGAGCTTGCAGCTCATTTGCTCGACATCAATGCTGTTGTATTGCGTCCCGGTAACCCTTTTACATGGACCTCGGGATGGAATTCGCCTATTTATTGCGATAATCGGCTCACCCTTCATTATCCTGAAATTCGGAATGAAATTGAAAATGAGTTCACGCGCATTGTTCAAGAAAAGTTTCCTGCTGTAGATGTTATAACCGGAACCGCCACCGCCGGTATTCCACATGCGGCATGGATTGCTGCTAACTTAAACAAGCCAATGGCTTATGTGCGTGCCAAGGCCAAGGCGCACGGAATGGGAAATCAGATTGAAGGCGGAGTGAGAAAAGGTGAGTCAACCGTAGTAATTGAAGATTTAATTTCTACAGGAAGTTCAGCTATTTCCGTAATTGAGGCCCTGAAATTTATAGGTGCCGAAGTAAATGCCGTGCTATCTATTTTTACTTATGGCTTTGATAAATCGGCGCAGCGGTTCGAAGATGCCGGCGTTCCCGTTTATACCCTCACCGATTATAAAACGCTGATTAATGTGGCCGTTGAGAAAGGAATTATTGATGGAGATGAGCTTGAGCTGCTATCTGACTGGAGAGCTCATCCGGATTTATGGCCAAACATCCCGTCAGAGCAATAATATTGAATATTTTGAATTCATAAATACTGTAAAACACCGTGAAGAATAACAAATTTTATATAGAAACATACGGCTGCCAAATGAATATGGCAGATTCTGAAATTGTAAACTCCATCTTGTTAGAAGAAGGGATGAAGCCCGTTCACGAACCTGATTTAGCCGATGTAGTATTGGTTAACACCTGCTCTATTCGTGAAAATGCAGAAACCAAAGTTTGGAATCGCCTTAAAGAGCTGCGGTCTATTAAAAAAGAAAATGGTGAGCTCACGGTTGGTGTTTTAGGTTGCATGGCCGAGCGAATTAAAGATCGTATCATTGAGCAAGAACACCTTGTGGATATTGTAGTTGGCCCGGATGCCTACCGAGACCTTCCCCGCCTGTTACAAGAAGTGGAAGACGGCCGAAAAGCCGTTAACGTGCTGCTTTCTCTGGAAGAAACCTATGCCGATATTGCTCCAGTCCGCACCACCGGAAATGGCGTAAATGCTTTTGTTTCCATTATGCGTGGCTGCGATAATATGTGCTCATTTTGCGTGGTTCCATTTACCCGTGGACGTGAACGAAGCCGCCCCATCGACTCTATTTTGCGCGAAATTAAGCAGCTAAGTGATGAGGGTTACAAGGAAGTTACCTTACTGGGACAAAACGTAAACTCCTATCTGGATGGCGAAAACACCTTCACAAAGTTAATGGATGAAGCCAGTAAAGTAGATCCGGAAATGCGATTTCGCTTCTCCTCTCCTCACCCCAAAGATTTCCCGGACGATTTACTGCACCTGATTGCAGAGCGTCCTAATTTGTGCAACTATATACATATTCCTGCGCAGGCCGGCAGCAACGCCATGCTCGAACGTATGCGGCGCCCTTACACCCGGGAAGCTTATTTGGAACTTGTTAAAAATATGAAGGAAATTATACCGGGCGTTTCCCTCTCTACTGATATTATTGCCGGTTTTTGTCATGAGTCGGAAGAGGAACACCAGCAAACTCTTTCTTTGATGAAAGAAGTGGAATACGATCTCGCTTACATGTTTGCTTACTCCGAAAGAGAGCGTACGCTGGCTTATCGAAAGTATGAAGATGATGTGCCGGAAGACGTTAAAAAGCGCCGGCTTTCAGAAATTATTTCTCAGCAAATGAGCATTCAGGAGCGCAGAAATAAAGATGAAATCGGTAATCGCCATGTGGTACTGGTTGAAGGAACCAGCAAACGCTCTGATGAACAAATGAGCGGGCGTACCGACACCAACAAAATGTGCGTATTTGACCGCCGAGATTTCAAACCCGGCGATTATGTTGAAGTGGAAATTACAGATGCTACTTCAGCTACACTGTTAGCAAAACCCATACAGAAAGTCACCCTTAGCGAATATTATGGAGCGGAAGTTGCAGTCTGAGTGAAGTTGAAAGTCACATATCTGTCCGCTCTTTTTTGTTTAGTTTTTCTGTTAGGTATCCCACAAACAGGTGCAGCTCAGTCCGATTTAGGTATCATCTGGAACGCTCCGGATGATACCGAAGAAGCAGCATCTCAGCTCAAGGTATTTGCGGCTCATGGCATCCAACACATAGAGGTTGTAGCCACTACGCCACAGAATGTACTTAACCTTTTTGAAAAGTTCGATTTCAGTGTATCTGTACGGAATTCCATTTCGTTTCTAACCGTTTCTGACGTCCACTCTCAAAAAAATGAGCTTTTAAAGCAATACCGGACTTTTATTCAAGAATTTGCCTCAAACCCGCACGTCAGTTCGCTGGGTGTTTTCTCCAACAGCCAAACTGCTGACCCGGATTTCTTTGAAGCCTTTCAACCCATTTTTGATACGCTCTTAGCCAACTCAGATAAATCCCTGTACTTTCATAAAGATATATTTTGGCATGATGTCGGCAATCCGAATGTCCCTTTCGGCGTCACTTTTGCTGATGCTACCTTTTCTTTAAGTGATATACCGGAGTTCAATCAGGTTTTTCAGAAAAATGAATCAATACAAACCAATACCGTTACTTTTATTTATGATACTTGGTTTTTGGATGCGGTAACCACGTATCCGCCTTTTTCAGAAACCATAAAAGCGTATATATCAACCGGTAACTGGCTGCTTCCGCTGCCTAATGTGGAAAAAGAATCAACCCACCGCCCATGGATGGTTTTCTTTCTGTTAATCATCTGGCTTGGCTTGGTTATTGAAATAAAATATCTGCCTTATTTACGCTCCACCATTATTCGCTACTTTTTTGCACATCGCTTTTTTGTGGAAGATGTACTTCAATACCGTGAACGTGCCGCCCGTGGCAGCTTTTTTATGCTGATTAAACATGCCCTGATTGTGGGAATGGTGGTGTATATGTTTTTTAAAACCGGGGTAAGTGAAACGGGATTAGAGGCTTTTTTCTACCACTTTCCCATGTTTTCTATTTTTGGCAAAAGCTATATCTCGTTAATTATTTTAGGAACGTTAGCAGCCGTTATTATTCAGGGCACCGCACTGCTATGGCTGCACCTGCCCTCTAAAAAAACCAAGTATTTTGGCCAGGCTGTAAACATATATGCAGGCGCTTTGTTTTTGAACCTGATTGTGGTCACCCTCCTAACTATTTTATATGCTGCGCATTTCAACCCAACCACCGTTTATATATGTTCGTCCGTTTTTCTGCTTATTTGGTATAATGCATTTCACGTTGCTGCTTTTGATATTTCAAGTAAAGGTGAAGGCAGTCGTATAATTTATTTATTGCTCACAATTGGATTGCATATACTGCTTTCGGTTGGCGGGGTGATACTTATCCTTTCCAAAAATGAGTGGTTAGACGTACTCCGGCTTTCCTTTTCGCTTTAGTTGAACTATTATTTCTATTTTCTCGCTGATTTTCGCAGAGGAATGCGCGGAGTTCCGCTGAAGGAAAAACAAAAACTCTGCGAAACACTGCGCCAAACTCTGTGCCACTCTGTGGTAACAAAAATTGGTGAGACAGTTTCACCTGCTATCTATTCAACAATTTCGTAAAACCCAATGGTGTAATTATCAAGGTTGTCGTCTTCTTCAACCATCAGTCGGTTGTTGTAGCTTCCCAATAACTTGCCCGGCAGCGTAATTTCTACGGGCTTTTCGTTTTCCTCTAAGTCGTATATCACACCAAAATAATTTTTAAGCAAGTTCGATGCCCCGCGTTCTTCATAAAACTCCGGCGTAGCATTTTGCCATATTACTACTAATTTATGTTCAATAACTTCTAAACCAATCAGACCTGAGTTATCCAAACCATAAGCTTTTGCAGATTCCGGCGTTGGAGCTCTATTGTAATCAACAGATAATGTCCGAGTTCTCATTTTTGATGGCTTATAGGTACTGAAAACATGCGTTGAGTCATCCTTGATATCATATTTCATCACCGTATAATCTGCTAAAAAAGCATAAAAGACAGATTCGGATACCTCATCTAATGCTATAACCGAAGATTTAAAGGCATTATCCAGTTTATCTATTGTTGGAGAAAGTGTTCCTTTCAGCTCGGCTGTTTTAGTTTCAAGATTGTAAAAGGAAAGCGCGCGGGCTTCCTTAAAATTCATGCTGTTGATTTTTTCGGGATCCACAATACCGGTAATCAGATAGTTATTCCAAAACTCTCCATAGGTGTTCCTGAGCCAAATTCTCTGCTCCAGTAATCCGGGATATTTATCTATAATTTCATCATTAATGAAATGTGCGTACAAATCCTGTGTAGTATCATATATAAAAAACTCATCATCATTTTTTACCGTCACTTGAGAAGGTAATGACAATTCTTTTGGTCCCTTACCTTTGGAGCTTAAATATTGCACCTCACCAGTTTTAACGGATATTTTGAACGGCCTCCGTGCTATGAAATCAATTCCGTACAGCAGTTCTTTGCTCTCAACGGCCTGCAGACCTTCCATAATATTTCCAACCTGATCGTTGTTATCATTGATTACAATTTCATGGACTTTCTTTAGTTCGCCTTCAACTATTTCAGACTTCTCAGAACAAGTGATGAATAGAAAAAATGGTAATATTGATAACAATACTACCATTTTAGAATTAACGTGTTTCATATTATTCAATGGGTGTTGAGGTACAGGTAGTACAACCGATACCAGCATATGAACAATTCAATGGGTTGTCGTAGTTATTCTGATCGAAATTAAGTGAAGGTGGAAAACCATCATCCAAACAATCACCATCACCGCCACCACCAATAGCGGAAGATTGTGGTGAGAATGTTATAATCATTGTAAAGATTGAAAGGATTGCGAATGCTTTTATGATTAGTTTTTTCATTACTTGTCCAGTTTAATTTAGATTAATAAAAAATGAAGCAAATATATCTATCATTTTTTTATTTATGGACGCATTTATTATTGTGCTTCCGATAGATTATATATATATATGGAAATTCAAATTTATATTTTATGTTTCGCTTTGTTACCTCATATTTAAGTATTTTTCTTTCCCAAATTTTGTTAGAGCATCAATAAGATATACACTTTCTGTTTTCTCGCTGAGTTACGCAGAGGAATACGCGGAGTTCCGCGGAATAAAGATTCAAAAACTCTGCGAGACACTGCGCCAAACTCAGCGAGCCTCTGCGTGAAAGTAAAACCGAGTATAAGAATAGCTAAGAAATCTTCTTAATGTGCTTCTCCAATACATCTAAAAAGTGATCTATTTCCGCTTTGTGGGTACGGACGGAAAGCACCGTAAAACGAAACCAAAATCCTCCTTTTATTGAAGTAGTGGATAAGAAAATCGCACCTTCTTCCAAAATAGTTCGGTGCAACTGCTTGTTGATAGCATCATAATTGTCCAATCCACTCGGTTTCCAGCGGAACGTAAAAGTGGTTAAATCCGGCATGGTGCTCACTTCCACTTCTGGATGTTCTTCCAGCTTTTTCCATGCATATTGGGTGAGCAGCATTTTTTCTTCCAGCGAGCTTCTGAACGCATCAACCCCGTGCAGCTTTAGCGGCAGCCACATTCGTAATCCCCTAAAATGCTTACTCAACTCCGGTGAAACATCAGCCGGTGAGTACGGCAATTGCTCCTCTTTAGTGTCCTGCATGTAGTTGGCATCGTAATCGTGAGCCTTCACCAAATGATCTACATTTTTGACAATCAGCGCTCCCGTTCCATACGATAAAAACAGTCCTTTATGCGGATCCAAAACAACCGAATCTGCTTTTTCAATCCCTTTAAACTGCTTACCATTTTCTTCAATCAGCATAAAAAATCCGCCATAAGCCGCATCCACGTGATACCAGACGTCATGCTTTTGGGCAATAGCTGCAATCTCACCAATGGGATCGATAGCTCCCAAATCGGTGGTTCCTGCAGAAGCTACAATCAGCCACGGATTGAGGCCGTCAGCTACATCCTCGGCTATGGATTCTTGTAAGGCTTCCGGTTTCATTCGGTAGTGATCGTCCAGTGGAATATATCGCATAACGCATTCCTTCAGTCCGCAAATCTTGAGCGCACGCGCTACACAATGGTGCGTTTGCTCGCCCAAATACACCACCGATTTCGGGATATCAGCGGCTTTAAGCTCTGCGTGTTCCCGAGCGGTGTGAATGGCCGTTAGATTTGCCATACTTCCTCCCGATGCCAGATATCCGCCATAATTTCCGGTGTAGCCTATCATTTCGGCCATCCAGTTTACCAGTCTTGTTTCTAAAGCAACCGCTCCGGGTGAGGCAAAATACACGCCCGCATATCTATTGGTAACCGCAGCCAAATAATCACCAACAGCACCCGAAAAAATTCCGCCGCCCGGTATATACCCATAGTGATTTCCCGAAGCCGGATTCAATCCTTGTGGAACTACTTTTGTATCTAAAAACTCTAACACTGAATCTATCTGCTCAGGCTCATCTTTAATGGGATCATTGAAAATATCTTTAATGGCACCCGCTTCTTCTTTTTGATAAGCTTTCTGTTCGCTGACGGTTTCATAGAAGTGATTGGCATAAGCCGTACTTGCTTTATATACGTTATTTCGAAATGCGGCTTCCGGCTCTAATTTCAGTGCTTTTTGCTCAAGCTGCGCTATTCGTTCTTCCATTATATCCTTTTGATTCTTGTTTTTAGAAATACAAAAATACGAACATAATCAGTCCTGATTTTAGAATTCAAAAGAAGGTTTTCAGGAATAATAAAGAGATATGTCAGACTCCAAAACTCCTTCAACTCAAGACAAGAGATTGCAATCCCTTCCCTCATTTATATTATGGAAAATTATTAAGTGAAAATCTTTTATTAACATGCACTGTACGGCTAAAACCCATCAAGGACTTAAAATCCCCGATGGGCTACAAAGTCTTCCATTCAACCCAAACGCTAAGAAGCCGGTTCCGGAATGGCAGTTGCTTCTGTCAGTTTTGCTAATACAAAAGCGGATAGCGCCATCACTAAATCTCGTACGGCTACATCGGGGTGATGCCAGCTAAACAGTAAGCTGAGTGAAATAGCCGTTAACCAAATGGCTACAATATATGCACCTTCACGCGTTCGGGTAAAAACGAGCACCCCGGCTATAATTTCTATGACGCCCACTATCATCATAAAGGTGGAAGCTTCAAATGGTAACATTCCCACGGTCGCGGGAGCTAAATATGCCGTCCAATCTGTGAGCAAGTTCATGAATTTATCTGCCCCGGCAACAATGGGTACCACCGTAAACGTATATTTTAACAGCAATTGAAGTCCGCTGACAGTTGAGTTTATTTTTTGATTGTTCATAATGTGTGATTTTATTTATGTGTGTAGTTCATTAGATAGTTGAAACGAAAATCGGTTACACTTTTTTATAAAATCGACGCATAATGAATGATGATCACCAATTTTGGTGTTGAAAAACCTGGAATCCGGTAAGGGTAATTGCTTACCTTTACACAGTATTTTTAATTTGAAAAGGATGGCCTCTTATGGCTCGGGCCGTCTAAAAATTCACCCCTTATATTATGATTTTTATAGAAAATGAAGGAATAACCGATCCTCAAATAAACCTGGCACTGGAAGAATATGCTCTCCGAAATTTTGGAGAACATGAAGATTACCTGCTCTTCTACATCAACGCGCCGTCTATTATTATCGGTAGAAATCAAAATACGCTGGAAGAAATTAATGACGAATATGTGCGCAAAAATGGTATTACCATAGTTCGGCGTATGTCGGGCGGTGGAGCCGTTTATCACGATTTGGGGAATCTAAACTTTAGCTTCATCACGCAGTACAAAAAAGAGAACCTTCATAACTTTAAAAAATTCACCAAGCCGGTTATTCGCGTGCTCAACGAGATGGGCGTAAACGCAGAAATGAGCGGCCGGAATGATATTTTGGTAGATGGCCGAAAAATTTCCGGAAATGCACAGTTTTCTTCCGGTAAGCGCATGTTTAGCCACGGAACACTGCTTTTAGACAGCGACTTAGACGAGGTTACCAACGCACTAAACGTGAAAATGAGCAAGATTGAATCTAAAGGTCACAAATCCGTTCGGAGCCGCGTGGCTAATATTTCAGAATTTCTGGAAGAGCCGATGGCTATAGAGGAGTTTAGAGAACGCCTGCTTAAAGGCTTATATCAAGACCGTGACAAGTTTGAGACTTACCATTTAACAGATGAAGAATGGGAAGCCGTACACGCACTTAAAGATGAAAAGTATGGCAATTGGGACTGGAACTACGGGAAATCACCAAAATTCAATATTCAGCGTACCAAGCGATTCCCTGTGGGTGAAATTGATTTACGAATTGATGTGCATAAAGGGCATATCAAAAATCTGAAAATTTACGGCGACTTTTTCGGCAAGGAGCCGGTTGATGAAATTGAACAACTGCTGGCAGATGTTCGTTATGATCCGGAAGACATCTCCCAAGCGTTGAAAAATGTGGACGTACAAAGTTATTTCGGGAATGTTAAAAAAGAAGACTTCCTGAATCTGGTATATGGAGAAGACGAGTAATTTAATACGATTCTAAGGTTATTTTAGGATATTATTATCTGAATTAAATAACATGTAATAAAATAAATCGATTATACCATGAAGAAACGCATCCGGCTTTTAACTTTTCTGTTTTTATCATTTGTAGGATTGGCCACCCTTACTGCTTATAACAACATGCCTGAACCGTCGGAGTCAGAAGATCCGCTAACGCTACAGTCTATAATGCGGCTTATTTCTGCAAACATGGGAATTATCAACGAGGGCATTTATACGGAAGATTACCATCTGATTGAAGAAGGTGCCGCGGCCATTAACGATCACCCTCCACTCTCTCCGGTTTCGCTGGAGCTGGTTAAATCTACGCTGGGGCCGCGAATGCAAGCTTTCCAGGAATATGATAACATTGTTCACGGTCATGCGGATACCATCAAAGTAGCTGCTCAGCAAAAAAACATGCAAAAAGTATTAGACAGCTACCAAATTGTCCAAAAAGGATGTGTGAGCTGCCATGCTGCCTTTAGGAATGAAATTGTAAAAGCTCGAATCATGAAAGATTAGCGTTTTTTAGCTTCAATAAGTCTTGTTAAAAGCTTACTTATGTAAACAGATCGTTGTACCTTTATGCGCAATTTTTAAAACTATTCTAAAGCTCTACCGCTAATTTTCAATGAAGCACACGTATAATCGATCTGTTTACCTATGGCTGTGGTCCGGTATTATACTTATAACCATTATGGTAGTGGTAGGCGGTATAACCCGCCTCACCGGCTCCGGCCTTTCTATGACTGACTGGAACCTGATTATGGGAGCCATCCCGCCTATGAATGATGTGGAATGGACCAACGTTTTTGAACGCTATAAAGAATTTCCGCAATATCAGCAGCTTAACAAAGGGATGAGCCTGCACGAGTTTAAGTTCATTTACTTTTGGGAATACCTGCATCGTATAATTGGAAGATTGCTGGGAGTAATTTTCATTATTCCGTTTGCCTACTTCTGGAAACGTGGGTATTTCAACAAACCCATGCTCAAGCGCATGTTTTTGCTTATGGGTTTAGGTGCAATGCAGGGTGCCATGGGGTGGATTATGGTAAAAAGTGGCCTGGTTGACATTCCTTACGTAAGCCATTATCGCCTGGCCATGCATCTCTCTCTGGCGTTTATATTATTAGGAACCTGCCTCTGGTTTGCTTTGGATATTAAATACCCCACCTATAAATCCGATCATCCCGAACGTAACCTTTCTGCCAAACCCTGGCTGATTGCCGTAAGCGTTTTATTTGTTATTCAGCTTGTGTATGGAGCTTTTACGGCGGGACTTAATGCCGGTTTTATGTATAACACATTCCCAAAAATGGCGGGACACTGGTATCCTCCCTCCTACAACATGTTAGATCCCTTTTTGTTGAATTTAGTTGAAAATCCCGGCCTGGTACAGTGGATTCATCGCTTGAACGGCACCTTGCTCTTAATTGCCACCGTTGTTTTTGGGTGGAAAGTGCTCACCAATCACCCCACTAAAATGCTGAAAACCTACACCCTCTTTTTGTTGTCTGTTATAGTGTTACAATATCTGATTGGAATTTTTACTCTTCTGTTAAGCGTGCCCGTTTCGCTGGGTGTGCTTCATCAGGCCGTAGCTATTTTCTTTATGGCAGCCTGCATTATGATTTGGCATTACACTGAGCGTTCCGCTTACACAAACATCTAAAATCATCACCGGATTATCCTGCTACTATGCTTTCAAGCAATTCTAACTTACCGAAGCTATCTGCTCTCCTTCCGGAAGATACTACCTGGCAAGAGTTAGGCATTACCAAAAGCTTTGAAACGGATGAAATTATTGTAAATGAACATGCTCAGGTTCGTTCTATTCCCATTATAATAAAAGGCAGTTTAAAAGTAATGCAATCGGATGATGACATGAAGGAAATTGTGCTGTACTATTTACGTGCAGGCGAAACGTGTATCATGTCGTTTTTGGCGGGATTGTATAACGATACCAGCAAGGTGAAAGCCGTAGCTGAAGCTCCCTCCGAAATTGTATTCATTCCAATTGAAAAGGTAAGAGCTCTCATAAAAGAGCATCCCGAATGGCTCAATTATATATTTCAGATTTATCACAAACGGTTTGAAGAGCTGCTGGATGTGGTAAACGCCATCGCTTTTAAAAAAATGGACGAACGGCTGCTGCAGTTTCTTCGGGAGAGAGGTAATTTAACCGACTCAAACACTGTAAAGCTAACTCACGAACAAATTGCCCGAGAGCTTGGCACGGCAAGAGAAGTAATTTCACGCCTGTTAAAACAAATGGAGCTGGAAGGGTTGGTAGAACTGGGAAGAAATAAAATCACCCTGAGCTGATTGCTGCTTTATTTGTAAGAAGAGAAAATCGTAAACAAAAATTTATCAAACCCCGGCTAATTCCGAGGCTTAATAAATTGTATTACGTTACTGAATCAGTTCGTCCGGATTATTCACTTTTACTTCCATCCGGCCCGATCCATAATTTTGATGGCTTCGGGATTATTTCGGCCCAATGCAGAAACATTCACGGCATCACTTTTAAACTTACCAAACTGAACCAAAACGTCTGCCAGTTCGGTATTTTCATTGATGGGATATTCGTTGTTACCCCCAATAAAATACTGCTGTGCTTCGGGAGTAGTCAGGTATTCTAAAAACTTGATGGCATTTTCTTTGTGAGGTGCATTTTTCAATATACCGGCACCGCTGATGTTAATATGCGCACCGCGCTCGCCTTCGCCCTGATTTGGGAAAACAAATTCTACCTTATTGGCTGCTTCCTTATCAGCTTCATCATTTCCGGTAAGCATTACAGCAAGATAATAGTGGTTGGCAACCGCAACATCACACACGCCGGCGGCAACGCCTCGTATTTGATCTCTGTCGCCACCCTGCGGCTCCCGGGCAAAGTTTGCAACTATACCATTCACCCATTCTTCTGTGGCCTCAGGGCCCAGCGTTTCAATCATGGATGATACCAGTGATTGATTATAAATGTTATTAGAAGAGCGAATGCACAGCCTTCCTTCAAAGCGTGGGTCGGCTAAATCGGCATAAGTGAGATCTTTGTAGTTCTCTACCTTCTCAGGGTTTGCAATAATACCGCGTACACGCTTAGAGAGGCCAAACCAAAGTCCATCCGGATGGCGGAATGAAGATGGAATCCGTTCTTCCAAAATATCGGACTGTGTGGATTGAAGAATGCCCGCTTCTTCGGCTCTCCAAAGCCGGCCGGCATCAACGGTTATTAAAATATCTGCGGGCGAATTAATACCTTCACTTCGCACGCGCTCGATAAGCTCATCAGAGCCGCCTTCAATCAGATTTACAGCAATACCGGTGTTCTCGGTAAACTCGTCGTACAAGGCTTGGTCGGTATCATAATGGCGGGCAGAATATACGTTTACCTCCTGTTGGCTGGAACAAGAAATAAACAAAACGGACAGAATGGTTAAAGAAAGGAGAAAAGACTTCATAGGGAAAATTGAGTTCAGGTTTTATTTCAAAAGCCTAAAGTAAGATTTTATTTAGAAACATTCTAAATAGAATCTTCCCATCTCCCAAGTTTATTCTAATAAAGCTTTAACTGCCCTTCAAAACAGCCGAAAATATGAAGTTTTACAAAATTAAGACAGATATCGGTATGAAACAGCCGGGTATTTTTCTTTAATTTATTTATGGTTTTCCGGGTCCAGCCATTTCAGTGTTTCCCAGCGGTACATTCCTGAATTGTGCCCATCACTCCACGTGATTTTCATGGCATGATTTCCAACCTGTTCAACATTTCGAATCTCGATGCGGGGCGGTGTTTCTTTGAAAAAAGCTTTGGGTTCAAAGTCGCCCATGCTTCCGTGGCCACCCCGGCAGGTAACACACGGGCAGTTTTGCCGAAGCCCATAAAGCGGATATACCGAACGGCTTCCGTCATTCCAGCTTATTTCAAGCACCTGTTCTTTGTTGCTAACTTCAATATCTTTTGGCGTTGTAGAAGAGTCCATTATTATTATATTTTTCATTGAATTTTTCAACCAAAATTACTCAATGCTCTGGATAATTATTACAGTTTTTATTGTAGCTTCTATAAGCAGCTGGCTGGGATATAAGCACCTGCTTTATCTCGATATCCTCACCTTTAGAAGGCTTTCTCTTACCATACTAATCGTTTTTTCCATTTTTATTTTCTTAGAGTGGCTGCACCTCATCGGCTATTTTCCGGAAGCTGTGGCCGGTGCGGTTATGGCTAACGTATATGCATCGCTATTTGGTTTTTTTGCGGGTGCTGCCGTTCAACAGTATCACCAAAAGAAAAATGCAGGCGTTATTTTATATGTAAACCGTTCGTTTTGGACGGATATATTTCCAAACTTTGTAACCATTGCGCTTATTTTATTTGGCATTTATCGAACGTCCCTATTATCTGATTTACCTTTTACGCCCATTCGCGTAACATCCGGTTTATCCATTATGGCGGTGGGCTTTTATAACTTTACCATTCGCCTGGTTCCCGAGATTCGAAAAGATGCTTTAATTCTACTTGATCGTAAAATTGATTGGGATGATTTCCTCACCTATTCCTGGTTTTCGGACGGCGTTATTGAAATGGAATACACACTTAATGGCAAAATTAAAAGCTTTAAAACCATGATACCGAATGAAGATCAGGTTGAAATTGAAAGAATCCTCACCCAAAAGATTGCGGAAAAAATGGACAAAAAAGAGTTTGAGGAATACGAGGAATTAGAATAATTACCATTCGCAATTCCTCATATTCCCAAGCTCTGTGTTAAAGCTTCACCTTGCTTTCCTGACGGGGATCCAAATCGTACAGCGAAGAAACCGTGGCCTGAATGGTTTTGTACCACTCATTCCCAAATTTATCGTTAATGGTGTAAAAATCGGCAAAGTCCGGCTTGCGGAGCGTCATTTTCCACTCTTGTGTTTTTGATTTAAAGGTAGGATCTACGTGCAGCAGCTGATGATAGAGCATCATTTCTTTGGTCTCACTATCCAGCATATCCCACAACTCTCCGGATATTTCGATTAAGTAGTCGTTGCCGGAATAATGCTTTACCTCGCGGGTAGCTTTCATGCACTTGGCAGCACGCTGCTTCGATAAGTTTGGATATACTAAAAAATAACCAATCTCGGCCGGCCCGAACTCAAGGTTATATTTTTCGATTACCTGCTGTGCTATGGATTCAACCTCCGGCGACTCCATCAACTGTTTGGTAGAATGAATAGTTGGTTCTGCGTTTAAAAAATCGTTCTCTGGCATAAATAAACAATAATGAGATTTAGTAGTTACTATGAATACAAAGACCTGCCGGCTTCAGTAATAAGATATCACCAATGCTCAACAGGTCTAAATTTTTACTATAAACAAATTTTAAGACTTCGGCACCATTATAGAAGTAGCCACAATGGAAAACTCTTTTTGAGATCCTTTTATAGCATCCGGATTTTCTCCGGCATCTTCGGCATAATGCTTGGCCTGCTCCTCGGTTAATTCCTTAACTTCAAAGGTGCCCACCAGCTTCACTTTTTTTCCTTTCGAGTCGGTTGGCATAAAGAAGCCATAATCTTTAAAAGTGATGCGGGCAGAGTAGCTGCCGTCATTAGCCACAAAAAAGCAGCCCTTTTTTTGGCACACTTCAGCAACATCGGTTTCAATAGTTACCGTTTTGCCTTCAAATTTTTTCCCCGATTCCACAATTTCGGCCAGCGTACGGGCTTCACTCCATTGTGCAACTTCAGCACCAAACACCTCGTGCGTTTCGGTTACCTGTACCGGTTCAGAAAGCCGGATTACTTCGTTTGTTTGAGCATAAGCAGAAAACGAGATCAGCAAAACCGCTAATATTGCGCTTAGGTTTTTCATAATTGATTAAGTTTATTAACGTGAATTTCACAAAGCAAATAACATACAAACTTTAATTGCAAAATTTCACAAACTCTGCCGAATTGAGCTATTTTTTTTGACGATTTTTGCAATAAAATATTTTTCTGCCTCCGGTTTTAATCACCTCAATTGGTGCCCCACATTTATAGCAAGGCTTCCCTTCCCGGCCATAAGCAAAAAAGCGATACTCCCTGCGCGTAGCTCCCTCTTCTTTAAGCGCCTGAACCAGTTCGGGCGGCGTAATCACTCCTCCTGTTTGGTATGATGTCCGCGATAGTTCTAAAGAATATTTGGCCAACGCTTTTATCTCTTCTTCGGTGCAATCCACCGGACGCACTTCAGGGTCAACCTTTGCATTAAACAAAATTTCACTGCGCAAATAATTCCCTAATCCGCTTAAAAAGCCCTGATCTAATAATAATGTGGAAAGCTTTCGGTTTTTGAATATATCATCCTGATAGCGAGCCAGCACTTCCTCGTAGGTGGTATCGGGGTGAACCACATCCGGGCCCAACTTTTTAATGTAGTCGTGCTCCTCCACTTCCTCATCATTCAGTACATAAATTTCAGAAGCCGAATAGAGCAAAGCCGATTTATCGCGGGTATGAATAGCCGCACGCAACGAGCGATTGGTGTCGGGTGTTTCTCCACGATTTGCAATCTTCCACTTCCCATACAGCTGATTATGTGAATACAAATTCAGATTATTATTGAAGGAAGTAATAATGGCTTTGCCTCTGGGAATTACCGAATCTACTTTCAGCCCAAGCAGCTCCTCCTCGTATTTTTTCAGCTCATCGAAAGCAAAAAACAGTTCTTCAATTTCTTTTCCGCGCACAGCATCACTTATTTCATCAGCTGCTCTCCAAATTTCCGGTCCTTCAGGCATTTTGAATGTATAGTTTTAATTTTACCAAACCTGTGGAACCCTGTATCTGCTGCAAAGTCATATTTTTTAAGAAAACGGGTTTCACAAGTTTCAGTTTCTTGTTTTAATGAAGTGCTTCAAGTGTACCCAACCATTATCAAGGATTAAAAAGTCCTTCTTTTCATAAAAAAATTATAACAGGCGAACCGGAAGACCAAATGCTTTTAATGGACCAAAAGAATCAATACAAGTTATTTTCGGGCTCTCAAAAAGGCAAAAATATTTCAGAAACCCGTTCGGTCTGATTCCATAAAATTTTGTATCCTCATTCGGAATTTAAACTGGAACTTATTTCTATTCATGAACTCACCACTTATTACCAGCGATGCTGTAACTTTTGGCCTGCTCATGGCTATTTTAGCCGGTATTTTCGTCACTTCAAACAGTAAAAACCCCGGATGGCGAAAATTCTACAAGTTCGTACCTTCTTTACTGCTATGCTATTTTATTCCTTCACTGCTAACTACTTTTGGCATTGTATCTGAAGAAGGATCCAGTCTGTACTATGTGGCATCGCGTTATTTGCTGCCTGCCAGTTTGGTACTTCTAACACTCAGTATTGATTTAAAAGGAATTCTAAATCTTGGGCCAAAAGCTGTTATCATGTTTTTTGCGGGTAGTATTAGCATCATGTTGGGCGGACCTATCGCACTGTTAATAGTGGGGACTATTTCTCCTGAATTGGTGGGCGGAACCGGTCCTGATGCCGTTTGGCGAGGATTAGCTACCGTAGCCGGAAGCTGGATTGGCGGCGGCGCTAACCAAACAGCCATGCTCGAAATCTTCAAACCCTCTGACGATCTTTTTGGTGCCATGGTAACCGTTGATATTATTGTAGCCAACATCTGGATGGCCTTTTTGCTGTACGGGGCCGGTGTTTCGGACCGGGTTGATGCCTGGCTAAAAGCCGATTCGTCTGCTATTGACGAACTCAAACATAAAATTGCTGATTATCAGGCAAGCATTGCGCGGGTTCCAACTCTTGTGGATTTCACCAAAATTGCCGCTGTTGCTTTTTCGGTAGTAGCACTGGGCCACCTGGCCGGAGATGCCATTGCGCCGTGGATTACTGAAAATGCGCCCGCCCTGGCCGACCTCAGCTTAAATTCCTCTTTTTTCTGGATTGTGGTTGTAGCCACAACGGCCGGACTTCTTTTTTCTTTCACAAATGTACGTAATCTGGAGGGAGCCGGAGCTTCAAAAATGGGAAGCTTATTCCTCTACATTTTAGTGATGACTATTGGTATGAAAATGGACATCGCTTCCATGAAAGATGCACCCGGTTTTTTTGTAATCGGTGCAGTGTGGATTCTCATTCATATCGGCGTGCTGTTATTAGTTGGAAAACTCATTAAAGCTCCCTTCTTTTTTGTAGCGGTGGGCAGTCAGGCTAATGTAGGCGGTGCGGCTTCTGCACCAATTGTGGCTTCTGCATTTCACCCCGCACTTGCGCCGGTAGGTGTGCTCTTGGCTGTATTAGGTTACGCGGTAGGGACCTACGGAGCCTATTTAGCAGCCTTAATGATGCAGGCTGTCTCTGCACTGTAATGAGAATTGCTAACGATAACTTCGTATATTTACAAGCTAATTTAAACTCCACAAAAAACCTTACTTTTTGAAAAGAGCACTTACTTTTCTATTCATCTTCCTGACGGCGGCCGTCATTATTTTTACCGTAGTTATCGGGCTTAATTATTCGGGTTTTAAAACCCTTTTTGAAAACGAGGAAGGCATGGCCGAAGGAAGCCAGTATATTGAAAACACCTACTCTCTGGCCGGCCTTACCGAATTTATAGGCGAACACCCTGAATGGGTGTCCATCAGCTCCTACAATGTTAATGATCCCGATTCCGGCATTTCTTATCAGGCTGATGTTCCCCGTGCTTTGGGCGCTACAGCTAATCTGTTTTTGCTCATAGAGTTTGAGCGGCAGGTAGCAGAAGGCATGCTGAATCCTAAAGAACTCATTCCTCTTTCTGATATTGAAAAATTTGCGCTGCACGAGATTAGCCAAAACAATCACAACAAGCTGATTAATGAATTTGATGGAGCTTCTGCACCGCTCGAAAAAGTAGTTGCGGCTATGATCCAAAACAGCGATTTGGTAGCAGCCGATTATCTGTGGTTCCGTTTGGGCGAGCAGCACATTCGCGCATTAATAGATACTTTACACATGCCGGAAACTTCACTCCCGCTTCCTTTTAGCGGAATGTATATCGCTATCAATCCTTCTCTTAATGATACTTCCAGGGTGGCAGCAATGAGCTATACCGATTTTTCGGAAAAAGCTATATCAGAAGCACGCAAGCTGAAAGATGATCAGGATTTTAATAAAAAAGTATCTGAGCAATTTAAAGAAGATCGTATTTCACTTACCTTTATGCAGGAGCGCGATGCATTAGCTTATTTCCCACAGGCAACCACGGCCGAATTGACTCACCTAATGGCCCGGATTTTGAGAAAAGAAGTGATTTCTAAAGAGGTTTCGGAAGCCGTAAAGAATAAACTCCGTTGGCCTATGGGATCTGCTCCCATCGCCCGCAGCTTTTCAGATTATGGCGCTATATATGATAACCGGATGGGATTGTTAGGCGGTATCGACTTTGGAACTTCGATTTATGATGGCCACACATCTGTCCAAGCCGTCTTTTTTGATCAGCTCCCCGTAGGCTTCTGGATTCACATGTCGGCCAATCACATGCAGGAAGATTACCAGCAGCGACTGATTTGGGATCCGGCTCTTTACGAAACCACCCAACAAGAGATTGCTAAAAATCATGAATAAGTATCGTTTTTTCTATTTTTATTGGATTATTCCTTTGTTTTTACTCTTCATGGCAGGACAGCAGTTTTTAGTTTACCAAGGGGTAAATCACACCTATAAAAACGGCACTTCTTACCTGGCAGAAGTCGTTGATTTTGAACGCAAGCAAATTGTTACACAAAACAGTGCTTTTATAGATATTAAATTTGAAGCCGATGGAGAACTGATTGAACGACGCCTTTCTCTATCAATGGAAATGGTGCAAAAACTTATTCAGAGCTCGAATTTTCCAATTAGATATTTAGAAGGTGCTCACCAAGAAATTGTGCCATACCCTACCTATACCATTCAAAAAAGCACCTCCCTGTTTAATGTGAGCGTAGCGTTGATAAGTTTTATAATTATGGCAGGGTTTGGGATTCCGGTAAATAGATTTATAAAGCGCAAGACACAAAATGAATCAGCCGACCGGTTTGAAATAGAGCGAGTAGATTAATGGCAAAAGGAACATTATACCTCATCCCCACCACTCTCGGAAAAACACCCGAAAATAATACGCTGCCAGAGCATACGCTGCACATATTGCGCAAATTAGACGTGCTTATGGTAGAAAACATCCGCAGTGCCGGTTCTTTTTTACAGTGGGTGGGAGAAACCGTGCCGGAGTATGAAATTGACTTTTATCATCTCAACAAAAATACACCGGAGCAAGAGTTATATGCTTTTCTGCGCCCCCTTAATAAAGGACGAGACGCCGGTATTTTATCGGAAGCCGGCGCGCCGGCTGTAGCCGATCCCGGCGGGAAGTTGGTGAAATTAGCCCATCAAAACGGAATCAAAGTACAGCCTTTAGTTGGTCCTTCTTCAATATTACTTGCACTGATGGCTTCCGGATTTAACGGCCAGTCTTTTGCTTTTCACGGCTACCTTCCCTTCGATTCAAACAAAAGAAAAGCCATGCTCAAGCAGCTTGAAGGGGAATCGAGAAGGCACGATCGCACCCAAATTTTCATGGAAGCTCCATATCGTAATAATGAACTTCTCAGAGACATTCTTTCTACCTGCTCGGCAGCTACTCGCCTTTGCACAGCTACCGACCTTACGCTTCCTTCCGAACAAATTAATTCCCGCCATATTCATGACTGGAAAGGCATCAAGCTGCCTGATTTGAATAAACGGCCCACCATTTTTATGCTTTACGGGAAAGAATAGCCATAAAAAAACCTCACCGAAATGATGAGGTTTTCTAATTTCTAAGATGTTAAAAACAATTATTGAGCTCCGGCCTCCTCTAAAAGTTCTACTATATTTTTATGGCTTTGTGAAATAGCCTGATCTTTTGCTGACCAGCCTCTGTCGTCATACACATCAACATCACTGCTGTTTTCAATCAGATACTGTACAATGTCATAATGCCCATTTGTTGAGGCCCAGTACAGCGCTGAGGTTCCCCTGTTATCTCTGCCATCTACTTCCGCTCCGTTTTCTGTTAATAGTTTTACAATATCCAAATGCCCGTATTTGGCTGCTTTCAGTAATGCCGTGCGTCCGTGGCTGTCTTTCGTGTTTACATCAAACCCATCCTTTAACTGTTCTCTGATCGTACTTAGATCTCCGCTTTTTGCGGCTTCGAGAAATGCTTCTTCGTTCATGACGAACCTCCTTTCTAAAAGTTATTAGGTTAGCACCTGAATTGTACTTTCCAGGTATCCAAATGTCAAATTAGAAATACGGCATTTATGTGTAGATTTGGTGAATAGTGGGTACTTAGAAAAAGAAAACCCGGCATTAATAACAGGATATACGAAGTTGAAAAAGCTACTTTTCTTTGGTTTAACTAATCTGCTATTAGCCGGGTTTTAGAAAGCTACTTCTATACTAATACACGTACGAGAATCGGTTTTGTTACCTTTTATTTTTAATAAATAAGAATATTTTTCCGCAATCAGACCGTACTTAGAAATTCTTTAAAACAGCCCAAGCTGGCTTCCTTCATTTTTCTAAAATGTTGCGTAGTCAGTTTCTTACGCTGTTCATTTAAACCCAGCCTTTCGGTTTGAACCTCGAACAAATCTGCAATTTGTTTGGCAAAATGCCCCTTTCCTTTCATTCGCTCACTCCACTCAGTACTGTTGAGCTTACCTTCCCGAATATCCATAATTTTGCCAAGTACTTTATTCTTTCGCTCAGGCCTGTGTTGCTCTAACCATTCTATAAACAAATCTTTCACTTTGTAGGGTAGTCGCAAAATGGTATAGCCCGCAAAAGAGGCTCCGGCTGCTGAAGCTTGTTCAAGAATTTTAGCACATTCGTGGTCGGTAAGTCCCGGAATGATAGGCGCTACATTCACCCCAACCGGGATTCCGGCATCTGCTAACTCTCTAATAGCTTGTAATCTCCGCTGTGGACGTGAAGTTCTGGGTTCTAAAACACCGGCCAGCTCTTTATCCAAAGTGGTTATTGAAATGGTTACACTAATGCAGCCAAAATCATTCAGCCGACTGAGCACGTCTATATCTCGAGTCACCAAATAGTTTTTGGTTATCAGTCCTGCCGGATTCCGAAATTTCGCTAATACTTCAAGGCATTTTCGGGTTATGCGCAGCTCCTTTTCTATGGGTTGATAAACATCCGTAACTCCGCTCATAGCTAATACTTGCGGCTTCCATCTTGGTGAACTCAACTCCTTTTCCAGTAAATCCGGAGCATCGTATTTAACCACTATTTTCGATTCAAAGTCTAAACCAGAAGAATAGCCCAAAAACTCATGATACGGACGTGCATAGCAATAAATACAGCCGTGCTCACACCCTCTATACGGATTTATACCCGCACTGAAGCCAATATCCTCACTTTTGTTGTAGCTTATAATAGATTGCGTTGAATCCGGGATGAGCTGTGTTTTGGGTGATGGCTTTTCCCCTGTTTCCTCATCTATATCATAATCTACGTGCGTATCTTTAAAACGATTGCGAGGATTGAAGGAAGCCCCGCGGCCTCTTATTGGGTTTTTATTGCCTGACATACATTCTATTTTGCACATATTCCTTACATGCAATATACTATTTCAGCCAGCTTATAAAAAACTGAATGATGATTTATTTACTATGCGATAAAGCACTTTCCTTTAACCCAAACGCATTCAGTTAAACTCGCTCCCAACAGATCATTCATTCCCAGAATTCGGGAGACGTTCGGTCTTTCGTAAATTAAATCATTGCTGTAAAGCAGATAGCTGCGAATTCTACCATTTTGACCACCTCTGTCTCCTCCTTCATAAGGAGGAGGACGCGTTGAAATATAGCTGCGTTTGTTTGGATTAATATCCATAAATACTTTTCTCTCGCTCCCAACGACCCCCGTTGGGAGTGCCCTACAGAACCACCCGGTTCAATTCAAAAATAGCGACAAAGCGGGCGTTGATGAAGCCGTAAGTCGGCATCCCCGAGATTGCTTCGGCGGTTGAAAATAACGGGCGTGGTTATGTAGGGCAGCGCATCGCAAAGGTAGCTTTTTCGTCTGACCGCTGGATATGATTAGGCTGACTGAATACGTTTTGAAGCGGTCTGACGATTCTTATAGGGAGCCAAGTTTTAAAAGATACTCCAATAACAAATAAGCATTCCATCACCCGACTCTCAGGGATAAAGCATGGCTAACATATTCAAACTAAGCCGAATGATGGAGTTGCCTAAAATCAATCAGGCGAAAACCCATCCACCAACACCTTTCTCTCGTTCCCAACGACCCCCGTTGGGAGTGCCCTACAGAACCACCCGGTTCAAAACCAACACGCTACCAAGGCGGACGTTGATAAAGTGAGCAGGCGTACTCTTCGAGATTGCTTCGGCGTTTAAGTTGTTGGGCAAAATTACACAAAGCAACGCCTCGCAAAGGTAGCTTTTTACCCTCGTTCCCTACGACTTCGTTGGGAGTGCCCTGAAGAACCACACGGTTCAAAAAATGGGAATTTTAGTGCAACCCGGGCTTTGGCACCGGGCCCCATCCTTGTTCCTTCCCTAATGCGCAAGTGAGCCGGAGGGAAAGAGACAGAGATAGGGTTCTGTTTTTGCGAGCTTGGAATTCAGAATTGTCTGAAAAGATGCTTTTGGATTTTTAGTAACTACATTGCCCTGTTCAATCGTCTGACGAACTGGAGTCGTCGGACGAGATTGTTGTTAAGGTGTGCGTTGGTTAACCCCCCAAACTGTTTCAAGGAGATTCCGGCTCGGCGCTTCCGTTTCACTACAGCTTGTCCGGAATGACTGCTTTTCTAACTAATCCTGTACATCCCAGGCAATCCTGGTTCAAAAACGAGATGCTACCAAGATGGAATTTGATAAAGTGCACAGTCGTATTCTCCGAGATTGCTTCGGCGTTTGAAAATACGGGCATGGTTATGTAGGGCAGCGCCTCGCAAAAGTTTACGTCTGCGAGGAGTGTTATTCTTTGGGCTGTAAAGCCAAAGAATACACGACGTGGCAGTCTCGTGAATGTGTTTGGGATGTAAAACAGCGCTCGTATGTAGGGTATAAAATCCACAACAAACTTCCGAAATTAAAAAACCCCGTCCGTTTTTTGAACGAGGTTTTCATCCCTAATCACTGCACAACCAAGATATCAGGACGTGCAGGTAGTGTTGTTAAGATTTTCATCCCAGCAAGATTTTGCTCCACCATTGTAATTGGGTGAAATAATAAAGCCTGCCATGCTTTCTACATTATAGCTGATGGTAGTAGTTTCACCTTCAGAAACATCAGTATAAACAACGCTTTTCATTGTCCCGTCAAAGGTATAGCGGATGCTATCTCCCAAATTATTATTTCGGTCGCTAAGCACTTCCATGGCTACTAATGCTGAGTTTTCAGATTTCTCCCAGCTTAATTCTGAAACCTTATTTCCGGACTGAAGACTATAGTAAGTCCAGGAACCTTCTGTTGCATCTCGCGTTGAAGTTCCGGAAAAGAACAGCTGATTCTCTATTCCAGCGGCTGTATTAGTTACAAAGAAATTCCAAACAACCTTTTCCTTAGATTCTACCAATGCGGTCAGCTGCACACCAAACTGTTGTCCGTTTGCAGCGGTGCTGTAGTTCCACTCCCACTCTTTATTTCCGGCAGACTCCGCTTTTTGGTCGTGTGCGGCACGAATGAGCGCGCGAGGAATGATCAAATTCGCATCCAGAATAATTTTTGCGATTCCGGCCGACATTAAAGCCGTGTTAAAATGAGATTCAGCTCTTCTCGCTTTGCTCTTACCGGATACAGAATCCATTTCAGTAATATCAACCTTCATCGATTCGGCTGAAGGCAATACAGGCGGCTCTTGCTTATTATTAGAAGTACACGATACCGTCAGTATGGATATCGTCAATAAAAACAAGGATAGTTTCTTAAAAGTCAATTTCATAGCACAATGATTTTTTGTTTGGATTTATCTTGTTAAACCCAAACAATTTTTCATTGTTCCTTTTCTATTCCTGCAATTGATAAGACAAGAAAAGGAATGATGAAATCAACCAAACGTATCTTTAGAAAACGCTTCTTAATTAATCAGCAGAAAAAACCTGCTCCCCGGCTACCCAGGTTTCCAGCACCTTAATTTTCCAGATATCTTTGGCGGGAACTTCAAAATAATCCTGATCAACTATAATAAAATCTGCCCATTTTCCCGGCTCCAAAGAGCCCAGCACGTCTTCCTGATGACCTGCATACGCAGCATCTGTGGTAAATGCTTTAAAGGCTTGCTTGCGGCTCAGCGCTTCTTCAGGATACCAACCGCCGGGCGGATTTCCTTCATGATCCATCCGCGTAACGGCCGAATACAATCCCCAAAAAGGATTGGAGGGCTCTACCGGAAAGTCTGAACCGGCAGCCACAACCGTTCCCTGCTCCAGAAAAGATTGCCAGGCGTAGCTGCCTTTAATGCGTTCGGTTCCCACCCGATCAACCGCCATATTTTTGTCGCTGGTGGCATGGCGAGGCTGCATGGAAGCAATGATATCTAATTCCTTAAAGCGCGGAATATCCTTCAGAGACACGATTTGAGCGTGCTCCACCCGGTGCCTCAGTCCTTGGTCACCAAGCTCTTCTTTTGCATGTTCAAACGCATTCAGCACCACGCGATTTGCTTTGTCGCCAATAGCATGCACGTTGGTTTGGAAACCGGCAGCTGCCGTTTTGTACACATAATTATTGAATTCATCTTGACTCGCAAACAGCAATCCGGTATTGCCCGCATCATCGGAGTAAGGCTCAAGCATGGCGGCACCGCGACTTCCCAAAGCACCATCTGAGTACAACTTCACGCTGCGGAGCGCCAGTCGATCATTAGCATAAGAATCAATCGGTCCGTTTTTTGAAAGCGTTTCAAATGCCGTCATTCCGCCAATCATCGCATAAATACGAGTGGTCATTTTTCCTTGATCTGCAAATTCCTTGTAAAGCTCCCACGTTTTTGGCCCTACTCCGGCATCATGTACGGAGGTCAATCCTTTGCTCGCCATTTGCTTTAATGCCTCTTCCAGCGCAAGCTTCCGCTCCAGATCCGAGGGTTCCGGAATTACCTTATTGATATAACTTTCAGCTGCATCAACAAAAACGCCGGTGGCTTTTCCGCTGCCGTCACGTATAATCTTTCCGCCCTGAGGGTCAGGCGTATCTTTACTTATTTGGGCCAGCTTCATGGCTTCCGTATTCACCCATCCCGCATGTCCGTCAATTCTGGACAAATACACGGGGCGATCGGGAACTACCCGGTCTAAATCTGCAGCCGTAGGGAATTCATTTTCTTCCCACAAGGTTTGATTCCATCCCCTTCCCTGAATCCATTCCAAATCGGGATTAGCTTCGGCATACGCTTTGATGGTATCCAGCGTGGCTTCCAGCGATTCTATGCCGGCTACATTCACGTGCAGCTCCTGATACCCCAAGCCCATCACGTGACCATGCGCATCAATCAGGCCGGGAAGCATGGTTTTCCCGTTTACATCTGTTTTTTGACCGGCAGTTTGCTCCGCCAAATCAGCACCGCCGATTTTTTGAACTTTTCCATCTTTAACAACCAGCGTGCTGAAGGTAACCAGCGAATCTCCTTGTAAGGTATATCCGTTTGCATTAACAAAAACATGAGTGGTGCTTTCTGTGGTACAGCCGGCCATCAATAGGATGGGAAGCAGCCATAAGTAGTAACGAAATTTCATAGGATGTGTATTTATTTAACGTTGAAACGATCAGTAATTTTTTGGGGTGATGACTTTAGAAAGCAGCGTTTACTTTTCAAGCCATTTTCCGGAGCGTATAAAATCCGGTGCAGTTTTCATGTGTTGAATTTCCCGGAGTGAAAAAAAGCCTACATCACGCAAAATCTGATCTTTATCATGCACTTCAGGGTCTTTGCCCAATGTAAGATTTCCACTTACCCGGTTCACAAAATAATAAAATTCAATGGCATGAAAAGGCGATTCTATAATTTCATTAACGGTAAGTAAATCACCCACAGACACGCTCAGATTTGTTTCTTCCTTAAATTCCCGGATTAGCGCGTGCTCCAATTTTTCACCGAATTTCACCCCACCTCCCGGCGGCAGCCAGGTCCAGGCGTTGGTAAGTGGAGAATACAGTTCTATAAGCAGCAGTTTTTCATTTTCTACCAGCAAGCCACAGGCGCGCACCCGCTGGCGATGCGTGTAAGAAGCTGACATTAAGACTTTTCTTCTATGGCTTTACGGGGGTTAATTGGTTCATATAAACCTTCTTCCTTCGCATGTTTGCGACTTGCTTTCACAAAATCTACAAACAAAGGCTGCGGATTGTTCACCGTGCTGCGCAATTCGGGATGAAACTGAACGCCTACAAACCAAGGATGTTCGGGAATTTCCACAATTTCAACTAAATCACGCTCCGGGTTCATACCGGAAAGAATCATGCCGTTTTCCGTAAGCTTATAACGGAGGTTGTTATTCACCTCATAGCGGTGGCGGTGGCGTTCTTCTACCACTTCTTGGCCATAGGCTTCAAAAGCCTTCGTTCCTTTTTTGAGATGGCACATGTATTTACCCAAGCGCATGGTACCGCCCATATTCTCTATGTCTTTTTGGTCGTGCATAATATCAATAATAGGATACTCTGCATCTTCATCAAACTCGGTACTGTTGGCCTCTTCCCAGCCACAAACGTTTCGGGCATATTCAATAACGGCGCACTGCATGCCTAAGCAAATTCCAAAAAATGGGATATTATTGGTGCGTGCATGCTCAACAGCGGCTACTTTTCCGGAAATACCACGCCCTCCAAAGCCCGGTGCCACTAAAATGCCGGACACTCCTTTTAATGTTTCTTTTACATTTTCGGGATCCAAATCATCTGATTGCACCCATTTAATATTCACTTTGCAATCGTTCACCGCTCCGGCGTGTATAAAAGCTTCGGCAATAGATTTATAGGATTCGCGGTGTTCTACATATTTCCCAACCAGCGCAATGGTAATTGCTCCCGAAGGATTGCAAACAGCTTCAACAAAACCAATCCAGTTGCTTAAATTTGGCTCTTCGGTTTTTAAATTCAGCTTTTCAATGACCCGTTTGTCCAGTCCTTCTGCCTGCATGAGGAGCGGCACTTCGTAAATACTGTCGGCATCGCGCGATTCTATCACGTCTTCCAAGTCCACATTACAAAACTGAGCCACTTTTCGGCGAATGGTTTCATCTAAAGGATGCTCGGTGCGACAGACCAGAATATCGGGCTGTAACCCACTTTCTAAAAGAGTTTTTACCGAATGCTGAGTGGGTTTGGTTTTAAGCTCACCGGCAGCTGCTAAATAAGGAACCAGCGTTAAGTGTATGGAAAGCGTGTTCTGGCGGCCTACATTATACCGAAGCTGACGGACGGCCTCTACATAGGGCAGGCTTTCGATGTCTCCAACGGTTCCCCCAATTTCAACAATAACTATGTCATAATCGCCGGATTGCCCCAGCTTTAGCACATGAGACTGAATTTCGTCGGTAATATGCGGAATTACCTGAACGGTTTTTCCTAAGTAGGCTCCCTGCCGCTCTTTTGTAATTACATCAAAATAAATACGGCCGGTGGTTACATTATTATCTTGAGAGGTTTTGATGTCTAAAAACCGCTCATAATGGCCAAGGTCTAAATCGGTTTCGGCGCCGTCGTCGGTTACATAAACTTCCCCGTGCTCGTAAGGATTCATGGTTCCCGGATCAACATTTATATAAGGATCCAGTTTTTGGATGGTAACTTTTAAGCCTTGAGCTACCAATAACCGTCCGAGAGATGCACAGATAATTCCTTTTCCGAGAGAAGATGTAACCCCTCCGGTTACAAAAATATATTTGGTGGACATGCAAGATGTGGGTCTGATTGATGGATGTAAAATATAGGAGGTTCCTCAACCCTATTCAACGAAAGGAAGGGGAAAACTCACTTTGTTTTCCACAAGTTATCCACAACATTGCGTAAACGGTCGGGGTAATCCGTGAAAATTCCGACAGCTCCTCTTTTTAGCATTTTTTGCATGGCGGTCGGTTTATTTACCGTATATACCAAAACGGGAATTTCGGCCTTCAGCAGACGCTGAGCCCTTTTTTTAGTGAACTGCCGCATACTGCAATTAAATACGCCTGCACCGTACCGAGCCATTAATTCCGAAATTTGCTGCCCTTTTGCCTGCTTTCTTTCATACAATAAAGCGGTAAACAGCCTTTTATCCATATTTTGAATGTGTGAAATAGCCCTATAATTGAAGCTTGAAAATAATACGTGAGATTCCATTTCAAATTCTTTAACTAACGCAATGGCTTTTTGGGCAATCCCATTTTCGGGGTGAACCGATACCGACTCGGCTTTGATTTCTATATTGATAGAAACTTTGCCTTTTACAAAATGCAGAACTTCTTGCAGTGTGGGAATGCGTTCGCCTGCATTCTTTTGAGAGAACCATGATCCGGCATCCAGTTTTTGAAGTTCTTTTGCTGTAAAGTCACGCACGAATCCTTTCCCGTTTGTGGTTCTGCTGAGCTCTTCATCATGAATCACCATTGGAATGCCATCCTTGCTTAGCTGAATGTCGCACTCAATCATATCAGCCCCCAGTGCTACCGCACGGCTAAAAGCAGCCATAGTATTTTCGGGATGATACCCGCTTGCCCCACGGTGAGCAATTACCAATGGAGCTTTAGTCTTAGAGTACGTGCGTACCGGAAATTTATTCAAAGCAGGAAAAGTTATCGTTCATTCGTCAGAAATCAGGTAATTTTAAAAGAGGTTGTTTTGCTTAGATACTAAGTGAAATAAGCTGCACAAGGACGAATATACAAATAACCGGTATCATCATGAAGATGCTACATGATGACTTATAGATGATATACTTCTAAAGGAAACTAATCTATTCAGAATCCCACAGGTTCAAGAATAATCTGCTCATCAAAGCTACCGTGCGTAACCTTTTTTTACAAGGCAAACCACAGAAGATTGAGAATCAGTTTTGTGAATTTATAACTCTTCTGATTGCTTTTTGCAGCAGCGAATCGAACGCTCCGGTTTTCAGCAATGTGTTATACATCAGGTACAAACCAATCATAGTTGAAATACTTCCAAACATGGTCATAACGGTTGCAAGCCATATAGGCTGAATACTTCCAACCAGTGAAAGCGCTACCACAGATGTACCTAATAAAACTTGTGTTACAGCAGATGCAAAATGTAATCCATTTACCGTGTACACTCGCTCCACAAAGTAGGAAATTCTGGAAGCAGGCGGATTATTGTTGTTTAATTGCCTAAGTTCCTCATGTATTAAAGGCTCTTTTTGTTTCTCTTCTTCAAACATAACTTTTTATTTTAGCTAACCTAACTTATTGTCCTCATTTATTATAATGAAACTAAAACAACTTTAAAATTTTTTATGAGTAAATCAGATAACTTTTTCATTTATGGCCGTAACCCGGTAGAAGAAGCTTTGCAAAATCAACCGGATGAAATTGATAAAATATTTGTAAAAAGTAATATCAAGCCCTCCACCTATCAGCATATTATAGAGCTTGCTGAGGAGCATGAAGTCCCTTTAGTAAAAGTGCCGGGAGCAAAAATTTATAACCTGGTGGGTAAAGTAAACGATCAGGGATTTGTAGCACAAAAAAGTGCCGTTTCTTACACTAATTTGTTCGACTGGATTGAAACGTTGGTAATGTCTGATAATCCTGCAGTTTTACTGCTTCAGGGAATTGAAGATCCGCATAATTTTGGAGCTATTTTACGCTCAGCGGCAGCAGCAGATATTAGCGCTGTTATCATTCCTATGCAAAATCAGGCTCCGGTTAATGCTACTGTTTTCAAAACCTCGGCCGGTACAGCAGGACGCATTCCCGTTATTCGTATTCATGATATAAATCAGGGAATAAAAGACTTAACAGCCACCGGATTTACTATTATGGGTTTGGATGGTTCTGCAAAAACATCGGTTTGGGAAGCAGACTTAAATCAACCTGTTGCTTTCTTAATTGGCAGTGAAGGACAAGGGATTTCACCCCATAACCTAAAGCGCTGCGATGAACTGGTTCATCTTCCCATGCATAATAACGTGGAATCTCTGAATGCTTCGGTAAGCGCCGCCTTGATAAGCTACGAGCGAATGCGGCAGAAAGGTAATGCTTAACTGTTTTATGGGAATGTAGATTTATAAACCCGGTTGCGGTGATATGGATAACTGCCACATTGTCGAGATTGCTTCGGCGGTTGAGCTATCAGCTATCAGCTATCAGCTATCAGCTATCAGCTATCAGCTATCAGCTATCAGCTAAAATTTGTTTATAAATAACCAATTTCAAAAAATTATTGCTAACAAATCGCTCATCGCTAATCCATCGCTCGGTCTTTCACAATTCAAATCATTCCTCGAAATCAATATTAGCAGATTCCACCATTTCGACCTCCCCTGTGAGACTGCCTCTTTCTCAAGGAGGAGGACGCGCCACTAAAAAGCTGTGCTTGTTGTAGTTTAATGGTTTGCAAATACTTTTCCCTCACTCCCAACGACCCCGTTGGGAGTATCCTAAAGAACCATCCGGTTCAAATCAAAATGGAGGCAAAACGAGCGTTGATGAAGCCGGCAGTCGCATTTCCCGAGATTACTTCGGTGTTTGATATGCCGAGCACGGTTACAAAAGGCAACACCTCGCAAAAGTTTCCGTCTGACCGCTGAATAGAAGTAGGCTTGCCGAATACGTATTGGCGCAGTCTTCCGGATGTTAATGGCAGTCAGGTTTAATGAACAGGGAGCAGCTTTCAGTGATCAGAATTGGCCATGGAATTGCAACGTTGCTCATATTCGCCAACACCTTCCGCATGCGAAGAGAGCTGCATATGCACCTTCCTCGAGAAAGGACTTTTTCTTGCTCGTTTTTGGCAAACAAATCTTTATCAATTTATTAAACTTATTTCCATCCAATTGTAAGCCTCTCCTTGAGGAGAGGCTATTTCATTCAACTTCAAGTTGAATGAAATGCGAGAGATGTTAACGCTGGATGCTTGAAATGTCAGTGTCATTCACATCGTTTCGTAGATGCAGTTAGCTGCCACATCCCCAAAATGCTTCGGGGGTTGGGTTACTGGCCATGGTTATAAAAGGTAACACCTCGCAAAGGATTTCACGGACTGTCCTGTCCGGCTCGTCCACGGCCTGAATCACATCGGCCGATTTAAGATTAAAATGAATCATTCTTTTCTTTATGAAGAACGGAACTTTGGCTATCTTCACCAAGTCTTCACAATATGAGAATAGTTTAAAGACAAATGAGTCTTAAAAGCACATATCAAACGCTTACTTCTCTGCTTTTAGCCGGCATTATGTTATGGAATGTAATTGGCTGGGTAGCAGTGGGTTTAGTGCATATAAATGAGCAGGCCCATGCAGAAGAAGCGCATTGTGAAGTTTCTTTCTGTTTTTGCAAAATAGAGGACGGTGAAAAAATCTGCAGCTGTCATCACCCCGAACTTCACAGAAAAGCATCTGAACAGACTCCTTTTGATGCAGCCAAACACATTACAGATACTCCCAAAGAAGCCCACAACTACTGCTATTACTCAAAGCCGCATGATATACCATCTCAACCCGATGCACTCATTGTTTGGGCTGAATACACTACCCTTTTCCCGGCTATCACTTCTTCATTCTTTTTTGTTGCGGTTGATGTGTACCCCTCAAAAACCAACACTTCCATTTTAGAAGGATTTCAACCGGATCTGCTCCGCCCGCCTATCGCTTAGCTTTGTTCTCTGTTTACATCTATCTGTTCTAAACAAACAAAACTAATCCTTATTTAAACTTATGGAAAAACTATATCTATGTGCCCAAAAAGCGGCCATAGCTGTGTTATTGCTATTTACCGCAATGGCTTGCAGCTCTAACAATTCTGACCCAAAATTAGAACTAATACTCATAAACTCTGTAACAGCTGACGGCCATACCGTATTGCTGGAAGCAGCCGAACCGCTTGCAACCGGCGGCAATACATTATACTGGAAGGTGCAAAAAGATGGTAAAGATGTGGAAATAGAATCAATGACTATTCACCCCATGATGGAAATGACAGAAATGAGCCATGCCACCCCCTTCCGAAATCCAAAAATGGATAAAGAAGACACCAGTTACTTTTCTAATCTTGCCATTTTCATTATGCCCAGCGGTGATATGGGAAGCTGGGATATTTCTTTTGAAATTGAGACCAAGAATCAGCAAATCATTAGCGGAACGATGCCCGTTGAGGTAGCTGATTCCTGGCGACAAACTTCCGTCAGAAACAGTAACGGCGATGTGTATTTCATTACCTGGCTGGCTCCTTATCAGCCCATAAATGGAAATAATAGCTTCCAAATTATGCTTCACACTCGTGAAAATATGGCATCATTCCCTCCGGTTTCAGACGCCGAGCTCATCGTATATCCTTTTATGGATATGGGTGGCGGGCACGGGCATTCTACCGATTTCAATACGCCCGAAGCAGCCGGAGATGGCTTATATAAGGGCAGTATCAACTACAGCATGAGTGGAGACTGGACTACGTCCGTTCAAATTATTGCCGAGGGAGACACCCTGCATGAGGTTGTTTTCTCTTATTCGGTTCAAGCTAAATAATGCATTAAATCGCCCCGATTTATATATCGGGGCACTTTTATAACCTTGAGGTCATGAAGCAGTTACTTACTTTTTTAATCATCTTATTTTTGAGCTATACCTCCGGTTTTGCCCAACAAAAAACGGTTCAGGTATTAGACCGGCAAAGCCGAATGCCCATTATAAATGCTCATATTTTATCACAAGACGGAACGCCCATAACAGCTACAAACGTAGATGGATATTTCACAGTAAATCTCCAAAAAACAGATACCGTAACGGTGCATTCGCTGGGGTATATGAAGCACTCCGTTATTCTTAGCCGGCATACGGGGCCCATATATTTACGAGCTGCCGTTGTGCAAATGGGAACGGAACTGATTGTACAAGATACCCGGGAAAAATCGAACGATGTACATGCCTACCACACAAAACAATCTCATCAGGATATGGATGATTTTTTAGCCGATATTGATGGTATAGCCATGGTGCAGCGCGGTGCTTTTGCCTGGGAGCCTATTATTCGCGGACAGGGCGACCAGCGCATGAATTTAACCATCGACGGCATGCAGGTTTTTAAAGCCTGCGTGGATAAAATGGATCCCATCACCTCCTATGTTGAATCAAATAATCTGGCTAAGCTGGAAGTGGACAAAAGCGGATCGGGAGTAGCAGAGTTTGGAAATGGGAACAGTACCATCAATCTGATTACGCAAAAAGCGGAGAACAACAGATTTATGCTGGATGCAGAAACGGCCTACCGTATGCCGGATAACTACCAAAATTATCGCTTGAACCTAAATACCGCTGATGCCTCCGGCCGAAACACTTTTCGCTTTTCAGGCAGCTTTAAACAGGCCGGAAATATGCAGGCCGGCGGAGCGGAAACCATTGATAATACCCAGTATGAAAAAATGAATCTCAACGGCTTTTATGAGCATTCATTTTCATCCGGACACAGCATTGAAGTTAATTATATTACCGATAAAGCCTTTGACGTCGGCTACCCTGCCCTGCTCATGGATGCTACCAAAGCGCTGGCTGATATTGGACGTATCCAGTTTAATTTTGCCGAATCCGGGCGGTCATCACGCCTGAAATCAGTGATGGTTTATGCCAATATGATTCGCCACAGCATGGATGATTATAGCCGCGATGTGGCAAACCGTCCGGTTATGCGTGGAATGTACATGCCCATGTACGGCGAAACCACCACCTTTGGAACTAAAATTCACGGTGAAACACGATTGAGCAGTCAGCCGCTTCATTGGTTTTTGGAAGGATTTACATCGGAAGCTTTTGGTGATATGCACATGATCAGCTTAGATCCCAACGTTTCTGATATGCTTATATATAATCTGGATGAGGTTTACACCCATAATTTAGGCATCGGATTTCGCCATCACGTACAGCTGAGTAATGCGTTGCTTTTAAATTTTGAGCAAAGCTCCAGATTCAAAACATTGGGAACAAACAGTGCTTCTCACGCTACTTTTTTTGAAGGATTGTATAATAAAGAGCTCCCCAATCGTGCACGCATTTTGCTCTCCGGATCTGCAAATATGCTATGGATGATGAATGACAACTGGAGCCTTTCCAACAGCCTGGTTTATTCCGAGCGAATGGGAAATCACATGGAGCTATTTGGGCATTACATTTACAATTACACGGATGGTTATTTTTATGATGGAAATCCCTGGCTTGATGTGGAACGCACTTTGAATGTTGATGTAAACACCTCCTGGAAAACAGAGCAACACGCATTTTCTCTGTCGCTCTTTTACAAATACTACTTCAATTATATAGACGGCGTGATTTCCACCGATGTAAGCAACAATAATTTCAAATTTAAGCGCAATGCAAACGTAGGCGATGCTATTATGACGGGCGCCGAGCTTCGGACTATTCATAATTTCAACAAAACGTTACATTTCGAAAATCGACTTTCTTATGTGTATGCTCAAAACATCACCATTGATGAGCCGCTGCCTTTAATTCCACCGCTTAAGGGTACTTCTTCTTTAAATTACCACCTGAAGCAAAATGAATTCAGCCTGCAAGCGAATTGGGCTGCACCTCAAAACCGTATTGCAGAAACAGCTTCTATAGAAACCAAAACCGATGCTTATTTCACTTTAGATCTCGGCTACGAGCGAAGCTGGATGAGCGACCGGCTGGTTACCTCACTTCAGCTTAAAAATCTGACGGACCGATATTACAGCACCCACACCAGTATTGGAGATATTCCTGAAGCGGGTTTTAGCGTACTGTTTTCGATGTCTGTGCATTTATAGGGGGCTGCTGTCAGCTTTCAGGCTTCAGCTATCAGCTGACAGGCCTACGGCTTGTTATTGGTAGCAAAGACAAGGGCTGCAACCCCTTGTCTATCTAATTGTGATTTTTGGCTGAACTAATTTATGGACACAAAAAAACCCGTACCGCCATTTGCAGGCAGTACAGGTTTAAATTATTAGCTTTGCTGCGTATTAAGGCAGACTCAACTTGTCGGCTTAGCCGAGGAATCCAAGTACACTCTGTGGACCCATATTGGCCTGAGCCAAAGAGGACGTTGCCGTTTGCTGCAGAATCTGAAGCTTCACGGAGTTACTTTGCTCTTTGGCAAAGTCGGTATCCATGATGCGAGATCGTGCAGACTCATTCGAGCTAATACTCTCTGACAGGGTCTCTTCACGTACAGAAAGCGAAGACTGTGCGATACCTATGGAATTCACACGATCCGACATTCTGTTAGTAGCCGTGTCAATATCAGCGATAAAGGAACGGAAATCATCTGAAGACCAGCCGGTTAACTGCATTTCTCCCTGGCCTGCAACATTAGCGTTAGTGGATATTGTGCCATTAGCCACTGTTGTATCAGATCCTGAACCATTAGCAGAACCATTCCCATCAAACGTGATGTCATAGGATTCCGAGGTAGAACTGTTAGTAATTACTAAACCGTCATTTGCTCCATTCGCTGCAGCAGTTAGTCCTTCAACTCCAAGATCGTTGATTGCATCAGCTACTTCACCCAAACTTGTTGCATCTACTGTAGAAGTATCGATAGTAAGCCCCGATACCGTGCCTACAGTTGCACCGCTTGAGTCCTGAACAGTAATATCGGTAACAGTGTCAGAGGCAGTTCCTCCAATATCGGTACCGGTTACACCGACTGTAGCATTCGTCACCTGATAAGCAGCAGCTGAACCGGCAAACAGCTCATTCACATTCACGGCTTCCAAATCAGCACTGATGGTGTCTGATGCTCGCTCGCCGACCTGGAAAGTAAGCCCAAGACTGCCTTCATAGGTATTGTTATCTCCATTCAGTAACTGAAAGTCCTGATATACGGTTTGGTTGGCAATCTCGTTGATATCTTCACCTAAGGCTGCAATCTGCTCGCCGATGTAGCCACGCTCGGTATCCCCTAAGGTATCGTTAGCAGCCTGAGTAGCCAGGCCTTTCATTTCTACCAGACTGTCCATAATGGTGTCAAAACTGGACTCCGCAATGTCTAATACCGACTTGGCATCACCTACGTTTTGCAGGGCCTGCTCCAGTCCGGCTGTTCGGCTTCGAAGCTTCGTTGCAATCGAGTAGCCGGCCGCATTGTCTTCGGCTCGGTTAATCTTAAGTCCTGTGGACATGCGCATCCGGCTGTTAGCCAGATCCCGGTTTACCCGGTTCAGCGATAGCTGAGAATCCAACGATTGTACGTTGGTATTTACTCTGTTTAAATCTCCAAAACTTGCCATGATAATTCACCTGTTGGTTTGTTAATGTTCTTGCTGTGTTGCTTTGGTTGTGAAGGTTATCGTAGCAGAAAAGACGTTCTTAAGTTTTTTATAAATTATTTTTATGAAGGAAAACATTGCTCTATATGCTATTAAAGCCGTTTTTAAAACTAAAGGAGATTTTTTCTTGAGAGAGTGTTCTGGAAGTGAGAGCGTAGTGTGAGGGAATAAGGCTTTCAGGCTTCAGCTATCAGCTTATTTTGACGAATGAATGGCCTTACTCTCGTCCCTAACCGCCGGTTGGGGATGCCTGCCTGAACCTCCGGTTCAGAAGTATAAAGATTACAGAATAGCTTATTTTAACTGCCTGGAATCGGAGGATGCCTGATGTATTACGAACAGGTCATTCTTCACGGGAAAACAAGCAAAAGCAAGTAGTTACAACCCCTTGTCCGGGTTTAGAGTTTTGTTTGGGTTAATTTAATTGGTGGACATAAAAAAACCCGTACCGCCATTTGCAGACAGTACAGGTTTAAATTATTAGCTTTGCTGCGTATTAAGGCAGACTCAGCTTATTCGGCTTAGCCGAGGAATCCAAGTACACTCTGTGGACCCATATTGGCCTGAGCCAAAGAGGACGTTGCCGTTTGCTGCAGAATCTGAAGCTTCACGGAGTTACTTTGCTCTTTGGCAAAGTCGGTATCCATGATGCGAGATCGTGCAGACTCATTCGAGCTAATACTCTCTGACAGGGTCTCTTCACGTACAGAAAGCGAAGACTGTGCGATACCTATGGAATTCACACGATCCGACATTCTGTTAGTAGCCGTGTCAATATCAGCGATAAAGGAACGGAAATCATCTGAAGACCAGCCGGTTAACTGCATTTCTCCCTGGCCTGCAACATTAGCGTTAGTGGATATTGTGCCATTAGCCACTGTTGTATCAGATCCTGAACCATTAGCAGAACCATTCCCATCAAACGTGATGTCATAGGATTCCGAGGTAGAACTGTTAGTAATTACTAAACCGTCATTTGCTCCATTCGCTGCAGCAGTTAGTCCTTCAACTCCAAGATCGTTGATTGCATCAGCTACTTCACCCAAACTTGTTGCATCTACTGTAGAAGTATCGATAGTAAGCCCCGATACCGTGCCTACAGTTGCACCGCTTGAGTCCTGAACAGTAATATCGGTAACAGTGTCAGAGGCAGTTCCTCCAATATCGGTACCGGTTACACCGACTGTAGCATTCGTCACCTGATAAGCAGCAGCTGAACCGGCAAACAGCTCATTCACATTCACGGCTTCCAAATCAGCACTGATGGTGTCTGATGCTCGCTCGCCGACCTGGAAAGTAAGCCCAAGACTGCCTTCATAGGTATTGTTATCTCCATTCAGTAACTGAAAGTCCTGATATACGGTTTGGTTGGCAATCTCGTTGATATCTTCACCTAAGGCTGCAATCTGCTCGCCGATGTAGCCACGCTCGGTATCCCCTAAGGTATCGTTAGCAGCCTGAGTAGCCAGGCCTTTCATTTCTACCAGACTGTCCATAATGGTGTCAAAACTGGACTCCGCAATGTCTAATACCGACTTGGCATCACCTACGTTTTGCAGGGCCTGCTCCAGTCCGGCTGTTCGGCTTCGAAGCTTCGTTGCAATCGAGTAGCCGGCCGCATTGTCTTCGGCTCGGTTAATCTTAAGTCCTGTGGACATGCGCATCCGGCTGTTAGCCAGATCCCGGTTTACCCGGTTCAGCGATAGCTGAGAATCCAACGATTGTACGTTGGTATTTACTCTGTTTAAATCTCCAAAACTTGCCATGATAATTCACCTGTTGGTTTGTTAAAGTTTCTTGCTGTCTTGCTTTGGTTGTGAAGGTTATCGTAGCAGAAAAGGCGTTCTTAAATTTTTTCTTAATTATTTTTTACTAAGGGAAACATTGCCCTATATGCTATTAAAGCCGTTTTTATAACTAAAGGAGATTTTTTTCTTGAGAGGGTGTTCTTGAAGTGAGAGCGTGCGGAGCGAGGCTATCAGCTATAATAAAATAATATTCAACTATCGAACAGAAACCTGTTAGGTTTCAAACTCAAATAACTGCAATCACCCATTATGGATTAAAACTTAATAGGTCTGCGACAGTTTATGATTGATACCAAGACAAAGGATTGCAATTTCTTGTCTATCCTTGTCTAGTTGAGTGTTTTTGATTTCCCGGAACCCACCCAATTCTAATTCAGGCATCCATTTTCTGAATCACAGATTAATCGGATTTAAGGATCTCGCCGAAGGTACCGGCCCTAAAAGGGCCTAACACAAATAACTGCGGGTGCAGCCTGCGAAACCCGCAGCCATAAAATCCCACAACGCCCGAAACCCCTACATCCCGAATAAGTGAGTATAGCGCTTAGCAAACCAAAGCTCTCATCAAAAATCCTGCTCATCCCCATAATCTTGGCCAATCCTGGTTCAAATACCCATTTGTTTGAACCGGGAGTTTCAGAATTATCAAGATTTCCCAGATTAAAAAAATCCGTACCATCATTTGCAGACAGTACAGGTTTTTTAGTTATATGCTTTGTAGTGTATTAAGGCAGGCTTAGTTAAAGTAATCAATAACCAACATAACCTGCTAAACCTGTTTTATAAGCTTATTGTTTACATATTTAACCGTTCCCACTTTGCAAGGAGAGGCTACTTGTGAGGCATATAGTGAAAACCCTTTTAATACCGTATCTATTTCTCGCCTGTCTTTTTCGGAATGATATTCAAGCATAATAATATCAGTATTGGTTAATAAATGTTGCATTCCCTTTAGGATTCCTACTTCGGCTCCTTCAGTATCAATTTTTAAAACATTAATTTTTTTAACTGCTAAAGCTTCCAGTGCTTTTCCGCTTTTCTGAACCTCAACCGAAACCTTCTTCGCGTTTTCATACTGATAAGTGGTAGATGTACATCCTGTATTAGCCGGATGTTGATAAAGCTGTATTTCTCCGTCTCTGTCGCTCAGGGCTATTTTATTCAACGTGATATTTCCCAAATCTTTCGTGTTTTCTTCAAGCATTGAAAAAACCTGCGGATTGGGCTCAAATACATGAATTTTGCAATCCTTGTCCCAGTGTCGTGCATATAGTGAAAAAGAACCGATATTCCCGCCTATATCAATTATTACACTATCTCTATTTAATTGATAACCTTGAGGGAGGGCATACTCTTGCGCTTCAAACACATTTCTAAGCCTGAATATCTCGGATTGAGGAATGACAACAGGCACAGACTCCCCGTTTCTCAAATAATCAAACCGTAACTCAACTTCAACTACTGCAGATGGAGCCCCTTTAAATGAAGGTAATCTTTGTGCAATACGGATTCTTTCTATTTCCTTTTGCTCACTGCCTGATTTTATAAAACTCATGATATCTGATTTTTGATTCACTCCCTCATCCACCCAAATATGATCTTGCCACTCCCCTTCCGGTAAATCATTTTCGTAGCCTTCAACTCTTTGTATCCACATTTGGCGGAAGGCTTGTGTTAAGTTGTTTGCAAATCGCCGGGCATCACACACCGGTGAGTTCAGCAATTTCTGGCGCAGGCCGGCTCTAATTTCAGCCAGCTTGTCTATATCAGAGCTTAACTGTACGGCAACGTTTTTATAATCTTCCCAATTGTCGGTTACCCATTGCGGGAAGCCGGCATTGGTGAGATGAGTGGTAGAATGTCGGCCCGCAAAAGTGGGACCTGATTTGGTAACTACCGGAACGCCCATCCAAAGTGCTTCAATAGTGGTTAAACCGCCGGAATAGGGCCATGGATCCAGCGCTATATCTACTTTATTATAAGTTTCAAGCAGCGCATCGTGCAGGGAGTTTCCTTCAAACAGTATGCGATGTTCTTCTATCCCAAGCTCAGCTAAGTGATCTGTTACCCGCTTTCTTACCAGCTCGGTATCATACTGCTTACTTTTCAAATATAAGCGACTGTTTGGAACTTCTTGTAACAATTCACCCCACTTTGAAAGCAACTCGGTGTTTACTTTTGTGGGATTATTGAAGCAGCCAAACGTTATAAATCCATTCTTTTTTGCAGGCAGCTCATCAACAAAAACATCATAATCCGGAGGCGTAAAACAAATATAGTCATCGGGCATGCGTACCAGCTTTTCGGTATAAAAAGCTTCTTCCCCTTCCGGCGATTCTTTGGCATCGGTCAGCAGATAATCCATGGATTTCAGTCCCGATGTGTTGAACAAACCGCCAACCCATTTAATAGAAATGGGAGCAGGCTCCAGCGCCACCGTTTTTAAGCGGTTATCAGCCGAGTGTCCGGAGAGCTCCATTAGAATATCAATTTCATCATCCCGTATCATATCAGCTACAACTTCATCACTGTAACCGACTACCGATTTCCACTGCACACAGGTTTTACGGATGCGTTTGGTTAGCACATCGTGGTAAGAATCGGTGGTGTAAATGAATAACTCTATTTCATCTTTGGGAAGATGCTCCAGTGCTGTTGTTATCATCCAGCCAACGGGATGCTTTTTAAAGCCTCCCGAAATTAAACCTATGCGCAGTTTCTTATCTTTACTAATATTTTCAGGAACCGGACGCTCAGGGCGTTCTTTTGGTGCATAATAGGTATCCCAAAGTGCATGAGCTTCAAAAATTTCCTCTTTGGTTCTTTTGGGATTATAATGGATTCCCATCAGGTAATTAGAAAGTGCGCCATCGGCCTCAGGCATATCATTTATTGCCTTTATATTACTCTCTTCAGCTTTGTCATGGTATCCTACTTCCATTAATAATAGTCCATAATTAATCCTTAAGCCCGTATTTTCGGAATGTTTTTTCAAGAACTTTTCACAGAGTCTTAGAGCTTCGTCATATCTGCCCATGTCTCTATATATTTCTGTAATTAAAGTACCTGCTAATAAATTTTCACTATCTACCTCAAGCACATATTCAAGAATTTGTATAGCGGCGTTATATTTCTTAATCGCCTGCAATACCTGTGCTTTCTTTAAATGGGCAACAATTAATCCCGGCTTCATTTGCAAAGCAATATCAAATAGCTCGATGGCTTTTTTATGATTTCCCTGATCGGCATAAATCTGGGCAATATTAAAAGCGATATTATAATTTTTTGGATCTAATTTGTTTGCAATAGTGTAGCTCTGAATGGCTTTAGTAAGTTGTGCCTGCTCCCGGTAGATTTTACCCATAAACATCCAGGCATCCAGCAGTTCCTGATCTAACTGAATAGCTGCTTTGCCAAAGCGTTCGGCCTGCTCAAAATCCTGCAGCCGGTAAAAGCATTTTGCCGTTAATAAATAGGTTTGTGCATGTTCTGAGTTTATTCCCAGCGACTTTTCGAAATATCCGATAGCTTTTTCATATTCGGCCTTTTGCATTTGAGCAATTCCCAAAAAATAATACACCAGCCAGTGCTTTTGCTGCCGCTTTAATAAAGGATGCAGCAGCCTGATGGCTTTATCAGGATCAGGCGTTTGCTTATCTAAAAGTTTCTGGGCGCGAGATAATTCTACTTTCACTGGGCAGTATTTTGGTTTTCATGATTTCTTACATCACTGCAGGTTCCAAAAATGATGCCACTACAAAACAGCTCTCTATTAAGGCTTCAACTCGTTTTTTGGAGCATTTAAAGCGGTTAAAATTTCCGTTAGAGAATAATTTTCCGTATTACCGTAGTTTTAATAAATGCTCTAAACAGCTTTAAACACCCTATTTGTGTTCTATTGCTTTGGCATAGTAGTTGCCCATTATTTCTTAAACGATCTCTAAAGTCTCACGTTTTGGGATGATTGAGTAAGTATTAAGACTTTTTAATTTAAGTTTTTTGCCGCCAGGCCGATAAAGGCTTCGAGGCACTATGTCATAAATTCAAATTATCATGAAAGATCCACAACTTGTTTATCAAAAACAGTCCATCTTAAATGCATCTCCACTGCGCTTGGTTGTAAAAATGTACGACCTGGTTATCCAGGCCACCTACCGCGAAGACCCGGAAAAGGTGAAAGCACTGCTTTCTGAACTCATTCAGGGACTGAACTTTGACTATGAACCGGCCGGACAGCTGTTTGAATTGTATCGATACTGTCAGGATTTGGCCCGAAAGAAAAAATTTGATGAAATCCGTGAAGTGCTTGAGCCTCTCCGAGACACCTGGGAACAAGTAGCCGGGCAAAATCAGTCTGCTGTTTCTGCATCATCTTAATCTTATAAATTTTTAATCATGGCCAGTATATCCAGTCTTGTTAGTCAAACCAGCTCTTACGAATCTTTTGTAAGCCAGCTTGTAAATATTGAAAGCCAAAAGATGCTCCGGATGCAGGTTCAGGTTAAGGACCAGCAAGAATCTAAAAAGGCTATTGGAGACGTAAGTAAGGCAATATCAGATTTTGAGAATATTATTAAAGAGTTTGAAAGCCCAACCAACAAATCGTTCGAGCCTTTCAAAACATCTTCTTCAAACAATTCTGTGGTTAGCGTAAATTCGGCCTCCGATATTACACAATCTTCCAAGTTTAATATCACCGTAAACCGTTTAGCCACTAACGATACGGCCCTTTCTCAAGAAATGACCGGTGATGCATTTGATTTGGCCGCTCAGGGCGACGGAGAAGTCACCTTAACTATTGCAGGAAAAACCGAAACCCTGAATATTGTTACCACCAAAGACGACGGTAACGGCGGAACGGTTGATAAAACCAACAAAGAAATTTTAGAATCTTTTGCAGATCAGGTAAGTGCCGTTTTTGGGGATGAAGCCAAAGCAAGCGTATTTAATCTGGATGGCGAAAATGTGCAATTATCTATTCAGAGCTTAGAAACCGGTTTTGATAACCGTTTGCAGTTTTCCGGCGCTACCGGAGCGTTATCAAACATAACGGGAGGCATTACGCACCTGACGCCTCAAAATGAACTGAATGCTGATTTTACTATTGATGGAGTCACTTTTCAGCGCAGCCAAAATACAATTGATGACGCCATTGAAGGGCTTTCCTTCACCCTGAAAAAAGCTTCCGGTGAACAGGAGCAGATGACGGTAAACCGGGATGTGAATAAAGCCAAATCTAACGTTCAGAACTTTATTGATAAGTTTAACAATCTGAACACAACCATACGGCGGCGTACCTTCATTAACCCCGATACCGGTAATAAAGGACCCCTACAGAGCATGCGTTCGGTTCGGAACTTAACACTGAATCTACGGCAGTCGGCTATGCTATCATTAGGCGGCGTGGCAAAGGGCGAAGTTGCCAGCCTTGCTGATTTGGGAATCTCCCTTAAAAATGACGGTGAGATGAAAATTGAAGATGCCGACAAGCTTGAAAAAGCTTTATCCGAAAATCCAGAGCAGGTTAGTAACTTTTTTACCAACGAGAATTCCCCTATTGCTATGATGAAAGCCCGCGCTGAATCATATACCAAGTCGGGCGGTATTTTGTCAGCTATTGAAGGTGGACTGGATCAAAAAATTGATCGATTAGACAAAAGTATTGCGTCTGAGAAAAAGTATTTGGAAAAATATGAAGAAGAACAGCGTCGAATTTTCAATGAACTTGACATGATTTTAGAGCGTGGACAAGATCAATTTAACTCGGTAATGAACTTCATGTCAATGTACTGATTGCAGTTTTATTTATGAATCCATTACACACCATATTAAACGATTTAAACGACAGCAGTGAAGTAATACTGAATGAAATTTACAGTGAAGAAGCTTCGCTTGAAAAGATTAAACTGGAACTTGAACAACGCGAGGCGTTAGTGCAAAAATTGGGGCCTGCTACCGAAGCAAACCCAAGCGATTCTTTAAGTGAGGAAGAACGCGTATCACTAAAATTTTTGGTTAATACCTTTGTAGAACTAAACGATAAAATTCAATCTAACCTTCAAACCATTTTAGATGAGCACAAAAACACCTTGGGCTCGGCTGTAAACCAGCGGAAGGCTGAAAGCGGGTATCGTGTTTTAAAAAATCCGGATATTTCGTACTTTTAATTTTTATATAATAAGAGGGTAACACCATGGAAATCAACAAAATTAACAATCATATAAGTGGCCAACTCAAAGGCACCGAAGCTTCTGAGCACAACCGACAGGCTTCTAAGGTTACTGATGCAAACAAAGCGGATAGCCTAAAGGACACCGTTTCGTTAAACAACTATACGGCAAAGAAAAGCGAGGAGCTTTTTGCAAAAATTGAGCTGGAAAAACTGAATCAAGGCTCTTTCGACAAGCTCAAATCTTACAAGAATAAAATTCAGGCCTATCAGGCCGCTAAGGCGGAGTCGCCGGAAGCTGCTGCCAATATAGAAATTGGCAAAATGCTAAACAATCCCGATGTGTGGGGCGATATTGCTGATGCTATTATGAAAGAATAGCTTTAATTTCTGTGTGCAGCATTTCCATTTATCTTCTTATTTAAAAGAGAGCTTTTTAAGCTCTCTTTTTTTGGTTATTACCATCGGTTAATTCTTGTTTTTTAAAGTTCTTTAAAGTACGTTCTGCAATTAAATTATAATTGGTTACAGGTTGTAGGTATATGAAAAAGTCAATTCTTGTTATTGATGATGATGAATTATTATTGGGGTTCATTGAAGAAGTGCTCATAAAAAATGAGTTCGAGGTTAAAGCATTCGAATCGCCTGTAAAAGCACTTGATTACTTAGCGGAGCACGCCGTTGACTTAGTGATTACTGATGTTAAAATGAATGAAATGACCGGTGATGAAGTGCTGGCTCATGTTCAAAAAGAATTTCCGGATACCGGAGTTATTATGATTACCGGCTTTGGGAACATCAATCATGCCGTCCGGGCGCTACATAAAGGCGCTTTTGATTATGTAACCAAACCGTTTAAAGGCAAAGAAATTCTGTACAGAGTAAACCGATATTTCAGTGCTGACCCGGATAGCAAAATAAAACAAACAACACTGCCCCCTTCTCCCAAAGATGACAAAAAGAAGGAAAGTCTCAGCCCTACTGAAAGTACGGAACGCCCGGAAACTACTTTTATAGGAAACGACCCACAGGTAAAAAAGCTGCTTAGGATTCTTCCTCAAATTGCCCGAAATACGGCACCGGTTCTTGTTCAGGGTGAAAGCGGAACGGGTAAAGAAGTATTTGCTCACGAAATTCATGCAAACAGCAACCGTTCAAACGGACCTTATATAAAAATTAATTGTGCAAACCTCCCCTCCGAGCTGGTAGAAAGTACGTTGTTTGGGCATTTGGAAGGCTCTTTTACGGGCGCTACTTCCGACCGAAAAGGGGCTTTTGATGCGGCTGAGGGCGGCACCCTTCTGCTGGATGAAATCACCGAAATTGAACTGAACGTGCAAGCCAAGCTATTGCGTGTGCTTCAGGAAAATGAATTTTACCGGGTGGGAAGCCAGGAGCCTGTAAAAGCGAATGTTCGCATTTTAGCTACATCAAACCGGAATATTGCCGAAGCTATTGCAGAAAAGCAGTTTCGAGAAGATCTGTACTATCGGCTGAATGTATTTCCCATCGAGATTCCCCCGCTTCGACATCGAAAAAGTGACATTCCACTGCTTGCAAACTTTTTTGTTGAGAACTACTGCGAGAAATATGGATTAGAGAAGAAGCAAATTTCTGAAGACCTCATGGATTTTCTAATGCAGCAGGAATGGAGAGGAAACGTGCGCGAGCTGAATAATAAAATCCACCGGGGCATCATTTTAGCACAGGATGATTCTGAAATCACCATTGAACATATTGATAATGCCATGTTTTCGAGCGTGGATGATAATCTCAGTAAAGAAATTCTCTCTGCCGATCTCCCGCTTATGTCTATTGAAGAAATGGAGCTTCAGCTTATTAAAAAAGCACTGGAGCACACGCAAGGAAATCAGAAAGAAGCAGCTAAGCTTTTAGGAATTTCAGACCGAACCATTCGGAATAAACTGAAAAGCGAAGATGAGGAAAGTTAGCTTTTAAGTAACTGGATCAGACTTCCTCGTCCCCAGCCACCGGTTGGGGACGCCCATCTGAACCACAAGGTTCAAAAGCCTAAAGACTATAGAAAAGCTTGTTTTAACAATCTGGAACCGGAGGTTCCTGCATTCATTACGAACGGGACGTTCGCAACGAGGGTAACAGGAATAAAGTTAGCTTTAGCCGATTCTACTGCTTTACGAACAAGTATCGCAGCAAGTGTGAACATGTTCATCTGCCTGCTTATCCTCATCAGTCTCACCGCCTGTTAAAAAGGAGAAAAATGATTGCTCGGGCGAATATTTATGCTGTACCCGAATGGCATTGCCAATGGCAATGAGCGCCACGCCTACATCAGCAAAAATGGCTTCCCACATGGTTGCTACTCCAAAAGCAGCCATAGCCATTACCAACACTTTAATTCCCAGTGCAAAGCCTATATTCTGCCATACAATGCGATGGGTAAATTTAGCAATATCAATAGCCATGGGAATTTTTGACGGCTGATCAGTTTGGATGACAACGTCAGCCGTTTCTACGGTGGCATCAGAGCCTATTCCGCCCATGGCAATGCCTACATCCGACAGCGTGATAACGGGTGCGTCATTAATGCCATCTCCTACAAAGCCAATAACATTTCCTTGGCCAATTGCTTCTTCTACGTGTCGGAATTTTTCATCCGGAAGCAGGTTTCCGTACGCTTCATCTATCCCAAGCTGTCGGCTGACCTGATCTACCACTTTTTGATTATCTCCCGACAACATCACCAATCGGTTCACCCCTATTTTATGGAGTTCTTCTATGGTTTTTTTGCTGTCGTCTTTAATCCGGTCTGCAATCACTACGGTTCCTGTGTGAGCACCATCCACAGCTACGTGCACGTACGTATTTGGATCGTCAAAGTTTGCTTTAGATAACGGCACATTTGCACCTTCCAGCAGTTCCTTATTTCCCACCAACACTTCTTGTGACTGAATTATACCTTTAAGTCCTTTTCCAGCTACTTCTTCCGGCTCTTCAACCTCATGCAAAACCTGACCGTTTTTGAAATCCAGAATTGCTTTGCCAATGGGGTGTGTGGACTGCTGCTCTAAAGAAGCCGCATAGCCAATAATATCGGATTCACTCATGCCATCATGCGCCAGCACCTGCTGTACCTCAAAAACGCCTTCCGTCAGCGTTCCCGTTTTATCCATAAACAGCGTGTTCATCTTGCGAAGCTGATCCAGATAATCGGAGCCTTTCAATAAAATTCCATTTTGAGAAGCTGCTCCAATTCCACCGAAATAGCCTAAAGGAACCGAAATAACCAATCCGCACGGACAAGAAACCACTAAGAAAATAAGCGCTCGGTAAAACCAATCCTGAAAAACATAGGTCTCTACAAACAAGTACGGAACAAAGGTTAGCGCTACGGCCAGCCACACCACAATGGGCGTGTAAATTTTGGCGAACTTTGTCATAAATCGTTCCGTAGGAGCTTTCCGCTTAGAAGCCTCCTGCACCATGGTGAGAATGTTGGAAAGCTTGGAATCCTTAAATGCCGCCGTAACTTCTATCTGAGCGGGCGCATCCTGATTGATAGATCCGGCCCATACTTCTTCCCCACTCCGCCGAGTCATCGGTTTGGATTCTCCGGTTAACGCCGCGGTATTAAAGGAATTTATTTTTGAAACAAGATTTCCGTCCAGCGGCACCTTTTCGCCCGGTCGAACTCGTATAATCTCCCCAATTTCAACTTTAGAAGGATGAGCCTCCTCCCAGCTCCCATTGCGTTTTACAAAAGCAGTATCCGGCTGCTGGTCTATCAGCTTTTTGATGGAGTTTCGGGCTTTATGAACGGCTCCATGCTGCACATTTTCACCAATCATATAAAAGAGCATCACGGCTACACCTTCCGCATATTGTCCCAACGCAAAAGCTCCTAAAGTGGCAATCCCCATCAGAAAAAACTCGCTGAATAACGATCCGTTTTTAAGAGATTTAAAAGCACTTATCCAAACCGGTCCGCCTACCAACAGATATGAAATCCCGTATAAAGTTAGATATATATACGTACTTCCCGCAGCATCATAAAAATGCTCTACTAACAACGCGCCTGCAAGAGCAAAAACGCTGAGGAAAATGGTGTTGTATTTTTTGAAAAATGTAATGATAGCAGTCACCTTTTTGAATTAGCCAAATTTGCACAGCTAAATTAACCACCACTTCTCCCAACTACTTATATCTTCATGTAAATCTTGTATATCATTTTGTTTGAAATGATGGATTTTGGGCAATTCCATCATTCGGCTCCGCTTGAACAGGTGAGCCATGTTATAACCCTGAGAGCCGGGTGATGGAATGGGTTCAGGTAATATGGGTTTGATTTGCATCATCCATCACCCCGTTTCTCATAAATACTACATCCAATCCAATTGGGGAAACGGAACGATGGATACTTGCCAACGCGTGCTATTCACAATTGCAACATTTCAATCTTCCACCACTAACACCTCTCGCAATTCATTCAGCCAGGTGCTGAATGAATTCCACTCTCCCCGAGGAGAGACTTACATTTGGACAGGAAAAGCTATGTTCTTACTAAAGCTAAAACTGTTAAAAACGACCACCAAGAAAAAGTCCTTCCTTGAGGAAGGTGCCTCGTGCAGCTCGCTACTCATGCGGAAGGTGTTGGCGGATATGGGCAGCCCTACAATTCCATGTTCAGTATCAAATCACCCATCAATTCTGATCACTGCTAACTGCTCCCTGTTCACTGAACCCAGCGGTCAGCCGATAGACCGGTTTTTTAGCAGAATGCTGATTGCTGAGAGCTGAAAGCTAACAGCTAACAAGCGAAGCGCGGCTTGCCAGCCCCACTAAAGCTGATCGATGGAAATGCGTTTGTTTTCTTTTACTTCTTTGAAGTGTGAGGGCGAAAGTCCGGTTTCTTTTTTGAACTGGCGAGAGAAATGCTGCTGACTGCTATATCCCAGCTCATAGGCAATTTCCGTCATATTCAGTTCGCCGTAAACAATCAGCTCTTTGGCCCGTTCTATCTTTTGAAGTATATAATAACGCTCAATAGATTTGCCTTCTACATTAGAAAACAGACGACTCAAAACCTGATAATCTTTATGCAATTTTTGGGAGAGATAGTCAGACAGCTTTTTATTGAGCTCTTTATTGGTTCTCACAAGCTGAATAATCAGCTGTTTAATTTGCTCTACCGTTTTGCTGCTTTGGTCGTTAATAATTTCAAACCCGTTGTTTTTCACCACTTCCACCAGACGGCTCAATCCCTTTTGGCTCACCGGTTCTCTGAGTGTTAGTTCTCCCAGTTCAATTTTTTGAATATCAAAATCGGCCTCGGTCAGTTTTCTTTCTAAAACTTCTGCACAATGGCTGCAAACCATGTTTTTTATGTGAAAATGTTGATTACTCATAAAGCGGTGTCAATGTTGTTTGTGTAACGAAGAAGTGGCTTCATCCCATTCCACTTCAATAGTGCTGTGGCTGAAACCGTAGGGCTTCAGCAGCTTCCTGATGTCTTTCTTTAACTGTTTAAGCTTCCTAAATGATTCCATTTCATCTATAATCAGGTGAACCGTAAAAACGTTCTTTTCTCCATCCAGCGACCATATATGAAGATGATCTGTTTTTTGCACAGCATCCAACGCTAACAATTGCTCCTCAATTTCGTCAATATTTACGTTACTCGGACTTCCCTGCAAAAAAATAACCAACGTTTCTTTCAGTCTTTTAGTCACATTCCAAAGCACATAAGCCGTTATAAAAAGCGACAAGGCCGGATCTAAGTAATGGATATCCTTAAACATCAGCACAATGGCAACAACTAAAACAGCGGCCCAGCCGAGTACATCTTCCAGCAGGTGCCAAGATATGACTTTTTCATTCAGCGTTTTCCCTTTACTCACTTTCCAGGCGGCGTAACCATTCACTATCACCCCGAAGATGGCAAAAATGAGCATTCCCTGAGCATCGGTATGTTCGGGTTCTAAAATACGCCCAACGGCTTTGTTAATCACAAATACGGAACCGATGATGAGCACCAAGCTGTTAATAAGCGCCCCAAGTAAAGAAAAACGAGTATATCCAAAGGTGAAGGCTTTGTTGGCATCTTGTTCCGATTTATGCTCTAAATACCAGGACATCCCCAGCGAAAGGCTGTCTCCCAAATCGTGCAGTGCATCAGATATAATGGCAATGCTGTTTACATAAAATCCGCCCACAAATTCAACCACGGTGAAGCCCAAATTCATAAAAAAGGCCAACCGAATATTGCCTTTTCCGTCTCCGTGATTGTGGTCGTGTGAGTGGCTCATGATAAGTAATCTGGGTTAAACTGATACTTTCAACAATGGAAATTTACGAATTCTCAGTTACTCTATGGTGAAATCCACGTAGTAAATGGTATTTCCCCAAATAAGATTTAGCCGGCCGCCATCATCCGTTTCTGTAACAGTAATTGTGAACTCTTCGATCACCTCATCGGTACTTTTTACCTGCATGGGTACCCGACCGAAATCCCGGCTTTCATCATAAGAGTTACCATTTTGGCCTGTTTGGCTGTTTATAATCATGGTTCCACCCTCCTCTTCCGGAATCGTAAACAGAGTATATTCGCCGGCAGGAACGTTGAGCTCACCCACCCGAATATCGTTAGAAGTGTAAAAATGAGTAGCTCGGTTGGCCCCGGTTCTCCATAGCTCGCCGTAAGGAACAATGCCGCCAAACAGGGTGCGACCTCGTTTTTTGGGTGAACCGTAATCAATCCGGAAATTTGTATTGCCAAAGGCATATTCTGTACTTACAGCGCCGGAAAGCTGACCTACCGGATTTTGAGCAAACCGATTTGCAAGTGCCGACATATCAACGGCTTTCACCCGATTAACTTTTAGCTTTCGAGTAGTCAGTCCGGCATCCAGATACTTAATATCTCCGGCCGGAGTTACATTTACGCCCATAACGCCCCGGAATGGATGCCTGATGGTCATCGAGTCGCCCTCAATTGCAGCAATCACAAAATTTGAAATTCTGCTTCCGCTAAGTAATGGTTGATTGACTGTATCCTGGCCGGTCTCTGCAGCGGCGTTGAAGGCAAGTTCAAAGGGCCAGTGAACCATATCAATAAATGGAAGTACGCCCGGCTGATAAGGCGCTGTAAAAGTACGCGTTTCATCCTCGCGAAGGGTTTCAATGTTCAGGCTGTCACCTTGCCGAACTATGGTTTGCGTAAGCGCTCCTTCACCGGAAAACCCAACCGCAGGTGGATAATCGGTTCGCTGCATTTGGGCAATACCGCCGGTTTCGTCCAGTTTAAGATTGTATTTAGAAAAGCGGGTTTCCGGACTGCGCAGAATCACAGCTGCCACCATGCCCGATTCTGATTTCACAAAATGCTCAACCGCAAGGGTATCCTGCCCAAGTTTGGTAACAAAGTAGTTGTCATTACTACTTTCTGGTTCACAAGCTGCCAAAATGAGCATTACTGTTAAAATTCCAAAAATCAGATTTCGCATAGCAATGAAGTTAATTCAGGTTCCACGAAAAACTAATTCAAATGGTTTTTAAAGCCAAACCCTAAAATTGGTAAACGCCTGTTCCGCATTCAACCCGATTAAATATCAAAATTCAACAACCTTAATGCATTCATTACCACTAATATGGTAGAGCCTTCGTGCCCAACTACGGCGGGACCAATAGCTATAGCTCCCGTTAAAGTTAGCGGTACTAAAAAAGCAACCATCCCCAAGCTGATAATCAGGTTTTGCTTGATGATTTTTTTGGCCTTTCGGCTTAGCCCGATTGCAAAAGGAAGGTTGTTAAGTTTATCACCCATTAAAGCAATATCGGCTGTTTCTAAAGCAACATCCGAACCGGCTGCTCCCATGGCTACTCCTACGCTGCTTCTGGCCATGGCCGGGGCGTCGTTCACCCCATCTCCAACCATTGCCACCGTCTCTATTTCTTGTTTTAATTCGTCTATAGCTTTTACTTTATCTTCGGGCAGTAAGCTGCCTAACGGATCTGTGATTCCTATACTTTTTGCAATGGCGTTTGCTACTTTTTGATTATCTCCCGTTAGCATAACCATTCGATGAATGCCCATTTCTTTTAGTGCGGTGAGGGTTGAAGCGGCTTCGGGCCGGGCAATATCCATGGCAGCAACAAGGCCTAAATATTCATCATCCTGATGGATAATCATTGTTGTGTGTCCTTCAGATTCGAGCTCTTCCATCTTGGTGTTAATTTCGTCAGGAATACTTTCTCCGGTCAGCTCTTCGAAAAGCCTTCTGTTTCCTATATGAACCAGGCTGCCCTGCCAATCAGCTTTAATTCCTCGGGCTGTAAGTGATGTTAAATCATCAGCTTTTGGAATGTCTATATCTCCTAACTCTTTCCTTCCTCCTTGTACTATGGCGGCAGCTAAAGGATGATCACTTAGCGTTTCTACAGCTACGGCTACTTGCAAAAGATGCGATTTGGTGGTTTCTCCAAAAGGGATGGCATGCGTTAAGGTTGGTCTGCCTTCAGTAAGCGTTCCCGTTTTGTCAAAAGCAATGGCTCGCACATCTCCTAAATCTTCCAATGGTCGGCCACCTTTTACCAATACACCGTGGCGGGCCGAGCGAGCAATTCCGGCTAATACGGCACTGGGCGTTGAAATAGCCAGTGCACAAGGCGAAGCTGCAATTAACACCGACATAGCCCTGTAAAAACTATCCTGAAAGGCTTCATTCAAAACAAGAAATGCAAACATGAGCAGCAAAACAGCAATTAACACGGAAGGCACATAGTACTTCTCAAATTTATCGGTGAGATGTTGAGTGGGAGATTTATGTTCCTCAGCTTCTTTTACCAATTTAATGAGCCGTGCCAGCGTACTGTCTTTTGCTTCCTTCAGCACTTTAATTTCCAATGCCCCGCTGCCGTTTATAGTACCTGCAAAAACCCGATGCTCTGCATGTAATTTATTTACATCATTTTCATTCTGCCAGTTATCGCTGGCATACTTATCAACCGGTGCACTTTCTCCCGTAATGTTTGATTGGTCAACGGGACTTGACCCTTTTATAACCACACCGTCAGCAGCAATTTTTGAGTTCGGCCTAACTACAATGACATCACCCACCGCAAGCTCTTCTATAGGAACTTCAACCAACTCGCCATTCCGCTTAATTAAAGCAACCGGTGGAGCTAAGTCAGAAAGTGCTGAGATAGACTTTCGGGCGCGATTCATGGCATAATGCTCTAAAGCATGTCCCAAGCTAAATAAGAACAGTAAGAGAGAGGCTTCTCCCCATTTTCCTAATATTGCAGCACCTACAGCTGCAAAAAGCATAAGGAAATCTATTTCAAATTTCCCCCGAAGCAAGCCTTCACCGGCCGACACAAAAGTGAAAACTCCCCCAAAAAGAGAGCCGATAATAAATAGCAGTGTTGGAGTAAACTCCGGAACACCTTTTATAAAAGAAAAAGCAGCTCCCAGTATCCAAAATACACCACTTAAAATGGCAAAATAGAGTTCCGTGTTTTCCCCAAGAAAATGAAGTTTCTCAGAAAACTCGTGATGATGGCCATGATCTTGATTCCGGTCAGGCTTTTGCCTTCCATTTCCTGATTGATGAACAGTTAAATCGATGTCTTCTATTGATTCAACATCTTTGGTTTCGTTTGCCATTTAAGAATCCTATTCCAATAAAGTCAGATTTTGTTTAACTCCTAAAATAACGGTTTTTTTATACACATTGTGCCTTTCCCGGCTATTTAGAAAGCATCTATAAAGTATGATTAAGTACTTCAACCGTGAACTAAAAAAGCTCAATCCGGCAATATGATTTGGTATGTTAAATTTGGCAGAATGAATAAACTCAGACTTTTATTTTTATGATTACATTTGAGCGCATGGCTATAATTTGCGCAGCTACCAAGTGTCTATGATGAAGAAAAAAAATGAAGCTAAAAGAAAAAAGAAGCCCTGGCCCACTAAAGATGCCATGGAGCAGATTTATGAAATGAATCTTTGGGGAACTGACCATTCTGATTTTTATTCCGGCATTGGATCGCATCACCCCGAAATTGTACAGCCTTACCTTGAAACGGTGACATCTTTTTTAAATTCCTTCGATGAACCGCTTAGTGTATGCGATTTAGGTTGCGGTGATTTTAATGTTGGCAAAGAGCTGGTTCGGCATTCCAAACGGTTTTTTGGGGTTGATATAGTCACGGATCTCATAGAACACAACAGGGAAAAGTTTAAGGCAGAGAATTTGTCTTTCCACTGTTTAGACATAGCAAAAGATGATTTACCCTCCGCTGATTGTGCTTTATTGCGACAAGTATTGCAACATCTCTCAAATATGGAAGTGAAAAGTATAACGAAAAAGTTAGCTGCTTTTAAATACGTTATCGTAACAGAGCACGTGCCCGGCGGCGACTTTGTGCCTAACATGGATATTATCTCAGGTCAAGGTACCCGGCTGAAAAAGAACAGTGGTGTAAACCTATTAGCTCCACCATTTAATTTCGAAGTGAAGGAGGAAAAACAGCTGTTGTCTATTCCCGCGAAAGATCATCAAGGCGTAATCGTTACCACACTTTTTACAGTGTTTTGAAGTGTTTTTGCTGAATTGTGACGGAGACTTGGTACACACTTTCATTTTCTCGCTGAGTTGCGCAGAGGAATGCGCAGAGTTCCGCTGAAGGAAAAATAAAAACTCTGTGAGACACTGTGCCAAACTCTGTGCAAATCTGCGGTAACAAAAAATTGGGCTGAACTGCCAAAATTTCATCGTTAAATTTCAACTTTTACCTTCTTGTTTGAGATATTCCTTTTATATTTGAAACCGCTTTTTTAAACGATCAAGCTATCATTTACATAAAATCAGAAGATGTCCAAAAAAGACGCCGCCCAAAACAACTACTACAAAGAGCCTGTCCCCCATTTAACCCAAGATTCTCCCTTTGCCGACATGATGGAACGCTTTCGGTTTGCCGCCGATATTCTGGATTTAGACCAGGGCGTATTCAACTATCTGGCAAGTCCTGAAAAAACGGTGATGGTTTCCATTCCGGTAACTATGGATGACGGACGCATTGAAGTTTTTGAAGGCTACCGGGTTATTCATAACGATATTCTCGGCCCGTCTAAAGGAGGCGTTCGCTATTCTGATGATGTTACTATTGATGAAGTAAAAGCATTAGCCGCCTGGATGACCTGGAAATGCGCCGTGGTAAACGTTCCTTTTGGCGGAGCGAAAGGTGGAGTTCGGGTAAATCCCAAAAAACTGTCCCAAAACGAGCTGGAGCGGCTTACCCGTCGCTACACTGCCAATATGCTGGACGTTTTCGGCCCCGATCGGGATATTCCCGCTCCTGACATGAATACCAACGAGCAGGTAATGGCCTGGATCATGGACACCTACAGCATGAAGCACAACAAAACAGAAAATGCTGTTGTTACCGGAAAGCCTATTATTTTGGGAGGTTCAAAAGGACGAAAAGAAGCTACCGGCCGTGGCGTTGTTACCTGCACGCTGGCTGCTTTGAGAAAGCTGAATATTTCGGCAACCGAGGCTTCGGTAGTAGTACAGGGTTTTGGAAATGTGGGTTCGGTTACTGCCCGGCTTATTTATGAGCAAGGCGCTAAAGTAATTGGCATTGCAGATATTACCGGCGGCTATTACAATAAAAATGGAATTAACGTACCGGAAGCCCTTCGGTATTCTTTAGCCAACGGCAACACGCTGGAAGGTTTTGACGGAGCCGAACAAATTTCAAACGACAAGCTTCTGGAATTAGAGTGTGATGTACTCATTCCGGCTGCCAAAGAAAACCAAATCACCAAGGATAACGCCGCTAATCTCAACGCAAAAATTATAGCAGAAGGTGCCAACGGACCAACCACAGCAAATGCGGATAAAATTTTGGAAGATAAAGGCATTATGGTCGTCCCCGATATTTTAGCCAATGCAGGCGGCGTAACCGTTTCGTATTTTGAATGGGTACAAAACAGGCACGGCTATTACTGGACCGAAGAGCGCGTAAATCGACGCTTAAACCGGATGATGCGGGAAGCTTTTGACAACTTGTTTATGGTGAGTGAAAAATATAATATTACACTTCGTCAAGCCGCTTATGTGTACTCTATAGACCGAGTAGCCACTACGCTGAAGCTGCGCGGTATTTATGCTTAGTGAATGAAATTATTACAAACCCTTAGCTTACAATCTACCCATCAAGAAATTGAACGCGTGGAGGAATTACTCCTCGCGCTTCAGAAAAAGCTTGGTTTCAACGATGAGCTTTTTGCTCGCCTTCAGCTAACCGTTTCTGAAGCCGCTACCAACAGCTTGATACATGGCAATAAATTAAATCCTGAAAAAGCTATAACTATCCGGGCTTTTGAACAGGAAGGAAAGCTGATTTTTGAAATTAAGGATGAAGGCAAAGGGTTTGAACCGAAAGAAATTCCCGATCCCACCGCCGAAGAAAACCTGTTAAAAACCGGCGGACGCGGTCTGTTTTTGATGAAAGAATACGCCGACAAAGTTCAGTACTTAGAAAATGGCACCAAGCTCCGCTTAGAGTTTTCACTTAGCGATTAGTAAGCCGATAAAAGCAAAAATGGCAAAACGGCGAGCGTTGCTAAAACCGGCTGCTACATTCCCGAGATTGCTTCGGCGGTTGAAAATAACGGACATGGTTTGCAGGGCAGCGCCTCGGAAAAATACTTTTTCCGTCTGACCGCTGAATATAATTAGGCTGACTGAATACGTTCTGGCGCGGTCCGACGGATGTTAACGGCAACCGGATTCAGTGAACAGGGAGCAGTTTGCAGTGATCAGGATTGGTCGGCAAGGTGGTATTGAGCATGAAATTGCAGTGCTGCCCATAGCCACCAACACCTTCCGCATGCGCAGCGAGCTGCACATGGCACCTTCCTCAAGGAAGGACTTTTTATTACTCGTTTTTGACAACCCCATACACAATTAACCCATTCCCAAAAATCGTCCACCGTAAATTGATCAGCGATCTTTCGTAAATGAAATTACTCCTTTAAAATACGTACAAAGTAAATTCCACCATTCCCACCTCCAATCGTCCTTCAGTAAATGAGTCATCACTCCTAACCATCACCATTGAAAGTGACTTCTTTTTAGTTAGGCTCGCTCACTCCGGAGCTTTCTGACCTTTTATTTCTTTTCACATCAGCCCAAAAAATGAATAAAAACTATATTTTTTGTTAATTATTGAATACATGACCCACATCAGAATCCCAAGTTTCCGTTTACAGATAAAGCGGTTGCACACATTATTTTTATAACCGGATGCTTAGACTTCAAATAAAGAAAAATCACCCCTGAATTTACTGAATAAGCGGTTTTAAAGAAATTCTGCCCGATTTTAAAACCGATAAACATGAACTTTATAAAGAATTTCATCCCTGAAAAAAAGCGGTACTTAGCATAGGGTTAAAAAATAATTTAAAAAAAATGCCTGAATTTCATTTTTTAATTTGACTCAATAACACCGATTGAATAGCTTCAACGCTCTTTCTGAATACAGAAATTAACTTAAAACTAATAAAACGGAGCTACATAATGAGTAGAGTTGAAGAAATCAAAAACCTCGTAGATGAAACCGCAGTAGAAATGGAAAAATTCTACGACAAGGGTAATAAAGCAGCCGGAACACGTGCTCGCAAGGGTCTTCAGGAGTTGAAAAAATTAGCCCAAGAGATTCGTCTTGAAATTCAGGACATCAAAAACAAAGGCTAATACGTACAGTCTTTAGTTTGTTAGAAAGCCGCTTTATTAAGTGGCTTTTTTTATTTGAGAAAGTTTTTAAAAAGTAATGTTCACTATCAACCAAACCGATTTCACAATGAATGTTCAAAAATTGCTATCAAGTGAAAAACACATGAAGTATTTCAGCTCCTTTATTATGCTGTTATTGATTGCCGGATGCAGTTCCTCCTCTACTCCAAAAACCATTGCACAGCTGGAAACGGCTATTAGCGAGCGACTGGAAGAGCCGGAAGGTGAGTTTGCGGTGGTTTTCCAAAGTTTAGACGATGCTGATGTTTCTGTGTTGATTAACGAAAATGAGCGTTTTCACGCTGCCAGTACCATGAAAACGCCTGTTATTATGGAGCTTTATAAGCAGGCTGAAGCCGGAAATCTTTCTCCGAGTGATTCTATTCAAGTCCACAACTCTTTTAAAAGCATTGTGGATGGCAGCGACTTTTCGATGGATGTTACCGAAGATGGGGAACAAGATTTGTATCACCAAATGGGGCAAAAAACCACGCTTTACCATCTCGCTTACCGTATGATTACCCGAAGCAGTAATCTGGCTACCAACATTCTTATCGACCGGCTGGGTGCTGAAGAGGTCACGAAAACCATGCGCTCCATCGGGGCCGACAGTATTGAGGTGCTGCGCGGCGTGGAGGATATTAAAGCCTACGAAGCCGGACTCAGCAACACAACCACCGCCTTGGATTTAGCTATTTTGTTTGAAGAGCTTGCCCTTGGTAATTTACTTTCCGAAGATTCCAAAACAGCTATTATTGAGATTCTGAAAGACCAGAAGTTTAATGATATGTTCCCGGCCAAGCTCCCTAAAGACACACCTGTAGCACATAAAACCGGCTGGATTACGGGTGTCAACCACGATTCAGGCATTATATACCTGCCCGATGGTGGTTCTTTCGTGCTTGTCTTTCTATCCAAAAACGCTCCCAATCGCCCGGAGGTCTTAGAAGCAGCCGCCGATGTTGCGAAGCTTTGTTATGACTTTATGATGCTGCAGTAGCGTGCTTAGCTGTGGTTGGGTTGATGAATGCAACTGTCATTCCTAAGATTGCAGGGTTTTCAGCTATCAGCTAAAATTTGAATTAGGAAATGAACATGCGAGTGTATTTAAACTCGCTCCCAACGACCCCGTTGGGAGCTCTGTAAAGAACCACCCGGTTCAAAGCAAAAATCTTACCAAGGTGTACGTTGGTGAGATCAGCTGCCACATTCCCGAGATTGCTTCGGCGGTTGAGTTGTTGGGTAGAGTTATGACAGACAGCGCCTCGCAAAAGGTTCTTCTGCGAGGAGTGTTATTTTTTAGGCTGAAAAACTCAAAGATTGCACGACGCGGCAGTTTCGTGAATGTGTTTGGGGTTTTGAGTAGCGCTTTGCCTGTTTCCGCCTCGCAAAGGTGATTTTTAAGAAACCCCGGTAATAAATAACTAACTCCCAATAACCACCTATCGGCGGTCTCCGAAAATGCGAAGCAGGAATAGGAACATGTTGATGAAATCGAGATACAGGGTGAGGGCTCCTAAAATGGCGCCTTTGCTTCCTTCTTCGGAGTTAATATCCATTTCTAAGCTCATGCGCTTAATTTTCTGCGTATCGTAGGCGGTGAGTCCCACAAAAACCAGCACGCCAATATATGTAACCGCCCAGTAGAGCATCTCGTTATGCCAAAATATATTTACGATAGATGCGATGATAATTCCAATCAAGCCCATAAATGCAATATTGCCAACACTGCTTAAATCTGTTTTGGTGAAATATCCATAAGCGCTCATCACCCCAAAAGTACCAGCAGTAATAAAGAATGTGGACGCAATGGAAGCAGAGGTATATATTAAAAATATGATGGACATGGTGAGTCCATTCAGGGCCGAGTACAAAATAAATAACCCAATAGCTTTGCTGGCGTTCATCTTGTTGATGGAGCCGGAAAGCCAAATCACTAAACCGATTTCAGCAATCAAAATCCCAAAAAATAATATCTGATTTTGCGCTATGGTTTGTACGAAACCGGAATCTGCCGTACGTAGTGCAACAAAACCCGTGACGGCCAGCGCCAGTGCCATCCAGCCATATACTTTGTTAATAAAACCGGCTTGAATAGTCTTTACTTGCTCTGCGGTTAAATGGTGTGTATTCATGTCTTTAAATAATAAAATTTAACTAAAATGTTTTTGATAATCTCAAACAAGCGGCAGAATTACTTGCTAACGTGTGTTGAGATTTTTAAGCTTTTCTAACGCCAAATTTACCATTTTATTTTTCCTTAAACAGGCTAAAGTAATCGCTCTGCCGGAGTGAATAAATACTGTGTTTTCGGTGAGTTAATTCTACAAACTATCATCCTATTTAGCGAGCACAATCATTACTAATCAATTTTAAAAATTCTCTGATTTTGATTCTTCTTTTGTCTGCACTCTCCTTATTTTCAGCCCCACATTTTGAAAATGAATATGATCAATGAGCGATACAAAAATATTTAGCTATTTAGCTTCTAAACTTAATTTCACCCCAAAACAAATAACGACTGTAGCCAACTTTTTGGATGAAGGCGCCACCGTTCCTTTTTTGGCGCGTTATCGGCAAGAGGCTACCGATGGACTGGATGAAGAGCAGATTCGACAAATCAGAGACGGATTGGAAACCCAACGTACGCTGGAAGCTCGTAAAGAAACCATCCTTAAATCTATAAAAGAACAGGAAAAACTGACGCCGGAGCTGGAAGAACAAATCACGGCCTGCACCGACCTCACCACGCTGGAGGATATTTACTTACCCTATAAACAAAAGAGAAAAACCCGGGGTGATAAGGCCAAAGAGAAAGGTTTGGAGCCGCTGGCAGAGCTTATTTGGAAGCAGGAAACCACCAAAGGAAATCCTGAAGAGTTTGCCAAAGAATACGTGGATGCCGAAAAAGAAGTAGAAACCGTAGAAGATGCTTTTGACGGCGCAACCGATATTGTGGCCGAGTGGATTAACGAAAGCCTGGAAGTACGCGAAATGCTTCGAAAGGTATTTTCTGAGCATGCGAATATAGTTACCAAGAAAAATCCTACTGTAAAAGAGCGGACCAATTTTGAGGATTATTACGAGTTTTCGCACCGTGCAAGCAAGATGAAGCCGTATCAGATTTTGGCTATTAATCGCGGAGAGAAGGAGAATGTGTTGTTCGTTAATGTTGAACTTTGGGAAGAGCGCACCCTCGAAAATATTGACGATGCGGTAATTAGCAACGACATGAGCATTTTCACAGAATACCTCCAGGATGCCGTAGAAGATGCCTACAAGCGACTTTTATTCCCCTCACTGGAGCGTGAGCTGCGCAATGAATTAACCGATCGCGCCGATGAGCACGCCATCGAAACCTTTGCCACCAATCTTGGAAACCTGTTGATGCAGCCGCCTTTGGATAAGAAAGTGGTAATGGGCATTGATCCGGCTTTCCGCAGCGGTTGTAAAGTGGCGGTGGTAGATGAGCATGGAAAATATTTAGAAGGAACCACCACCTACCCCACAGCTCCGCAAAAAAAGGTAGCTGAGGCTGAAGCCGTTTACGAGCACCTTATTGACAAGTACGGCGTGAGCCTGATTGCGATTGGAAATGGAACAGCCAGCCGCGAAACCGAACAAATTATTGCAGACTTTCTTCAAAAGCGAAAAGAGAAGCACCCGGATGAAGAGCTTCATTATATGATTGTGAATGAGGCAGGCGCTTCGGTGTACTCAGCTTCAAAAACGGCGCGTGAGGAGTTTCCTGAACTGGATGCTGCTCAGCGCGGAAATATTTCTATTGCTCGCCGCGTGCAAGATCCGCTGGCTGAGTTGGTAAAAATTGATCCAAAATCGATTGGTGTGGGTTTATATCAGCATGATGTGAACCAAAACCAGCTGGCCGGCAAGCTCAGCGATGTGGTAGAAAGCTGCGTAAATGAAGTTGGGGTGAATCTGAATACGGCTTCCGCTCCACTGCTTTCTCATATTTCGGGATTGAGCAAGCGCGTGGCCACCAATATTGTAAAGCACCGCGAAGAAGTCGGTATTTTTATGGATCGCGAGCAAATTCGCTCCATCAGCGGAGTTGGAGATTTTCGCTTTCAGCAGGCGGCCGGATTTATGCGCATTCCTGAATCTAAAAACCCATTGGATAACACAGCCATTCACCCCGAGAGTTACGAAGCCGTCGAAAAGCTGTGTAACCTGTTTGGGATTAATCTCGAAAATCTGGCAGAAGAAAAAGATAAAATTGCCGGTAAGTTCAAAAGTGTGAATTTAGAGGAAACGGCTGAACAAATTGGAGTTGGTGTTCCTACCCTTCAGCTAATTATCGAGAACCTGCAGAAGCCGGGACGAGATCCGCGCGAATCACTCCAAAAGCCGCTGCTTAGAACCGATGTCATGAAGATGGAAGACCTAAAAGTTGGTCAACAGCTGGAAGGAACCGTCCGTAATGTGGTTGATTTTGGTGCTTTTGTGGATATTGGCGTAAAGCAGGACGGACTGCTGCATATCTCCAATATGTCTGAAAGAAAGAAAGTGGAAGATCCCCACGATGTGCTGGGCGTTGGTGATATAATCAGCCTGGAAATCATTTCTTTAGATTTAGAAAGAGACCGAATTGGGTTGAAGTTGTTAGGCGGTTAAGTACACTGGTCCGCTTTACTTTGCACGGCCCAACCGTTGTGAAATAGTCCTGAAGATCCTCAAAACCTGCTAATTCCGGTTCGAGCATCCATTTATTGAATCGCAGATTTACACGGATTTTTGGATTTCACAGAATCAGTCTCGCCACATAGTTTCATTCTATGCACGACTTATTCATTTTATTTTCTATATTTTAGAGATTAAGATGCGTTCAGCCCGCGCGCAGATAAAAACAACCACTCATGCGCTGATGTCATACCGGAGTTACGCTATAGGTAATACATTCAGGATGCCATCAATCAGTATGGTAAATTAAATTAATCTTGCGGCTGTAATTTCACCACATGACAGAAAAGAAATCGTTTTTAAGGAAGCTATCCCATCCACAGATTTTACCTGCTTTGAGTAACGCAAGCACTAAGCTTGCAAGTACCTTTACCATTTACAAAACAGGTACCGGATGGACTTAACAATTGAAAACATACTGCTGGTTGGCTCAATATTACTTTTTATAAGTATTGTTGTTGGTAAAACGTCCTATAGGTTTGGAGTTCCCACCCTGCTGCTTTTCTTAACCATTGGAATGTTAGCCGGTTCAGAAGGCATTGGCGGAATTCAGTTTGATGATCCTAAAGCAGCTCAGTTTATCGGTATTGTATCTTTGAATTTCATTTTGTTTTCGGGGGGATTGGATACGAGCTGGAAATCAGTAAAACCCATTTTAAAGGAAGGCCTGGTACTCTCAACCATAGGCGTGATGCTTACAGCCGTTACGCTTGGAACATTTGTTTGGTTTGTTACTGATTTTACGATTTATGAAAGCATGCTGTTAGGGTCTATTGTTTCATCAACCGATGCGGCCGCGGTATTTTCTATTTTGCGCTCCAAAAGCCTTGCTTTACGAGCTAATCTTCGGCCAACTTTAGAGCTGGAAAGCGGAAGTAACGACCCGATGGCGTATGTGCTCACCATTGCTTTTTTGACATTAGTTATTAATCAAAACCAAGATGTTACTTCGGTTATCCCCATGTTTTTTCAGCAAATGCTGTTGGGGGGAATTGGTGGGTATGCTTTTGGCCGGCTCAGTAAATTAATTATTAACTACATCCGGCTCGACTTTGAAGGTCTTTATCCGGTTTTGGTGATTGCTTTGATGTTCATCACCTTTTCGGCTACAGATTTTGTGGGCGGCAACGGATTTCTTGCCATCTATATTTGTGCAGTTTATATAGGAAATCAGGATTTAATACATAAAAAAACCATTCTAAAAATGTTTGACGGGCTGGCCTGGCTCATGCAAATTATACTTTTCCTCACGCTGGGGCTGCTGGTTTTTCCCTCACAAATAATTCCTTATTTGGGCGTAGGCATGATGATTTCGCTGTTCCTGATTATAGTTGCCCGGCCGGTAAGTGTTTTCATCAGCCTGATGTTTTTTAAAATGAAACTGCGCAGGCGATTTTATATTTCATGGGTTGGCCTGCGCGGAGCCGTTCCCATTGTGTTTGCCACTTATCCACTTTTGGCGGGAATTGAAAAAGCGAACATGATTTTCAACATTGTATTTTTCATTTCGGTAACCTCCGTCATCATTCAGGGAACCACCATCCCAATAGTTGCTAAATGGCTGAAAGTTGCTTTACCGGAAAAAGAAAAACGAATAACGGACGTTGATAAAATGACGCTGAATCTTCCTAAATCATTATTGCAGGAATTCAGAGTTTTAGCCGGTTCACGCGTTGAGAACGAGCGAATTGTTGACATAAGCTTCCCGAAATCAGCCTTAATTATTATCATTAAAAGAAAAGACGTGTATATTCGTCCGGGTGGCACAACCCGCTTGCAAGCCGGCGATATTCTCACCGTACTTGCTGATACGCAGGAAGATTTTAAAGAAGTACACGAGTGCTTAAACCAATCCCAAACCGAAAAAGAATCCCAAGAAAATGAACAAACGATTCATCCTACTCATTGACTTTTCGGAGTATTCGAAAAACTTAATTCGCTATGCAACCGACTGGTGCAAACAAGTTAATACCGAACTGGTTTTAGTTCATCGCACCGTTGTTATTGCCCCTGCCATGTCCGATTCTGAAAGCAAGCAGCAAATTGCACATTACACCAATAACCAAGCCCTGCAAAAATTAGAAGCTCTTGCGCAAGAGCTCATCCCTTCTACCGTTAGAGTAACTTATGAGGTAACGGAAGATGATTTACAGCTGCTGCTTAACAGGCTGTTAGCCGAACCTTTTGAACATTTAGTGTTTGTTGGGCTGAAAGGCGCCGGACTGCTTAAAAAAATATTTTTGGGCACCACATCCCTTCAGGTAATTGACGGCACTGAAAATACCATTGTGGCAATGCCTAAAGAAATTGACTCTTTTTCACACGAAAAAATATTTGTAGCCGTATCCGAAAGGCATCCGCTGAATGTGTTGGAGCTGAACAATTTTTTATCTTTTGTTGAGCCTAAAAACACGCACATTACCTTTTTCTATTTAGCTAAACCCCATGAAGCAACACACAGAGCACAAAAAGTGCTTAGAGATTTAGATAAATTGTTTGGTGAGCGCTTTCTTACCGACAGCGTAATTTATGAAGGCAATAATCGGTTTCAAGACATCAAAAAAGTAATCAATAATAAGATTGATGAAATTTTAATTGTACAAAAAGGATCACGCATGCTAACCGATCAGCTGTTCAGAAAATTCTTGATTAACGAGCTGGTGTATCAGGGGCAAACTCCTTTGGTTATTCTGCCTTAAAAAGCTGTGGTTTATCATCTATTTTAAAAACAAACTCTTTTATGGCACCACTTGATCGTAAAAAGCACTGGGAAACTATTTATCAAACCAAGCAGCCGGATGAGGTAAGCTGGTATCAACCCACACCCGAAACTTCACTCCGGTTTATAGAAGAATTGAACCTGAAGCCGGATGCACGCATTATTGATATTGGCGGTGGGGACAGCTTATTAGCCGAACATTTGTTAGACCTTGGCTTCCAAAATATTACCGTGGTTGATATTTCCAAAGCCGCTATTGAACGAGCTAAAAAACGCATTGGTAAGCAAGCCGAAACCATTACCTGGGTTGTAGCGGATGTCACCCAATTTGAGCCGACTGAAGATTATGATTTATGGCACGACCGAGCCGCATTTCACTTCTTAACCGAACAGCAGGAAATTCATTCCTATCTCGAAACTGCGCACAAAAGCATCACTCCCGATGGCATTATGGTAGTTGGTACCTTTTCAAAAGAAGGACCTGAAAAGTGCAGCGGCTTACCGGTCAGCCAATATTCCGAAAGCTCTATGACCAAACAGATGCAGCCTCTTTTTGAAAAGATAGAATGCATTACGGTAAATCATGAAACGCCGTTTGATACCGTTCAAAACTTTACGTTTTGCAGTTTTAAAAAGGGGTGAAGTTTTTCCTGCCTCACGCCTGTTTCAAAAATTAATGATGAGTTTTTCACTGTTTTTAGAGTGACTTAGCAAGCACATCTACAGCTTGGGTTATTTGCTCTTCGGTAATAACTAAAGGCGGCAAAAACCTAACTACCGTTCCGTGCGCCGCATTGGCGAGTACGTTTTGCTCAAACATTTTGTCGGTAACCGGACGCGCGGGTTTATTCAGCTCTACGCCAATCATCAATCCCAATCCCCGAATATCTTTTACATCAGCATGATCAGCTACTTTTTCCTTCAGCTGCTGCATCATAAACGCTCCTTTTTCGGCAGCTTGGTCAATCAGTTTTTCCTCATCAATGGTATCTAAAACCGCATTTGCAACATGGCAGGAAAATGGATTTCCACCAAAAGTAGTGCCATGATCACCGGTTTTAAAAGCAGATGCAATTTCTTCTTTAGCCAGCATCGCTCCAATCGGAATTCCATTGGCCAGCGCTTTTGCCGATGCTACCACATCCGGCACTATTCCATAATGCTGATAAGCATAAAAAGCTCCGGTTCGCCCAATTCCGCACTGAATTTCATCCATAATAAGCAGAATATTCAGCTCATCGCAAAGCTGTCGCGTTTGCTGCATAAAATCGGCGTTGATAACGTGCACGCCGCCGGAGCCCTGAACCGGCTCAAAAGCAATGGCGATGGTGTCTTTATTGACAGCCGCTTGTAAAGCTTCAAAATCATTAAAAGGAACCTGATCAAAACCGGCCGGAAAAGGATCAAATCCTTCGCGGTAAGCAGGCATTCCCATCGTAATGGTAGTAACCGAGCGGCCGTGGAATCCTCCGCCCAGCGTTATAATATTTCCGCTTTTCCCATGCAGCTTTCCCCACTTGCGCGCTAACTTTACAGCGCCCTCCATCGCTTCAACCCCGCTGTTGCAAAAGAACGCCCGATCTAATCCGGATTTCTCAGTCAATTTTTTGGCAAGCAAGCTCTGCGGCTCGTTGTAAAAAAAGTTAGACGTATGCAACAGCTTGTCAGCCTGACTTTTAATAGCACGAACCACATTAGGATGCGCATGCCCCAGGCTGGTAACGGCTAATCCCCCAAAAGTATCCAGATACGTATTGTTATCGGTATCCCACACAATGGCTCCCTTTCCATGCGAGAGCGTAATGGGAAGTCGGTTATATACCTGAAAATGATGCTGCTTTTCGAGCTTTTGTACGTTATCCATGTAGTAATTTATTATCTGTTTTGGGGTGATATTTTTTGGGGTGAACACAGAATCACAATCCTTGTAATTCATTCCGGTTCAAAAATATATGGGGAATACTAAAACTAATTAAGTTTAAATTCTTGTTAATATTGATAGAATTCAAAATCAGTTTGGCAGGCTGATTTTACCTAAATGGACTTTCTCTGTGGTAACGCCGGGAATGATAAATCCCTCTCCGGCTACCAGTTCATTAGCGAAAAAAGCCATCATTGCTGCTTCTTTGGCATCGGCAGACATTCCCAATTTCTCAAAAGCATCAAAACTTCCCCGGCTGTTTCTAATTCTTAAATCTTCCAGAATGGTTTTGTTATGAACACCGCCGCCGCTCACGTAACATTCAAAAGGCTGCGCTCCCACAATAGTATCAATTGCGCGTGAAATACTTTGGGAAGTTATGGCCGTAAGCGAAGCAATCAGATCTTCTCTTGAAAGTTCTATTCCATGGCTTTCCATCAGGTTTTCGATATAAGATAATCTGAAATCTTCTTGTCCCGTTGTTTTGGGGAACTTCTTCATAAAATAAGGCTCCAGCAGTACATACCGCACCAGTTCGGAATGTACCGTTCCGGAAGCAGCCACGGCTCCGCCATCATCAAAAGGCTTTGAATAATGCTTCTGCATGGCTTCGTTAATGAGCGTATTGGCAGGACCCGTATCTGCCGTTAAAGGTGATTCTCCGCTTTCTTTAGAAGGCAGCCAGGTGAAGTTAGCAATGCCTCCCAAATTCAAAAGCAATCGGTGCACGTGTTCATCTCTGTATAGCACTTCATCAAAAATACCGGCCAGCGGAGCGCCCTCTCCTCCCACGGCTGTATGCTTTTGGCGAAAATCAGAAATGGTGATAATTCCCGTTTTTTGTGCAATATGATCACCATCTACGGCTTGGAAAGTGGCATTCATTTCATCTTCGGTTTGAGCCGGAGCATGATAAATGGTTTGCCCGTGGCTGGCAATGAGATCAATCTGCTCAGAAGAAATACCTGCCGATTCTAATGCTTTCAAAATTTCACCGGCATGTAAATGTGCCAACTCCGTATGCAACCGAGTGAGCTCGCGAGTGGGCGTTTGCTCTTTGGACTGAACCGATGCCAGGCGCTCGCGCAATTTTTGGTGGTAGTCAACGGTCCAGAAGTGTTTAACATCTATTTCCGTATCCTCTCCTTCACCCGTAATTCTGCATAACGCAATGTCCAGGCCGTCTAAGGAAGTTCCGCTCATCAACCCAACAATAAAGCGTTCTGATTTTTGAGAAATTTGGTGCAGTTTAGTCAAATATTTATTCATAGTTTCAAAGCAGTTTAATCAGGTATATAAAAGCAACCGATACATACGTTCGGTTCTTCCATGGCCTTTATTTATAAGTTCAAAATTACACAAAATGAGTGAACCTACCGAAGACGAAATCAAAGCATTTATTGAAGATGTAGAGTTTTTAGTACAGACTTTGAAAGACAGTTTTGAGTCGGACGAAGTGCAATTTTTTATTGATGAGCAAAATGAAATTCTATACGTAAAACTGGAAGGGCTAAACGATTATGAGGAGCATGAAATTGAAGAGATTGCCACTCCGGTATTAGATGAATTGGATTTAGACTTTGAGGAAGTAGTGATTCTGCCTTTATAACTTTTTGCAACCACAATGGCTGAAAAAGCGCTTTTATCTTAATTTTTTGATACCTTCAAATCATACATTCTAACCAATTCCACATAAGTTTTTCATGAAAGCAACCAACTCCGGCTATACTTTAAGCTGCATTATGTGCGGCAAAGAAAACGTTGAAAGTGAGACGAATACATACTGCACCTACTGCGGAGGTGTACTTGATGTTCACTACAACAAGGTGGAACCGATTATACAGTATCCATTAAATGAAATTCAGCCTGACCCGCTAAAAAATCATTATACACCACTTAAAAAGCTGGACCGGCTTTCAAAAAAATATGATGCTGAATTATATGCCAAGCTGGAATTTGAACATCCCACCGGCTGTTTTAAAGATCGCGGGAGTTACATAGAAGTTCAAAAAGCTTTAGAGCTGGGTGCCGATGCCATTTGTCTTGCTTCTACCGGAAATATGGCGGCTTCAGTTGCAGCCTACGCCTGCTATTTCAAAATTCCATGTTTTGTATTTGTACCGGAAAAAACGCCGGAAGTTAAGCTGGCTCAGGCTACTATTTATGATGCCAACATCATTAAAATAGAAGGTGATTTTCTGGTGTGCGAAAAGCTGTGCCGGGAGTTTGCCAAATCAGGTAATTATTACTTAGCCGGCGATTATGTATTTCGTCAGGAAGGGCAAAAATCATTCTCCTATGAATTGTTAGAACAAGGAGATACCGACTTTGATTATATATTTATACCCATCGGAGCCGGAACGAATTTTGCCGCTATTTACAAAGGCTATCAGGAAATGAAAGCGGCCGGACAGGTAGAAAAAATCCCAGGTTTTGTAGCGGTTCAACCCGAACAAAGCTCGCCGGTGGTGCAGGGTATTTTTAAGAAGAAAAAAATTATTGATGATCATGTAAATACCATGGCCGATGCCGTTGCTGTGGGAGATCCGCTCGACTTCTATAAGGTGCTTCGCGGAATAGAGGAAACGGACGGAATGGCTTTTACGGCTACAGAAAATGAATTACTGGAGTCAATGAAGGAAATGACGGTAGAAGAAGGTTATTTCACAGAGCCGGCTTGTGCCATCCCTCTGGCTACTTTCAAGAACAATCTGGATAAATTTAAAGGCAAAAAGTGCTTATTTGTTCTTACCGGAACGGGTTTAAAAAGCTCTCATATTGTAGCCAAGTATTCACTGTCCTCGCCGGTGTTGCCGCCTAATCTGGAGCGTATTCAACAGTACATCGATTCCGGATTTATTGACATGCAGAAGCAGAAATGGGGTAAATCTCGCGACATGGGCTTTGAAAATGTGAATATGGATGCCGGACATGCCAAGCTGTATGATGAGTATGTGCAGAACATCAAGAAAAAAGGAAAGACGCTAAAAGAGGAAGAAATAAAAGCACTTCGCTCTCTGGTTTTTAACGAAGATACCGATCTTGAACATCCGGTTGAGGTGCTGGATTACAAGCTAACCATGCGGAAGCACAATTTGGTAAGCGCCGCCGTGAAGCTCAAAATCAAAGATCAGGAAGAAGTGATTTCGCTGGACCAAGGCGTAGGACCGATCGACTCTATACTCACCGCTATTAAAGCTGAAACGGATTCATTCCTGCACTTAGATGTTATTGATCACGAGGTAGAAATTCTAAGCCCGGATACGGAATCGCTGGTGATTGTTACGCTGACGCTGGAAAAAGAAGGCCATCGTTTTACCTCAAAAGGTGCCTCACCCGATACGCTGGAAGCCGTAATTCAGGCTTTTGTGAAAGGATTAGCAGTGGCCTATAAAGCACTGAGTACCAGCCGGTAAGGATTTGAAGTATTCTTTCTGAACTGCTCTTTTTATTAGCGAAGGGCGTTTTCTAATTCCAGAGATGCATCGCTGTCGCCATCCCGGTATTTCACTATGACGGGGCAAACCATGTTTAATTCATGTTCCGCTGCCCATTCGTTATTTATGGGTCGTGTTCCGGGTACCACAATTGCATTTTCGGGGATAGATGCACCTCGCTCTAAAATCTTCTCATTCACTACATCATAAACAGGAACTGCTTTTGAAAGGGTAACTCCCGGTGCAATCACCGCTCCGCTTTTCACCAATATGCCTTCAACAATAATGACTCCGGCTCCTATAAAGCAATTGTCCTCAATAATCACGGGATTCATTCCCACCGGCTCCAGCACTCCCCCAATTTGCACACCTGCGGAAAGATGCACGTTTTTACCAATTTGAGCACAGGAACCCACCAGCACGTTACTGTCAACCATGGTGCCTTCATCCACAAAAGCGCCCACATTTACGTACGCCGGCGGCATGATAATTACGCCGGATGCCACATAAGCTCCCCGCCGAACCGAAGAACCGCCGGGAACTAAACGAACGCCATCTTCCGGAGCAAAATAGCGCGGCGGGAGATTGTCTTTATCCACGAAACCCTCGTAAATGCCTTCGTATGAAGTATTTTCTCCGTCTTTAAAGGAAGCCAATATGGCATTTTTAACTTCAACATTTACTTCCCATCCGTCTGCCGTTTTGTTTGCAGCGCGTAAGGTTCCTTCTTCTAACTGGTCCAGAATTTTTTCATAATCCATAATGACTTTTTATGTGTGATGTAAAGATGTTTTCAGAGCTCTTCTATGAATATAACATTCAGGGGATTTAATAACTCTTACCTACTTCAATTCTCCAAGAGTTCTGAATGCTTGGAGAGTTTTTTCCAAATAAATTAATGAGCCTATTCACAAATTTTGATTTTTCACACAGGCTGGGAGGTTTGTAAAGAGGAAAACCGGGATTTACAGGATCACCAAGATTACAACAAATCAGCATCATCCGTACAATCTCCTTAATCAGCGATTCAAAAACCATAAATAATAAATACGGCTCTGGCTCATCTTATGGGAAGCTGGAGCTTCCGGAACTGTATTGCTAAGCCGGAGCTTTGCAACGAGGGTAAATTCATCTGCAAAACTTTACACGTCTGAACCGGAGGTTCAGGCAGGCATCCCCAACCGGAGGTTGAGGGACAAGAGTAATCAACTAAATCTAACTTTTAAGCTGAAATAAACTTTTCGTGTAGCAGCTTAATGATTTCTTCTGCCTCATTTTGCTTCACTAAAAAGCACAAATTATTGGCGCTGGCTCCGTGGCAAATCAGCCGCACATTGTATGATTTTAAGGGTGAAAACAAGGAATCACCAACGCCGGATGTTTTTTGGATATCGTTTCCAATAAGTGCTATAAGTGCCAAATCATGTTCTACTTCAACTTCAGCAAAAGCTTTCAGTTCTTCTAACACTTCATCTGTAAGCTCCACTTTATGGGCGGCATTTACGGCGGTATCTAAAGTGAGCGCCACGCTTACCTCGCTGGTACTTACCAGATCAACGGATATTTTGTGATTGGCCAGTACGTTGAACAGCTTTGCTAAAAATCCGTGTTTATGCATCATTTTGAGGCTGCTTATCGTCAAAAGTGACTGATCTCTCCGAAGAGAAATAGCTCGGACAACAGGGCTTTCGTTGGACTTTTTGACAATATAAGTTCCCGTATCATCCGGATTTGCGCTGGATGCCACCCGGACTTTTATATCGTTTCGAACGGCCGGTTTCAGTGTGGCCGGATGCAGCACTTTCCCTCCAAAAACGGCAAGCTCGGCTGCTTCATCAAAGCTGATTTCGTGAATGGGAGAAGCTGTGGGTACAATGCGGGGATCGGTGGAGTAAACGCCGGCCACATCCGTCCATATTTCAAGTGCCGAGGCTCCAACGGCTTCCGCAAACAGAGCCGCTGATAAATCGCTCCCTCCTCTTCCCAAAGTGGTAGTGTTTCCAAAAATATCGCAGCCGATAAAGCCTTGGGTCAGGTACGTTTTGCCTGCTTGAATGTGTATTGCTGCTTTTTTCTTTATAGAATCTAAGACCGGTTCGCCTTTTCCAAATGTTGAGTCGGTTTTAATGACTTTTCGGGCATCTAACCATTCAGCGTTTACTCCATGTTCGCGTAAAACTCCCACAAATATGTGGGTTGACATCAGCTCGCCAAAGGCAAAAAGAGCATCTTTCCATCGCTTATCGCGACCTACATAATCTAAGTGTTCTCGTAATTCTGAAAATACTCTGTAGAAATTATCGGTGAGCATTTCCTCCTCTTCACATTGCCCCAGAATAGCGAGATGCTGCTGCTCAATTTCTTCCAAAAGCTCTTCACGTTCCGTAGAATCGAGCCGACCGTTGGCCAATTCAATCAAGTTATTGGTAGTTCCTGAAATTGCACTTATTACAATGAGCCTGCGCTCGGGATTTGAAGCCACAATGCGGGCACTTCGCTGCATGGCCTCATAGGTTGCCACGCTGGTACCGCCAAATTTTGATACAATCATTATTTACTTGTTTGTCCGTTTGAAATGAGTGAGACGCTAAAAATAAGTACTCTTTGAGCCAATACCTTGAAAAATTGTAGGTGGGGTGAGTATCAGCTATCAGCTATCAGCTATCAGCTATCAGCTATCAGCTATCAGCTATCAGCTAAAATTTGAATTAGGGAATTAACATGCGAGCGTATTTGTAAATTTTTTCATTTTTAACTGTGATTTTTGTGGTGAGTGTGATGGACAGGATGGGGTTTGGGCGAAATTGAGGCAAACCTCGGAGATCTATTTTCTATCCAATTGTAAGTCTCTCCTTCAGGAGAGGGCAATTCATTCAACACCTTGTTGAATGAATTGCGAGAGGTGTTGGTGATAAATGGATAATATGTTATTAACGCCAAACGGCTTACCTTTTTTTCCGCTCAAACAGCTTTGAACTCGCTCCCAACGACCCCGTTGGGAGCGCCGTAAAGAACCACCCGGTTCAAAAATGAGAATCTTTCCTTGGACTGCGTTGCTTAATATCCAACCCGATTCAAGAAGATTCCGGCTCTGCACTTCCATTTCACTACAGCTTGTCCGGAATGACTGATTTTGGCCGATAAGTTTAAAACCCACAAACTTAAAGCAGAAAACACCTATTAATCACTTTTAAAAGTGCGTGTCAGTTTGCATCTTTGGGCAACGCTCAACACTGACTCTTTTCTTTAACTGTATAAGCACATGATGCCGAAAAAATTACATCCTTCTATTGCCGATTCCATTCAACCCATGAAGCCCAAAAAGAATATTGCGCTGATTGCTCACGATCATCGTAAAGCGGATCTTTTGGACTGGGCTGAATACAACCGCGACCACCTTGCAGAGCACAACCTATTTGGAACCGGAACTACCGGCTCGCTGGTGGCCGATAAATTAGATTTACCGGTTTTCACTTTTAAAAGCGGGCCTTTAGGGGGAGATCTCCAGATTGGAACGGCTATTGTCCAAAATGAAATTGACGTGATGATTTTCTTTTGGGATCCGCTACAGGCACAGCCGCATGATGTGGATGTAAAAGCACTTCAGCGCATCAGTATTGTGTATAATATTCCCATGGCCTGCAATCGCTCCTCTGCCGATTTCCTCATCACCTCACCCCTAATGAAAACTAAATACGACCGCTTTATTGTAGATTACAGCCAGCGGTTTAAAAAAGATTTTGATGCCGAATAAACTTCAAGACGAACAAAGCCCGTACCTAAAGCAGCACGCCGAGAATCCCGTAAGCTGGTATCCCTGGGGTGATGAAGCCTTCAAAAAAGCCAAAGAAGAGAACAAACCGATTTTCCTTTCCATCGGTTATGCCACCTGCCACTGGTGCCACGTGATGGCACATGAAAGTTTCGAAGATCCGGAAATTGCAGAGCTGATGAACGAGGCTTTCATCAACGTAAAAGTTGATCGGGAGGAGCGCCCGGATATTGACAGCATTTACATGACTGTTTGCCAAATGCTGACCGGACAAGGCGGCTGGCCGCTCACCATTATTATGACGCCCGAAAAAGAGCCGTTTTTTGCGGGAACGTATATTCCTAAAGAAGCCCGGCATGATCGAATTGGACTTCGACAGCTTATTCCCGGCGTTTCGGGAATGTGGCAAAATGAGCCGAAGCGAATTAAGCAGGCTACGGATAAAATCAGGGAAGCTTTTTCTAAAACCCAAGAATTTGAAGGCGGCCAGTTTCCCGGAACGGAAGCCACCGATTTTGCCGCCGAACAGCTTGCCCGTCGGTTTGATAATGAGCATGGCGGATTTGGCGAGTCTCCTAAATTTCCCAGTCCCCACAACCTGATGTTTTTACTGCGACAGTGGAAAATAACCGGAGAAGAACGCTTTTTAAACATGGTTTCCACTACGCTGGAGAAAATGCGACTGGGCGGAATTTGGGATCACATCGGCTTTGGCTTTCATCGGTATTCTACCGATCGCGAGTGGCTGCTTCCTCACTTTGAGAAAATGCTGTACGATCAGGCGCTGATGCTTATGATTTATACCGAAGCCTGGCAAGCCACTGAAAATCCTTTGTTTAAGCAAACGGTGTATGAAATTACAGAATATATAGAACGGAATATGCTGCATCCCGAAGGCGGATTCTACTCGGCCGAGGATGCCGACAGTGAAGGCGAAGAAGGAAAGTTTTATGTGTGGGAACTGGATGAATTCTCATCTCTGCTGGATGATAACGAGTTGGATTTCATAAAACGTTTTTCCATCACAAAAGAAGGGAATTTTGAAGACGAAGCCACCCAACAAAAAACCGGTGCGAATATTCCTCATCTTTCCACTCCCTTAAATGAAAAAGAGCAAGTTGCTTTTGAAACGGTTCGGAAAAAGATGTTTAATCATCGCCAAAAAAGAGTTCATCCCCTACTGGATGATAAAGTTCTCACCGACTGGAACGGCCTGCTGATTGCTGCTTTAGCCAAAGCCGGATTTGCTTTTGATGAGCCTAAATTCTTGAGTCCGGCTGAAAATGCATTTCAGTTTCTGGAAACCAAACTGGTGAAAAACGGTAAGCTGCTTCACCGCTATAAAGATGGAGAAACCGGCATCACCGCCATGGCCGATGATTACGCATTTTTAACTTGGGCGCTGATAGAACTGTACGGAGCCACTTCTAAAGCCGAGTATCTGGAAAAAGCAGTGCACTGGAATCAGAAATTCCTGGAACTATTTTGGGATGAAGAAGGGCACGGATTTTATTTTAGCATTATGGACGATGATCAGGTGTATGGTAGGCAAAAACAGATTTATGATGGTGCACTTCCTTCTTCAAATTCAGCAGCTATGCTTAATTTAATCAGGCTGAGCCGACTTACCGGGCAAACCGAACTGGAAGATTATGCCTACAAGCTGGGCAAAACATTTTCAGCCGACCTCATTCGCTCTGGAGACAGCATCAGCTATGCCATGCAAAGCATTCAGTTTTTACATGCCGATGCTACTGAGTTCAGCTTAGCGGGTGCTTCCCAAGAGATAAAAGATGCAGTTTCTCTGTTACGCCCGGAATTCTCCCCCTTTTCCGTGCTTCATCAAATTTCCGATGAGAATAAAGAGGCACTGACTGCGGCCGCTCCTTATACCGGACCTCAGTCTGCCATAAATGATGAACTAACGCTCTACATTTGCAGAAACTTCAGCTGTAAGAAGCCAATTCATGGTTTGGAAGCTGTTACGGAGCGGTTGAATACTCAATAAAGAAAAACTCAACCCAACAAAAAAGCGCCGCTCAAACTGAACGGCGCTTTTTGGTATTAACCTGGTTTACAAAAATTTCCTTATTCCATCATCAGGCTGAAAATATATTCTTGAAGGCTGACCAAGGTAACACCTGCCGGCACTTCAACCCTGCTTTTGGCAACAGCTGAGCGATCGATATTTTTCACTTCCATTACTTTGGTGCGCTCATTTCCCTTCACAGCTTCCACTAACATGGGGAAGTTTTTGCCTTTAAAAAACACATCCTGCGACATTCCGTTTATTTCCTTATCAATGCTTTTGGGCATTCCCTTCCACGGCTCAGCCAGTATGCCCCAGTTTATATCAATATTTGGGGTGAGCCATACCGAAAGATGAGTTCCGGGCTCATCTTTACTCCTTATAATCATTTCAGTGGTTTTTTGCCCTAAAATGGTTTTCGTACGATTGCTGAAACTGTACTCGGTTTCGGGAGTGTCAGCATCGTTCGTATCATTCTGCATCCAGCCAAACACCATTTCAACCATCGACTCTATACCTGCCTTTGTGGCCTGCAGAGCCTTATTCTCGTCGGTTAAAACAATAAAATCTTTTTGGTCGTTACGAATCAGCAGTCCGCCGGCATTAACACGGCCCATAACGCTCACCTCATCATCACCCTTAATCAAAATCCGGTTTGGGGTAGCGTATAAATTTAAGGTGCTGTTCTCAATTTCTCCGTCCTCCTCGCCATAAACGCTCATGGTGATGTGCCCTTCAAACTGAGCATAAACTGCCGATGAAAGCAGGCTGAAAAATAAGGCAACTGTAAAAATGGATAATCTCATGGTTTTCATAATTGTGAATTTGGTTTACATCAACGGGATTATAACGCTGTGATGGCAGACTTGTTTCGCGGCAAAAGATATTCTTAGGTATCATTGAAAGCAAGCCGGCCCGAATTAATCACATGTAATTTTATTTGCCGGTCAGATTAGAATGTACAACATCGCTTTCCGGCTTAAACCATTCCTTAAACCATGTACAAATAAGGCTTCCAGGGTTCCTGAACACCGCCATTGGAATCCCGGAAAAAGGTAAGTGGAATGGGGCGATAGGGCTTGCCCTTCAGTTCCATGTGAGCTTCTTCGGGTGTGCGATTTCCTTTATACACATTGCATTTGTCACATGCTGTTATCAGGTTTTCCCAGCTGTCTTTTCCACCCCGGCTTTTTGGGTTGATGTGGTCGATAGTTAAATCGGATTTCTTTCCGCAGTACTGGCACATAAAGTTATCACGGCGCATGATATTTCGGCGTGAAAGTACAATTTTTGCGTATGGAATATTAATATAGCGCCGTAGCCGAATTACCGAAGGAAATTGAAATGCTTCGGATGTAGTACGTATAACTCTATCCGGATCGTCGTGCAATAATTCTGCCTTATCCAGAAAAATCAGCTTTATGGAACGTTGTACAGAACAAATGCTAAGTGGCTGATAATCTTGATTTAAAACTAAAACAGTGGCGTTCATAGTGCATCCGGGATTAAATGGTTTAGATAGTATTTATTTTTAAAAATCATACTGAATGCAAATTATGAAACGAGGAACAGCTCAGGCTGAAATGAGCACGCCGTATTATGTAATATTTGTTTCTAAATATCAATAGTTAATCAATGGCTCTCATTTCCCTCTTAAATGTAGCTTTCTTGAGCTCGGAATTGCGTGAATTTTCCGGAAAAGGTGAATCTTGATTTCCGGCGAATGGAATTTCTTTGAACTTGAAGAGTACTAATTCATAAGAATACTTCAGACCAATAAGTGTAGGCAGAGCTTTTTTCTCGCAGATTTACGCTGAGGAAATTTCTGAAAATCTGTGGAGTTCTGTACTAAACTCCACGCGCCGCCCTGCGAGAAACAAAATCACAGAAACGGCTTTGTTCTACAATCGGAATGATTACGTTATATAAAATCAGGCTACTTTTGCGATGAGCTTTTGCGCCTGTTCTATCCTGTTTGTTTTTAAAGACGCTACTATCAACCGTCGCCTGTACTCATCATTCTGCGGAAAATCTTGATGAAGCTGGGCATACAAATCATACACAAAGTCGTACCAGCCGTTTTCCATAAACATGGTCATGTAATCCTTGAATTCCTTACTCTTCAAATCCGACAGGTCTTCCTTACACAGAATTCGATCAAATATTTTGTTGAAGTAGAAAACTGAACTTTCATAATCAGACAACTCTAAAGACAACAGCATCACTTTATGTAAAAACGCTTCTTCCACTTCCCCATTTCTTATTTCATAGAGCTTATTGAACAACTCCAGAGCTTTGGATCTGTTCCCGGTTTTCAAAGCGAGGTCCGTCAGGTTAAGCAGCGTTTCTTCTTCGCCAATTTTAACATCAAAATTAGCCAGAGAGTATAATTCAATGCGTTCGTAGTAATTATGAAGTGCTTTATACGCCTCTTTCCAATTTTTTTGCAGTTGGTAAATTTTAAACTGAATCAGGTAAGGCACGCTTTGGAAAGACTCGGCCTGAATGGATGTGTCGGCTAATGCCAGCGCCTGGGGCCATTTATACTGCTCGGCCATACAGCTTGCCAATCCGTTAACGGCGCCTAACCTGTCATGAGGCAGCAACCGTTTTTGTTTTAGAATATGGCGGTACTGGGCTGCAGCCAGTACATATTTTTTCTGCTTAAAGTGCTGATCTCCCTGCACCAAATAAAGCTGCGGAGAATGATGGCGCTGGGCAAGTTCATCATCAGGATTTACTTGTTGAACCGGATTACTTTTCCGCTCAATAAGAATGGGCATGTGCGTAATTTCCACTTCATTTTGCACCATGTACTTCGTGCAATCGGGTAAATTTTTTCCCTGAAAAACTATTTCATTTCCTGTAGGAACCAGCCGCATTTGATAGTGCTGATATAACTTTTCATTTTGATGGTGAACAATAAGCGCCGGAGCCCATTGTTTTGCATTCACAGCCTCTCGGGTGGGGAAGTCATTAAAACAGATATCCTCATCATCTTCTATAAAAAGCATCCATTTTTTGGTTGCATTCTGCACACATTCATTCCAAATATCTGTGCGATGTTCTTTAGCAAAACTACGCCTCCAGCTGATTCCATCCGGCAGCCCGGCAGGGCGCTCAACAGGTGCAATTACCTTCAGGCTATTAAAAATGGAATTCCATTCTTGCAGCTTTTTGCTGTTCAGGTACTTCACATCGGTTAGATAAACTACCAAGTCAATCCATCCTTTTATTTTCTCGTTGGTGTTCGCCGTGTGTATGCTATTTAATTCCATCTAACTGAGTATATAAAGTTAAAACCCGATTGCTTATAAATAATCCAGCAACGTGTTGCTGAACATAGTTGTGTGCACGGCCATGGCCGACTGATACGCTACATCTACCCGCTGGAGGTCCGAAAATGCTTTCGCGTAATCTGTATCTACCAGCCCGCTGATGTCTGACTGTTTGGTTATTCTGGCGGCTTCGTACTGCTCAACCATATAATCCATACGGTTGATGTTATTTCCTAAATTTGCGGTTTGATCGGTTACATGCTCAATGGCGCCATCCATTTCTGTAAGCAGCCTGTTTATTTCCGCTTCATCATTATTACGGAGGGCTTGCTCTGCATTCCCAATAATTTCAAAAAGGTCGCCATCCGGTGTGTTTCTTAAATTGGTGCCGGCCAGGCTTATTTCTATGCTCACTCCGTCTCCGGCTAATATTTCGGGAGCTTTTGCATTGCTGTTATCAGCAATACCGCCCGGTGCACCGGCATCAGGGGTAAATGGTTTTTCAGCACTGTTTGTGCCTGCAAACAAATAACGGTCGCCATAGCTGAGGTTTAAAGTACTTACAATGCTATCCCGGATGCCCGACAGTGAATCTGCCATGGTTTCGCGATTACTCTCTCCGTAGGAACTCGAAGCCCCTTGCACCATTAAGCCTTTTATCTCAATCAGGCGATCAATTGTTTCGTCCAGTGCGCCCTGGGCTAACCTGCTTTGGCGCAGTCCGCTTTCAATATTGCTTTGAAATTGTTCTTCTTTTCTGATGTCTTCTTCTAAAATACGGCCTCGTTGAAAAGAAACCGGATCATGCGAAGGCACGCGAACCGACTTTCCGCTGGAAAGGTCAGATTGAATTTTGGCTAATTCGCTGCGATTGTTATTCACATCGCGCATGAAGTTACCGAATATAGTTTTTTGAGTAATTCGCATGGTGTTACCTCAACATTCCTATTAATGTATCATAAATGTTTTGGGCGGCCGACATTGCCTTTGCTGCTCCCTGATACGCATTTTGATATTGTATCATTAAGCTAAGTTCTTCATCAATATTTACTCCGGCTTCCCGCTCTTGCTGCGTTTTCAGCATTTGAATTTCCGAATCGCGTGCTTCAATTTGTGAGTTTAAGCTGCTTAGATGATTACCCGGCGTGCTTATTAAATCTACCGAGTAGTTGACCGGTTTCCTTCCTTCTATAATCCGCTGATTTCTTAAATCTGCTATTTGTGCAGCTGTGGCTCCGTTTCCTGCCTCACCGTTGGCATCTGAGGCAGCAATGAGTGAAGGATTGTTTTCAATAGCGGTTTCTAAACTTATGGTATCTGCAGTTGTATTGGCGGGATCGAAAAAATTGCGATGCGTGTCATCATTCAACCCAAACCCGGAGAAATGGATTGCATTGAATTCACTTACCAGCGTGGCTGCTAAATCATCCAAACGATTTTTTAATGCGGGAATTTCCTTCGTGTACATCTCAATTTCTGCACCCAGCTGTCCGCCCGTTGGAAGTACCGCTTTGCCATTCTGCAACCGCAGCTGATAGGTTTTATTAACATCATCAATTTCCGGCTTTAAGGTCATGGCCTTGTCGGCATCTAACACGGTAATGCCGGCTATTCTAATTTCTAAGGCACCATTTCCGGTAACATTCGTTTCAAAATCAACCTGTTCCGACAGCTCCTCCAGCTTCCTCACCCGTAAATCCAAGCTGGTATTATCGGGATTTCCGGATGCTTGCGATTGAGCAATGGTATCATTCAGCGTGTGTATTTCTTTCAGCAGTCCATTTATGGACTGAACGGTGGCCTGAGAATTTTCAATAATCAGATTACTCGTTGTATCAATATTCCCGCTAATACTTTTGAATTTAGAAGTCAGCTGTTTGGTTTGGCTAATCAAGCTGTTTCTCACGCTTATATCTTGCGGGTCGGCCGAAAGCTCAGAAAAAGCATCCAGTACATTGCTGATACTCAAATCCAAATCGTTTCCGGAGTCGGATGCCATGCTCGCTTCCAGCTGCTCAAATATATGAGCTTTGTTTTGCATGTACGACATATTCTGGCGCTTCTGGTTCAGCACCACATCGTTCATTTCGTTTCGGAGCCGCTTTACGGTAGAAATATTTACCCCAAGGCCGGTATTATATCCGGTCATTTTCATCCCATTCGGGGTTTTATCAATACGCTGTCGGCTGTAACCGGGCGTATCCGCATTCACAATATTATTTGCTGTTACAGAAAGGGAACGCTCCGCACTTTTAAGACCACTTTTTGAAATCTCAAATAATGAACGCATTGTTATACCTCTTGATTTACGGCTATACCCGAGGGTATGCTTGCAGGTTTTCCTGTAGCTCCGTAATGCAGGTTTTTCTCGTTGTGAGAGCTGTACATCGAGCGCATTAACCGTGCATTTTGGCTCATGGCAAATTCAAGCAGCTGCAATATTTGATTGTGCTTACGCTGAAGGTCTTTGGTGTTCTTTTCCAGCTTTTGGTGCCAGTCTCCAATTTCATCACTCCAATCCGGGAACAGCTCTTTTAACTTCAGCAGCCGAAGCTCTTTGGCATCCTCCTTCTTTCCCAATAATGCAGTAAGCCGGACTATAAAATCTTGCTCGTACACTTTAAACTGCTGTGAAAGTGAGCTGTGCGTTTCCGAAAGCTGTTCTATTTTATTTGGGTTTGAAGCAATGATTGCATCAATTTGTTCTTCCATCACCTTTATAATTTCCTGCGAGCACCGGTGCAGCAAACCTACTGATTCTTGTATTTCTTTTAATGAGACGGTATCCACTTTTAAATTCATCATGTTTTTTTAGGAGTTAAGAGTTGCTTTTTGAAGATGCGGCTGATGAATTCCAATACCTGATAACCAAATCGGCCATTCCTAATTTACGTTGAGCTGCGAGCTCGCCGGCCAGCGCATCGGTAATAAAGCTTCTATACATGTTGTTGGATGATCCCATCATACCTCCGTTATCGGACATCTTGAACGAATCTTTAGTAAGCTCTTTAACTAAATGCTGAGCAAAAATTTCTTCGAAGTCCGTAGCGGCTTTGTCGCGCTGCAAATCTTCGCTTCGTTTTTCGCTAACCTGCTTTTGGGCTATATGTAAAAAGGAGTCTTCTACTTTCATACTATCGGTACCTGAATTATTACATCGGTTACATTACTATTAAACGGCCGCGCAGTACGCCGGCTTTGTCCAAAGCTTGAAAAATGGAGATGATATCGCGCGGACTAAGCCCCAAGGCATTGAGTGAACCGGCCAGCTGCTGCACATTTGTTTCAGGCTCTAATACAATGGTTTGAGCCGCCTGCTCGCTTATTCCCGCCTCCGGTACGTTTATCACCTGAGTTTCTCCTCCGCTAAACGGCGGCGGCTGATTTACAAATGGTGTAAGCTGCGTGCGAACCTGAATATTACCGTGAGAAATCATAGCATCATCAATAATCACGTCTCCGCCTGCCACAATGGTTCCGGTACGCTCGTTTATCACAACGCGAGCCGGTGCCTCCACTTCAATTTTTTGTTCTAAAATAATGCTGGTAAAAACGTTCATGGTTCCTCGTTCGCGGAACGCTTCCGGCCATTCTACTTTTACCAGCCCGGGGTGATAAATAGTGGCTATTTCTTCGTCAAAGGTGGCGTTTATAACTTCCACCATATTTCGGGCATTTCCATAATTCGGTTCCCGAAGCACTAAACCGAGCGGCTCTTCCGTGCTGAGATTAAATTCCTCATTCCGATCAACTGTACCACCGCCGGGAATAGTAGCGGTTAAGGTTTGATTTTGTGAAATACGAGCGCCGGGAATTTCAGCTGTAATTCCGCCTACAATCAGTGGTCCTTGTGCTTTTGCAGCCACTTTTTCGTTGTCGGGGTTGAACAGCGGCGTTTGCAGCAATACTCCGCCCTGCAGGCTGCTGGCATCCCCCAAAGAAGAAACGGTAACATCAATTTCACTCCCGGCTGCATGATAAGGCGTAACGGTTGCAGTAACCATAACCGCCGCAACGTTTCGGGTTCTGAGCCGGCTGGCATCTACGGTAATCCCAAAACTTTCTAACATATTTGCAATGGATTGAACCGTAAATACCGATCCACGGCTGCTCGAGGAACGGTCGCCCGTACGATCTAAACCCGTTACCAGGCCGTATCCAATCAGTTCGGTGCGTTCGGCGTGTTGAATTTCAACCAGGTCAGAAAGGCGGGATTGTGCCTGTACCGAACTGTACATTCCAAGCAAGCTAATGCTTAAAACAAGGCCGATTTTAAATATTTTTGATGTCCCAATGTTCATAGTACGCTCACTGCCGGTTAGTTGTTTAATTCTCTCATTATGATAGCCGCACCCAAACCTGCACTAAGTCCGGTGAATACAATTTTTTTAATGAGCCCTCGATTCTTTTTCTTTTTCTGAAGTCCGCCCATCTTCTGATAACTGATATTGGCATTGGCAATCCGATATGAAAACACCTGATTTCGGCTATTCACATCATTCTGGCGAACGGTTCCGCTGAGCGACATTTTGTGTACCTCGCCGTTAACTTCCGTCATTCGGTTCCCTTCAACCATTAAATCACCGCCGGGAGTAACCTCCGTAATTTGCACACTGATGAAGCCTTCCAACAGCTGGCGCTGGGTTGATAAGTTTCGCTCATCCGAGCCGTAGTTTACATTTGCATCGGCCCCAAAAGTAGGTTCAAACGGTAAAAAGTTACCGGCTACTGAGCCTTTTGCAGAGCCGTCTGAACTTGTTTTTAATTTGGAATCTGAAGTGGAGCTCCCCGAGGTGCTTTCTCTCAGCACCACGGTAATAATATCTCCCACCCGCTTGGCCTTCACATCCTGATAAATAGAGTTTTGTGCAACTGCTGCACCGGAGCCCAGCATGCAGAAAAGTAAAACAATTGGTATGAATGAGCTTATTCTGTTTTTTGCCATGTTGCTTCTCCCGGGCCGGTTATTTTGCCCAGATATTTATTTCGTGTTTCTTTGCAATAAATTTGAATTTCTTCGTCTAAGGCGCCGTGCTGACGTGCCTCACAAGTCATCGTAATCTGAATTCCGTATTCCGAAAATAACAGCTGAACTGCATCTCCGGCCTCCACCATATAAGCCGAGCTCACATGCGCTTGCAGAATCGGCTGCCCGGCTCGTACCGTTCTGCGCAATATTTTACCCACTAAATATTCTGCTTTTTGAATGGGCTGCTGCCGTCCCAAATCAATAGCTACCCATTGGAGCTGTATGTCATCAGGTTTAATCACCTCACCACTTTGCAAACGGTGACTGAGAACGGGAAGCTTCTGTTCCGCTTCAACTTTAAACTGAATTTGAACCCGCTGCGTATGGCCTGCATTTTTATATATCACCTCAAACTGAGTGTATCGTAATACGCCACCCTGCAGTTTTACAGACTGAATTTGTTCGGCATCCGCATCTAATAAACTGGAAGGAATCCAGCGGGGTGAAATGGTGAATTGATACTCTTCGGCGCCAAACTTTGCTTCCAGAGTTTCCAATGCTTTTTCTATAAGCACTTCTCTGGCATCTTTATGCACCGGCACGGGTTCAGTGCCTGCGAATAATAATGAGCTTAGTACTATGAGGAGTGTCGAAATCACCAGCTCTAGATTACGTTAGTTCAATTATCGTTTAATGGAGTTGGTAACCGACATCATATCTTCTGCGGTTTGCACCATTTTAGAATTGGTTTCATACGCTCGTTGTGCTTCAATCAGGCGAACCATCTCGGTTACAATATCCACGTTCGACTGCTCCAGATAACCCTGACGAACTACGCCAAAGCCTTCCGAGCCCGGCTCTCCATAAAAAGGCATTCCTGAAGATTCTGTTTCTGCAAACAGATTATCACCCAGAGCTTCCAGTCCGCCTGTGTTTGAGAATTTGGCTAACTCAAGCTGCCCCAATTCTATCTGAGTATTGTCTCCGGCCATGAGTGCCGTTACAATTCCGCTTTGTGAAACTTCAACGGCAACCGCATCGGTGGGAATTTCAATGTGTCCGGCTAAAGGCAATCCCGAGTTATTAACCAGCATTCCGGTGGCGTCTCGGCTAAAGTTGCCATCGCGCGTATAAGCGATATTACCATCAGGCAGCTCAACCTGGAAAAATCCGGATCCGCTAACGGCTAAATCCAGCGCATTTCCGGTTTCAGCTACCGAACCCTGCATAAAGTTTCGGATGGTAGCCACTGCTCGCGAGCCGTGCCCAATTTGCAGTGATGGACCGTCATTTGAATGGCGATTTGCAGCTCCTCCCAATTTTGATGAAGCTATATTTTCATAGAATAAATCCTGAAAGGCAATGGTGCTTCGCTTGAAACCTGTAGTGCCAACGTTGGCCAGGTTATTCGCAATATTATCTACTGAACGCTGTTGAGCGCTCATTCCAAGCGCGGCGGTACTTAAAGCTCTAAACATAGTTATGGACTTTTATTCTGTTGTTTATATTAAAATCTACCCAGTTGGGTGGTTACTTGAGACAGCATCTCGTCGGTGGTGTTCATGGCTCTTTGCTGGCTTTCAAAAGTTTGCATATTGCGCATCATGTCAACCATCTCATTTAAAGGATTTACGTTTCCTTTCTCATAAAATCCCTGCATCACCATTCCGGTATTTTCATCACTTAAAAACTGATCATCGGCAACGGTGAAGTACGCATTTCCTTTTCTGCTTAATACACTCGGGTCGTTTACTTTCACAATCTGCAGCTTGTCGTACATTTTATTATTGAGGCGAATGGTGCCGTCTTTTGCAATTTCCAGAAGGGGCGTACTTCCGGTTTCACTGTTTGATTGAAAGTATTCGGTTAGCTGAATGGGACCGGAATCTCCCATCACTTGTGCACCCGAACTGTTTACTAAAAATCCATCAGAGTCTAAGTGAAAGCGGCCATCACGGGTTAAATACTGCTGTCCATTTTCTTCTACCGTGAAAAATCCATCTCCGTTAATGCCCATATCAAATTCATTTCCGGTGGGTTCTAAAACGCCCTGCTGTAAATCAACCTGTTGCATGGGAATGCTTCGGGTGGTTTTAACACCATTTACTTTTTCCTCAAACAAGCGATAGAAAACCTTATTTCCTTTAAAACCCGGCGTATTGATATTGGCCAAATTATCTGCCGTAACCTCTTGCGAGCGAGACAAAACCTGCATGGCCTGCATTTGCGTGTATAATCGGTCAATCATGGGTGATGGATTTACCTTAAAATTTAAGATTATGTTAAATCGGTCGATAACTGCTTTGTTAACGCCGATATTTCTCACCCTTCGGTTATCAAATTCTATGCCATCCGTTTTTAAGAAGCGTGCCACACGTGCTCTAAGTGCTTTAAAAACCCTTCTCATTATATCTAAGCACGTTTTTAACCATTTTATTTTTTTAGCAGAGTGCTTATCAACTTTCTTGAAGCATTTTTCCACATACAGAAAGAATTTCCTTCCAAAGGAAAAAGTGGAAGTTTTTGGATGATCCAAATTCACAAAAAGATTGTAATGCCCAAAAACTGCGATGACCAACGAAATCTTTTGCGAGGCGCTGCCTGCCTAACTTCGCCCGCCATACCAAACGCCGAAGCAATCTTGGGAATGTGTTTGGGATACAGAACAGCGCTGACTTATGAAATGTAGAATATTGCCAAGACGTGCGTTGGTTAGCACCCCAAATCGATTCAAGAAGATCCTTCACTCCGCATTCGCTGCGTTCAGGATGACATGGGTTATTAGTACATCTCATTGCCTCCCTGCGGTCGGGCGTTGCCTTTTTCAGGGAGATTCCGGCTCTGCGCTTCTGTTTCACTACAACTTGCCGAAATGACTCCTTTTCTTGAAGTTTTAAACTCCAAAACCCCGTCTGACCGCTGGATATGATTAGGCTGACTGAATACGTTTTGAAGCGGTCTGACGGATGGAAATGGCAGCAAGGTTCAGTGAACAGGGAGCAGTTTGCAGTGATCAGGATTGCCCAGTAAGGTGGTAATGTGCACAGAATTGCAGTACTGCCCATAGCTGCCAACACCTTCCGCATTTGTAGCGAGCTACAAATGGCACCTTCCTCAAGGAAGGACTTTTTCTTGCTCGCTTAGAAAGTGTTCGCTTTAGCAAATATGTAGCTTTTTATCATCCAAATGTAAGTCTCTCCTTGAGTAGAGGGCAATTCATTCAACTTCATGTTGAATGAATTGCGAGAGGTGTTGGCGTTGGATGGATAGAATGTTGTTATCGGTAAGTAATTCACGTTGTTTATCACCCCAATAAAGCACCAAATTATCAGGTTTTGCTTAGCTTTTTCTTGTGCTGTTGCCAAGCATTTTCATTTTGGTTGATGGTGAACATCCACCACACACCGGCTATTATCATCAATCCGCCATAGGTCATAATGAGTGGCTTTACCGTCATCAGTTTGGTTTCCAATATCAATGAAGCTACTACTACTGAAATTGAATTTGCCACGGTATAAAGTAGCCATTCAGTACTGAATATACGTCCCCGGAAGGTATCCCGGGTTCGCTTTTGCAGCAGTACGGTACTGGAAACCCAGTTTGCTCCGGAAGCCAAATGTGCCAGTAATACAAAAAGAATCATTATAGAAATGCTGTTCATAAAGCCGACTACCATATACATCATTCCACAAAAAATAATGGAAACTCCCATCAAGGTAATCCAGTCTTTTTCGTCCCGGAATATCCGGCGGCCAATAATGGGACCAATTCCGGTGCCAACACCACGGGCGGCATACAGTAAGCCCAAGCCGATGCTTCCCATCAGCAGCACTTCTTCACTTACAATAATCAAAAGATAAACGAGTCCGCCTAAAAACATAGTAGCCGTTCCTTTGGCTAAAGAAGGACGCAAAATATGTCGGTTTTCAAATAAATAGCCTAAGCCTTCTTTAATTCCTTTAAAAGGATTTCGAGTGCGGTACATCTCTTCTTTCGACAAGCGTTTTTGAGGAATAACGGCGCGATATACAAACCAAGCCGAAACCAAATAGCTGAACGCATCTATAATGAGCACGTTATTCGTACCAAGCCACTCGGTAGCAAAACCGCCAATAGCCATTCCTGAGGTGAAAATAATACTCCACGTTGCTGTCGATATGATATTGGCGTTGGTCAGCTCTTCCGGCGTAGTTACATTTGGGATGGAAGACGTTTTAGCCGGTTCAAAAACTGCGGAAAGCATCATTTGGATGGCTGTTAACACATAAGCCAGCCACAGCATAGAAGCAGACTGCACCAGCAAAATGCCTGCAATGGCAACGCCTCTGAATATATCACACCAAATCATCAGCTTTCGGCGGTTAAAACGGTCGGAGAGATATCCGGCAAAGGGAGAAAAGAATGCCAGACTCAGCATTTTCACTACAATAATCAGCCCTAAAAGAAATTCGGAATCAGAGTACCTGCCGATAATGGCATACAGCGCCAGTAGGCCAAACCAATCCCCAAAATTGGATATGGCCTGACTAATCCAAAGTCTTCGATAGTTATGATTTTCTTTAATAAGGGTTAGATACGGGCTCAGACTACTCGGCATCTCTCTCAGCAATCGCTATTAAAATGTTTTTTATGATGATTTTGGTTGATGCATTCTTTTTTCTAATCCACACCCGTGCTGCCAAAGCCGCCGTCTCCGCGTTCAGTTGCGGGCAGCTCATTCACTTCAACCAGTGGAAACTGCGTAACCGGAGCAATCACCATTTGGGCAATTCGGTCACCCCGGTTAATTGTAAATTCATCTTGTCCGTGGTTGATGGCAATTACTTTTACTTCGCCTCTGTAATCTGCATCAATAGTTCCCGGAGCATTTAACATGGTAATTCCATGTTTTATAGCCAGGCCACTGCGCGGACGAATCTGCGCCTCAAATCCGGCCGGGAGTGCCATTTTAAAGCCGGTTGGAATCAGCTTTCGTTCGCCCGCTTTTATAGTAATGGGCTCCGTTACGGCTGCGCGAATATCCATTCCGGCCGCTGCCAGACTTTCATAATTTGGCAGCGATAAATCTTTGCCGTGGGCTAACTTTTTGATCAGTACTTTGTTCATAATTTTTCTCGCGTGTAATCTATCATTCGTACAATAACATTTCCCCATAATACTTTTACGCGGGCCTCCAGCGGAACGCGTAAATCATCATCCAAAAACCAGGCTCGGAATGATCCTGAAAAGCCAAACGGGCCTTTAATATTCTCTGTATTTCCTTTTAACAAATAAGCCTGAATGGGATCATCAAATGGCTCATATTCTCGTTTTTCTGTTTGGGGTGAATTTTTTCCGTGAATATATCCCTTCTTTTTTGACACATATACCGGCAGTTTAAACTTATCATCGCTTCCGGCAAAAAGCCGTGAATAGTAAAAAATTAAATGCCCCGAGGTGGCGGGATCCTCCAGTGCCAAAGTATCGCGGGAATCATCCTCTTCTTTGTAATGAACAATTCCCTGCTCACGATCAAACCAATATTCGATTTCACCATACTTTTGCTCGTCTATATTATCTTTCCAATACTTTACTTCTACCGGAATACCATCTTCATTCACATAAAATAAGCTGTGAAACTGATCCAGCTCATCTCCCACAAAAGGAATGCTTGGGTTCGATTTAATTTCTGTGAGAATGTGCTTTAGCTGCCGGCCTTCGTAAAGCGAGTCGCTTAGCAGCGTTACGTTCACCCATCCTAATTTTAAAAAGCCATATTTAACCTCATACTTAAAGGTTTCTTTTATTGAGAAAAGCTCTTCCATAGTTGGCTGCCGGGGGCTTTCGGACGGAAAACTATGCTGCCCAAAAGCCGAGAGGCTTGCAAAAGAAAGAAATATGATGCTTAGGATTTTTGTCATAAATAAGGATGAGCTCAACAAACGCTGAGCACTTTCCGTTTATTCTTCTTGCGATTCTTCGTCCGTAGTAAAAGCTTCAAAAGAAGTTTCATCATACCCTACCAGTACCGACTCACCTTTTATCAGCACGGGGCGTTTTATCATTACCTGATGCTCTAACAACTGCTCAAATAACTCCTCGTCTGACAATTCTTTTTTAGCCAAACCCAGATCCCGCCACTTTCTGCCGCGCTTATTCACCAGTACGTCTAAGCCCACCTTAACTTCCAGTTCTTTGAGCTCATCACGGGTTAAAGGCTCTTTTTTCACATCAATAAACTCGTATTCTACGCCGTGCTCGTCCATCCATTTTTTGGTATCTCTTATCTTGTTGCAATTTTTTATTCCGGCTATGTGCAGCATCGTATTAAGTATGTTGAATGTTTTGTATTTTTGAGCTTCAAAGATACGGTTTGTTTACTACAAACCGAACGTAATGAACTACACCTCATTCATTTTTTTATGACTAATTATTTCCACCTCACTGCACTTCTATTATTTCTGTTTTTGATAAACGGCTGCACCCAAAATAATGCACAGCGCAATTTTGAAGACGAAGCCTATTCCACTCCTCAAAACTTCACTGAAACCAACAATCAGGGTGTCATTAAAGATGTGGATGAAGACGACTGGCGCACTTCTCCGCTTTTCCAAGGGTTGATTAAAGTAAATCCTGCCTATCCTAATCCGGTAAATACATCTCAGGCACTTCAGTTTGAGGTAGAAGTAACAGGCATTAACTCGGTAAACGGCCTGATTGTTATGACGAGAGCCGTTAACGGCGAGTTTTATAATCTCTATCAGTTTCCGGAAACCTTAAATCCCGGTTTGTATAACTTTCATATCAACCCTATTGAATTTGATTACGCGGGACAAAATGTGGAAGGCGCACGAGGGTTGAACCGCGTTTTTATGTATGACGGAAGGCAGCGCCTCATCTCCTTTGGTGATGTAATGGTGCAATAATTTTCCTGAATGTTGCTTTTCACTTTTTTAAAATTACCTGTACTTCTCTCCTTCAACTTTATAGAATTGATATGCAGGTTATAAGATATTGCTTAGTATTTCTTATCCCGATGGGGATTGCAGCAGGTTGTTCTTCCTCAGAGCCTGCACATGTTCGAGAAGCGGCAGAGTTATCTCATTCATACCAAAACATGAATGCAGAACAAGAGCTGGAAACCAAATATCAGCTAATGCTGGCACATACCCGCAACTCTGCGGAAGAAGAAATATTGGACGCTGTTTATAAAGGCGTGCTCGAAATGCGCCAAAACGGACTGAATGAAGATGTAAACATGGAAGACCTGATGGCCCATGCTTTGCAGAAAGCCAAAACACTAATTGACAGGCTGGCAAAAGATGAACCTATGCCCGATAACGCCCGTGGACAAACTCTTTGGGATATCCGCATGGTGCCCGGCAATGATTTATTGGGAAATGTATCGTGGTCGGTTTGGCAAGCCATCACCGCAAATTATCTGATTTACGGAAGACATTTTAATGATTCACTGGCTCGCTATTACGATGATTTTATGGTGAAGTACGGGCTGGAAGCCGGACAAAACATCTCTGCCGAAGAGGCTGACATTAATCACATTAATAAGGCAACAAATCTCTTTAAGAAAAAGCTGAGAGAAATTGAAGGTGAAGAAAAAGCACAGCAGCTGCTAAGCCGGCTTTTGGATGATGTAGGCGCGGTTATTAAAGATAAGCCCACTCTTCATGTGCAGGTTATTGCTTCTTTGGTGCAGGCCAACTACAACTGGCTGGGCGTTCGCGATCCGGATGCCGTGCGTGCCTATTACTGGCTCGATTATCAGCAGAATTTACATCCCGAAGCTTGGTTAGGTTCCGTCCATACCGCAGATATTTCTAAGCGGGGTGATTATGGAAAGCAGGTTACGTTAGGAAATTCCTACAACGACCGTGGATTTCTTTTTTGGTACGCAGTAACCGGAGATTATGCAGCTATTCATCTAATTAACGAACAATGGAAACATGCTGCAGCCCAAATCACAAAACAGGATTTAAAAACCCTAAAGCAGCAAGGTTTTATTCATTATTCGGATGAAATTTATCAAAAATTATTGTCCGTGTTGCCTGACTGATTTCTTAAAAACAGGAGTATTTTTCAAGCAAAAGCGGGCGTATTAATTAACCGCAATAGTTTGTATTTTAGCGCTATGAAAAACCGATTAAAATTTGGCTTTACGCTTCTTGTTTTGCTCTTTACAGGGCAAACAGTTTTGGCATATATTTCTGCTGATGCAAAGCCTCATTCGGTTATCCAACCCGCTGAGCAGGAAACAAAGGAATCTTCAGAATGTTGCAGTCCGGCCGTGCTATTATCGGCTCAGGCCAATGGGTTTCAAGAATCAACGGTACGCAACCCATTTTCATCTTCGGGTGATGAGCAAGAAGCTTTTGAAGAGAACTTTCCCGCCGGCAGCGACAGCTCCCCTTTTCTCACCCAAGCCAAAATATACCTAACGTACGCAGGACTGATTGAACCCGGACTTTCGGTTAGAAAGCTGCTTTTCCCTTTTCATTCGCATCTATAACAGCCTCACAACAGTAGTCTGATATTTCAAGACTTAGCTACACTTTTTTAATCACGCCCTTTGAATGTGGATCATTCATATCGGTGTGTGTAATTCAAATTTTAAAACTATTTATATCATGCAAATAGATGCATTTTCTATTGTTGTAGTAATTATCGCTTTCGCATTTTTTCTAATTCCCATTGTACTTGACAAAAGAAAAGGAAAAAAACAACAGAACGAACAGCAAGATCAGCAGTAAGTAAAACAAAAGCCCCGAATGTGATTCGGGGCTTTACTATTTGCCTATCTGGTTTTATAGCGGGTTGAAATGCTTCCTATAGAAATGGATCAGATCACCCCAAAAAATTTAAGCTCTTATCCGCGTGATTTGTATAAGGTCCATGCCGTAATGCCTACCAAAGCAGCCGCTCCGCCTAACATAACGGCTAAATTCACATCACGCTGAATGCGTTCTACTTTAGACAAATATTCTGATCCAATTCCTTTTTTAGCAATAATGGATTCCAGTTCATTAATTCTATGCTGAAGCTCTTCTTTTGTTCTGTTTTTTAAACTCATGTCAATAATTTTTTGTTGTTAAAAATTAACGTACTTCTTCTACCTCTCTAACACCAAAAAGGGGCTCGATGTTTCAAATTTCACCCCATCAATCTTAAAAACTATGTTTTTATCAAAAACAAAGGGAATTAGACGTTTCAATTCGCCTGCATACATGCTATATTCCCAACCCAAATTTGAACCTCAAAAAAGAGAACATGAGCGTATTAGTTGGAAATGAGACTCGCCTGATTGTACAGGGTTTTACCGGAAGCGAAGGAAGCTTCCACGCCGAGCAAATGATAGAGTATGGAACTCAAGTTGTTGGCGGTGTAACCCCAGGAAAAGGCGGCCAAACCCATTTAGACCGACCCGTATTTAATACCGTAGCTGATGCGGTTAAAGAAGTAAATGCCAATACTTCCATTATTTTTGTGCCGCCTGCCTTTGCGGGAGATGCCATAACGGAAGCAGCTTTTGCAGGTATTGAAGTGATTATTTGTATCACCGAAGGCATTCCCGTTAAGGATATGATTGTGGCCAAGCAGATAGTAAAAAGCCACGGCGCAACGCTGATTGGGCCAAACTGCCCCGGCGTTATTACTCCCGGTGAAGCCAAAGTTGGCATTATGCCCGGTAATATTTTTACGCCCGGAAAAGTGGGGCTGATTTCCCGTTCCGGTACGCTTACTTACGAGGCTGTTGACCAACTTACAAAAGCAGGACTTGGCCAAAGTACAGCTATCGGAATTGGCGGAGATCCCGTAATTGGAACTACTCACTTAGATGCTGTACAGCTGCTGAATGATGACCCCGGAACCGACTCCATTGTACTAATTGGAGAGATTGGCGGAACAGCTGAAGAAGAAGCAGCCGAGTGGATTAAAGAACATTGTGAAAAACCGGTGGTAGCATTTATTGCCGGTTCAACAGCGCCTCCGGGACGCCGCATGGGCCACGCCGGAGCCATTATTTCGGGTGGCAAAGGTACCGCTCAAGAGAAAAAGAAAGCTTTGGCTGCTGCCGGAATTACCGTGGTTGACAGCCCCGCTGATATTGGCATAACGCTGAAAAAAATGTTAGAAACGGCTTAGTTGTTTCTTTCTGTGACTTGCTTTGGGCTCTTCTATTTATTTAGATGAGCCTTTTTTATTTCACGGATTGTCCTGTAAGCCGCACTTGTGGTTTTACTTATTTCGTCTTACTCTGAATTACATTAATTACTGCCCTAAACTTTATTCTCCACTCATGAAATTGCTCAACCTATTTGCTGTTACAATCTTATCACTTGCTTTAGCCGGCTTATCTTACTTACAGGTTCAAAAACCGGATATTATTTCTCGGGATGATTGGGGAAGCAAAGCTGTTTCAGGCAGCCTGCCGGAGCATGAAATTACCCATATTACCATTCATCACAGCGGAGTGGAGTTTTCGGCAGATAAAGATGCTTATCAGTACATGAGAAATCTGCAGGCATTCAGCCAAAATGATAAAAACTGGATGGATATTCCCTACCATTTCAGCATAGATCTGGAAGGCAACATTTTTGAAAATCGCCCCTTGCAATATCCCGGAGATACCAATACTGAATATGATCCCACCGGGCATGCGCTTATTAATGTGATTGGCAATTATGAGGTTCAAACCATCAATCCCGTACAGCTGGATGCCATTGCTCATTTAAGCGCCTGGCTGGCTCAGGAATACAATGTGCCCGTAGATTCAATTGCTACTCATAAAGATCACTCTGCCCAAACGGTATGTCCCGGCAAAGATCTATACCAATATTTTGAAAACGGAACCATGCTGAAAAAAATCAAGGAATATTTGCAGCGGTAGATTCGTCAAATTGTCGTTCCGTCCGGCACAACCGTGTCTTTCTTCACAATTACAATGCCCTCGCGTACGTGATGATATTCATAATCTCCATCTTCTAAATGTTTACCGCCAACAATACGTACATCATTCCCAATGCGGGCATTTTTATCAACAATGCAATTACTGATATAGCACCTCCGACCTATTCCCATGGCCGGCTTAGAGCCACTTGCATTTTCAATTTCAAACTGATCCTGGAAATAATCATTCCCCATTACAATAGAATATTCAATGGTAGTTCCTTTGCCTATTCTGGAGCGAATTCCAATTACCGAACGGACCAAACGGCTGGCTTCAATAATACACCCTTCGGCAACCAGCGCATGCTCTAAAGTGGTTCCCATCAGTTTTGAGGGCGGCAAAAGACGCGCACGGGTGTAAATATAGTTCTCGTTATCAAACAGATTAAATTCGGGAATGGTATCGGCAAGAGATAAATTTGCTTCAAAAAAGGATTCAATAGTTCCTATATCCGTCCAGTATTCTCCAAATTCGTAGCTGCATACGCGCTGCCCGCCTTCCACACATTGTGGAATCAACTCTTTTCCAAAATCCGTAGCATCCGGGTTGTCATCAAACAGCTTCTCCAACACCTCGCTGCTAAAAATGTAAATACCCATGGAGGCTAAATAGTTTTTGTTTTCTTTTTTAAACCGATCCGGAACTTCTGACCTCCATTGTTGTAATTCTTCAGCATCCGGTTTTTCAACAAAACTTTCTATGAAACCATCTTTGTTGGTTTTCATAATTCCAAAACCGGTAGCGTCTTTGGCCGTTACGGGAATAGTGGCAACGGTTAAATCGGCATTTTTTTCTTTGTGCCGCTCCAGCATTTTATTATAGTCCATTTGGTACAGCTGGTCGCCCGAAAGTATAAGCACATACTCATGATCATGTTTTTCCATATGATGGAGTGATTGGCGAACGGCATCTGCCGTACCCTGAAACCAAGCCGTGCTGTCCTGTGTTTGCTCGGCGGCTAAAATGTCAACAAAGCCACTGCTGAAGGCATCAAAGTTGTACGTATTTTTGATGTGCCGGTTCAGCGAAGCAGAATTAAACTGTGTTAGTACAAAAATTTTCTTGATATCCGAGTTCAAACAATTGGAAATGGGAATATCAACCAGCCGGTATTTACCGCCAATTGGTACGGCCGGTTTTGAACGATGATCGGTGAGTGGAAATAATCTTGTACCTCTTCCTCCGCCTAAAATTATGGCTATAATTGATGAGCTTTTCATAAGACTACGAATTATTGGTTAATGAGTGATACAAATTAAGATATTGTTGGGCTGAACGCTTCCATGAAAAGTCCAATTTCATAGCAGTTCGGACTGTCTCTGCATGTTTTTTATGATCTGAATACAGATTTATAGCTCGATTAACGGCTTCCTCAGCTGCTTCCAGCGAAAAATCCTGAAAAGTAATCCCGTATCCATCCGGTTCCGAAATGTCTTTGACGGTATCCTTCAATCCCCCAACGGAACGCACGATAGGAACCGTTCCATAACGCATGGCAAACATTTGATTGAGTCCGCACGGTTCAACGCGGGATGGCATCAGAATAAAGTCGGAGCCTGCATATATTTGGTGAGCCAGCTGTTCGTTGTAAGAAAGCGTGGCGTCAAAATAACCAACATGCTTTTTACTCATTTCGCTGAAAATATCGTGCAGTTCAGGATTTCCGGTTCCCAACAAAACAAAATTCACCTGATCGGTTTTTTGTAATACTCTTTCAATTAAATCGGGCAGTAAGTCGGCTCCTTTTTCTCGAACCAGCCTCCCTATAAAAGAAATAACAGGTTGTTCAGAATCTAATCCAAAATGTTCGCATAAAAATTTTTTATTCTTCGCTTTACCCGACTTCCTGTTCCTGAAGCTATAGTTATGCGCAAGCATAACATCTGTTTGAGGATCCCATTCCTCGGTATCAATCCCGTTTACAATACCGGTTGATTTAGCTCTCTCTTGTTTAAACAGTGGCTCTAATCCATTGCTTTGCTCGGCCAACTCGTTCATATACTGCTCAGAAACCGTACTGATGCGCCACGCTGTCTTCAAGCCTGCCGCCATCGAATTCAGCTTTCCATCCCAATCAAGCAAACCGATGTTTTTTATATTGAATGCAGGCAGCAGCTTATAATTATCCAGATTATGCTCGCCATGATATTCGGCATTATGCACCGTAAATACAGTTGGGATATCTGCCATTTCCCGATAGCGATTGCATTGCGAAAGCATAAACGGAATTAAGCCCGTGTGATGATCGTGACAATGAAACACATCCGGTTTTATTTCCCGGCTTTTCATCCACTCCAAACCTGCTATTTGGAAACTCATAAAACGCTCCAGTTCATCCCAATACGCATAACCCGACCATGGGTCCATATAAATTCCGGGGCGATCGAAACGGCCTGGAATGTCAATCACGTAAAAAGGAAATCCCAAAATATCGCCATCCAGCTTAGAAATGCTAAAATGTACCTCTTCGCTTTCCATCATAAATGAACTCTCAAAAACCGTTTCAAATTCTTGGTCTTCTATCCAGGTAGTCTCATATTTAGGAATCACAACTTCGCATTTGTGATTTAGTTTTTGAAGATATTTTGGGAGCGAGCCAATTACATCGGCCAGGCCACCGGCTTTTGCTGCGGGATAACACTCTGCACTAAAGTGAATGATGTGCATGAATTCTGAAACTTAGGTTTTGTATTTACGTTATCAATTTTCTGTGAAGGCTACATTAATTTTCATGAAACCAATTTCACCTATCTAATAAGAAATGTTTGGAAATCTTGCAATCTAAATCAGTTATGAATAACATGTTTTACTCATTTTATTTTTTTGGGTGAATTTCCCATTTCTACAAAGTACCTTTCACAGGATGTTTTCCGCAAATCACAATATTCAACAGATATACTATGACAGTTATTGAAGTAAAAAACGTTAACAAGTCGTTTGGAAAAACCCGGGCGGTGAACAACGTGAGTTTCGAGGTAAATGAAGGGCGCATTTTTGGATTATTGGGGCCAAACGGAGCCGGAAAAACCACTACCATCCGAATGATTAATTACATTCTCTCACCCGATTCAGGAGAAATTACCATCAACGGAAATATCGCCAGCCCGGAAACGCAAAAGGTAATTGGATATATGCCGGAAGAGCGCGGGCTGTATAAAAAGATGAAGGTATTTGACCAGCTCATGTACCTCACCCAGCTGAAAGGCATGGATTCGGGCGAAGCCAAAAAAGCTATTAACTACTGGCTGGAGCGCTTTGACGCGCTGGATTGGAAAAAGAAAGAAATCAGCGAGCTTTCAAAAGGTATGTCCCAAAAAATACAGTTTATAGCCACCATCGCTCACGATCCGGATATTTACATTTTTGATGAACCGTTTAGTGGACTGGATCCCATTAACAGCGAAACGCTGAAAGAAATTATTATTGAGCTGAAAAATAAAGGAAAAACCATTCTTTTTTCTACGCACCGCATGGAACAAGTAGAACAAATGTGCGATGATATTTGCCTGTTTAATCAGGGCGAAGCCGTATTGTCAGGGAATTTGCGTGAAATTAAATCCTCTTTCGGTAAAAATACGATTCACTTAGAATTTGAAGGAGACGGTTCCTTTCTTGAGCAACTTGAGCAGGTTCGCATTAATAACCGCTCTACAAACTTTGCAGAAATTCGGGTTCTGGATGGCCAGAATATGCAAGACATTCTAAAACTGGCCATGGAGCGTGCTGAAATTCATAAATTTGAGCGTATCCAGCCTTCCTTAACAGAAATTTTTATCTCCACAGTGGGAGAAGACAACATCAAAAAAGCGGAGTTGAAATAATATGAGTTTTCACAAAATGTGGTTAGTCTTAAAACGAGAATATTTAACGCGCGTTAAAAGTAAATCTTTCATCATTGCCACTGCTTTAACTCCGCTGGCACTGGTCGCTTTTATCGGCATTATCGTATATATTAGCATTTCTGAAACTGAAGTAGAAAAGCGTATTAGCCTGGTAGATCACACCGAAGTACTGGCCGACCGACTGATTGAATTAAACAGCACGCGCTATTATGAGGCACGAAATACACCCGTAGATACTTTGCGGGCTCAGGTATTAGACGGCGAATTAGACGGTTATATTGTACTCACCGATTCTGTAATCACGGCTTCCAAAACGCCCACTTTAATTTATAGTGGCAGTGGCGGCATCAGCTTCATTTCTTCCATCCGCTCCGACATTAGAGATGTTGTGCGCGAAGAAAAACTTGAACGGGCTAATGTATCTGATAATGTACGCGAGATATTTGATACGCGAACCGGATTAGAAGCCATAAAGCTGACGGAAGAAGGAGAATCGGAGGATAATGCATTTTTTGCTTCGGCATTAGGTTTTATCCTCGGACTGATGATTTTTATGGGAATTTTCATCTACGGATCAATGCTGATGCGTAGCGTAATTGAAGAAAAAACCAACCGCGTTCTGGAAGTGATTGCCTCCTCCGTAAAGCCCATTGAGCTTATGTTCGGTAAGCTTTTTGGCGTACTGGCCATGGCACTGACACAATTTGGCATCTGGATTACGTTTTATATCGGTCTTTCCATTGCCGCAGCTCCAATTGCAGGAATGATTATGGAAGCCCAAATGAGCGGACTGCCCGAAGAGGCTGCACAAGCCGCCAGCTCCTCATTCGATCCATCTTCGTTGGAGCAAATGATTATTGATCCGATGATATTTGTAAACTTCATCATCTTTTTCTTCTTAGGATTTATGATTTACAGCGCCGTATTTGCCGCCATCGGGGCAGCGGTAGAAACCGAGCAAGATTCCCAGCAATTTATGCTTCCTGTAGGTCTTCCTATTTTTGTAGGCTACTTCCTGAATACCAAAGTGATGGAAGCTCCTGATTCAGCCTTGTCTGTTTTCGTTTCACTGTTTCCACTTACGGCACCCATTAATATGATAACCCGAATAGCTGCTTCTCAAGTACCAATTTGGCAAATTCTAATTTCTATACTTTTAATGGTACTCACCTTTTTAGGTATCATGTGGCTGGCCGCAAAAATTTACCGCGTGGGCATCTTGATGTACGGCAAAAAACCCAGCTTCAAAGAATTAGCTAAATGGATTAAGCAGTAGGTTTAGGATATCCAGCAATACTCGCAGGTGTTTTACACGCTGCGAAATTGCTTATAATCCCGGCATCAATTAGAGAGCCTGCGAGTATCCAACGGTCCTCGCAGAAGAATCCTTTGCGAGGCGTGATTTTGCAGAACCGTGTTTTCATGTAAACCGCCGAAGCAATCTCGAGGATGCCGACTTTCGGCTTCATCAACACCTGCTTTGCCTCCATTTTGATTTGAACCAGGTTGTTCTTTACAGCGCTCCCAACGGGGTCGTTGGGAGCGAGTGAAAACTGCTTACTAATCTGGCTTCCCTTAAAAATCGTCTGACCACTTCAAAGCAGAATCAGTCAGCCTAATCATATTTAGTGGTCGGACGAGGTGCAGATTTCCCAGTTGGCTTATCCTTTAATCACGGCCATGGGCTTCAATTCTATTTCAATATCAACCAAGTCAGTTTGTAAGGCCATTACTTCGTTAATGTCTTTGTATGAGCTTGGGGCTTCGTCTAAGTCGTGCTTGCCGCGAATGGCGTGTATTACTCCCATCTCTTTTAGTTTTTTAGTTTCTTCAGCTACGCTCAGTGTTTTTCGGGCTTGTGTTCGGCTCATCACACGTCCGGCACCGTGCGAGCACGATTCAAAAGACTCCGGATTTCCTTTACCCTTCACAATAAATGAGCTGCTACCCTGAGAACCGGGAATCATTCCAAGTTCACCCCTTCTTGCCCGGGTTGCTCCTTTGCGATGCACAAAAACCTCTTCCCCAAAATGATGTTCCATATCACCAAAATTATGCGGTTTGTTGATGAAGCCGGAAAACTCTACATCCCCCAAAAAATGGGTAAATGCATTCTTCACTCGTTCCATCATCAGTTTTCGGTTTTGCAGTGCAAACTCAATGCAGTAGTTCATTTCATTCATATAATGCGTGTATTCTTCGGTATCAGCCGGGAAAAAAGCCAAATCTTTAGGCACATCACTCTTCCGCTGCTTATTCATTTTCTTGGCTTTATCGTGATAATGTTTGGCTACGGTAAAACCAATATTTCGGCTGCCGGAATGAATCATAATCCAAATGTAGCCTTCCGAACCTTTTTGAATTTCAACAAAGTGATTTCCCCCTCCCAGTGTACCCACCTGATACATAGCTTTTTCGTACTGCGTTTGTACAATGGGCAATTCCTCCGTTTTCTCCGGCATCCATCGCTCATCCTGTTTTTCTTCATGATGGTTGAAACCAACGGGAATCGTATCTCTAATCATCCCCATAATTTCTTTTAGCGTATCGGTTTCTATTTCTTTTATATCGGTACGCAACGAACACATTCCACAGCCAATATCCACGCCTACGGCATTGGGTATGATGGCATCTTTAGTGGCTAATATACCTCCGATAGGCATTCCATATCCCAAATGAGCATCCGGCATAATAGCAATATGCCTGAATGCAAAAGGCAGATTAGCTAAATTTTTAGCCTGCTCTAAAGTTTCTTCTTCAATTTCTTTGAGCCACAGTTTAATGGGCAACCGTTCTGTTGTAATAACTTTCTGCATGTTTTTACCCTTAATAACTCATTTAAAATTAGTAATTTCAAATAGATAGTATCTATACATGGATACAGAAAACAGCATCTGACAGGTAAAAAACTTACTTTAAAAAAGCTGAAAAGCAAGTAAATGGTAACCCGAAAAATAAACTGATTTCTTTTAGAGAAAAAGAAAATTACAATTTCCAATTCGAATAGTAATAACAAGTGGCAGAGAGGTCGAATGCCTTACTATTGAATAAACAGCGCTTCAGTTTTAGAATAAAAATTGCAGATTAATAAACCTCTTCGAACATTCGAGGACCGGGTTTTACATTTCGGCGCATGTCTTTCCAGTCCCATTTTTCAGGATCTAAGTCAATGTAATCTCCTTTTAGCAGCAAGTAATCGGAGTAGCCTTTTTGGGCCATACTTTTATAAATACCGGCCTCCATTCCCTTAATCCCACAAATATATACCAGCGTATTTTTCTGATCAAAAATAGGAGACAGAATTTCCTCCTCATCTTCTATGGCCGTTTGTACATAATATTTAGAACCGTCAGCACGCCGATCTTCTCTTGAGATTTTTGCAATGTAATGGAAATTATCATGTTGCTTTTCCATTTCCATGAAGTAATCAGGGTAAATCAAATCCGTTCTGTATGCAGCTCCAAAAACAAGGGCAATCTGTCCTTTATAATCGGAGTTCAACAACTCCATAATCATTCCTCTGAAAGGAGCTATTCCGGTTCCTGTTGCAAAAAATACGTAGTTGAAGTTTTCAGGGTTTTCGGGAAGTAAAAACCGTTTTCCACTGGGGCCGGTTGCTTTCACTTTATCGCCGGGTTTTAAATCGGCGAGGTAATTAGAGCATACTCCTGTGTACAGCTTTCCGTCCAACTCTTCAATGGTTCGCTTAACGGTGGTTGAAATTAGATGAGGCTTCCCCTCTTCCCCTTCTGTTGGAGAAGAAACAGAGTAGAGCCTTAGCTTGTGTGGGCGTCCTCTTCCGTTTTCTCCCGGAGGCAAAATTCCAATGGACTGCCCAATGCGAACGCGTCCTTCCAGCTCGGTTCCCGAAACATCGAAGGTTACATGACGCACAAAATTGGGACTGCTTTCTTTAGTGCATACATAATTTTCAACAACTGTTATTTCGGTTGGATTTTTAGGTGTATAAATATTGAGTTCTACTTCGGGAAGTACAAGTTCTGCCATGAATCCGTTATAAGTGGAGTACGTATATTTTTTTGGTATTCTGTCTCTTTTAATTTTCTATTACGTGAAGTTGTTGTTTATAAATGAGTTTCAACAACTTTTAGCAAATAAAAAAATCCTGTACGTATTAGGTACAGGATCTGTAAAATAGGGGAGTTTTATTTAGAAATAAAATGTAAGTCCGGCTGAAATCACATTTCCGCTAAATTCTTTATTGGCAATGGCGTCATCATTTCCATCTAAAAACAAATACCTGTAATCTACATTAAGAGCAGCCGATTTCGAAAGTGCTACCTCTGCACCAAAGCCAAGATGATAGCCAACAGTTACATCGGTATCATCGCCGGGGTTTACGAATCCGCCCTCATAATCATAAATAGAATAATAGGCTCCTAACCCGGCCAAACCGTAGGGTGCGAGATTTTCTGCTAATGGTGCAAATACCATTAATGAGCCGGTAACAGGAATTTGTGATACTGTAAGCTTTCCACTTGTGGTAGAGTAACTTTGTTCTCCCCGGTATTCAAGAGCAAATTCTGCACCTACATATTTCCCTTTAATTCGTGATTGAAGGCCAATAAACATAGTGCCGTCATCGGCATCCGGTGCTTTGTAGTAACCAATTTTTGGCCCAAAGCCCGAAGTATTACTGATTATATAGTTTTGAGCACTGGCTTGGCTGAAAACTGCTGAAATTAGAAGTGCGGAAAAAACGGTTAGTAACTTTTTCATAAACATTGATTTTATTGCAATTCAATGTGTTAAATGCGTAAAAGCACCATTTTGTTCCGAATTATGCTTACTGATTGCTAATGCGGTATCGGATAAGCTCATCAATGCCGGGAAGTGCGCCTTGTTCACTTTGTGCCCTTTCGGCCAGTTGGTGGGTTACTCCATTTTTTCGCAAGCGGATCAGATTTTCTACAGAAAGTTGTTCTTGCGAATATCCCAAATCCATCATATTACTGGTAAAAAAGGCTGTTACATTCGCTTCACGCAGTGAAATTAGTTCCTCAACGCTAAGCTGATAGCCAAGTTCTTTCATCATTTGCGTGAATGTTGAGCTTACATCAGCTTTTTGGAGTTGCACCAGCTGCTCAAGTGTAATTTCAGGATAACCGGCATCTCTGATTTGCGAGGTGTAGGTTGCTGTAACACCTTCCTCACGCAGTGCTATCAGCTCTTCATGAGACAAAGCGCCATAACCCATTTCTTCCATCCAGGTGCCCATGCGGTTCAGAAGGTCTTCATCAGGCTCATTCAACACCTCTACAAGATTACTGATGGGATTCCAGGTCAGGGAAGAGAAGTTTAGCCTTGAGCCTGTGTAAAATAATAAGGTTGCCAAGAAAGCAAACAGCAGGATATAATTTGGTAATTTAGAGCCTGTTTTGGAATCTGAAAATGAAGATTGAGTGCCTGACTCTTGCTGCTGTTCTTTTTCCAGATCTTCTAAATCATTCCGTAGATTTTTGAATTTTGTACTCATAATTTTATTTCTCTTTGCCGGGTGGCTTATCTACGGCTTAAACTAAAAAAAGATGCAAACTATCTACGGCACCAGCTCCAGAGACCGAGTTAACTCACCAATGGTAAAAGGCTTCGAAATTAAATCTACACAGTGGGTAGCTTTGGCGCGTTCATAGTTTACCTTATCTGAATTACCGGTAAGGTAAATAACTTCGGTTTCAATATTCTTTTTGATTTCCTTAACTGCCTCAATTCCATCCATTTCCCCTTTTAAGCGGATGTCCATAAGAATTATATCCGGCTTGTGCTGTTGTGCCAATTCAACCGCTTCTTCGCCGGAAGTGGTTTTACCCACCATAACATGCCCTAATTTCTTAATCATGTTTTCCACTACCAACGAAATAATCATATCGTCTTCTACAATAAGTACTTTCTTTTTTGAGTCTGCCAATTCCTGATCCTTCATACTATTATTAAAGTTCATATCATTATTTACCAAAATCCATTACCAAAACACTGTATAGCAAGAGCCAATCTATGAGATATTTTATTTAAATATATGTTAATCTGCTTTCTTTATAACATCATTGCAACGTTCTCAAAGATTCAATTTAATTCTGTTGTGTTCGGCTGCTGTTAATTTTATCAGTGTTCCTTCTTCAATATCTATATATGCTGTCCATCCCGCAAAGTTGTTGTTTGTGTGATTGTACGTAATAGGAACAGCCCAGCTTGTTCGGATTTCTAACACTTCTTCATTTTTATTTTCATGCGGTAAAATAACGCGTTTTGGACGAGTCCTCACATCCTCCTCGCGAACCGTATAAATTTGTTCTTCTCCGGTAAAGGGACGCATATCTATTTGCCATCCAACCATTCCTTGCTGAACGTCTTCATATCCGTAATTTACGAAGCCGGGACGGCTGAACTCAGAATACCAATTTCCCCAAATCCTGTTCACTCCTTTTGCATCAACAAATACTGTAATTTCAGTATTCAATACTTCGGTAGTGTCAACAAACTGAGAGCCAAATGTTATTTTCAGCTCTATGGGTACATTGTTATAATCCGGCCCTTCACAAATTGTACACCCATTTATCGGCATTATTTCTTTAATCATAAGTCCGGCTGTATCTTCAACGCCGGTGTATGTTTTATTTTTAAGCAGAGATTTTTTGGCAACCGTTATCAAAGTATCTATTTCGTTAATTTCTTGCCTTACTACGTTTCTGTTTGCACATGGACTTTCGCCATCAATAAAAAATATTTCACTGTATCCGGTAAACCCATATTGGTTTAATGTTGAGCAAATATGATTGTTATTAGCAGATTGAAACTCAGCATTCAGAGCATTTATTTCACTCTTTTCTAAGGAAGGATATACGGTGGGATATTCCGACAAATTCTCATTTATGGTAAGCAAGTTGCAAGACCATAAGCCCAACAGAATAAAACCAACACCAAAAAACAATAATAATCTATGCACGTATCGCTTGATAATTGTTATATATAAAAGTACCATTATTAGCTACTTCACGCAACATTATAGGTTTTATTTTATTTATATTTTTATAGTATAATCTAATTATTACAATCGCTTCATGAAAAAAATCTGCATTATCGGTTGCGGGGTCAGTGGCCTAAGCACTGCGCTGTTGCTGCAAAACCAAGGTTACGACGTTTCTATCATTTCTAAGCACCATCCAATTCATTCCGAAGCTGATTCTGCTTTTGGCAGTTTTTATCCGGCTGCATCTATCATTCCGCATTCCGTTTCTTCAACTATACTTTCTTCCCTTTTCGAAGACAGTTTAGCCGAGTTTAAAAAACTGTATAACAAGCATTTTCCCGGTCTCCGAAAACATCAACATTACGAACTATTTGCTTACAGCCGCAGCATTCCCGCCTATGCTGCTAAAATTGACAAGTTTGAAGCTTTCGCCGATTTTGCTCATTCTTTTCGCCCACAACACCCAACTATTGCTGTAAATAGCGGATGGCGGTTTGAATGTTATTTTGCAGATTGGGAACAGTACTATCCCGCTCTTTTTCATTCCTTTTTGGAGAATGGAGGCACTCTAAAAATCCAAGATCTTAATAAAGAAACCCTTCGACAACTCCCTTTCGATTGTATTATTAATTGCTCAGAACTGGGCTCCATTGCTCTTTTTGAAGATGAACATAAACTTATTTATAAAGGTCATATTCTTCAGGTAAAAGAAGCTCCAAAGCTTGTAAATCCGCTTGGACAAACCGTTTCTTATAATTTCTCGGCCGGGGCTGAAGTTTATGCTTCCGAAAACGGGAACGAACAGGATATTTATTGCTATCCAAGAAATGATGGCTGGGTGCTGGGAGGAAGCCGGAAAGAAGGCATTATGGATGAAGATGGAAACTGGTTGGGAGAGCAAGCCATAGCTCCTACTCACTCCGTTAACGGTACCGTAATTCCCGCTCAAATCAAAAACTTACATAGAGCCATAATAGCTGAAACATTTGGTTTTGAGCTGGATAACTTTTCCCGGCAAAGTGTAAAAATCGGGTATCGATATATTCGAAAAAAAGAAAATGGATTGCGTCTGGAAGCGGAAGAAATTGGCGATAAGCTCTTCATTCATAACTATGGGCACGGAGGCGCCGGCGTTACCATAAGCTGGGGCTGTGCAAAGAAAGTGATCGAAATATTAGCTGAGCATGAATAACCCACCCGCTATTTCCATTTAGATTTATAATTTAGCCAGTGTCCGCGAATGAGCATCGTGCTGCCTACCAAAGTAACGCCCGCCTCTCCATAATCTCCTAAGAATTCATGAAAAAACCAGGCTATAAATATGATGAATAAACCGGCAAATAAGTACCAAGACACCGCTCTAAGGTGTTTTCTATTTTTAATGGATAAAACTACAGCCGGGGCTATAGCCAAGAAAAACACCAGATGCGTATATTCGTGAAACTCTCCCAAGGCGGGCCAAAGCGGAATAAGAGATACAAATACCGGAACCAACAGGCAGTGGATAGCGCATAGCCCGGAAAGACCTATGCCCAGCCGATCCCAAAACCCTCTATCATTTGTGTTTGATGTGTCTTTCTTCATTCTTTTTAACGTGCCGCTGTTTTGCATTTTCAGCAAGCCTTAAATATAAGAATTTTTGATTTCAGCTATTAATTTTTTGGATTTTATTTTTCGCTTTTATATTAAGCTCAATATCCTGTATGGTTACAGACCAACTCTTTGTGCTTAGAAGAAACTTTTTCAAACATCCGAGTAATTAATAATTAAACACCAGGCTGTTGAAGCTATGAATTATCAACAATTTTTAACTACCTTTTGGCTAAAGGTTGTTTTGAACATTTACTTCCGTTATCGTGTTGATAAATAAACCGTTAATATAATTACAAAATCATGTATGAAGATTTAGCCGATGCCGTCGAATCGTTAAAAGATAAAGGATATACCCACACTTTTGAACCCGGTGAAAAGTGTGTTTTTTGTCCTCAATTGGATCAAGAATTTCCTTTAGAAGAAATAAAAATTGTGAAAAAATACACGTTTAACCAAGACACTGACCCCGGTAACGAGTCGAGTGTGTTTGCGTTGGAGTCTGAAAGCGGTGTTAAAGGCACGCTTATATTTTCGTTTGGAACCTATATTGACCGGGACGAAGCCCATGTAATTAACTATTTACTTCAAAACTACAAATAGCTATTTATTAATTACAGTTTTGGCGATGGCGGGTATCAACAATATGAAATATTTGCCATCCTTCCGGCTTTTTGGCTAACTGAAAGGAATTCACTCCGCAATGGGAAAACTTCTCTCCTACATAAAAGTTATAAGGTGTCCAGACAGAAGCTAAATTTCCATCTATATTAATTTTATAAGACAATATCTTTTCATTTAACGTACCCGGTTTTGTTTCGGCTATGCTATTCAGGAACTCTTCTGTACTTCCCTCCTCTACCTGAGCATAACCATCAGCATCCTTTTTTATGGTCTGCATGATTATTCCCTGTGCAAAAACAGCAGACGCTAAGGCACTGTCACTTTTGTGCATTCCTTCAAACAGCTGATCGATGGCAGCTTTAACCTCTTCAGTTGTATGCTGAGCATACATTTCATTTGAAAAAACACTTACATAACACAGCATAAAAAGAAAGATAGATCGCATGGCTTTTTTGTAGTTGACGAGATTAAAAGAAAGTATGCAAAATTTTGGCAACTAATGCTCCCCTAAAAATCACCTTTATTGCTGATACGTTATTGTATAAAAAACGAAATCCATAAAAAAACCCGCCATACAGTTATGACGGGTTTTCAATTAAATACATATAACTTAATCTGTTAAAGCAGCATAGAAAGTGGATTTTCTATCAGGCTCTTAACAGTATTTAAGAACGCCGCAGCTTTAGCACCATCTACCACTCTGTGGTCGGATGAAAGCGTAACTTTCATTCGTTTACCCGGAACTACTTCGCCATTTTCCACAACGGGAACGTCGCGAATGGCTCCAACTGCTAAAATACAAGCATTTGGCGGGTTGATAATTGCAGTAAATTCTTCAATCCCAAACATGCCTAAATTGCTAACGGTAAAGGTACTTCCTTCCATCTGTTCGGGCTGAAGCTTACGGTCGCGGGCTAAACCGGCCAGCTCACGTGTTTCTGAAGAGATCTGTGCCAATCCTTTTTTGTCAGAGTGCCGAATAACCGGCGTCATCAGTCCTTCATCAATAGCCACGGCTACGGCAACATGCACATCGCCATGTTCTTTGATGTGATCATCGTGCCAAGAGCTGTTTACGGCCTGATGGCGCGTTAATGCAACCGAACAGGCTTTCACAACAATGTCATTAAAGCTGATTCTAACCTCATCCGCATCATTAATTGACTTGCGAGCTGCAATAGCGGCTTTCATGTCAATATCAACGGTTTCGTAAAAGTGCGGGCTGGTAAACTTGCTTTCTGAAAGCCTGCGAGCAATGGTTTTTCTCATTTGAGAAACTTTCACTTCCCGGCTTTCTAAGCTTTCGAAACTTGCGGCAGCAACAGATGGGGCCGCAGGTGCAGCTGTTTCCTTGTAAGCCTCAATATCTGCTTTAATAATGCGTCCATTGGGGCCGGAACCATCTACATTGGCCAGCTCTATGCCTTTGTCTTCAGCCATTTTTCGAGCTAATGGAGAAGCTTTTATACGTCCGTCATCACTCTTTGAGCCGGAGCTTGAAGGGGCTGAAACCTCAGCTTTTTCTTCTTTTTTATCTGACTCTTCTTCTTTCGGTTCTTCTTCTTCAGTAACAGAATCGGATGCACCTTGAGCATCGGCAAGAATATCAGAAATATCCTCTCCTTCCTCTCCAAGAACTGCCATCAAGCCACCTAAAGGAACGTGATCGCCTTCGCCAACCAGTACTTTCAGTACGGTTCCTGCATCAAAGGCTTCCACTTCCATGGTAGCTTTATCGGTTTCTACTTCAGCAATAATATCGCCGGCCTCTACCTTGTCTCCTTCGCTAATATTCCACGATGCGATAACCCCTTCTTCCATGGTATCGCTGAGCTTCGGCATTTCAATCTTAATCGCCATAATTCTTTTTGTTGAGTAAGTTATTAGTTTCTGTAAGTTACCTGATTTACTGCATCTATCACATCTTTAGCATTTGGCAGCCATGCTTCCATCAGGTTTATCGCGAATGGAGCGTTCACGTCCGGCAACGTTACGCGCTGAACCGGTGCATCCAGATAATCGAATGCTTCTCGCTGAATCAGGAATCCAATTTCGGAAGCAAATCCGGCAAATGGATGAGCTTCATCTACCACAACACAACGGTTGGTTTTTTTGATAGATTCTATAATTAACGGCAGGTCTAAAGGTTTTACCGTACGCGGGTCAATAATTTCAGCTTCTACACCGTCTTTTGCTAATTCTTCTGCCGCTTTGGTTGCCACATGGTACATCTTACCGTGTGCAACAATTGTTACGTCAGAACCTTCGCGTTTTACTTTTCCTTTTCCTATCGGAATGAGGTAGTCTTCTTCATCCGAAACCTCGCCTTTCATTCCGTACATCTGCTCCGACTCCATGAATATCACAGGGTTATTGTCTCGGATTGCAGATTTAAGCAAGCCTTTGGCGTCATCAGGTTCTGAAGTGTAAATCACTTTCAGTCCCGGAAAATGTGCATACATAGAATCATATGCCACCGAGTGGGTTGCTGCTAACTGACCTGCAGATGCGTTTGGTCCACGAAAAACGATAGGCATATTAAATTGCCCACCTACCATATAACCTGCTTTTGAGGCGTGGTTAATGATTTGGTCGGCTGCCAGTACGGCAAAGTTAAAAGTCATGAACTCCACAATTGGCCGGAGTCCATTCATGGCAGCACCTACGCCGATACCTGCAAATCCAAGCTCTGAAATTGGGGTATCAATAACGCGCTTGTAACCATATTTATCTAACAAGCCTTCCGTTACCTTATACGCACCGTTGTATTCGGCAACTTCTTCACCCATAATAAATACTTTTTCTTCCCGTGCCATTTCTTCGTCAATTGCGGCACGTATTGCTTCTCTAAATTGTAATTCAGCCATTACTTTATCTCTGTGTCTTTAAAATTAGTGGTGGAAATATGGATCTTCTTCGTCGAACATATCGTCGTAGAGTTCTGACTCATCAGGATAATCAGATTCATCTGCGAACTTAACAGCATCCAACACTTCCTGGTCAACCTTATCTTCTATTTCAGTGAGCTCTTTGTCATTTAGAATACCTTCGTCCTTCACGTATCTTTTGAGCCTTTCGATAGGGTCATTTTTCATGTACTCGTCCAGTTCCTCTTTGGTTCTGTACTTCTGCGGGTCTGACATGGAGTGTCCGCGATAGCGGTACGTTCTGATTTCCAAAAAGTATGGTTTAGAAGTTTCTCTAACTTCTTCGGCAACTTCTTTCATGGTTTCGTAAACCGAAAATACATCCATGCCGTTTACTACCTTGCTCTTCATACCATAAGCTTTGGCACGATCTACAATTTCGGTTACGGTATGCCGCTTAGCAGCCGTTCCCATAGAGTATCCGTTATTTTCTACTGCAAAAATACCCGGTAATTCCCATAGGTTTGCAATATTAAAGGTTTCGTGCAGTGCTCCCTGATCTACAGCTCCGTCACCAAAAAAGGTAGCCGAAATACGTCCGTTTTGATTGTATTTATTGGCAAAAGCAAGACCGCCACCAATTGGGATATGCCCGCCTACAATTCCGTAACCGCCCCAAAAATGCTCTTCTACATTAGCAAAGTGCATGGAGCCGCCTTTCCCTTTAGAACAACCGGTTTTTTTACCAAACAGCTCAGCCATTCCTTCGTTTGCAGATATACCCCGGCAAAGTCCCCAGCCGTGGTCGCGATAAGCGGTTATAATATCATCATCATTATTAAGGGCAAATACCGTTCCGGTAGCAATCGCTTCCTGACCTATATATAGGTGAAGAAATCCGCCATATTTTCCTTTTTGGTACTGCTGCATAGCGCGTTCTTCAAACCTGCGCTGCAGATACATTTGCTCATACATGGCTTTTAAGTCATCTTCACTTAAGCCTAATGATTTATGCTTTTTTCGGGTTGCGGGCGGAAGATCTACGCCTTTCTGAACGACGCCATCTTCTTTCCCGCCGATACCTCTTGGGGCAAAATTAATATCGTTTGTTTTTTTCTTAGCCATAATATTCTATATGATAACTGATTACTTCTTTAACTCGGAATATATCCAATTTTTATGAAGATTATGTGTTTTTGATGTGTTGTGTTACGTGTAACACTTGTAGCACAAGTCTTGGAACATCACGTTTTTACAGGTACTGTTTCGTGAGATTCTCCTCAACTTGCCAAGTATGTAAATTGTGTTATTTATGTTGAATAATATTTTATAAAAGCTCTTATTCATCCATTTAATCATGTAATGGATTCTTCAATTATATCATTCACTTTTTTAAGAGCTTCGGGTAATTTCTCAGGTTGACGTCCGCCGGCCGTTGCCAGATTTGGCTGCCCGCCTCCGCCTCCGCCTACTAAACGGCCAAGCTGCCCTACCAGAGCGCCGGCTTTCAGTCCTTTTTGTTTAATAAGATCGTCGGTTACGGCTACCATCAAATATACTTTTCCTTGTTCTTCATCTTTGGTAGCCAGCACAATGGCTGTATTTTCTTTGGTTTTTTCGAGAGCATCATAACCCAGCTGCTTGAGGGCATCCATATCGGCACCCGGAATTTCTCCTTTTACCAGATTCATTCCTGAGCCGAGCATGCTTTTAGCCTTAATCAGTTCATCCAGCTCGGCACCGGTATGCTGCATCTGTATTTTTCCAAGCTCCTTTTCCAGTTCCTTCTTTTGTTCCATTAGCTTTAGCACATCGGAAACGGGATCCTGGCTTTGCCCAATGGCTCCTTTTACCTCCCGGAGCGTTCGCTTTTCTTCACGCAATAATTTGTCTGCCTGCATTCCGCACACGGCTTCAATCCTGCGAATTCCTGCTGCTACCGAGGTTTCGTTTGTGAACCGAAAGTATCCGATTTCACCCGTTGCGCCGGCGTGCGTTCCGCCACAAAGCTCAACGGAAAAGTCTTCATCAAAAGTGATTATTCGAACGGATTCTCCATATTTTTCACCAAACAACATCATAGCTCCGCGTGCTTTAGCTTCTTCAATAGGCACGTTTCGCTCTTCCTGCAAAGGGATGTTTTCTTGAATTTTCTCATTCACCAATTCCTCAATTTCATCCAGCTGATTATCGGTAATGGCTTCAAAATGAGAGAAATCGAAGCGCAGGTGGCCTTCATCTACCAGCGAGCCTTTTTGAGCAACATGATCACCCAAAACACCCCGCAGCGCAGCGTGAACCAAATGTGTGGCGGTGTGATGTTTTTGGATTTCTATACGCCTATCTAAATCAATACTCGCCGTCCACTTTCCGGATAAATCTTCCGGCAGTTTATCCACATAATGGATGAATTGTCCGTTAGACTTCTGCACATCCAATACTTTCAAATATTCTTGCCCGTCAGTAATAAGGCCGGTATCAGCTACCTGCCCACCACTCTCTGCATAAAACGGTGACTTGTTGAGCTGAAGTGCAAACCGATCGTCTTTCTCTTTTCGATATGCCACTATTTCAACCTCGCAAACCGCTTCATCATACCCAACAAACTCAAAAGAGTCATATTCTTTAAGCACGCTCCACTTTTTGGAATCGGATTGATCTACCGAAAACTTACCGGCGGCACGGGCACGGGCTTTTTGTTCCTGCATGTGGGCATTAAATCCTTCAACATCTACTTCTACGCCTCGTTCGCGAGCCATCAGCTCGGTTAAGTCGATGGGAAAACCGTAGGTATCATGCAGTTTAAATGCTTCTTCGCCGGATAGGTTTTCATTGCCTTCAACCATTTTGTTGAACAGCTCAATTCCTTGTCCTAAGGTTTTCAAAAAGCTTTTTTCTTCAGAGCGAATCACATTTACAATGTATTCTTTCTGTGCATTAATTTCGGGAAATATATCTTTAAACTGCTCGGCCAACACATCAACCAGCGTATAGAAAAACGGCTCTTTGAAATCCAGCACATCCCAACCATAGCGAATAGCCCGGCGTAAAATTCGACGGATTACATAACCGCGGCCATCATTTCCGGGAGAGGCACCATCGGCAATAGAAAAAGCAACAGCGCGGATATGATCGGCAATTACCCGCATGGCAATGTCTTTTTCTTCGTCCTCACCGTAAGTAAGCCCGGCTAAATCTGCAATTTTGTCAATTAACGGGGTGAAGACATCCGTATCGTAATTAGAGGTTTTGCCCTGCAGAACGGCACACATTCGCTCAAATCCCATGCCGGTGTCAACGTGCTGAGCCGGAAGTTTTTCCAGGCTTGCATCCGGCTTTCGGTTGAATTGTATAAATACCAGATTCCAGATTTCCATCACGCGCGGGTCGTCCATGTTCACCAACTCGGTGCCGGGCTGCTTTTTGCGCTCTTCATCCGACCGCAGATCTACGTGTACTTCAGCACACGGACCGCACGGACCGGTTTCTCCCATTTCCCAAAAATTATCTTCCTTACCGAACTTCAAAATGTGATCGTGATTAATACCGGTCTCACTTTTCCACAGCTCAATAGCCTCTTCATCAACCGGCAGGCCATCGGCCTCATCACCCCCAAAAACCGTTGCATATAATCGGTCGGGTTCTAATCCCCATTTATCAACCAGCAGTTCCCAGGCCCAGCCAATGGCTTCTTTTTTAAAATAATCGCCGAAAGACCAGTTCCCTAACATCTCAAACAAGGTATGGTGGTAGGTGTCGTGGCCTACTTCTTCTAAATCGTTGTGCTTTCCGCTAACGCGAATACATTTTTGAGTATCAACTGCTCGTTTCCATACTTTCCCTTCGTGCTTTAGTGCGGTTTCTTCTCCCAGAAAAATAGATTTAAACTGATTCATCCCCGCATTGGTGAAAAGCAGCGTAGGATCATTTTTAGGAACCACAGGAGCACTTGGCACAATTGCGTGATCCTTTTCAGCAAAGAAATCAAAAAATTCCTGGCGTATCTGAGCAGAAGTCTTATGCGACATTAATTAAAAAGTATGAAGTTGGTTTTTTTAACAGCCTTGAAGATAGGAAAAATATGCCTGTAACTCACCTGCGTTTTATAAATGAGAATTGGACATTGTACCACACTCTAAAATGCTTTTTAAATGGTTTAGGTAAGTATTTTTTTAAATGAAATTCATTAAATTGCTTACTGATGGTTCCTGAAGTCGCTTTCGGTGTTTTCTGTAGCGTGAAACTATTTTTTCATTTCCATCTATAACGTGTCGTTAAAAGAAGTAAAGTTCATCGAAATTGAAAGCAAATCCACCCCAAAATGAATACCAATAAATCACTCACTCCATACCTTTTAAAGCTCATTTGTTTTATCGGCATTGTTTTGCTTATTCCTTTAGTGGCCATGCAGCTAAGCCAGGATGTTATTTGGACGGCAAGTGATTTTATTACAGCGGGTGCGCTCCTCTTCATTACCGGACTTACCTACCGCCTGATTACTTTCAAATGGAGCAATATGGCATATAAAGCAGCAGTTGGCCTTTCCCTGCTCAGTGCTTTATTTCTTATTTGGGTGAACCTTGCTGTTGGCATTATAGGCTCCGAAAATAACGCTATAAATCTACTGTACTTTGGGGTGATTGGTATTGGCATTGCGGGGGCATTTATGGCTCATGCTCAGCCGTTAGGAATGTCTCTAACCATGCTTAGTATGGCTGCAGCTCAGATAATTGTAACGCTTTTTGCTCTCATCAGCGGTATGCAGCACGTATCCGGCAGTTCCATTACAGAAATTATTGGTATAAACAGCTTTTTCGTCATTGTTTTTATGTTTTCTGCTCTCTTATTCAAATACGCTCACCGGCAGACCGATTTAGGTATAATTCTAAACGACAATTAGTAAAATTGCCCTGCTAAGTCAACCGCTGCATTCTGCTAATCGGCTTCAACTCTACATCTGTATATTTTTAAATTTAGATTCCACAAAACCTAAATAACCGTTTATCTATGAAAACCATCCTCAACTATTTTTTCCGTGGTATGCTCATCATTCTTCCGGTAAGCGCTACTATTTATCTTATGTACGTGCTTATTATTTGGTTGAATGATTTCTTCAACAATATTTTTTACAGCTGGTTTGATATGGCAATTCCGGGTTTAGGTATTGTTACCGGCTTTGTGGGAGTTACCCTTTTAGGCTTTGTGCTCACTCAAACCTTCATCAAACCCATTTTACAGTTTTTTGAGCAGCTGCTTATCCGAACGCCGCTTGTAAATATGGTGTACACTTCACTCAAAGATTTAACGGAAGCTTTTGTGGGTGATAAAAAGAAATTCACCCAGCCGGTTTATATAGAATTCAGCGAACCTGGCGGTATGAAACGCTTTGGCTTCATTACGGCAAAATCATTGCGCCACTTTGGGCTGAATGACGAAGTGGCCGTGTACTGCCCTCACTCCTATAATTTTTCAGGGAATTTGTATATCGTTCCCAAAGATAAAGTGACGCCTGTTAACACGGAGGCCTCTAATTTTATGCGTTTCATTGTATCCGGTGGTGTAACTAAAATAGAAGCCGACTAACAACATTATGTACTCGCTTTTAATAAGCAAAGCAATTCAGCAAAGAATTAGTGCTAATGATAGTGAATGAAAACCCGTATCATAACGGGTTAAGAATATTAGCAATTCATCAGGTGATTTTTACCTGCCTGAAGGTTTTGAAAGTGAAAAAATATTAGAATGGAAGAATTTAAAATTGAATTCCGCGAGCTTATTGAAGCTAAGAAATGGAGGGTACTAAAAAAGTCTTTAAGTGATTTAGATACGGTTGAATTAGCCCGGCTGATGGAGGACTTATCTGAAGAGGAAGAGATTATTTTTCTGCGACTTTTGAACCGGCAGCAATCAAAAGAGGTATTCCAATTTCTGCCTTACTCAAAGCAGGAGCGCGTAATTGAGAGCTTAGCTCAGAACATCCATAAGCTGTCGTTGTTGCTGAATGATATTGAGCCTGATGACAGAACCGCTTTTTTTGAGGCACTCCCCGGAGAGGTAACACAGCGCTTAATTCAGCAGCTGACACCAAAAGAGCGAGAGGTGACTACCAAGCTTCTGGGATATCCGGAAGATAGTATCGGGCGGCTGATGACTCCGGAATACATTTCCGTTAAACCAACCGATACCATTGAAAGTGCCATTGAATTTATAAGAAAACATGGCAGAGATTCTGAAACCCTGAATGTAGTGTACATTGTTGATGAAGATCAGAAGCTTATTGACGATATACGTATTCGGGAAATTATTTTAGCATCGCCCGAGCAAAAGATTCAGGACCTTATGGACAGCCGGTTTGTAGCTCTGAATGCTATGGATGATCAGGAAATGGCTATTAAAGTATTTAGAGACTACGACCGCGTAGCCCTGCCCGTGATAAATGAAATGGGCATTCTGATTGGTATTGTTACCATTGATGATATTATGGATGTGGTTCAGGAAGAATCAACAGAGGACTTTCATAAGTTCGGTTCATTCCAAGATGCTATAAGCAGCCCTTTAAAGGCACGGATTTTAGATTTGTATAAAAACCGAATTATCTGGCTGATTGTTTTAGTATTCATGAATGTTTTTTCGGGAGCGGCTATCGCTAATTTTGAGGATGTGATACAATCTGTGGTGGCTCTTATTTTCTTTTTGCCCCTTTTAATTGACAGTGGCGGAAACGCCGGTTCACAATCGGCCACCCTTATGATTCGCTCGTTAGCTATCGGTGATATTAAAATATCTGACTGGTATAAACTAATCGGGAAAGAGCTGTTGGTTTCTTTATTACTCGGAATCACCATGGCTGTTGGCGTTGCAACGGTGGCAAGCTTCAGAGCGCCGGAAGTGGTGTTGGTGGTATCATCAACCATGATACTTACCGTAATAACCAGCAGCTTAATCGGGTTGTTGTTACCCTTTATTTTTACCCGGCTTAACTTGGATCCGGCTACCGCCAGTGCTCCACTGATTACCTCACTCGCAGATATTACCGGTGTGGTTATTTACTTCTCCATTGCTTCCTGGTATTTTGGTTTTTAATGATGCCAAAGCTATCGAAAGTACTGAGAAGTTGCCTGGAAATTTTCATTCTATAACTGCTAAGTGTTTATAAAATAATTAAGTAGAAATGGCCACATTCAATTTCACGCAGATTCTCGCAGATGAATCGCTGATTTTCGAAGTACCTCAGCTAAACACTGCGTGAAACCAAAAACCGAACTAAATTTTGGGATAAATTCTCAAAAGTACTCTGTTGATTTGCAGCCGGAAAGTGAGAATATTATAGCAGATTGCAAATAGGATCTACGTGTTAACGCTTTATTTTTGTACCGAATGAATTTAAAAAAACTCCTTTTTTATGTACTGCTCTCTGCTTTCCTGCTTCCGGTGCAGGCAACCGCTCAAAATGCCGGAGAGTTTACCATAGCACGGGCCAAATACCGAGGCGGCGGTGACTGGTATAACGATCCTTCTGCCCTTCAAAACTTAATTACCTTTACAAAAGCCAATATTCCCATTCCCATTGCCGACTCTTATACCGATGTGGCTCTTGGAAGTGCTGACTTACACAACTATCCATTCGTTTTTTTAACAGGCCACGGCAACATAACTCTAAACTCAGCTGAGGTTAGAAATGTGCGAGAGTATTTAGAAAATGGCGGCTTCCTATATATTGATGATGATTATGGGCTGGATGAATATATTCGCCCCGTCATGAATAAAGTATTTCCTGATGAGGATTTTGTGGAACTTCCATTCTCACATCCTATTTATGATCAGGTTTATTCGTTTCCAAACGGGCTGCCGAAAATTCATGAGCACGATGGGAAACCTCCTCAGGGATTTGGAATTTTCCATAAAGGAAAGCTGGTCGTTTTTTACAGCTACGAATCCAATCCCGGTGATGGCTGGGCAGATGCAGAAATCCATAACGTGCCGGAATCTTTGCGCCAAAAAGCTTTACAAATGGGAGCCAATATTTTGGTGTATGCCTTAACCCGAAATTAGCTTAAATCAGCTACTTCTCTCCTTTCATTCGGTAGTAAAATACATTCTCATTTACCCCTTCATCCATTTCAATGTCCGGATCGGGATAAAGATCATCCGGGTCGGTTATTTCGCGGCGGGTCAGCTTAGATTTAATATCCTTTTGGCGCTCCATCAGTTCCAGACGCTCGTCGCCCTCTGTAGTCCCAATTCGGTCGGCCAGTTCGTTTAGCTTATGGCGATAAAAATTGATTTGAATGGCACGAATAGAACTTTTTGCCGTTTTATATGGGTTTTTATCCTTCTCATATTTCAAACCCACTTTTTCCTCGTGGCGCTCGCTGGCTGAATGTTGCTCCAGCAGCACATCTCCCACCAGGCGCGGGAACGGCGCAGGGCGTCCTCCGTATGCACTTACCGAAATTTCTTCCTCATTCTTATAGCGCTTAATAATATCATTATAAAATGTGCGGAGCTCCTCATCTTCAAACAGCTTATCGTTCGTAAACGAGCAAATATATTCGACCATTGGCCTTCCGAAAGAAATCATCAGGCGAATAAGTTCTTTTTCAAAATGTGGCTTTTTTCTTCCAACCACTGCCGCTGTTCGGCTTCCCGGATGCGGCGGCTGTTCTTCTTCACTCATTGACCGGCCGGGCTGAGGCGCTGCTGCTTCATCAAAATTTCGGCGAGCTTCTTCTCGTTGATCTGCTCTTTGGTCGGCCCATTGCTTATCGCTTTTCACGCGCTCAAACTGTTCAAATAAATCCGATTCCTTAATTTTTTGAAACTTCTGCATTTTTTGATGCAAATACTGCACGTACACCTGCTGCTGAATAGAATCTTTGATATGCGCAATGGAAGTTAAGATCTCCGTTATCACTTTTGGGGTTTCAGTGGGTTTTTCGAGTCTTCCCTCCTCGCCGGCTTTTAGCAGTAGAAAATCCACAAAATCGACGGCTTCCTCTTTCTTCAGTTCTTCAAACGACTCTTTACCAAACTGCTTCACAAAAGAATCGGGATCCTGATTTTCGGGCAGCTCCAGCAGCTGTACTTCCATGCCTTCTTCAAGCGCTACATTTATACCACGCTTCATAGCCGTTTGCCCGGCATCATCGGAGTCATAAATCATAATGATGCGATCTCCATAACGGTGCAAAATTTTCATCTGCCCGTTAGTGAGCGAGGTTCCGCTGCTGGCCACCACATTTTTGATACCATTTTCGCTTAGCGTAATAACGTCCGTGTAGCCTTCAACCAGAATAACTTCCTTATTTTTGCGAATATCATTTCGCGCAAAGTTCACCCCATAAACTACTTCGCTTTTGTTATACACTTTGGTTTGGGCTGAATTTATGTATTTGGCCGTTTTCTCATTCCCGAGTACGCGTCCGGCAAAAGCAATCACTTTGCCGGTGGGATTGAAAATCGGAAACATGAGCCGTCCTCTGAATGTATCATAATAGCCTTGGCCGCGATTACTTTCTTTGATAAGGTTGCCTTCCAGCAAATACTGTTCATCAATCCCTGCATTTTGGGCCGCTTTCCACAATTCTTCGCCGCCCGCCGGTGCATATCCGAGTCCAAATCGCTTAAAAACCTCCCGATTATATCCACGTTTTTCTAAATACTTAAGCGCTTTCTCGGCCTCCGGATTCTCAATCAGATTCCGATAATAAAAAACGCCGGCAAATTTAAGCGCATGGTAAATTCCCTCTCGCAATTGGGTTGTCTCGCTGGGTTCTTCATTTTCTTCATCCGGAATGAAAACGCCGTAGCGCTCGGCCAGCTGCCGGATGGCTTCGGTAAATCCAACCCCATCCTGGTCCATCACAAACTTAAACACATCTCCCGATTCTCCGCACCCAAAGCATTTGAAAATGCCCAACCTTGGGGTGACGTTAAAAGACGGAGTTTTCTCATCATGATATGGACACAAGCCCACAAATCCACTTCCGGAGCGCTTCAGTTTCACATAATCTGATACCACTTCCACAATATCGGCAGCGGCTCTAACTTCTTCTTTTTTGTCGTCACTTATCATAAACTAAAAATCACTTTTTACAGTGCAGGAATAAAATCTTTTGAGATTAGAATGTTTGAACGCCACTCAGTTGTTGAGCTGATAAACGGCGCCGGACAGGTTTTGCAATAGTTTGATTATGGCTCAATATAAAAGCTTAATTGCGTTAAAAACCATAGCTGATTCTCGCATTTAAGCTTGTCCGGAAAATTAACGTAACCGTTTCACCGAGCTTTTGTTATTGGGTGAATATACGCTGTTTACCCTACAAATAAGAATTGGCGTAAACTATTTCTAACACGTACATTTAACGTCTAAAATTAAGATATCATCTAAGAGAATTATTTCATGTTAAACAGATTTATTGGTGCTCTTATATTTTTATTTGGTTGTTTTACGGTGAGCTCTTCTTCCGTTTATGCTCAAACTTTTAGCGAGTTTTTATTTGGACAAAGAGTTCAATCCACCGCCAAAACCGGTATTAATAAGCAATCAACGGCTTATCTGGATTCTTTGATTGAACACACCCCGTTGAGAAAAAAAATTGGACAGCTGTTTTTTGTTCCTGCCAGGGGCTCATTCACCCAACACGATTCCCGAGATTTCTTAAAGCTGGAAGAATTGGTGGAAAATTATCACGTAGGCGGGCTTATTTATATGCGCGGTGATATTTACGGACAAGCCGTACTAACCAACAAGCTTCAGCAAATGGCTGAAATCCCGCTTTGGGTTTCTCAGGATATGGAATTTGGTGCCGCTATGAGAATTTCGGGCACCACCCGCCTCACTCCTGCCATGGGAATTGCCGCTTCCCGAAATAAGCGCAATGCTTTTATGAAAGGGAAAATTACAGCTGCCGAAGCCAAAGCAGTGGGTGTTCATCAGATATATGCGCCGGTCTTAGATGTAAATAACAATCCTGATAATCCGGTTATTAACGTGCGGTCTTTTTCGGGAGATCCGAATATTGTTGCTGAATTCGGCACCTCTTTTATGAAAGGCGTACAGAGCGAAGGGTTGATTTCTACCGCCAAACATTTTCCCGGCCACGGCGATACCGACACGGATTCTCACACCTCCCTTCCAATAGTAGAATATGATTACGAGCGGCTGGATTCTTTAGAACTCATTCCCTTTCGTGCTTTAATTAATGAAGGGGTTGAAAGCATTATGAGCGCTCATATTGCCTATCCTAAACTGCATAACGGCAAGAAAATACCGGCCACATTAGATTCTGTGTTCCTAAACCATGTGCTAACCGATTCGCTTAATTTTAAAGGCATGGTAGTAACCGACGGCTTAGAAATGAAAGGCATCAGTTCTAAATACTCGCCGGGCAGAGCCGTAGTAAAAGCGCTAAAAGCCGGTGCCCACATTATGCTGCTAAGCCCCGACGTACGAACGGCTATCAACGAGGTTGAGCAGGCTGTTTTATCGGGAGAACTTTCTGAAGACATTATTGATAATTCTTTTGCCAAGCTTATGTTTTGGAAGCAGCAGCACGGTTTATTCTCTTCCAACAATCAGGTGCAAATTGAGCGTCTGGATACAAAAATAAACTCTTCTTTTTATCAGGCCGAAGCTCGCCGTATAGCCCGCGAGTCGATTACCGTGCTTAAAAATAATGGAGATTTACTTCCTATTTTGCCTTCCAAATATCCTAATATTGTATATATCTCGGTAGCAGACGACCGTTCGGGGAGAACCGGCAGCTCTTTTGCCCGCGCGTTGCGAGATTATCACCCCAGCGTCTCTTTTAATATTTATGATGAGCGCACAAGTGAAAACGACAAGCGAAGAATACTGAGCAGAGCCCGCAAAGCTGATCTGATTATCATCGGTTCTTTCCTTCACTTAAAAAATGGGCAAACGGTGCACCTTTCCGGTAAACAGCAGCACTTTATAAATGGAGTACTGAAGCTTCGTAAGCCTTCGCTGGCCGTATCGTTCGGAAATCCGTATGTGCTTTCTGATTTAAAAGATGCCGATGCACACGTTTTGGCTTGGTACAATTCTAATCAACAAGTTGAGGCTGCTACGGCTGCTTTGTTCGGTGCATCAAAGGTGGAAGGGCGACTTCCTATCGAAATTCCGGGTTTGTATCAATTAGGAGAAGGTATAGACATAGAACACACTACGCTGCGTTTTGGTGAGCCGGAAGATGTGGGTTTAGATCACACCAAGCTGTTTGCCATCGACTCGCTCGTAACTAACGCCATCAGAGATTCCGTATTTCCCGGAGCCACCGTGGCTATTGTGAAGGACGGCGTGCTGGCTTACCATCAGGGGTACGGCTACCAAGATTACACTAAGCTGGAGGAAATAACCACGCAAAACGTGTACGATTTAGCTTCCATCACCAAAATAATGGCCACCACCACTTCTGCCATGAAGCTGATTGATGAAGGCAAATTAAGCCTGGATGATCGTATAGCTAAATTTATTCCCGAATTTAACACACCTGAAAAGGAATCTATTACCATTCGTGATTTCCTGCTGCATCAGTCCGGATTACCGGCTTTCAGAGTGTATGTAGATTCCCTGAAAACCCGGGCTGAAATTGTGGAAGCCATTAAGAATGAACCGCTTATTTATGAAACCGGCACCAAATATGTGTACAGCGATCTTGGGATGATTTTACTGGGTGAAATTATTCACCAAATAAGCGGAAAACGACTGGACCGATTTGCTCGCAGCGAATTTTATTTCCCCATGAGCATGTACAGCACCTTTTTCAATCCGCACACCAACAGCCGCTGGCTGCTTTCAAAAATACCGCCCACCGAAAATGATACCGTTTTTCATCGCGGAATAGTACAAGGTAAAGTGCACGATGAACGCTCCTACTTCATGGATGGCGTAGCCGGACACGCCGGCTTATTTTCCTCCGCAGTGGATATCGCAAAATACAGCACCATGCTGTTAAACGGTGGGACTTATGCCGGACAGCAATTTTTATCGCCTGAAATTATTGCACAATTCACCTCAAAACAGTCGAAACTAAACGAACGCGGCTTAGGTTTTGACCGCAAAAGTGAGTCCGGATTTTCCACTGCCGGTCAGCTGGCCAGCCCAAACGCTTATGGTCATACCGGCTTTACCGGAACCAGCCTTTGGGTTGATCCGGATAAAAACATGGCCGTTATTTTGTTAACCAATCGTACATTTCCCTACCGTTCGTATGGGAAGCGAATCAGCCGAATCCGTGCAAAAGTTGCCGATGCCGCTTACTCCTCAATCATAACCCAATAATATGAGCTGGAAACCCTTTTTAGATTTATCATACGTTCCTTATTCCAACAAACCGACAGCTTGCGTAGTTGAAAGTGCAAACGGCTCTTTATTTCTCGGAGTTCGGATTGAAAATATTTCATTTCCATTAACTATTCCTGCCGTTCAGGCTGCTTGCGGAATTTGCCTGAGCGAAGGGGAAACTCCCAAAAAAATCTACATAGCCAACGAAAACTTAGAGCAGTTCTTGTTCTGGAAACGAGAATTTGAGCTGGAAGTCATCCAAACGGAACATCCTCCCTCTGTAAAAATCAATCAGTTTCTGCACTCGGTAACCGATGACTTCACTCCCCTCACCCGGCTTAAAGAAATGCTGAAACAAGCGGTAACCCCGAATTCATCATTTCCGGTTTCAGCCCTCCTTTTTGTTGAAGACGGCTTTTTTGAAGGCGTGAATGTAGAAGTATCTGACTGGACAAAAGGTATTTGTGCCGAACGCATAGCTTTTGCAAAAGCCATTGCCGGCGGTTACAGGAAGTTCGAACGCATGGAAATTCATACTGAAAAAGGAGAAGTAAGTAGCCCGTGCGGCGCCTGCCGGCAGGTTATTTCGGAATTACTGCCATATAACGAAATCAAGCTTCATCATGCAAATGGCACACTATCCGAACATATTTCTGTTGATTTGCTGCCCTTCAGTTTTAAATCATCCGCTTTAAAAAAAGAGTAAAACCGAAAGCTTCAATTTTACATAGGGGCAATTTTCCCGCCTTGTGGCATTAAGGTAATTTCCTCAGCCGTTGTTCTCTTACTTAATTGTGATAAGGTGAGAATGAGTTTACCCACATCTTCCGGATCAATCAGCTTGGCTTTATCCACGTCCACATCATGCCAGGAAGTGGAATAGGTTTGCCCTAAATTAATGGCCGTAACCCCAATTTCAGAATCCATCAGTTCTTTACGAAGCGAGCGCGTGTAGCCCAACAGCGCATGTTTCGACATTGAATACGCCCCACTGTCACCCATTCCGGTTAAGGATCCCATAGAGCAAATATTAACGATTAAAGCACGTTTTCCTGATTTTTTCATCACCGGAAGCACGGCTTGTGTTAAATGAAAAGCGCTTAGCGTGTTAATTTCGTATTGCGAATTAAACTCCTTGAAAGAAGTGTCAGCTAACTCCTTAAATAAAAAAGAGCCCGCATTATTAATCAGCAAGCCGGGATTATATTGGCTGAAATCTATGGCTGAAATCTGAGCACCATCCGTAAGATCGGCAGCGATGACGTCAACCTTCGAAGCTCCTTCTTTCAGGCACACTTTTTTGGCTTCTTTTAAATCGTCTTCGCTTCGCGCCAAAAGCACTAAGGGATGAGCCGTGGTGCGGGCAAACAATTTTGCCATCGCAAGTCCAATTCCTTTGCTCCCGCCGGAGATGATTATTGCTGAATCTTTTTCAATCATTAAGGTACTTCCAGAAATTTATGCGTTTGTAAACTGATGCCCCATTTCGGGTTTTCTTTCACATAATCCACAATTAGATCTATGGATTTTGGCGTATCCCATTCCGGCTGTAATAATAACCGGGTACCTTCCGGGCATTTTTTTGCGTTTTCTTCAGCCCAAATTAAATCCTTATTGGTAAGCACAACTACCTTCAGCTCATCCACGTAATTGAAAACTTCTTCCGTGGGTTTTTTGAACCGTTTTGGCGAAAGCGTAACCCAATCTAACTGTCCGGATATGGGCGAAGAGCCGCTGGTTTCAATATGTGTTTGAAGTCCGGCTTCTTTTAGCGCAATCGTAAGTGGCAGTAAATCATGAAGCAGTGGCTCGCCGCCGGTAATAACGGCAAAGTGTGCTCCGCTTTCCTTGGCTGAATCTACCAGCTCTTTTACGGTAAGAATGGGATGCCCTTCTTCTTCCCAGCTTTCTTTTACATCGCACCACCAGCAGTTTACATCACAGCCGGCGGTTCGGATAAAGTAAGCCGAACGTCCGGTATGCGCACCTTCTCCCTGAATGGTATAAAAATGCTCCATAATCGGATATGTTATATCCAGAATACTTTTATCGGGGGATAATTGCTCTAAATCTGCTTCTTTGTTATACATCTTTATCGGTGTATTCTACCCAGCTGTTGTCGGTTTCCCAAACGGTTACGGTGAGGTCAATTCCTTCGGGTATTCTGCTTTTTGTAACTTTGTGTATGAATTGAGCAATGCGTTCGGCCGTGGTATTTTCGGGCATTAATTCGTTCAGCACGCCGTGATCAAGTCCTCCTTTTTCAGAATCTTTGGCGGCCCACTTCAGCTCTTTAAAATCGCACACCATATCGGGAGTTTCTAAATATTTGGAAGGATTTAGCTTGTGCGATTTAGCCGTCATTTTAACTTTATAGGAATGACCGTGCATGCGTCCGCACTTTCCGTCATATCCATCTATAAAATGAGCAGCATCAAATTTGAATTCAGTATGTAATTTCCAGGTTGGCATTTAAAATCTATAATATTTTGACGTGAAAAAATTCAGCATCATTAAACAAAAAAAGCCACGTTGTAGCGTGGCTCAAAATTACAGGTTTTTCAGCAAAATTACCTGCTGCGCTTTATCGGGCAGCCCGAGAGTTTTGTAGTTGCTTGTTTGATTTCGCTTCCACTCGATAAAGCCCTTATTGCATCCGGTACGTAACTGTTTTTTACAGCATTAGCGTTGTTTGGGTTATCATCAATAGCTCCGTGATATACCAGTTCAAGGCTGGCATTGAACAGAAATACTTCCGGATTTTTGGTAGCTCCAAACGCATCTGCAATTATGTGATCTTCATCCAGCGCATAGGTAAAACTGTAATTCTGCTTTTTTGAGCGCCTTTTCATGTCTTCTAATCCCTCTCCCCGGTTTCGGATTCGCTCGTTTGAGTTCAGCGCAATCACCCCTATGCCATTCGCAGCTGCCAGCGACGCAATTTCTGCATAACGATCTTCCCATCTGGCTACCCATGGGCATGTATTGCCGGTAAATAAAACCAGTAATCCTTGAGCCCCGGTCGCATCTGCCAGCGTTAACGAACGCCCTGAGGTATCTTCCATACGGTGAGACGTTTTAGGCGCTTTATCTCCAATTTTAAGTGCTTGTGTTAGCTGAATGGGTGAAACAGCAGCGAAAAAAGCAACTGTAGCCAGGCCTAAAGCAATATGATATATCCGCTTTTTCATTTCTATCTTCACATGTTCCCGTTTTATTTTATCAATGAAGTTCAATGTATTTAACATAGAATCTTCCGGCAAAACGAATCAGCCCTAAAATAACAGAAATTTGCAGATATACATCAATAATCTGTATAAATGATTTGCGACGGGTTTTTAGGAAATGGGATATTTGTTACTGGTTTTACCTAATCCACATTTCGCCAGGCCATTTCAAAACGTATTTAGTCAGCCTAATCATGTTTAGTGGTTAGTAGAAAAAGTCAACTTTGTGAGGCGCTGTTCTGCGCCATAGGCACATTCACGAGACTGCTGCGTCGTTCATTCTTTGGCTTAACAGCTCAAAGAATAACACTCCTCGCAGAAGAAAACTTTTGCGAGGCGTGATTTTGCAGAACCGGGTTTTTATGTAAACCGCCGAAGCAATCTCGGGAAATATGGCTGCTGACCTCAGCAACGCCCGCCGTGGCGATATGTTCGTTTTTGAACCGGGTGGTTCTTTATAGCGCTCCCAACGAGGTCGTTGGGAGCGAGGGTAATACAAGCTATCTGGCGGAAAAACATTTCATTCCTCCATCACCAACACCTCTCGCAATTTATTCAACGAGATGTTAAATAAATTGCACTCTCCTCAAGGAGAGACTTACATTTTGGATTGGAAATAAGTTCAGATATATGCTAAATCCATAACTGTTAAAGGCCCACGAAAAGTCCTTCCTTGAGGAAGGTGCCATTTGTAGCTCGCTACAAATGCGGAAGGTGTTGGTGGATATGGTTTAGTTAGCAATTCTATACTTCTGTTTACATGATTTGCGAAAGATCGAACGACCGGTTTGTGATGGACGATTTTTGGTGAATGGTTATTTGTTAATGAAAATTTCCTGATTAATGCCAAAACCATCATGAATATCACACCCATCACAAAAATCACAGTTCAAAGTGGGAGTAGCAACCTCGGAAGTTGAACCGTTACTTTCATCAACACACCTTAACAACATTCACATTTTGAACCGAAATTAGCAGGGTTTTGTTGATTTTAGAGACCATAAAAAAACCCGTTACTCCACATCATTACATTCATGCGTGTGGGATAACGGATTTTATATAGTGATCTAATTTTAATCCGGATTTAAAAGTATTTCGGAATGAGCATTGCTAAATAGTATCCACAAAAAAGAGCGAGCCTTTCACAGCCCGCCCTTTTCCTATGAGGTCGGTATATCAGAAGCTTATTACGGCTTCTAACATTATTCCACTAAACTCTGCCCCGGCATATGGTCCGGAAAAGTCGTTATACTGCTGATTTACATATTCAAGTTTGGTAAGCACGTTGTCGGTTAAAAACCATCCGCCACCAAAGTTAATGCGGCTTACATCAACATCGGTACCGCCGGCTTGCTCGCCGGAAACGGTATTGTATCGGCCGCCTACGTAAAACTTTTCCTCGGCTCCAAAACGGTACAACAGCTCTGCACCTAACTGAGTGAAGGTTCTTGAGTCGGTAGTTTGGTAATCGGTTGCAGTTGCATTAGGCAAGAATATTGATTTGCCGGAAGCTGTTTCAAACACACCATAAAACTCCAATCCCTGGAACTTCACAAATGGGTTAATCATAATGGCAGTTACCTGGTTGCCAAATCCGGGATTAATACGACCGGCACGGAAGTTTCCGGGAGTAATAACATTATAGTAACGAGAACCGGCACGGTCTCCGGCGTATAAATACATAGCGGGAGATTCAGGAGAGTGGTACAAAGAACCGGTTAGACGAATTCTTAAATCTTCATTGATTTGAGAATCATATCCCAATTTAGCCAATACAGATGGTTTTGCAGGAATATGAACTTGATTCACAACATCACCATTCACATCGGTAAATTTTGCGTATGATTTTGTAGTACTTTGATTCAGCTTGCCATTAGTCAGTCCAACCATTCCAAATAAATCGCCGGAATAAACATATACTTCTCCACCAACTTCTGTGGTGAAAGAATCCATCAAGTAGTTACCAACAAAGGGGTTGGTAATAGTGGCACCATTGTCGCTGCGACGGAAGTGGTTATCTCCATAATTTGTCTCCATGTGGCCTACTCTTATTCGCAAGTGGTCAGATAATCCTGAAAGGAAACCTTCTTCAATAAAATCAAAGCTGTCTATCTGAATGTATCCGCCTTTTACATAGGGCTCAGGGTGGTGCTGAGAAGAAAGATAGGTACGAAGGTGCATTCTTAGCCCGGGAGCCAGAGCCACATCCAGATCTAAATTAGAAGTAGCAAGGTTGAAATTATTTTCTAAGTCATCCAATCCTGCATCATTATCGTGAGTGATGCCTTGGAACTGAAGGGTATTAGCTCCACCTATTCGTACTTGTAATCCGTTGAACTCTTTATCTGTAGTAAATGGAGATTCAAATACATTTAACGCGGCCTTCGTGGGCGGAGTGAAGTATTGAATGTCATTCCGTTCCTGAGCTTGCGTTTGCGAAGCTGCAAAAACTCCTATTATTAGTGTGAGAAATAAGGTTGAAAGTAATTTCAGTTGGTTTTTCATGACCTTAGGTTTTTGTGTTGTGATTAGTGATTTATGATTAAGTAGTTAGAACTATTTATTCAGTGTAAATTCAACTTCAAAATGGACCTGCACATCATCTCCTGCCTTGATGGTACCAAAGACCGCTGTTGGCGGATCAATACCATAGTCAGACATTGTGATGGGTTTGGTTCCGGTAAAAACAATTGACCCGTTGCTTTTAAGTTCATAGCCAACGGTTAGCTCAATAGGTTTTGTTTGGCCGGCAATAGTCAAATTACCGGTTGCCATTAATGTGCCATCCTCTATGGAGGATATATCAGCGAGATTAAACACAATTTTTGGGTGTTTTTTTGCATCTAATGCGCCATGCGTTTTTTTATCCATGCCGCCTTTCCCGCTTTTAATGCTTGCTGAAACAACATCAAAGGTTAACCCTTCAATGGCTTCCAGCTTTTCTTCTTGTATAATAATGGTCGCAGAACCATCAATGGTTTCTGCTACAGATTCCCAATCGTGCAGGGTGGAGGTACCCGTTATAGTAACTTTGCTTTCATCAGAATTAACTGAGTAGCTTTGGGCAAATGCGCTAAAGCTCACCGAAACAAATAGCAGTATAGTTAATACTAATTTTCTCATAATATGGACCTCATGTTTTTATTGATACTTTAAAAGCTACTTCCGTAACTCGCTACCAAGAAAAGAAACAGAGGTGAAGGAATTATGAAGAATTAAGACCTTATTGTCTTATTTAACTTTTTGGAACACAGAGACTTACAGACATCATTTTAGGATGTTTGTGAATATTTAATGAAGTTCAGGCATTTATTATTTGATGGGAAGGCCTTCGATTTCCATTATTTTAAGTGCATTAGTAGTTGGGCAAGGACCTTTTTTAAGCGTGTATTCGAAACTCATTTTATTGTCTTCGATGGTTTCCGAAAAATGCCAGTTCTGTAATTCCGGAATTTCATCAGCCAGTGAGGCCAGTTCTAAATCGTGTGTAGAAACCATGCCCGCACCGTTTTTGCCGGCAACACTTCGCAAAAATGCGGCTCCCCCCTGATAGCGCTCCCGGTTATTTGTCCCTTTATAAATTTCATCCACAAAAAAGAATAATGGCAGTTCCTGTTCTTCTTCCAAGGCATCCAATAAACTGCGAAGCCTTCTCACTTCTGCATAAAAATGAGATAATCCCTGCTCCAGCGAATCTTTCACATTAATACTGGTGAATAATCGGAATAATCCGGTTTGTAACTGTTCAGCGTTAACAGGACCTCCGGCAAAACTGAGACACAAATTAATACCCACCGTTCGCAAAAACGTACTTTTTCCGGCCATATTAGAGCCGGTAATCAGGAATAAATCTTTGTTGTGATCAACGCTGAAGCTGTTGGTTACTTTTACTGAATAATGGATGAGCGGATGCCCCAAATCAGTGGCTTTAAGGTAGGCTCCTTCCGGCTCAGTAATTTCAGGAAATGAATAATCAGGATTTAAAGCTGCGAAATTAGCCAGCGAATTCAGTGCCTCCAGATCATAAAAAACATCCAGCCAGTGCGAGAGTTTTGGCTCCAGTTCGGCTTTCAGCGCTTCCATTTTCATGGAAAAGTACATATCCCAGGGCAGCACCATATTTACCAGCGGCCATAATACCTGGTTTTTCTGGAGTGATGCCGCACCACCCAGTCGCGCTACTTTTTTCAAATAAAAAGAAGGAGACTCTGCTGAGTTTTTAATACCATCTAAAAACGCACTTAGCGCCGGAGCATTTCGAAAATCATATTGCTCTATATATAACAGAATGCTTCCAAAGCGCTTCAACTGCTTGTCAATCTGATAAGCAGCATCAAATAAACCCGAAATTTTGTGGCTATTGAAATTATACACCATTAAATAGCTCACAAAAGTAAGCAGCACGTATGGACCGGTAATCCCCGCGATAGCAGTAATTAGCAAGATAATGTTGGCCAACGCCAGCGCCGAAAGTATAGCTAACGTATTTTTAAACTTCACTTTTTTGGGCTGACTCATCCACTTCAGCAGCTGTTCCATCGACCAATCTTTGTCAGAAAGTTCTTTGCGACTTATAAACGCATTTACCTGAATTCGATCTCGAAAAGAGCCCAGCTTTTTTAACTCTTTTACCAGCTTTTGGCGTTTTGTTATCTCATCTTTTTGAGGATGCTGATTCAGCAGCCAGTCTTTTAGCCGTTCCGAGCCGCCTTCATAAACAGCCGTATCTAACAAATGATGCAGCGAGTATTTCCCCACAACATTCAAATCCTCCGCAAAAGGATGCGTCCGGTAATCATCTGTCTGCATTTTTTCAGGCAGCTTTTCCCAATCAAGCTCAATACGCGCAACGTGCTCCTGCTTTACAGCCATCAGGTAAGACAGTTTTTCGCGGTGTTGCGTTATTTTTCGATGTCTTGAAATCAAATAAATAAAGCCGCCTGAAAATGCCAGCAAAGCACTGAAAAAGAAAAAATCACTCCCCGATTTAGAAGTAGCATATAAAGCAATTACCGATACAACAAAGTACCCCAGGCGAATGTAAGAAAGCTGTTTACTCGATTGGTCGTACTTCTCAAGAAGCGTATTGATTCGGCTAATTTCTGTATTGAGCCGATTTTTTAATTTTTCCTTTTGGGAATGCTGCATGCTGCTGATCAAATTATTTAGTGAAAACCCGTGCTGATGCCGGTTCGGGCAGCAGCAGGTAATTCTAAAGTTACGGTGATTTCATTCCTATAAAAATAAATTTGCCGCCGAAAGTAATTATTTTCACAAAAGCTAAACAATGGCTAATATCAGCCAACCCAAAAACTGATTACTATGGATTATTTTGCACACGAGACGGCCGTTATTGATGAGGGCGCTAAAATCGGGAAAGGAACTAAAATCTGGCACTTTTCACATATAATGACAGGAGCCATTTTAGGCGAAAACTGTAACTTAGGCCAAAATGTAGTGGTTTCTCCAAAGGTGAAACTCGGGCAAAATGTAAAAGTTCAAAATAATGTTTCTATTTACACCGGTGTTATTTGTGAGGATGATGTATTTCTGGGCCCGTCTATGGTTTTCACCAATATTATAAATCCAAGAAGTGCTGTAGTTCGGCGAGATGAATATGTGGAAACCTACGTTCGTAAAGGTGCTTCTATCGGGGCCAATGCCACCGTTATTTGTGGAAATGAGTTGGGCGCTTACTGCCTGATTGGCGCCGGAGCCGTAATCACCAAGCCGGTGCCTGCTTATGCGCTGGTGGTGGGAAATCCCGCCCGGCAAATTGGCTGGGTGAGTGAGTACGGGCACAGGTTAAAATTCAATAAAAACAACGAAGCCACCTGCCCCGAAAGCAATCAGGTTTATAAGCTGGAAAACGAACAAGTCACAAAATTATAAAAAGTAGCTTTATTTACTTACTGAGCTCCACAATGGTAGCGCCCCATCCGCTTCTGTCGGATGCCAAACTGTACGATTTCACATGCGTATTTCTATCTAACAAGCAGTGGACACTGCGCCGCAAAACACCCTTCCCTTTTCCATGAATAATACGGAGCGAGTAAATTTCTTTCTCTAAACAAGCTTCAATATAATCCGGAATGAGATCACCCAGCTCATTGGGTTTAAACAGGTGCAAATCCAGCACACCGTTAATGGGAATTTCAATAGGTTCAGGCTCTTCCATCACGCTTGGTAATCCACCACTCTCCGTTCGGTTACTACTTTTTTAATAAAACTAACTACTTTTAGATGATCAGAATGGGCGGCATAAATTTCTAAATCTTTTTTTGAATTACACTCAACAGTAAGCACTACATCACAAATGGAGTCGTTGTTTCCTTCAAGTATGTTAATACCTACTTCAGCTTGTTGCAGCTCTTCTATTTTCTCTGGTAACCCTTCGAGCAGGTCTTTCATTACTTGCGCATTCTCTGCTTTAGTTTTACCCTGTGCCACTTCCTTCAGCTTCCACATTACAATATGCTTTATCATAGTCGGTTTTAGATTTTTTATTGAATTGAATGTAAACGACAAGTTATCACTCTCAGCCTGCCAATAAAACTCTAATATTCAGCTTTCAGTCAAAATTCCATTCAACCCAAACTTTGATAAAAACTATGCCTTTAATCAATAATTCAATACTTGAATACCTTTGCGAAGCTATTAATTAATATCAGGAACCCTTATCTTTCGGGTTATGTTAGAAAGCTTCAGGTGCATCCTGAACAGGTAGAATTATAATTCAGAATATTAGAAAATTGGATTTAGAAAATATTACAGCCGAAGAAATAGGCGAAAATCACATTGGTACATCTGCCGAGACTCCCCTCCGAAAAGACGCTTTTGAGAAAACCGATGATGAAAAAATTGAAATTATTCAGGAGCACTTTGCTGAAATTATGCAAACGCTTGGTTTAGACCTCACGGACGACAGCCTGAAAGGAACTCCTTACCGCGTTGCTAAAATGTACGTAAAGGAAATTTTTGAAGGTTTAAACCCTAAAAATAAACCGGTTGCTCGTCAATTTAACAACAATTACGAGTATGGTGGCATGCTAACCGTAAAAGATATTCAGGTTACTTCTTTTTGTGAGCATCACTTTTTGCCTTTTCTGGGTAAAGCACATGTGGCTTACATTCCATCCGGGAAAAAAGTAATTGGTTTGTCTAAAATTAATCGCATTGTAGATTATTACTCGCGCCGTCCACAAGTACAGGAGCGGCTCACTCTTCAAATTGCAGATGAACTTCAAACCGCATTAGAAACAGATGATGTAGCTGTTTTTATAGACAGCAAGCACCTGTGCGTATCAACCCGAGGTATTAAAGATACCACCAGCTCTACCATTACAGCCGAATACCGGGGAGCTTTCAAAAATGAAGATACCAAGCAAAAGTTTATCGACTACATAAGAACCAATACTGAGATTCAATAATTACAGTGGCCGAAAAAAAGACAGCATCTCTTCACGTTTATAATACGCTATCAAGAAAAAAAGAACGGTTTGAGCCCATCAATCCTCCCCATGTGGGAATGTATGTGTGCGGCCCTACTGTATATGGCGATGCTCATTTAGGACATGCAAAAAGCTATGTTTCTTTTGATGTTATACTGCGCTATTTGCGGTATTCCGGATATAAAGTGCGGTATGTTCAAAACCTTACCGATGTTGGCCATTTAGTAGGTGATGGCGAGGAAGGGGAAGATAAGCTCAGCAAACAGGCGCGTCTCGAAAAGGTGCAGCCTATGGAAATTGCCGAGAAATATACCTACACCTATTTCCGTGATATGGATGCGCTGAATGTACTGCGCCCGGATATCTCGCCGCGTGCTACCGGCCATATTCCCGAGCAAATTGCCATGATTAAGAAACTCATTGAAAATGGAAATGCCTATAATGTAGATGGCAATGTTTACTTTGATGTTTCTTCAAATCCTGATTACGGAAAACTGAGCGGGCGCAAAACAGAAGACGCCGAGGCCGGAACGCGTGTGCAAACAGCTTCCGATAAAAGAAATCCGGAAGATTTTGCCCTGTGGAAAAAAGCAGACGACAGCCACATAATGAAGTGGGATTCGCCCTGGGGCGTAGGATACCCGGGCTGGCATATCGAGTGCTCGGCTATGAGTACCAAGTATTTAGGTAAAACTTTTGACATACACGGTGGCGGACTCGAGAACCAATTTCCGCACCATGAGTGTGAAATTGCACAGTCGGAATGTGCCCATAACAAAGAGTTTGTAAAATACTGGCTGCACAACAATATGGTTACCCTGGAAGGACAAAAAATGGGGAAGTCGCTGGGTAATGCTATTAATTTGCATGAATTTTTTACCGGCGACCACAAACTGCTTACGCGTGCCTGGCCGCCCGAAGTTATTCGTTTTTTCTTGCTTCAGTCGCATTACCGAAGCACCACCGATTTTTCCGAAAGCGCCTTGAGTGGAGCTGAAAGTGGCCTCAAAAACTTACACTCCATGATTTTAACTATTGAGAATGCAGAAGCCGGTTCCAGAGAAGCATTTGACTTAGACGGCTTAAAGCATTCGGTTGAAACCGCTATGAATGATGATTTCAACTCGGCTCAAGCTATTGCCACGCTCTTTGAGGATCTGAGAGAAATAAGGAAACGAATTAATGATAAGAATATGCCATCCAATTTGGATGATATCAAAGAATTTCTCCATAGCTTTGTAGATGGCGTATTAGGCATTTGGCCTCAGCTAGAAGCCGGTGGGAATGAAGAACTTACAGCCAATTTAATAAAGCTTCTGATTCAAATTCGAAAGCAAGCGCGCGCTGATAAAAACTTTGAACTTTCGGATACCATTCGGGATGATCTCAAAGAAATGGGCGTTCAGCTTATGGATGGCAAAGATGGCACTACTTTTAAGATTGAGTAATGCGATGGCTGAAATTCATATTCAGCAAGCTGATTATAGGGCTGGTTCGGTTTTATCAGTTAGCCATTTCTCCCTGGCTGGGTAAAAGCTGCCGCTACTCTCCCACCTGTTCGCAATACATGATTGAAGCCGTGAACGAGTGGGGCCCACTGAAAGGCTTTTGGTTGGGACTTAAACGCATTGGCAGTTGCCATCCATGGGGCGGAGACGGATACGATCCGGTTCCAAAAAAAGAAGCAGATACTAAATCCTAACAACCAATTTCCGCAATATTTAATGCACCATCCATTATACTGATAACAAAGATAATGGCTTACAAAAATTTAAAAACAATCAATTTATAACCGGGTATATTTTCCGGAATATTCCATACTTAAACTACGCAATTTTATACCATGAGCGACATTACATTCAAAAAAAGAAAAACAGTAGAGCAGGTTGAAGAAGGAACCGATTTAGCTCCAAAATTTCAGGAAAATGGACTTATTCCTGTAGTAACTACCGATTATGAATCAGGAGAGTTACTGATGCATGGCTATATGAATGAGGAGGCCTTCAAAAAAACCATAGAAATTGGAGAAGCTGTTTATTACAGCCGAAGTCGTGATGTTTTGTGGCATAAAGGAGCTACCAGCGGATTGGTGCAAACCGTAAAGGAATTACGTATTGATGACGATCAGGACTGCGTATGGCTGCGCGTTGAAGTACAGGGAAATGGCGCAAGCTGCCACGTTGGCTATCGCTCTTGCTTTTACCGAAGCATACCCATTGGCAATGAGTTTACTGAAACTAACGGAACGCTCCGTTTTGAAGAAGATGAGAAAGTATTTGATCCAAAAGAGGTATATGGAGACGCTCCAAATCCAACCAAACTCTGATAACTAATTAGCCACAGCCTATTTAACTTTGGCTTTTTGATTGAGAAACTTGCTCCCAAACGGCCGTTTAGGAGCAATCTCTTATCTCAATTTTAATAATTAAGCGTATCGCTTTTTCTTTTTGATACGTCCGCCTTTGCCCTTCCTTCCTGAGTTTCCGGAACCGCCTGATGAGCCATTTGTATCCGGCTTGGCTAACTCTACAGCAATTTCACGGCCCTCAAACTGAGTACCCGACAGAGAGTCAATCAGCTTATTATCGAACCCTTCTTCGGTTTCAAAAAAGGAGAAGTTGTTTTGAATGTCAATTTTACCAAACTCCGGTTTTTTGCCACTCAGCTGCTCATTAGCCACGCCCATAAGTCGAGCAGGGTTTAATCCATCCCGGCTTCCAACATTGATAAAGTATCGGGTAAACCCGGCTTCGGCATGTCTGTTATTGGATCCTCTTGAGCCTTTATTCTTTCGGCCGGACTTTTTCCTGTTGTTAGACTTCCCGCGATTTTTGCCTGAAGCATTAATATCGCCGGCTTCATTATAATACTCCAGCAGCTGGTTAATCTGCATAGACACAAAGTGTTGAATCAGTTCTTGCCAGCCTAAGTCAGATAGTTTCTCATAAACTTGAGGCAAATACTTTTCAATCTGAGCTTCGTTTACTTCTGTAGCTCGCAGTTTTTCTACCATATCCATCATGCGTACACCACACACCTCTTCGCCTGAAGGTACTTCCTGTTTGATGAATTTTTTGCCTGACATTCTCTCCAAAGCCTTTATTTTCCCGGTTTCACGCGTATGAATAATGGCAGCCGAAATACCACTGTTTCCGGCACGTCCGGTTCTTCCGCTTCGGTGAATATATACTTCTAAATCATCGGGAAGGTTGTAATTAATTACGTGAGTCAGATTGTCCACATCCAGTCCGCGAGCTGCTACATCGGTTGCAATCAACAACTGCAACTCTCCTTTTCTAAATCGGTTCATTACCTCATCACGCTGATTTTGCGATAAATCTCCATTCAGTAAATCAGCGTTATACCCTTCTTTGGAAAGTTTTGAAGCCACCTGAGAGGTTTCCCTTCGAGTCCGGCAAAAAACAATTCCATAAATATTCGGGTTGAGATCCACTATCCGTTTAAGCGCTTCGTAACGGTCGCTTGCGCGCACCATATAATAATGATGCTCCACATTCAGCGCACCGGAGTTGCGTGCATTCACTTCTATCTCTTCCGGATTGTGCATGTACCTGCGCGCCATTTTTTGGATTTGCTTAGGCATGGTTGCTGAAAAAAGCAGTGTTTGCTTATCTTTTGGAGTATCAGCTAAAATAGCGTCTAAGTCTTCCTGAAAGCCCATATTCAGCATTTCATCGGCTTCGTCAAGAATCAATGAGCGAACATTGGTTACATCCAGTTTTCTTCTTCTAATCAGGTCCAGCATACGGCCGGGGGTTCCTATTACAACGTGCACACCCTTATTCAGAGCTTTTATTTGGCTCGAAATACTGGTTCCGCCATAAACAGCTACACTTTTAATACCTTTTTTGTGGGTAGTAAACGACTTAAAGTCGCGTGCTATCTGTATGGCTAATTCACGCGTGGGTGAAAGCACCAGCACTTGCACAGAATTGTTGTTGGTATCAATTTGCTGTAAAACGGGGAGCCCGAAAGCACCGGTTTTACCCGTTCCGGTTCTTGCTAAAGCAATTAAATCATTTTGAGAAGCTAAAATATTGGGAATGGCCCGCTCTTGTACTTCAGTTGGATTTTCGAAGCCTAAATCTTTAACAGCTTCGCATATTTCGGGCATTAAACCCAGTTCTTGAAAAGTTGGCATAAAATATTATTGTCAGTTTTTACCCGTTCAAAGAAGGTTCATGCTGCTTATTCATCTTGTCGGGAATTGATTGAGGTGAGCTGATGACAAGAGGCAAGCGCGACTGCTTGATTCATAAAGGCCAGCAAGGTTCTACAAACCTGAATGTTTTCTTTCGAAAACGGTTGTTCCAGTCTTATCGTGGACTCACAATTTTTAATAAGCTTTTAAGATACACATTTTTCAGCCACCCATGTACAATTAATTTCATTTATTTTGTTTATCCCTGTCATAGAGAAACTGTTTTCCTACTTGTTATTTTTATTGCTCTTTTGATGCTGATATCTGTAATTTAGACCCTGTTTAAAATAAACCTATATTTAATAGATGCAGCACATCACCCGGCACTACCCTCAAGCAAAGCCACTATTCACACTAAAGCACATTATTATTGATGAATTGAAAAAAAGGCAGCTTGCACCGAAACAGTGTATTTGGGGAACTTCAATTTGCAGTGATGAAGTTAATAATACCTTTAATTTCCTAAACCATCGTTTTGTGGGGCCCGGTGCTTTTCGTTTTGGGGGAATTTCCGGCCTCCCCTTCACCGGAAAAACAGGGTATAAAGCTTTTGCTTCTCATATTCCTGAAAACGGTGGCGCTTTTATTGTGTACGGTCCTCATATAGGGATTTCAAAAGAGGGAACTGTTGGCGAAATTGCGCGCGAGGGGCAAAGCCATCACACCACCTGCTGCGGCTCAATAATTACCGGGTTGGGGCATATAAAATCCGGCAACGTGCTTCAGGTTTCACATGATGATTATCAGCAGTCTCAGGTTAATCGGCTTTTCACCGAACATTTAGATAAAATACAATCTGCTGAAAATAAAATTAAAGCCGTTACTGATATTGTGTATGCCCAAATTGAAAAAGAACTAAAAGACATTATTACAGCTTGCAAGGAACATGTAGGCTCAAGTCCTGTTATTTTGATTGGCGGAATAATTATTAATACCGACTATTTGGAAGAGGATTATTTTGCCCTTCGTGATATTGCTGAGTATTAGCCGTATCAGCCGGCTCTTTAAATTTCACGGCTTTATCCCGCTGTTTTTTTGTAACGATTGATAGAAAAGAGCACCAGCACGCCGCCCATTGCCACCAAAGCATACACCATTTTCTGAATGTCGCCCCAGCCGGCTCCTTTCAGGAGTACCATCCGCATAATTTTGATAAAATAAGCCATGGGGTTTAAATAGCTTAATTTTTGAGCCCACACCGGCATGCTTTCAATAGGTGTAAACAAGCCACCCATCAAAATAAAAATCACCATAATAAACCATGCGATAAACATAGCCTGCTGTTGCGTGTTAGTAAGGGTTGAAATCAACAAGCCCATGGCTTGAATTACTACCAAGAAAATTCCCGCAGCCACAAGAATGGTTGCCAAACTTCCCAAAAAAGGAATCTGAAAGCCAAAGCGGGCCAAAGCCAAGCCAATCAATAAATCAAACATTCCGATAAGCCAAAATGGGAGCAGCTTGCCAATAATAAACTGATACTTTTTGATGGGTGTTACGTTCAGCTGTTCTATAGTGCCAATTTCCTGTTCACGCACAATATTCATTCCTGATAAAAATAATCCAATCATGGCTACCAGTACCACTAATATTCCGGGTACCATAAAGGTCAAATAATCTAAATCGGGGTTGTACCAGTTTTGGGGAATGATATTTATTACAGCCGGTCTGTTTGCGGCAAGCTGTTTAACATGAGAGCGAATTTCAGTGCGATGGTTTTGGGAAAAATCATTCAAAATAGCGGCACTGTAAGACTGAATCAGCCCGGCCGTACTGCCGTCCACCGCATCTATAACTAATTGAAGCGCGGCCGGTTGCCCCTTCTTATAATCTTGTTCAAAATGAGCCGGTATATCAATAATCATGCTTATTTTACCGGCCTGCATGGCTTTTAAAGCTTCCTCATGATCAAAAGTTTCGAACTGAAGCTGAAAGTATCCGGTGGCTTGAAACTGTTCAATCAATCCTCTGGAAAATGCAGACTGATCGCGGTCAACAAGGCCAAATTCAACTTCTTTAAGCTCATACGTTGTGGCAAAAGAAAGCACCAGTAACTGTACAACGGGCAGTACAAAAAGTATGGGCAACATGGCACGGTTGCGGAATATCTGAATAAACTCTTTTTGCAGTAAAAACAGGATAACTCTCATTGCAGCCTCACTTTAAATTTCTTTAAGCTCAGCGTTATAAAAAACAGGCTCATGCCTACCAGTATCAGCGTTTCCTTCCAAAGCAGCACTATAGACGAGCCTTTGAGCATAATTTCACGCACAATAATTAAAAACCATTTTGCGGGAATAATGTGCGACAACAGCTGTAAAGACACGGGCATGCTGGCTACGGGAAAGATAAATCCCGATAACAAAACGGTGGGGAGCAACAGCCCGGCCAGCGAAACCATCATAGCCGTTTGCTGGTTATTGGCCACGGCCGATATAAAAACCCCAAGCGCCAGTGCTGTTAAAATGAACAGTATTGACTCGGCAAAAAACAGGATGTAAGAACCCTGAAATGGCACTTCAAATACAAATTGTGCCAGCCATAAAATACTGATTACATTTATGATGGAAAGCACCAGATAAGGCAACACTTTCCCAATTATAATATGATACGGTTTAAGAGGAGAAACGAGCAAAATTTCCATATTGCCCATTTCTTTCTCGCGAGTGATGGAGATGGAAGTCATCAACGCCGAAATGAGCATCAAAATAACGGCTATTAATCCCGGCACAAATAAGTTTACGCTGCGCAGTTCCGGATTATACAACATCCTTACTTCCGGCTTTAACCCAGCCATCGTCCCACCGCCCGGACTTAGCTGCTGCATATAATCTTGCACAATATTTGTTGTATAAGATTGCACCAAATTAGCCATGTTTGGGTCTGTGGCATCTGTTACAAGCTGTATATTTGCCGATCCGGTTTTCAGTAATTTTTCGTTGAAGTTCGCTTCAAAAACAACTACTTCTTTAATATTCCCCTTGCGGAACAGTGCTTCTACCTCGTCATAGCTTGATAAGTAGGCCGTTACTGCAAATGCCGAAGAAGCTTCCAGTTTTTGGATAATGGTTTGGGAAGCCTTGTCTTTCGCCAGATCTAAAACTCCAATTTCAGCATTCGTCACTTCGTTCCGGATGGCAAAACCAAAGAGAATGAGCATAATAATGGGCATTCCAAACAGAATAAGCAGCGTTCTTTTATCTCTATAAATTTGCTTGAATTCTTTGCGAACAAAGCCTTGAAATGCGTTCATTGCTCTCCCCTTTTGGCCGTGCGGGCCAGCTGCAAAAATACTTCATCCATAGATTTTGCACTGAATTGCTCTTTAAGTTCTTCGGGAGAGCCGAGCGCATCAATCCTTCCATCTACCATAATAGAAACGCGATCGCAATACTCGGCCTCATCCATATAGTGTGTGGTTACAAAAACGGTAACACCCTGATTGGCTACTTTATAAATTTCTTCCCAGAACTGCCGGCGGGTAACGGGATCCACGCCGCCTGTAGGCTCATCCAAAAACACAATTTCAGGGTTATGAATTAATGAAATGGCAAATGCCAATTTCTGCTTCCAGCCCAGCGGCATTTCTCCTACTTGTTTGTTTTGAATTTTTTGAAGCCCAAGCAACTTTATAATTTCAGTGCTTTTTTCAGATAAAATATCCCTCTTTAATCCATAAACACCTCCGTAAAACCGAATGTTTTCTGCCGGAGTTAAGTCATCATACAGCGAGAATTTTTGGCTCATATATCCAATTTTCTTTTTGATGGCATCGGCGTCGGTGTACACATCCAATCCGGCTACGGTTGCCTCGCCATCGGTGGGTGACAGTAATCCGGTAAGCATGCGCATGGCCGTAGTTTTTCCGGCTCCGTTGGCTCCTAAAAATCCAAAAATTTCTCCTTTATTTACTTCAAAGGTAATTTCATCAACCGCCGTAAAGTCGCCGAATTTTCGAGTTAAACGATTGGTTTTGATGGAAATGTCAGACATGTTCCTGCTCCTCAGTTCCCATTAGCCACATGAACGTGTCCTCAATATTTGGCTGCAAATCCTGAATCTCAATCCCCGGTATATCTGCTTGCTTTAAGTATTGAAGCAAGGCTTCTTTATTTGGCTTTCCGTCCTTCTCAGAGTAATGCACAGATGCCCCAAACAGATAGACCGTATTTGTTTTTGAGTAAGCTTTTAATGCTTCCATGAGTGCGTACATGTTTGAGGAGCGAATACCTAACATCTGCTGTTTTTGTGATTGCACAATAGCCCGTGGCGCATCAATTTGCATAATTTCGCCGCTCTGCATTAAGGCCACGCGGTCGCACAAATCAGCTTCATCCATATAAGGGGTTGATACAATAATAGTGATGCCATCCGATTTCAGAAGCTTCAGCATATCCCAAAATTCTTTGCGCGAAACGGCATCTACACCGGTGGTTGGCTCATCCAGAAGCAGCAGCTGGGGTTTATGAATAAGTGCACAACTGAGTGCCAGCTTCTGCTTCATCCCGCCCGAAAGATTTCCGGCCAGGCGGTCTTTAAACATTTCTAACTGCTGATAAATAGGCTTCACCAGCTCATAATTTTCTTCGATAGTGGTACCGAATACGGTAGCAAAAAAAGCTAAGTTTTCCTCAACCGTTAAATCTTGATACAGCGAAAATGAGCCCGGCATATATCCCAGTAACGGCCGAATTTTCTCGTAGTCTTCCACTGCATCTCGCCCCAGTACAGTGGCTTTTCCCGCATCCGGAATTAACAAGGTATTCAGGATTCTGAACAAGGTAGTTTTACCCGCTCCATCGGGACCAATAAGTCCAAACAGTTCCCCTTGGTTCACCTCAAAAGAAACCTCTTTCAGGGCCTCAACAGCTCCAAAATTTTTGGAAATAGACGATATGTGTACAACTGCATCCAATCTGTAAATTATTGATTTATGATTTCTTTCAGCTAAAAATTAACTTCTCCCGGCATTCCAATTTTCAACTTTCCTTGCTCATTTTTTACCGTAATTTTAACCGCATATACTTGAGTTACCCGCTCATCTTTGGTTTGAATCATTCGTGGGGTAAACTCTGCTTTTGAAGAAATCCAGCTTACTTTCCCTTCCAGCTTTTCATTCTTATTCTCATTTTTGTCGATTAAAACTTCAACCGGTGCGCCTAATTTCACCTTCGGCAGCTGTGCCCCGGATACGTACACCCGCAGTGTCATTTCTGTTAAATTGGCAATATCGTAAAGCGGTTTCCCGATAGCCGTTAATTCTCCCTGTTCGGCCAGCTTATGCAATACCATTCCCGCCACAGGATTTACAAGCGTAGTTTTATCAATCTGATATTCCAACTGAGACTGTTTGGCCTTCAATTTTTCTATCTCGGCTTGAATGGATTTCTTTTGAACCTCTACAGCTGCTATTTTTTTGCGTAGCACATTTACTTTTCCACGCGCCTGATCTATTTGCTGCTGAGTAGCAGCTTGTTCTTTTTTTAATGAGGTGAACCGATTCAACTCTTTTTGAGCCGTTTCAAGCTGTTCTTTATAAATCGATTTTTCGGCATTTAGTTTATCCACATTTGTGAGAATGGCATTCATAGAAGCCAGCAACTCCTTCTTTTGTAAGTGAAGCGCAGTAGAATCAACCTGACCAATTATTTGTCCTTCTTCTAAATATGCACCTTCCTTCACGTCAAAGCTTTGCATTATCCCGGATGCTTCCGAAGAAACGCTCACCTCTTCAACCTCAAACTGTCCATAAGCATCCGATTTTTCGGGAGTGCTGCAACCTGTTATTCCGATTGCTATAAACAAGACGGACAGCATCCGGATCATTTGCTTATAGCTATTTTTTCTTTCTGATTTCATCATTTTTCGTATTAATTAAGTTCCAGTCCCATAGCGGTACGCAGAGCCACTTTAGCTTTCAGTAATTTTATTTTATGGGTATAAAGAGACAGCCTTGCACGGTGAGCACCATTCAGCTCCGTAATATACTCCGTAGCCGTAATTACACCTTTTTCAAGCAGTTGAGCCTGTTCTTCCACCACATATTCTCTTTTGTTGATGATCTGCTGATCGCGAACTATGTTATCCTCCAGCATGGCTATTTCTTCTCTGATTTCACTTAGCTTTCCGCTGAGTTGCGTCTCAAAGGCAAGCTTGTCCTGAGAAATTTCCCGTTGCTTCAACTTCATGATTTCCTGCTCTTTATCTGCATTCAAAAAATCTAAAAAATTCCAATTTACGCGAAGGCCCACCATGTAGTAATCATGAAAATCATCATTTAAAAAGTTGAATCCGGGCTTCCCATACCCGGCTGTCCCAAAAGCAGAAACCGTGGGTATTTTTTTAGCAAAGGCTGCTTTTTTCTGTTGTGCAAACAGCTTGTTGCTCATATCAAAAAAGGCTATTTCCGGTCGCAGTATATTCCTAGTTTCCTCTTCCGATGTTTCTGAGACATTCGCTAACCCGAGCTTGGTATTTATGGGTATTTCCTCTCCAATCAGCTCTCCCAAAAGATGATAACCGGCGGCAATAGCCGAAGCTGTGGAAGCAGAATCTTGAGCTGAACCAAGTAATTCTGCTTCAATTACATACTGTTGGCTTTTTAAAAGCACTCCATTTTCTACCTTTGAGCGTACATTTTTTAATCGCTCTCTAAGATTTTCTGCAAATAAATGTACGACCTTTTTTTGTTGCTGAGCCAGTAAAATCCCAAAGTAAACAGCATCTATTTGCGCTCTAACCTGCTGCATATCCACTTCGGTACTTAATACCGACTGCTCCCCTTTTAATTCGGCCAGTTTTTTCTGAATCCCAACCGCCCCGCCGCTATAAATATTTTGATTCAGCTGAATCGTCGCTTCATATTGATCTTTACTAACCGCAGGCGGTGCAAGGCCTCCCGGTATTCCAAACTCCGTAACTTCAGACTGATAGCTCGCCTTTGCCTGAACGCTTACTTGGGGGAAATATGCAGAATGAGCAATTTGTTTATTCAAGCCTGCAATTTTATGCTGAATAGCTTTCTTCTGCCCCACCGGATAGTATTGCTCAGCTTGATTATAGCAATACTGCAAACTGATGGAATCGACCGGAGCTGTTTGTTGTGGAGCAGCAAAAAAAGCGAGGGCAACAAATAAGGCAGTCATGATTTTTTGTAATTAAGTGCGGTTAAAATGAAGTCTGTCATAAACCACTTGCGGTCTTTCAGGAATTTCAAATATTCCTCGTCACTAAGCTGAAACAAGGCGGTAACCATTGTTTGGGCTATAAAAGGGAATAAAATTAAGCCGATAATACTGATGAGCACCTGGCGCGGATCTACGTTTTTCATATTTCCCTTGCTGATTTCTTCCTTAATCTGATCTGCAAAAGATTGAGGGGGATGAATATCCTGCGCTTGTATAAACCGCTGGAGTTCTTCGGGGTGATTATTCATTTCCTGAATGATGAACTGCACAACCACCGGATTTTCCTGCAAAAACTCATAATAGGCATCAATGAGCTTGGGTATTTTCTTATCTAACCCAATTGGACTGCTAAGCACTTCAAAAATACTGGGAAAAAACCGGAGCATTTGTTTCTGAAATACGGCCCTGAAAAGCTTTTCCTTACTTCGAAAATAGTAATGGAGCATCGATTTATTAATCTTTGCCTCATCCGCAATTTGCTGCATTCTGGCTCCGGCATAACCATGATTTAAAAAAACGCGACTGGCTGCCTCAAAAATTTGTTCTTCGGTATTTTGTGAATCTTTTTCTTTCATATCGTCAATTTGTTTCCGTAAACATACGCTATTCAACCATTCATTTCAACCACCTGGTTAATTTTCTAATTTATCATCCTTATTTCGTAAACAAACAGGTTAAAAAGGTGGCTTTAATACTGCTTTAAAGCCTTAAATACCGGTTAAATAAATTCACATGTTCAACAGGAGCCATCGTAAATTCACGAAAAAGGTAGAAATGCGTATTCCATTACCGCAGGTTTTTAAGAAATGTGAATAATAAATACGATTTATAAACCTTTATAAATCGGAACAAAGATAAATTTGAACTATAAAAATGAGTATAGCAGTGCTTAAGGCCTTTAAAGCCACTTTATTGCTTACAATATCATTATCTAAATCTTTGAATTGTATTATGAATATTTCTTCACAAAACATTCATAATACTTCCTTAGGTTTGGCACGATAAAACTTTAAACAGGTCGGTAACCCAATGCGGTGGCCGCATAAAAAAAACCAAAAACTATGAGAACTCTATTATCAGTATTAGCAATTTTTGCGCTTGCATTTACATTTATAGTACAAGCTCAAGACGACAACAAAGTAGAAATTACTATTGAAGGCAACGACAAGATGCAGTTCAATATGGATGAAATTAAAGTTGAAGCCGGCCAAACGGTTGTGCTGACGCTAAAGCACACAGGTAAGCTTCCAAAAGCAGCTATGGGACACAACTGGGTACTACTTACACAAGGAACCAAAATTGCTGAATTTGGTGCTGCTGCCTCTAAAGCCGCTGCTAACGACTATATTCCTGAAGACACAGACCAAGTAATCGTTCACACCGAACTTATTGGTGGCGGTGAAGAAACAACTATCGAATTTACAGTTCCTGAAGCCGGCACATACGACTTCATTTGCAGTTTCCCGGGCCACTATGCCCTGATGAAAGGAAAATTCATTGTAGAGTAGTCGTTCTTTAGCATTTCTTAAAACGACTCATTTATACCCTGAACCCCGGATTGCCGAATGCCATCCGGGGTTTTTTTATGATTACGATATATTCATCTCACCTCAATCGAAGACACTTCTAATCTACTCCTTTCAATCGCTTTTATAGCTATCACAGTTTTGCTATTAATGGGAGAAAACCTGTTAGGTTTTTAGTTGTATTGTTTTAAAAAGTATTTATTTCAAAACCTAACAAGAGATTTTTTATGCAAGAGAATATTAGAACTGTGTTTTACACTATCCGATTTTAAACTTTAGCTCGTCTATTTTGGAAAGTATTTCATCCCGGTCCATCTCCCGGTATCGTTTGGGAAGCAGTGACTGTGACGTGCATTCAATAACAGCGCTTAGCGTTTGCAGTTCTACTTCCTCGGGGTAGGTTGGGGGGAGAAAGTCGGCCAGTGCTTCATCCAGAATTTCCGGTGTTACTTTATGCCCGCCTTGTGCTGCTGAACGGAATTTTGCGCGGGTCAGTGCGGCCTCCATATCTGCGCCGGAAAATACTTTAAACCCTTCTTCTATCACGGCAGGAATATAATCTTCCGTCATTTCCAGCCTGGTTTTTTTCTTCATGGCTTCAAAAAGCTCTACCCGGTCTTCATTTGTGTGCGGGGGGAATAAAGCCAGATGTTCTTCCGCTCTTCCCTGTCTCTTTAAATCTACGGGCATCAGGTCGGGACGGGCGGTCATCAGAAACCAAACAATACGACCTCGGTGTTCTGTATTGCTCATAAAAGTAGCTATTTGTGAAAACACCCGGCTCGAAACGCCGCTGTCGCCACTTGCGCTTCGGTCTCCCAGATATGCATCGGCTTCATCAATCATAACCGCAACGGGAGCCATAGCTTTAAGCAATGACAGTATTTTCTCCAGATTCCCTTCGGTCACCCCCTGCCACTGGCTTCTGAAGTTTTTGAGCTTAACCATAGGAATTCCCACTTCGCTGGCAAAACAGGTTACTAAAAATGTTTTCCCTGTTCCTACCGGCCCACACACCAAATATCCCATGGGCATTACGTCTTGCCGGCCGGCTTTAAGTGCTTTTACAGCCTGCCGTAAATGTGCCTTCACTTGTTTATGACCGGCTACATTATCGAGCGAGTACGGTGTTTCTACAAATTCTAATAACCCGTAGGCTTCGGCTTCAATAAGCTCTTTTTTAGTCTCAGAAAGTCCGTTAAAAGTGATTTTCTCCTTATTCTCCCGCGCATTGGAAAGCACACTGCGCAGATTCACAAAATTAAGTCCGGCCGTTTGCTGAGCCAGAATATCCACATCTACTTCCGAGATTTCATTCCAGTTATCGGCATCGGTTTCGTAGATAATGAATTCTTTGCGATCACTTTCATTCGGGATATCTATTTTGATATCGTTAGTGTATGGATTTTGCACCAGCGTTTTGCTCAAATCAGACAAATTCTCGGTAATAAGCACGGTGGTGAAATCTGAGGCGAGAAACATGGGATCGTGCGCCCATCGTGATAAATACACCAGCGAGGTTCGGTCTTCATTTCCGGTTGAGGAGGCATCACTCATGGGAACAATGGTTTCTGCATAATCTATAATCAGCGCCACGCTTTTCTTTTGCTCTAAACGAAGCCTGAAATACTGCTCCAGCAGCGACATAACCCGAACCGGATCTTTGGGCATTTTCTTTGCAAACTCAGTGCCTATTAAACTGTCTCTGCCGGCAACAGCTTGGTTAAAATCCGCTTGTGATTCTTTATCTCGAAAATAAATACCGGATGCCCGGTCATAAAAAATTACAAAATCGCGGGCCCCAAAAAATTCATCCGATAAAAAAGATTTCAATCGATGAAACTCAGCCTTTTTCTCGCTGTGCAAAGCCACCAAATCGTGCACATTCCCATGCAGAATAAACTGATTGATGGTTCGGCTTAAATATTTTCGAGCAAACTCCTGTGCCCATGTCGGGTAATGGTCGAACATATTTTCTACTTTAATTTTAGGATTTTAAAGCCGGTGATTTCTCAGATTCAGCTACACCGCCTTCTTTTATAGGTACAATTTCACCCCGGAAAATAGCGGGTGAACAATTAATCAATCAGCACCATTTTTACGGTTTCAATACGGCTGGGTGTGGCTTTGCTGATAATAAATTTCTTACCCACAATTACCACTTCCACATTTACCTTTGGACTACGCCCTAAATGATTAATAATAAAGCCTGATACTGTATCATAGCTGGAAGGTTCCACCGGTAAGTTAATTTTTTTGAATTCTTCAATTAACTCTTCAATTTCTACATTTCCGCTTATCACATAAGTATCTTCAGAAAGGCGCTTCATTATTTCATCTTCCACATCGTACTCATCCTGAATATCGCCCACCACTTCTTCCAGCAAATCCTCGATGGTAACCATGCCGGCCGTACCGCCGTACTCGTCTAACACAATAGCTACCGACATATTTGATTGCCTGAACTCAGTAAGTAAGCTTTTAGATCTTTTACTGGAAGGAACCAGCTTAACCGGGCGTATAATTTCATTTAGTGTTTGGGGTGAATGGAAGAAATCATGGGCAAAAACAACACCGATTACGTCATCAATGGATTCTCTATACACAGGAAGTTTTGAGTAGCCCGACTCAATAAAAATGTCCAGCACCTCTTCAATGGGTGTTTCTTTCTCCACGGCTCTAATTTCAATACGGGGAATCATGGAGTCTTTTACTCTTTTGTTAGAAAGCTCCAGTACATTATGAAGGATTTCTGAGTCGTCTTCATCAATTTCTTCGCTGCCTCCGCTATCTCTCAGCTCTTTGAAAATCATTTCCACATCTTGCCGCCTATAGTAATTTTCTACCACTTCCGCATTTTTCACCAATAATTTTATGAGAATGTTTGAAGAACCTCTCGATATTTCTATAAGAGGACGAAACAGGTAATAAGAAATTCTTAGCGGCACAGAAATTATGGCAACCATGTGATCGGCCAGCGCCCGAAAAATGGCTTTGGGCAATATTTCGCCAAATATCATAATTACCACAGCGGCAATTATGGTTTGTATAAGCAGTAATTGAAACTTTGATGGCATCACCCCAAACCACTCCAGAGAATATTTTTGTATAGGCTCTACTAAAAATATTGCCATGAATGTGGCGTAAAGCACATTTACAATATTGTTACCCACCAATGTTGTAGTTAAGAAAGTCTCGGGCTTTCGAGTAAAAAACTCAATGGCATTGGAGGTAAAGCTGTCTTTTCTTGATGCGACCTCCAGCTTCAGCTTATTGGCCGTTACAAAAGCAATTTCTGAACCGGAGTAAAAACCGCTTAACAATATAGTAGCTACAATCAGCAGCAGTTCAATCATTTGGGCGCTCCTGAACATGTATAAGTTGTAGAGAGGATGGAAAAATTACTACCCGATGGAGGCTCGTCGTTCATATAATATATTTGATTCTTATTTGCCGGAAAAGTTAGCTTTTCTTTTTTCAAGAAAAGCAGCTGTTCCTTCTTTAAAATCAGCAGTACCGCATAATTCTCCAAATAATTTTGCTTCTGCATGATAACCATTCGTTGAGCCGGCCTCTTTAACCGCTAAAAGTGCATTTTTAACCGCAATCGGACCTTGTTTTAGAATGGTATTCAACATTTTTTTGGCATCTTCTATTGCTTCACCGTCCGCTAACTGATTTACCAAACCAATGGCTGCTGCTTCCTCCGCTTTAACCTGGCGGCCTGTCATTATGAGCTCTAATGCTTTTCCATGTCCGGCAAGCTTTGTAAGGCGCTGGGTTCCGCCATATCCCGGAATAAGCCCAAGGCTGACTTCCGGCAAGCCAAACACGGCATTTTCGGAAGCAATGCGGATGTGGCAGGCCATGGCTAATTCGCACCCACCGCCTAAAGCATAACCGTTTACAGCTGCTACAACCGGTATGGTCAAATCTTCAATTTTTTGAAATACAGCTTGTCCTTTCTGAGAAGTTTTTGCACCTGATTCAGAATCTAAAATGCTCAATTCTTTAATATCTGCGCCGGCAACAAATGCCTTTTCTCCGGCTCCCGTTATAATTAAGCCTTTGATTGTGTATTCTTCTATTATGGCTTCTAAAGCTTCATCCAGCTCGTCAAGCACGTGTGAATTGAGTGCATTCAGCTTTTTTGGTCGATTTACGGTAAGGGTACAAATTCCATTTTCATCTACTTCAGTAAGCAGCGTTTCGAAAGATGTTTTCATGAATTATTCTCTGACTTTTTTAGCAGGTTTAATCCCAGTTTCTACTTCTTCAGAAAGATCGTCTAAAATAGAGCCAAGATCTAAATCATTTTCCCATTCTGAGGTGTAATCCGGTAAAATATCTCCATCTAAATCATCAATAAGCTGTGAAGTTTCCTCCACTTCAGACAGCAGGTTGTCCAACTGAAAACCCACTTCTTCGGGATTACTCATGGTCATAGATTGCTCATAAATATAGCGAACGGCATCTTCAATGGTTTCTAAGTGCGTTTCGCATACCAAATATTTTTCTTTTGCCACGTCAAACTTATTTAGCCGCTTTTTCATAATGGCTACCCTTCGGGCTTTAGTGCGCTTCAGCTTCTCTGATTCCAGTGTTTTTATTTCTTCCACTTGGCGAATTACTTCTTCCTTTAAATTACTTTCCAGAGAGGTGTTCAGGTATAATTCGTAGCGTTTAATCAGGTCTAACAGAGTTAAATAATTTCCCAGTAGCTCATCAATTTTCTTTGAGATATTTTCCAACAAACCCTGTGAACTGTAGGGCAGCTTCTCAAAGTTTTGCTGCACCAGCTTTGCCAAATGCTTTAGCGTTAAAAATCGCTTTTTAGATTTATTATCCAACGCCTGAAACAGTTCCTTTTCATTATTAGCCGCGTGGCGTTCTCTCATTTTTTTAAGCTCCAGGTTTTTCCTGAAACGCGGCAGTTTGGGCACTATACCCAAATACATGAGCTCCAGACCAAATACTGTAGTTAGCAGCAGGCTCGGAACATCTCCCCATCCCGTCATAAAAAAAGCCGTAAGGGTAGATACCAGAAGCACACCTAAATTAATAGGATTCATAAATGCTTCGCGCGTATAGTTAATATTCAGATCGTCACTCATTCGTTTGTTTCTGATTCTGATAGGGAGTCGGTAATATCTTTATTATCTTTTTTGGTCGATTTGGTTGAACCGATCGTTTTTTGGGCTTGAATTTCATCAGCCTGCTTTTCAATTTCGTTATAAAGCATGCCCATTTCCGCTTTTACCTGCTGTAAGGTTTGCTTTGCTTTTTGCTTTTTCAGTTCGGTATCCAGTTCTTCTTGCTTTAGTTTGCTTCCGGGAGCAGAGGTCTCATCTTCCAGATTTTCCATGGCAACATCTAAGCGAGCTTCTACATGGGTTACCTGTTCGCGAACTTTACCTAAGAAATGATCTACGCTTTCCAGCAAGTTATCGGCGTTCATGTTTTGAACGGCTTGTGATATCTTTTCTTTTTGCCGGGTGCGCTTCAGCTTTTCTTTTGCCTCTTTAATACGCCGATAATGATCTTTGTATTCTTCTTTGAGGCGCTGGCGTTCTTGTTCGCTTCTGGTACTCATGGTTTCATATTAAGAACTGCTTTTTTCTTTATTGCCAACCGTTTTAGAGTCTTCTTTTTCTTTAGCCGGTTCTTCTTCATCTATATTAATAGAACCGCTTTTTTCGCCCATTTCCATCTTAAACTGCTCTACCAGCGATTTAGCTCTTAGCTTTTCAGCATTGGCTTCAATTTCCATGGTTTCGGTGTCTATGCTGTCGAGCGCAATTTCCATACGGGCTTCATTTTTGGCGGAGCGCTCGTTCAGGCGGGTAATCATTTCGTCGTGCGTTTGATCGATGCCTCCAACTTCAAACTGCTCTAACGTATCGGCAATTTTAGCTTGCCATTCGGAGCGTTCGCTTGCGCGCAGCGCTTCTTTGGCTTCCTGAATTTTGCGATCTTTTTCGCGCATGAAAACCTTTTTAACCTTTATGGCTTTTTCATACGCTTTCTCGGCAAACTGGAGCTGATCTTTGGTATGCTCCATGTTTTCCTTCGCTTTTTCTAACTGAAGCGCATAGCCTTCTGCAATATCATCCCGATTGGCTTGAATGGCCGACTTTATTTTTGCAGTAAGTTCTTGAATGTTTTTCTCATTGCGCTTCAGTTCTTTTTGAAGCATCAATAAATTTGCCTTTACGGTGGCAATATTTTCATTCATTTGCGGAATTTGGTCGTTAAGCTCCCGGATATTCTGTTCCAGAATAAGCTTTGGATCTTCCATAGAGCTGATTAAGCCACCAAACATGGATTTTATAGCACGGATAAATCGTTGAAACATAATACTTTCCTATAGTTTAAATGCCCTGCGTTCACTTATATTTAAAATTAACCGATTCTCGGTATTTATCAAGCCGCCTAAAGGCTAAATGCCCTGGTGCCTTTTTTATCAATAATGTGACTAATTAATGGGGCTGTTTCAGGTTTTGTTTCTGATACGGTTATGGCCCCAAGTAAATCTTCGCTTGCTGCGTCAATTGCTGATGGCTTGTTCGTATAACCAACCAGTAATGTTTCACCTTTTGATATTTTATCTCCAATTTTCTTTTTCAGCACAATTCCTGCCTGGGCATCAACGGCGTCTTCTTTGGTTTTGCGTCCGGCTCCTAATTCAACCGTAGCCATCCCAATTTCGAAAGAATTCATTTCAGAAATATATCCGCTTTCTTTTGCCTTGATTTCGAACTCATACTTTGCTTTAGGGTATTTTTCGGGAGATTTGATGACTTCCGTATCTCCGTGCTGTTCTTCTACAATATCCAGCCATTTTTGGAAGGCGGCTCCGTTTTCAATTTGTTGTTTACTTACTTCTATACCTTCTGCCACGCTTTCTGCTTTACCACCCTGATAAATCATGGTTCCGGCAAGCAGATGCGTAATTTCCATCACATCATCCGGGCCTTCACCCCGCATAGCTTCAATGCATTCTTCAATTTCAAGCCAGTTTCCGATTTTATATCCCAGCGGCTGATTCATATTGGTAATGTAGGCAATGGTATCTTTTTCAAACTGCACTCCAATTCCCACCAAAGCTTCGGCGAGCTTAATGGCATCTTCCGTAGTTTTCATAAAGGCGCCGGAACCGGCTTTCACGTCTAATGTCAGTGAATCGATGCCTTCGGCCAGTTTTTTACTCATTATACTTCCGGCAATAAGCGGAATGGATTCTACCGTAGCGGTAACATCACGCAGTGCATAAATGCGCTTATCTGCCGGAGCAATTTCTTTGGTTTGTCCGGCCAGTACTAAATTGTGCTTTGCAATAATTTCTTTGTAGCGCGGAAGATCCATATCCACTTCAAAACCAGGAATGGACTCCAGCTTGTCTAAGGTTCCTCCTGTGTGGCCTAATCCTCGTCCCGAAATCATAGGAACCGGAACTCCGGCTGCGGCAACAATGGGAGCTAAAATGAGCGACAGCTTATCGCCTACGCCTCCTGTTGAATGCTTATCCACTTTTTTTCCGCTAACGTGCGAGAGATCTACCACTTCTCCGGAATGAAGCATGGCTTCGGTAAAAGCGGCCGATTCTTCATCGTTCATCCCGTTCAAAAAAGCGGCCATTAAAAAAGCACTCATTTGATAATCCGGGATTTTATCAGCGGTATAAGCGTTAATGAGATGTTGAATCTCCTCTTTTTCAAGGGTTCTGCCATCTCGTTTTTTGCGTATTATTGAAACTATATTGTATTTTGTATCCATGTGCTAAGTATAGCCTAAAAAGAACTTTTTTTCTCACTCAATATTTACTTTTTGATACACGTTTTAGCCGACCAAAACCTGCACAAAATTGAAGAGCTTTTACCGCCACAATGCAGCCTAAGCCTTTATAATTACTCAAATGGGATTCCCGATTTAACCGATGCAGACGCCCTGCTTGTGCGCTCGGTAACGCATATTAATAAAGAAACTGTTCCCAATCTCCCCAAACGACTGAAGTTTGTTGGAACCGGTTCTTCAGGAATGGACCATTTAGATACCGATTATCTTGAACATAATCATATTCATGTTGCCAGTTCAAACGGATGCAATTCGCGCGCTGTAGCCGAATATGTAATGACTTCCCTTTTATTATGGAAGGAGAAACATCAACCCAACCGACAGATCCCAAAAGTTGGAGTTGTGGGCGTGGGGAAAGCAGGCTCTGCCGTCATACAGCTGCTGCAAAATTTTGGGGTTGAATGTGTGGCCTACGACCCGCCAAGAGCTGAGCGTGAAGCTGATTTTAAGTCGGCCAAATTAGAAGAAGTATTGAACTGTGATATTTTGACGTTTCATATTCCACTTATAAAAAGCGGAGACCATGCCACTTTTCACTGGCTTGATGCGGAAAAACTCAGCCATCATTCCTATAAACTCATTATAAATGCAGCACGCGGGGGCATTGTGGATGAAACAGTTTTACTGCAAAAGCACAAGGAAGGCACCGTGCAGCAGTTTGTGCTGGATGTTTGGGAAGGCGAGCCGGATTTCAACAATGAGCTTGCAGAGCAGGCTTTTATTGCCACCCCGCATATTGCCGGCTATTCGGAGCAGGCTAAAATTAAAGCCACCCAATTTATTTGTGATGAAATGGCTGAGTTTTTTGATCTGGATGCGGCTAAAAAAGATTATAATCCATCTCACAAAGTGGAAGAAATTGAAGATCTGAATTTTACATTATCCGGACTTTTAGCCCGATTGAATCCCATTTTAGAGTATCAAAAAGCCATGCTCGATTTAGCCGGTCGCACGGATAAAGGTTTGCACTTCCAAAATTTACGGAACGATTGGCCATACCGTTATGAATATCCTTCTCTGAAAATTCACGGGGAATTACCGGAAGCATTTAGCAAATTGAAAAAGCTGGGAATCCAATCTATATAATTTTTTGGGAAAAGAACTTTTACACTAATCCGGTCAAATCCCTTTTATAAGAAAACGCATTTGCTTAGCATGGCTTCGAACTTTTAAATAACCACTGCTTTTGAGAAAAATTACACTCACTTTTCTGATCTTTACATTTTTGTTTTCCGGAATGCTCGCTGCCCAAACGCTTCAGGAAAAAATAGGGCAAATGATAATGGTAGGGCTTTATCCGTATAACGATTCGGGCATCACAATCGAAAAAGAGCTTAAAAACGGACGCGTGGGTGGAATTCTCATTTTCGGGTATGAAATTGACAGTCCTTCCCAAATTAAAAGTCTGAATGCTCAGCTCAGCTCAGAAGCCTCTGCTCCACTTTTCTTAGCCACCGATCAGGAAGGCGGCTTAGTTGCCCGACTGAATGAGAATAACGGCTATCAACAAACCTATACGGCTTATCAGCTTGGAACCGAGTTTAATTCCGAAGATTCAACCCGAAAGCAAGCCGCACTCATGGCCGGGTGGATGAAACAAGCCGGTTTTAACATGAATTTGGCTCCCGTGGTAGATGTAAATATCAACCCCGACAGCCCTGCTATTGGGCGAAAAGACCGCAGTTTTTCGAGTGATGCATACAGCGTGTATTTGCACGCTTCCTGGTTCATGGACGAATTTCATCAGCAAAATATTGCAACCTCAATCAAACATTTTCCGGGACACGGCAGCGCCGTGGATGATACCCATAAAGACTTCACCGACATCACCCAAACGTGGGAAGAACGAGAGCTGGATCCGTTCAAATTCATTATCCAAAATGAGTACCAAGACGCCGTTATGACCGGACATTTATTTAAGCAGGACTGGGACAGCACGTATCCGGCTTCACTTTCAAAATATGCCGTTACCGATATGCTGCGCGACAGTCTCGGGTTTGAAGGCGTGGTTATTTCGGATGAACTGTTTATGGGCGCTATTCAAAATAATTTTGGGATGGAAGAAACGGTTATTCAAGCCGTGAATTCAGGAACTGACATTCTTCTGTTCAACAAATACATTTATAATAATCAATCGCTACCGCAGTACATTATTTCGCTGGTTACTCAAAAAATTCAGGAAGGCGTAATTGCAGAGTCCACCATTGATGCAGCCTATCAGCGCATTATGGCACTTAAGCAAGCTCGTATTCCCACCGGAATTGAAGAAGCTCCTTTTGATGATTCTAAGCCCAATGCCATCAGCATTTCAAATTATCCAAATCCGTTTAATCCGGCTACTACGGTTTCTATTTCGCTTGATTATTCCACCGAAATGCAGCTTCAGGTATTCAATTCCGTTGGACAGGTTATACACACATTCACCCAATCAAAATTAGCCGCCGGCGTGCATACTTTTCGGTTTGATGGAAGCAACCTGGCTTCGGGCATGTATTTAGCCCTACTGACCACACCCAAAATCCGACAGGTTCACAAAATGATGCTGATTAAATAGCTGAGATTTGGCTCATCATCATCCCAAAAAACCGGGCTTTTATGGATTTTCGAACAGCGCAAAAGTGGTGCTGTTCATTCTGACGCCTAAGTGATGTTCTGACACATGCGTGAGCATCCCTTCTTTAGGAAGATGAACAATGCGCAGGATTTCCCCTTCCGAATTCACCACAAACCACTTTTGGAAATTCCCTCTTAGGTTTGATTTCAACCAGAACTCTCCGTTGTGGTAAATCATATCGTCGGCTTGAGATTTTACTTCCGGAATCAGCACTTTCATCGTTTTCCATTGCTCATCCATTTCGTCTGCTTTCAGGGAGTCTAATTCCGTTTTACTTACGGTTTCGGTAGGCAAATGTACCGCGCGGGTTGAAAGCGTGTCGAAGTTGGCATTTATTTCGGCAATGGTGGGTGTATTCGTGTTAAAAATAAACAGGCTGTTATTGGAAGGATTGAAGGCCGTAAGCTGGTCGAATGCGTATGGAACTACGCCGGCACCCACTACTCCTCCTTCAATTCTCAGAATTGCATACGGTTTGTCTTCCACTTCCCACCGCTGGCCATACGTTTCCGTTTTAGGATTATACTGCACAAATATTTTTACTTTTTTCTTGTCCGGATTTCTCAAATAGTCAAATGATGACAACTCAAAAAACAGCAAACTATCTGCCATTTCATACACTTTTCTGATACTCGTATTTTCATAAGTGGGCGGAATAAATTCCCTTATGAAGTTAAATTCTTTATCAAAAACGAGAATTTTGTCATTATGCTGATCGTGAGTATAAATATCACCGTTTGAAGTTTGGGTAAACTCATAAGCATCTAAAATCTCTCCGGGTCCTCTGCCCTTTTCTATTACTTTTTGGAGATTTCCCTCCTCATCAATCACCAAAATATTAGATAGTTCACGATCGGGAAGTACAATATATCCATTTTCCAACACTACGGTTTGATAGCCTAAATGGCTGAAAAAGCGATCGCCAGCTGCATCAATTTCCAGTATTTTATTTGGGGTGAAAGCAGGAATATCTTCTACATTCAGGGCTGTCTCTTTTTGCTCTTTCTCCACACAACCGAAAAACATCAGCAGGACTAACAGATACAAAGCGTGTGTTCTTACATTCAAAAATGCTTTCATAACGGTCTTCTTTTAGCAGGGTTAATTTCAATAAAATCTTGGTTGAATATAAAATAATAGCTTATAAATACTATATTCATCATGTCTAAATTTCTCTCTAATTCCTTCACATCATGAAAAAATTTATCAGCCTGTTTTCTGTTTTTCTATTCTCTTCTTCCATTGTAAGTGCGCAAAATCCATTCTCCATCATTCCCGAACCGGTTTCGGTTGAAAGAGGAACCGGCTTTTTTGAAATCACCGATGATATCCAAATCAGTATTTCAGAAGATTCGGAAGAAATGCAGTTTTTGGGTGAATATATTGGTGATATGATTTATCCGGCTACCTGGCTTTCACATAAAGTTCAGATTAGCAAGCAGGCTCCCAAAAATGGAATTCACCTGAAATTGGATTCTAATTTCACCCCAGAAAAAGCAGAAGCATACTCGCTCAAAGCCGATAAAAACGGGGTGACGATCACCGCTAAAACCATGGCCGGTTTATTTTATGGTGTGCAAACGCTGCGTCAGCTTCTTCCTCCCGAAATTGAACATAACGACCCTTCCCTGCCTCCTGTTAATACGCAATGGCGTGTTCCTGCTGTTACCATCACCGATTATCCGCGCTTTGAATATCGCGGAATGCATTTGGATGTAGCCCGGCACTTTTTTCCGGTGTCATTCGTGAAAAAGTATATCGACCTGCTGGCCATGCATAAAATGAATCGGTTTCACTGGCATTTAACAGAAGATCAGGGCTGGCGCATTGAAATCAAGAAATATCCGAAGCTTACGGAAGTTGGTGCCTGGCGCGATTCTACGCTCATCGGGCATTATGGAACCGATAAGTATGATAACATTCGTCACGGCGGCTATTATACGCAGGAGGAAATCAAAGACGTGGTGGCTTATGCGCAAAAGCGGCATATTACCATTATTCCTGAAATTGAAATGCCCGGACATTCGAGTGCAGCGCTTACCGCCTATCCCGAATTTGGCTGCGTAGATAAAAAATATAAGGTGCAATCTACGTGGGGAATTTTTGAGGATATTTACTGTCCTACAGAAGAAACATTCGGCTTTTTAGAAGACGTGCTTACCGAAGTGATGGAGCTTTTCCCAAGCAAGTATATTCATATTGGGGGTGATGAAGCTCCTAAAAAGCAGTGGGAGGAAAGTGAAGCTGCCCAGCAGGTTATCGCGCGCGAGGGATTGAAGAATGAGAATGAGCTGCAAAGTTATTTTGTTCAGAGAATTGAGCAGTTTTTAAATAAGCACGACCGATATATCATCGGCTGGGATGAAATTCTGGAAGGCGGATTAGCTCCCAAAGCCACCGTAATGAGCTGGCGTGGAGAAGCGGGCGGAATTGAAGCCGCTAAAATGCATCACGACGTAATTATGACGCCCACCAACACCAATTATTTCGATTACCTGCAGGGCGACAAAAACTCAGAACCTCTTTCCATCGGCGGCTTTATTTCGCTGAAGCAGGTGTACGATTACGAACCCATTCCTGATGAATTAACCGCCAAAGAAGCCAAGTTTATATTAGGCGCACAGGGCAACGTATGGACGGAATACATGCACACGGGCAGCAAAGTGGAATACATGGTTTTCCCTCGCGCAACGGCCTTGGCAGAAGTTTTATGGTCACCTAAAGAGCAGAAAGACTGGGAATCATTTAAAAAACGATTGCAAAAGCAGTGTAAGCGCTTCGATATTTTAGGCGTGAATTATGCGCCTCATTCCATTAAGTAAATTTAGTTCTCAGCTAATCAACCCAACGCCCCGATATTTCATCTATATCGGGGCTTTTTTGTGTAGATCAAAAAGATAAGTTATCTGTCTTTTTTCGATAGCAAAGTGCGAATACATTTCAACAAAATATAAAGTGCGGTAAGCGGGAAAATAATCCAAAGTGCTGCCCATTCCATCGTTTCTTTGTATGGGCTGTTTATAGCGTGAAGTACTAAATAGCCCATATATCCGCCGTAATAGCATAAAAACCCGACAGCCTCCACTTTCCCCAGCTTTCTGCCTGCCCAAAACAAGGGGAGAATAACGATTGCAACGGCTGTCATAAAAGGAAGATCGAAGCGAATGGCATCTGCTGAAACGTGTAATACTCCGGGCGCTATCAAAATGGTGAAACCCAGCGTTAATAAAATATTGTACAAGTTACTGCCCATGACGTTGGCAACGGCGGTGTCTGAGTCGTTATGGCGAACGGCAGAAACGGAAGTAGCTACTTCAGGAAGTGAAGTCCCGATAGAAACAATGGTAAGACCGATAATCAGCTCAGAAATCCCTAAAATTTCGGCCATGGTTACGGCGGCATCTACCATAAATCGTGAGCCGATTACAATAAGCAGCAGGCCCATTAAAAGTAATAGAATGTATTTACCATAAAACAGAGTTGTAACGGGCTCACCCACTTCACTTTTTTCTTTTTGCTGATTTATCGCCCGATCTTTTCGAATTTGACTGTAGGTAAATAAAGAGTACAGTATCAGGGCAGCTACAATAATCAGGCCGTCCAGCGATGAAAGCGTGCCGTCTATGGCCAGCACGTACAGCAACACGCTGGCTCCAATTACGATGGGAATATCAATTTTTATAATTCTTTGGCTGATGTGAACCGGTTTTACCAACGCCGCTATTCCCAATATCAATAGTATATTTGCAATGTTACTGCCCACAATATTTCCCAGCACCAAATCAGCTTTTCCCTCCACAGCAGCCTGCAAGCTGATGGCCAGTTCAGGCGCACCGGTTGCAAAGGCGACCACGGTCAAACCCATCACCACCGGCGAAACGCTCCAAGCCGCCCCAAATTTATCTACTGATCTTAAAAATAATTCGGCTCCGAAAATGAGCATCACCAAGCCTGTAATAAATACTATAACCGTCATGTACTGCTATCGTTTTTCTGTAAAATTCAGCTGCTTAAATTACCATAAAAATTCCAGTTAAATGAATGTTTGGAATGGTTTTCAGCTATCAGCTGTCAGCTGTCAGAAGAAATTTGAGTGAAGGGATGAATAATATGGATGGTTTGGTGAATTTTCTGTTTGAACTATGATAGGCAGAGTGAGAGTTTAGTGAAATTAAAATAAACCTCGGAGGTCTTTGGCAGAAAAGCCAATATTGGGCCGTTGAGTTTAAGACCTCCGAGGTTTCACATGGTAAGGAAGCTTCTTAATTCTGAAAAGCCTGATTCAAAAGGAAAGAAATTTTTTGAAGGTGTATTTCGCAATAGTGCGCTCTTTTTTGTAGGATGTAGCATTGCTTTAACCAAATTGATAATTATGACTATTGAAGCTATTAAAGAACAACTGAAATCTTCGGATAATCCTGTGGCCAAATCTTTCCATGTTGGGGAGCATTTTAAAGTGCTTATTTTTGGATTTAATAAAGGTATGGAAATGAAGAATCACAAAGCTTATCACCCCACAAAACTGCTGGTTCTTGAAGGTGAGATCATGTACCATGAGGAGCGCAATGATGTACGCTTAGGCAAATATGAGGAAGTCGAAATTGCGGCTGAGGTACCACATTCTGTTGCTGCCCTAACCGATGCCGTTGTGCTGCTTACGCAGGGATAATTAAGGTTAGATTTCTTTTGTACATATTTCAGATTCAGCAACATACACTTCTGCTGAAATAAAAAAGCCATACTTTTTACGGTATGGCTTTTTTAATATCAATAATGTGCTAAGCTGATTATTTAATTAGCATCATTTTCTTGGTTAGCTGCTGTCCGGCTGAGGTGGATAGTCGGTAAATATATACACCGCTTGAAAGTCCCGCAGCATCAAATGTTACATTCTGGCTTCCTTGAGTCTGATTTCTATCTACCAGCGTGGCTACTTTTCGTCCCATTACGTCAAACACTTCAAGCGTTACTTTTGTGCTTTCTGCTAACTTATAGCTGATGACCGTGCTTGGGTTAAATGGGTTCGGATAGTTCTGCTCCAGAGAAAACTGCTTGGGGGTTGAAGCGAATTCTTCTTTGCTGTTTACTAACCCTGTAAACTGGAAACGTGTCCATATAGGGAAGTGATCGGAAGTAGTACTTAAATAGCTTCCTATATATGAGGTATTCTCAACACGCTCTGAGCCGGCTATATGTGTAGAGGCCAATTCTGAAGAAACGGTAATATGATCAATAAATGATCCGATTCTCTGTGATGCCAGCCCCTGCTGTTCCAGATTTTTAGTAATGATGGTGTATTCGGGATCGTCATCAAAGTTTTTGTACGGCGAGTCCTGACCCGAAGTAATAGAGCCAATGGTAGTATCATTGTAATCACCTAAAAACAAGACACTTTTTCCGCTTTTGGTATTGTCTAAATAGGTTTTCAATTCTTCGGAAGCCGACTTTCTTTGATTGTAGGAACTCATGTCATCAAAAGCCTTAGCATGAATGTTATATGCGTAAATCTCTCGTGTTTCTCCGTCTGCGCTTGCATTAAACTTAAAGAATAATGGATAGCGGCCGTTTGCCCAGTTTGATTTGGTCATGCCTACCGAAAGCAGCCCGGAATCCAACGAATCTATGGTAGCTCTTTTAAACAGGTAAGCCGTTCTCTGTGCTTGAGAGAAGCTGGCAATAATACTTCCATAATCTGGCAGCTGGGCTGCTAAATCAGCAAAAGTAGCCGTGTTTGATACTTCCTGAAACGCATAAATATCAGCATCAATAGAATCAATTACGGTTTTCACATTTTGCATCTGAAGTGCTGTATCATCCGGACCGTTACCACTGCTGCCGAACCATTCTATATTCCAGGTGACCGCTTCAAAAGTAAGATCTTTGGATACATCATCTCCGGGATAAACCACTTCTTCAACGCCTAAATCGTCTGTAGAGCGTGGCTTAATTTGATACGTGCCGTTAAACTGATCTACTACTCCCACAATGGTTACGGGCTCATCGGGTGCGGTAGATCCGGCTAAGTTTGCATTTCCATCAATACGAATGGCACCTGTACCGGTGGCATCAGAAATATCGTAGTTCTTTTCTCCCTGAAAAGCACCCGAATGCTGAATGGTTACGTTCGGAATTTCAATCAGCTGAGCCTCAAAACCGCCCGCATTCATTTGGCTGATTGTAATTTGTGTGGGTTGAACCGGAACCGGAGGCGTGTCTATAATTTCAAAACTGATATCGTTATCTCCCTGATGGGCTCCAATTTGCAGTAAAAAGTCTCCTTCAGGTCCCTGAATGGGGTTAAACTCAGTAAGCGGACCGTTAATTACTACAGAATCTCCTCTTTCTACGGCTGTATGAAGCGCCGGCCAATAAATGGCTATACCTGCGGTGTTATCCTGAATAAACGACGGACCGGTAAATTCATTAGCAACCGTTACGCGACCGGCTACCGTTACCCGGGAACCCAGTGGCAGGTTTCTGATATCGGCAATGGGCTGCACATTACTTTCTTCAAATGCCTGACCTGCTACATAAAAGCTAAACTGAGAAAACAGGCTGTCGTTACTTGTAATAGAAATTTCTGCGCTATTCCAGCCTTCAACAGTAGGTGCGTACGTTACGGTAAACGTGCCGGTTTCTTTAAACCCTAAAACTGAATCGGTTAAAGCAGATATGGAAAAGTAGCTTCCCACTGCTTTCACTTCTGAAATGACCAGTGTATCTACGCCTACATTCATAATTTGTATGGTTTTCTCCCGCGATTTATCAATCCCCGTATTATCAAAATACACCGAGTCGGCCGGGTTCACTTCTTTCCCTGCATCAGTTACCACCATAGCCGTGCTGTCTTTTGGGGTGATGTAATCCGTAATTAAAATATCATCAATATTCAATCGGTCAGAACCGGAAGCGTGAATGAATTTAAACCGGATGTTTTCTTCTTTCTCAACAGCAAGAGTCACCTGCTCCAAGTCTGATGTAGCACTAATTTCGGTTCCTAAATTTGTCCAGCTTGTACCCTGGTCTATGGAATATTGCACCTGAACGGTATTGCCGGAACTGCTGCCATAATTGGCCATGTAAAAAGAAAGCTCATCCGCTCCGTTGGGTTTGTCAAACTCCATGTAAATGGCTCCCTGCTTGCCATCACGGCGGTCAAGACGAGCTCCAAAACTGCCATTGAATTTATCATTTCCAAGGTTTCCGATAAGCGCATCACTCATATACCAGCTTCCCGAGCCGAGCTCTACGGAAGCACCTGCATAAAAGGATTTACTGCCGGATTCAAAATCTTCAAACAGCTGAGCCTGCAAAGAACTTACGGGCAACAGCATCGCAAAAAGCGAAATAACTAACCAACTAACTTTTCTCATAATAAACTATACGATTTAATTGTTACAGAATTTTAGGATGGATAAGGTAGCCATAATTACCATCAGTTCTGAAAATAAACGGACACTCGTCACCTCTTATTTACTTTTGTTAACAATGAAGAGGGGTATCAGGTATGAGGTAAAATTTGAATTAGGGAATAAACATGCGAGCGTATTTGTTAATTTTCTATTTTAAACTGTGATTTTTGTGATGGGTGTGATGGTCAGGATGGGGTTTGGGCGAAATTGAGGTAAACCTCGGAGATCTTTGGTAAAATAGTTATTTCAGGATATTGGGTTTCAGATCTGCGAGTTTTTGGGTGGCAAGAAAATCCATCATCCAGAATAATGCAAAATGACCGGACCGGGCATCGACGCGCTTGCGTGGCGTTCTGGTGGTTTCCAACTTACGTGTCACGCTGAGGAATGAGTGCGGTGAATCGGAGCAAATGATCGAAGGGTCTCTTTTTATGGGCAACTCATCTGTCAAAGGTAGCGTTGTTCAAGCCAAAACCGATTCAAGGAGATTCCGGATCGGCGCTTTCGTTTCACTCCAGCTTGTCCGGAATGACTGCTTTTCTTGAATTTTTTACTCGCTCCCAACAACCCCGTTGGGAGTGCCACGCAGAACCACCCGGTTCAAAACAAATATGGCGCCAAAGTGGGGCTTTGATGGAACCCGCTGCCATATTCCCGAGATTGCTTCGGCGGTTGAAATAATGGACGAGGTTATGCCTGCTTCCGCCTCGCAAAGAAACTTTTTCTTTTGACGAAGTTCGGTCTTTTTAAAAATCCCTTTAACAAATAACTATTTCCCAAACCCCTCTCCATTTTTCTTCAGCTTTCACAAAATTTCTTGGCCATTTTACACATTTCGGTAAGGGCAGTATTCGGCTATATTTCGCTCCGTCTCAAATAACTTCACTTTGTATAACTTGCCATCTCCGTAGCACGCTTCTTCTACTACCGGCCGTAAACGCTCAAAAAATGCTTGCACCAGGTTTTCTGTAGTCGGGATGATGCCTTCCAGAAAATCGACATCTAAATTTAGATTGCGATGGTCGCAGGGCTCTAAAATTTCTTGATGTAAAATTTCCTTCAAATCACTTAAATCTATTACAAAACCCGTCTCAGGATCCGGCTCGCCCGCTACGGTTACTTCAATAATATAATTATGACCATGCCAGTTAGGTAGATTGCATTTCCCAAATCTTTTACGATTCCACTCATCGCTTTTAGCAGGATTGTGGAGCCGATGCGCGGCATTAAAGTGAGCTTTGCGTGTAATAAAAATCAAGTTGGTAAATCTTTATTTAAGGTGAAGGTGATGATATGAAGCTAACATCGGTTAATCTTAAACCGTTCTCAACCATAGCTTCACAAAATATAATAGGTTGTAATACAACTCATTGCCAAAATACTTTACAAAACCCACAATTCCATTCAAACCATATTAAATAATTGAATAATAACTCATTCAGATTAGTAAGAAGCACGTCTTTTATTTGCAAAGCGAACTAAGGAAAGCATCACCGGTACTTCAATTAAAACGCCGACAACCGTTACCAAAGCAGCGCCCGATTGCAAACCAAACAGTGCAATAGCTACGGCCACTGCCAGTTCAAAAAAGTTACTTGCTCCAATCATGGAACCGGGTGCACATACTTGATAAGGCAAGCCAATCCATTTGCCGCCAAACCAGGCTAAACCAAATATTACATAGGTTTGAATGAGCAACGGAATTGCAATTAGTACAATATCAAAAGGCTCGGCAATAATGCGCTCGCCCTGATAGGCAAATAACAGGATTAAAGTAATCAGTAGGGCTGAAATGGAAACCGGCTTAAATTTTGGCAAAAACGTTTGGGTGTACCACTGCTCTCCCCTCTTCCGGATAGCAATTTTATGGGTGATATATCCGGCTGCCAGTGGAATCACCACAAATACAATAATGGAAGCTGCCAGAGTTTCGTAAGGAATTGTGATGTCTGTGATTCCTAACAATAAACCCACAATGGGAATAAACAGCACGAGAATAAGCAGATCATTCACCGAAACCTGTACCAAAGTGTAGTTTGGATCGCCATCTGACAAATAGGACCATACAAAAACCATGGCCGTACAGGGAGCGGCTCCCAATAAAATAGCTCCTGCTATGTATTGATCGGCCAGTTCCGGACTCAGCCAGGCTGCATAAATTTGATCAAAAAAGATCCACGCAAAGAAAGCCATACTAAACGGCTTAATGGCCCAGTTGATGATAACCGTCCAAATAATGCCTTTTGGAGATTTTCTGATTTCTTTAAGTGAAGAGAAATCGACCTGAAGCATCATGGGATAAATCATCAGCCAAATTAATATGGCTACCGGTATATTTACCTTATAAATTTCCCACTTGCTTATAATTTCAATGGAATCTCCGAATAGATAGCCGGCTATAATTCCAATGCCAATACACAGAAGCACCCAAACGGTTAAATAGCGTTCAAAAAAACCCATTCTTTTACTGCTTTCACTCATTATTCACGCTCCTCATCATATAAAACATTTCCATTGCTATTTGCCTGCATCGTTCATCATAAACCTGAGATTCTCTAACGGTATTATCCGCTTCTTTTGGGTCTTTATAAGAGATTGTTTTTCTTAAATCACTGCCGGGTACAATGGGACAGTTTTTATCCGCATCCGAGCACGTCATCACTGCAATAAAATGCTTTTTGGGGTTGCTTGCATCATCAAATTTTTTGGAGAAACAGATAATGGAATCCTGATCTTTCGAAAAAGAAATCTCATGCTTTGGGTTTGCTCCATCCGGAATACGGACTTCGAATCCGGCTCGTTTTATAGCAGTAACCGCGCGTGGATTAAATGCTGTAACCTCCGTACCGCCCGAATAGGTTTTCACTTCTTCCACTCCGTAGTAATAAGCTGCTGTACTCGTCCATATTTGGGCGAAATGGCTTCTTCTGCTGTTATGCGTACATATAAACAGCAGCTTTATCGGCTCCTTTTTTTGGACTTTCCGGTTAATGAAATGCGCCAGCTTTTGGAGCTCCTCCTTTCGAGAGGCCGGAATTCCATTAAAACCATCTTCTAATTCTGAAATATATTCCTGCAGCTTTTTATACATCTCAGCAACATCCTGAACCCGGTGTGCAGGCTGCTGCATCATTACTTCCTACCAAAGTTATTACAGGTTTTGAATCTTCGGTTTTTTCACCCTTTTTTTGCGCAAATACAGTAATGCTGTAAATGCCAACCGAGCCTTCGTTAAAATCTGCTATTTCAGCCTCACTCAAATATTGAGATAAAATATCATCCGGAATTTCGATGGGCTTTTCTTTTTGGATGGTGATTTCCGAAAACCCGGCTTCTTTTATAAAACCTAAATAATCTTCTTTTTGGCTGGCTCCCGCTACGCAGCCGGCATACATTTCTGCATCTTCTTTTAAAGCTTCGGGCAACTCTCCTTCCAATACAATGTCAGAAATACTGAAATGCCCGCCCGGCTTTAGCACCCTGAATATTTCTCTAAAAACCCGGCGTTTATCCGGCACTAAATTAAGTACGCAATTACTCACCACCACATCTGCCATGGCATCAGCAACCGGCATATTTTCAATATCTCCCAAGCGAAACTCTACATTATTCAGCTTTAATTTCTCAGCATTCCGGCGGGCTTTGGTTACCATTTCTTCTGTAAAATCTATACCCAAAACTTTGCCTTCGGCTCCGGTTTCGTGCCGTGCCACAAAACAATCGTTGCCGGCTCCCGATCCCAAATCAATGACGGTATCTCCCTTTTTGATATGGGCAAATTCAGTAGGCAAGCCACAACCAAGACTTAAGTCAGCCTCTTCACTATATCCTTCCAAGCGGCTGTAATCGTCCGTCATAATGTTATACACTTTCTTGGATTCTCCACCGGCTCCACAGCAGGAACGAGCGTTATATTCCGTACCCTGCTCACTGATTTGGCGGTATTTTGCACGTACGGTTTCTTTGAGTTCTTCAGCCGTTTTTTGGGATTTATTCATAATTCGCAACAAGTCGTTTTTTGCGGGGTTAATTTGGTAAGCAGTGCATCTAACAGCACTTTTAATTCGGCAACGCCTTCTTCATTTAAGCAATAACAGGTGCGTACGCCATCAATTTCACCTTTAATAATTCCGGCTGACTTCAACACTTTTAAATGCTGTGAAACTGTAGATTGGGCCAGCGGAATTTCATCCGTAATATCACCACAAATGCAGGTGTCTCGGCGAGCTAAAAGTTCAAGAATGGCTATGCGCGCGGGGTGAGCCAAGGCTTTGGAAAGCTCTGCGATTTCCAATTGATTTTTGCTATAAATGGCGGTCTTTGGCAATGCTTTATCTATTAATCGTAATTATACGATAAAGATATTTTAATTATGTCTGAAACTCAATATTTTTTCTACGCACAAGATTATTCTAATTTAGAATAGCGGAACTTACATTTATTATTTAATAAAAGATTTCAGGAAGCTCTCGAATAAAACCAGCTTTTAAATTTCATAGGGTTAAAATTCATAGATGGACGGTTAAACTATAATCCTTTTCTTCATCTAATCTTCAAAAACTTTTTACTTATTGATTCGATTTTAAGACTTTTCACTTAAAATTGTGCGCTCGTTTTGCTATATTCATGGTCTTCTCGCACGAGAATCGAGTATTCAAATCGACCAAAAAAACGCTATTCATTAAATAATTGTTAACAGCGTTAAGTTGGCTCATATCGAGCAAATTATTCTTTAACATAAATTTGGAGTATTAAATGTCAAAAGGCATTCACACAGGCTTTGACGAGCAACAATATCCCTATATCAATAAAGGACTGGAAGGCATTATTGCTTTCAGCACTACAAAAAGCTTTATTGACGGGCAAAAAGGAGAACTTATTTATTCCGGCTATCTGATTGATACGCTGGCAGAACATGCAACTTTTGAAGAAGTATGCTTTTTGCTTTGGAATGATCGTCTGCCTAATTCAAAAGAACTGGAGAGTTTAAATAAGCTGCTTGTTGAACATCGCGAGCTCCCTAAAGCTGTACTTGACTATATTGCAGGCACCGATAAAAAAGCGGAGCCAATGTCGGTATTACGCACGGCTGTTTCTATGCTGGCTGATTTTGATGATACGCGTGGAAAGTTTGATGCAGCTTTATTTGAAGGACAGGCCATTAACATTATGGCAAAAATTCCAACTATTATTGCCGCTTTTGATCGTGCTCGTAATGGAAAGGATATTGTAGAACCTTTGAAAGAGGGAAGCACAGCATTTAACTTTCTGTATATGCTGAATGGCGAAAAGCCCGGTGAACAAGCGGAAAGAACTATGGACCTCTGCTTAATTCTACACGCCGAGCACGGCATGAATGCTTCTACTTTTACCGCACGCACCATTTGTGCTACTCAGTCTGATATGTATTCTGCTATTACCGGCGCTATCGGTGCTCTGAAAGGACCGCTTCACGGCGGAGCCAACACGGCCGTTATGAATACACTGCTGGAGCTGGACAAAGATCCTACCACTGCCGATGCTGTTGAGTTCACCAAAAGAAAACTGGATAATAAAGAGAAAGTATCCGGTTTTGGTCACCGAGTATATAAAACCTTTGATCCCCGGGCCCGACTGCTTCAAAATATGTCTAAAGATCTTTCGGAAGAAACCGGTCATCAACAGCTGTATGAATGGTCTATGGATATGCTGAAAACCATGAAGAGCGAAAAAAATATTGATCCGAATGTAGATTTCTTTTCTGCCACAGTTTATTATTCAATTGGAATTCAGCCTGATTTATTTACTTGTATTTTTGCCATGAGCCGCGTTACCGGCTGGACCGGGCACTTTATGGAGCAAGCAGCTAACAACCGCTTAATCCGCCCACGTGCTCTGTATGTAGGCGAAAAACACCTCGATTGGGTTCCCGTAGAAGATCGCTGATTATTTGACAGCGACTTACATTTGTTCTGTTAATGAAAAAGCTTCAATGCACTGCGTTGAAGCTTTTTTTATGGGAATGAATTTTAGAAAAGCCCCCAATGCCCACATTCCGGAGAGGACAGCCTGGGTAAAAAAGCTGTATTAAAACAAATCACTATCTGTCCAGTTTGTAGAGGCATCATTTACTGCCGGCCATATTAATTTATTCAGCCCGGTATTAATGCCCGAAGCACTGGTATTGGTTAAAATAGTCCACGTATAGCCGGAGGGCGTGCGTACAATCCAGGCGCTGGTTCCTGTTAAACTGCCGGAATGCCACCAATTTTTAGAATTGCTGTTAATGTGAAAGCCACCGGCATAATCTGATCCGGGAAGGCTTGATGGAGTGGACATCAATTCTATGGTTTCGCTATTAAGAATATCCGGAACAGTGTCGAATCCATCTACATGGGTCAAAACTCTCAAGATATCTATAGAGGAGGCAATCCAGCCTCCGGCGCTTCCGAGCCTGCGAATCACCCCGGAGTATTTAAAGCCAATGGAACCGCTTGATGTGTAATATTCGGCTTCATCAGGCTGGCGGCTTGATTGAGAATCGTTACTGATTTGCATATTCGAAACACCTGATGGTTTCAGAATATGCTCCCGGATATAATCCTCATAATTAACGCCGCTTACCTTCTCAATAATTTCGCCCAATATCATATAACCAAGATTTGAATAACTATAGTTGGTTCCCGGTTTATTTTCTAAACCCATGTTCTGCATGGTCCAATAAATGAGCTTTTGAGCGTCAAAATCCGGTTTGGAAAAGGCCGGATCATAAGAACCGGAGTTGCTCCACCCTCCTATCTCGTGGTGCAACAGGTCTCGAACTCTAATATCCCGGACGTATTTTGGGAAGTTAGAACTGCCGTATTCTTCAGGAAATATAGCTTCCGGCCCAAACACCTTCTTATCCATACTCAACTTCCCTTCTTCAATCAGTTTCATAATTCCGGCCGCGGTAATAAATTTTGAAAGGCTGGCAATTCTAAAAAGAGTTGTGGTATCAACTCGTGTTTTAGTCTCCGTGTTTGCGTATCCATATCCCTTTGCATACACCAGCTTTCCATGTTTGGTTACGGCTACCGAAACTCCTTTTACGCCATATTCTGCCATAAAATCGGAAACTCCATCATCAATAGCGGGAATATTTTCAACGATAAGAGGCGGTTCGGGCTCTTCCTGCTCTTCTTTTGTAGGATTATTGCAACCAATAATTAAAAAGCTTGCGACAATTATGGTAAAAAGAGTGAAGTGCTTTAGTGTGAAAAGGCGATCGAAAAGTATTTTCATAGGAGGAAGTTATTCTGCTGAGGTACAGTCAAATTTAAGACCTATCCGGCAGTTCAGTCGATTTAAAAGTTTTAAAATTTATTGAATTGAATTTGTAAAATTTCAGTGACTCCAAAAAGCTGAATGTATGGAGTTTATTATGTTTTTACTACATTGGATTATAAATCCAATGTAACTATCGTACCGGAACGAAGCACAATACAATTAAAGATGTTTATAGAAGGTTTTTGAGCACGATGCGTATTTGGTGTATTTACATCAAAAAATAAAAAGCATGGCAAGGCAAAGCATAACATTTACAAAGCCAAACAATGAATGGTTAGACGCTCAGGTTGACAGTAATGAATATTCAAGCAAGAGTGAATTAGTAAATGACTTGATTAGACAAGCCCGAAAACAACAGATTCAAATTGACTGGATTCGTGCAAAACTAAAAAGGCTGAAAAGAGCGGATTTACAAAAGATGGGAAAAAAGAAATTTTGGCTCAATCTAAGTCATTATTAAATGGCTAAATACAGATTAAGCAATGAAGCCAAAAAAGATTTAATCCAAATTCATCATTTCGGAGTTAAAAAGTTTGGAATGACTCAAGCGGATATTTATTTCAAATCTCTTATGATTGTTTTGAGATTATCGCTGAGAGACCTTTTCTTTCGAGGCCGTTGATTATACAAAAAAGACTATAGACGCTGTCTTTGTGCAGTTGACAGCATCTATTTTAAAGTAAATAAAAATTTCATGGCAATAATGGTGACTGCAGGTCGCCAAGACTTGAATGAAAAGTTATAAAATGAGCTGACAAAACGATTACCCGCGCCGGTAAAAGTAGAATCAGCCCTTCTCAAACTTCTACTTCACCACTAAATTCACAATTCTGCCCGGCACAAATATTTCTTTTACTATATTTTTGCCTTCTAAATATTTAGCCACGTTTTCCTCTTCTTTTGCTATGCCAAGAACGTAATTTTTGTCTTTCGCCTTGTCCGCATCCACTTCCAGATTAGCACGCACTTTGCCATTTACCTGAATGGGATAGGTGATGGAATCAGCTTTTAAATGCTCTTCATTAAATTCCGGCCAGCTGCGATAAGACAGCGATTCCTCACTGCCCAGCATTTCCCAAAGCTCTTCGGTTATATGCGGTGCAAATGGATTTAGAATATGCACAAAATCCTGTGCTACCGATTTCGGAATCTCTTTCCAGTTGTTGGCCTCATTCACAAAAATCATGAGCGCAGAAATGGCGGTATTAAAGTGCATAGCTTCAATATCTTCACTCACCTTTTTGATGGCTTCATGCAGTGGTTTCAAGTGCTTTTTCTGTGGTTCAATATCTTTAACTGCTTCAGAGAGCTTACCTGTTTCTTCATTTACCAGCAGGCGCCAAACGCGTTTCAGAAACCGGTTTACCCCTTCTACACCTTTGGTGCTCCACGGTTTTACCTGCTCCAGCGGTCCCATAAACATTTCGTACAGGCGCAGGGAGTCGGCACCGTAATCGGCGATAATATTATCAGGATTGATTACATTTCCGCGACTCTTAGACATTTTATGGGCACGGGCAGCTACTTTTATGTCCGTTCCTTTCAGTACAAAACCTTTGCCTTTTTTCTCAACTTTGTCCTCAGGAATTTTCTCTCCATCCGGACCGGTGAATTCCATTTCACCTAAAATCATGCCTTGATTTACCAGCTTCTTGAACGGCTCTTTCGTAGAAACTACGCCCAAATCATACAGCACTTTATGCCAAAAACGAGCATATAATAAGTGAAGCACTGCGTGTTCGGCTCCTCCCACGTAAAGGTCAACCGGCATCCAGTATTTTTCATATTCCGGATCAACAGGACCACCGTCAAAATCAGGACTGATATAACGTAAATAATACCAGCACGAACCCGCCCACTGCGGCATGGTGTTGGTTTCACGAATGGCCGTTTTTCCGGTTTCAGGATCGGTGGTTTCCACCCAATCTTTTGCATTAGCCAGCGGAGGCTCTCCGGTTCCTGTGGGCTTATATTTGTCCACCTCAGGCAGCACAACCGGTAATTCAGACTCCGGCAGCGCCTTGTGCTCACCGTCCACATGTATAATCGGAAACGGTTCACCCCAATAACGCTGACGTGAAAACAGCCAGTCGCGCAGCTTATAATTCACTGATTTTGTACCTGCACCTTTCTCTTCCAGCCAGGCGATAATTTTCTTCTTGGCTTCTTCAATGCCCAATCCGTCCAGAAATCCACTGTTTATAGCCGGACCTTCTCCCGTATAGGCTTTTCCTTCAAATCCTTCTTCGGGCTGAACCGTTCGGATAATTTCCAGATCGTATTTCTCAGCAAATTCCCAATCGCGCTCATCCTGTCCCGGAACCGCCATAATTGCGCCGGTTCCGTAACTATCCAGCACATAATCGGCAATCCAAATTGGAATTTCTTCGCCATTGGCCGGGTTGATGGCATACGCGCCTGTGAAAGCACCCGTTTTTTCTTTAGTAAGCTCCTGCCGTTCTAAATCAGACTTTTTAGCAGCTTCTTTTTGATACTCGACTATCACCTGCTGCTGATCTTCGGTAGTAATTTTCTCCACCAAATGATGTTCGGGAGCCAGCACCATGTACGTTGCTCCAAAAATAGTATCGGGGCGAGTAGTAAATACTTTCAGCTTTTCTTCATAGCCCGGAATTTCGAAATCTATTTCGGCTCCAATGGATTTCCCTATCCAGTTGCGCTGCATTTCTTTGAGCGATTCGGGCCAGTCCAACTCTTCTAAATCTTGAAGCAGTTCCTCGGCATACTCCGTGATTTTGAGTACCCACTGGCGCATTGGCTTCCGAATAACCGGATAGCCGCCCACTTCACTTTTGCCATCAATTACCTCTTCGTTTGCCAAGACGGTTCCCAACTCAGGACACCAGTTTACGGCTACTTCATCTTCGTATGCCAGTCCTTTTTTATACAGCTGAAGGAAAATCCACTGCGTCCATTTATAATACTCCGGGTCGGTAGTGTTTACCTCACGGTCCCAGTCGTAACTAAAGCCAATAGCTTGCAGCTGCTCGCGGAATTTATTGATATTTTTTTCGGTAGTAACGCGCGGGTGCGTGCCGGTTTTAACCGCATACTGTTCGGCAGGAAGTCCAAATGCATCCCAGCCGATAGGATGAAGCACGTTAAAGCCCTTCATCCGCTTATAGCGGGCAATAATATCCGTAGCCGTATAACCTTCGGGATGTCCCACATGCAGCCCCGACCCGCTTGGATAGGGAAACATATCTAATACATAATATTTTGGTTTAGAAGTATCGGTTGGGGTTTCAAAAGTCTTATTTTCGAGCCAGTATTTTTGCCACTTGGTCTCGATTTTTTCCGGCTTGTAGGAATACATTGAAGGTGTTTTCAAATTCAAATTTATAAGAGCCTTAAAGATAAGATTTTCCTGCTTAACCTTTGAGGTAGATTTTAAGGTTATTCACCTGCGGTTGTTTTACCAATCTTAAACAGCTTAGATTTTTTATAACCCGAATTTTCCTTTTATTTCGGCTACTTTCAACATTCCTAAACCTGTTCTCTATGCGAATTTTTACTTTTCTGTTTATCACGTTATTTGCCTTTATTTCTCATCTCCCGGAAGCTGTTGCTCAGCCTGTTTACACCCCTTCAATGGAGGATGAAATCACTCAGTATCGGGAAGATCGCGGGGCGCTTATGAGAACCTATTCGGTTCGTAATTCAGAGCAGTATTTTAATCGGTTTGATCGGTTTTATTCCAACCGGCTCGATAAACTGAAAGAGGTGGATTTTGAAGCGCTGAGCCGAAGTGAAAAAGTGGAGTATTTATTGCTGAAGAATGAAATAGAGCAGGCTCATTATTTTCTTAAGGCCGACCAAAAACGCTTTCAACATATACAAGCGTACGTTCCTGCTGATGAAAGCGTGATGGATTTCATCATTCAAAGGCGCAGAGGTGCTTCTGCTGACGGAAAACAATTGGCGGCTTTATTTCACGAGTGGAATGAAGAAGCGTTGGATAAAAAAGCTAAGCTTAAAAAAGCAGATGTTTTCTCTAAAAGAAAAGCTTCTTATTTGGCACAGGTGATTGAAGAGCGCAGAAAGGGAATTAAAGAAGCCTACGATTTCTATTACGGCTACGATCCGGATTTTACCTGGTGGGTAGAGGAGCCGTTTAAAGCGTTGTACAAAAATCTGGAAGAGCTGAAATCCATTGCAAGTCAGCATTTTGATGCCGAAAAGGAAACTATTGATGAAAGCGGCATTGTTGGAAATCCAATTGGGAAAGAGGAAATTGAGCGCCGACTTCAGTTTGAAATGATTTCTTACTCTCCTAAAGAACTGATTGAAATAGCCGAAGAACAATACGCATGGACGTTCAACAAAATGCTGAAAGCTTCCCGTGAACTTGGTTACGGTGATGATTGGAAAGCTGCTTTAGAGTACGTTAAAACCACACATGTACCGGCCGGAGAGCAGCCTCCGCTGGTAACAGAACTGGCCGAAGAAGCCATCACATTTTTGGAAGAAAGAGACTTGGTTACCCTTCCGGATTTAGCCAAAGAAACCTGGCGCATGGTTATGCTTAGTCCCGAGTGGCAAAAAACCGCGCCTTTCTTTTTGGGTGGCGAAACCGTACGCATTGCCTACCCCACAAACACAATGACGCATGATGAAAAAATGATGAGTATGCGTGGAAACAATCCGCATTTTTCTAAAGCTGTAGTGCATCACGAGCTCATTCCCGGACATCATTTGCAGCAGTTTATGAACCGCAGATATGAAACTCACCGACGCATGTTTTATACCCCTTTTTGGACAGAAGGCTGGGCGCTGTACTGGGAGTTTGTGCTTTGGAATGAAGGATTCCCAAACTCACCGGAAGACAAAATTGGAATGCTGTACTGGAGAATGCACCGTGCCGCGCGCATTGTGTTTTCACTCAATTATCATTTAGGAAACTGGACGCCACAGCAAAGCATCGACTATCTGGTAGATAAAGTTGGACACGAGTATGCCAACGCCGAGGCAGAAGTGCGCCGCTCTTTTGAAGGTGGTTACGGTCCGCTGTATCAAATTGCGTATATGGTTGGCGCCATGCAGTTTTATTCGCTAAGACTGGAAGTGGTAGAATCTGGCAAGATGACGGACAAGGAATTTCATGATACCATCCTCAAACAAAACAGCATTCCGGTTGCTATGGTGAAAGCCTTACTGACTGATCAAAAACTGAGCAGAGATTTCAAATCAAATTGGAAATTCGGGGATTATATTGAAGGGATGTAGTGTAAAAATTCACGTAAAGCCCGGCCGTTATTGTACCTGATTTCAGCTATGAACTAATGATCACAAAGCTTTCGCAGCACATCCATTCCATCCGGCTTCCAATATAACGGAGGCCGCTGGGCGGTTGAAAGCGGTTCTGTACTAATTCCATCAATTTCTGTTCTGCATGTATAAACCGATTGTACTTTTTGGCCGAATTTTGCCTTTAGCTCCCGCACTTTTTGTTCACCCCCTTTCACCCACTGTGCAGAAAAATCTATTTCCGGCAGTTCTTCTCCGGTTTGAATGAGAAACTGCTCTAACCACAGCTGATTTCTCCCCACCGCCTCGTTGTAGGCAAACTGATACCTAAGACCGGATCCGGGCTGCCGATGCTGTGGATTTTCTTCCCAAAATGCTTGTATTGCTTCTTTCAACTCATCTTTTACTTTCTTGAGCTCAAATGAAGAAACAATTACGGCGGCAGAGCGGCATCCATTTCCACCAAACCTAAGCATGGCTTCTGCCAGCTGCTTTCTGATTTCGGCGTTCCATTCATCTACATACACCATGGAAAATTTAGCCGTTCGAATGATGAATTCCGCATTTACTTTGGCGGCCTCCAGCTCGCTCACGGCTTTTTTTATAGGAGGAACCGAGTCCGGTGATCCGGCAAATAATACTTTGTCACTTTTCAGGCGTCTAAAATCAGTTAAGTCGGTTGAAAATCTAATGTCCTGATCCAATCCGGATTTTTTTACTTCTGCTAAAAATGAAGCTAACAAGTACGGATCTTTTCGGGAAAGCTTGCCGTAATAGTTTGCGCCCGACAGCAGAACGGCCAGCGCTGTTTGGAAACCAACCAAAGGTAGATTTCCGGCGTGCAGGCACAGAGCTTTTTGGCCTGTGGCATGATGATTTTCACTCAATCCTGACCGATGCAGCCATTCTTGAACTTCATTATTTTGGAAATTCTCCCGAAGCACCGACAGCTGAAATTCCACATCTGCCCGGCTGAATAACTGCCCGGAAACCGTTTGCTCTACGGCTTGTTGGAGTGATTCACTTCCGGGATTTAACCATTTTTGAGCAGTCTCTGCTATTTGTTCGCTATGTTTATCCAACCGGCTCAATCCTGATCAATTAAAAAGTTACAACCTCTCAGGTTCTCAGGATTCCACCGCCCCAGCACCTGAAACTTTCCGTCTTTACGCTGAATGCCTTTATCTCCGGTGAGGATAAAAGCACAGGAATACAGGTTTGCCAAGTCAACAATGCCAATCAGACCTTCCTCTCCGGGCGCTGCAATTTCCATAGGATTATTGGGATTTCGGATGGAAACCTTCATCCAAGGTACGCAAGCAAACCATTCATTTTCCTGACTGTATGCCTGGCTCAGCAGTTCTGCCATGCCATATTCGGAATGAACCTCAGACTTGGGCAAGCCAAAGCCATCGGCCAGCTTTTGATGAAGTTCAGCTTTGGTAATTTCCCGCCGGTGCGTTTTCATTCCGCCGGTTTCTAAAATAATGGAATCTTCAGGGAGCTGGATAGATTTCATTTCCAACATATCCAGCAAGCCGAAAGCGGCACCAAACAGCATAAGCTTTTTACCTGATGCTAAAATTTCTTCAATTTTCTCTGTTTCTAACGGCTTATCAAGTTCCAGAAATCGGCTCAACCCCGAAGTTTCTCGTTCAATAAGCACATTCAACATGTGGATGAGTGATGAGTTCGGATTTTCGGAATAACCCGGCGTGTAGGCCCAAATCACATATTCATCCAGATTGTAAAAACGGTTCATCCCTTCTAAAATAGATGTCCGGTAAACTTGCGGATTCGGCACTATGTGGCGACTTCTTTTCATATCAGCAGTGCCGCTGCTTCTGAATTCCAGGTGTTGTTTGGCAGTTTTAAATGCTGCCGGCTGAGTCAGTACTTCCGCTTCTTTAAAAGCCTCTATCGGCAGCAAAGGAATGTCTTTAACGCTTTGTACTTCCTTCACCCCTAAAGCCTCACAAAAGCGGCGATAAACCGGATTATTTTTGCGTTGGAATTGGAAGATTTGCAAAGCTTTGGAAGTGAAGCTCAGAGAATCATTAAAAATAAATGAGTAGTCTGTCATCCTGCAGGTATTTTATTCCTTGCACACATAAACACTGTTTTCAAACATCACCTGCATTGAATCCGGCATATTCTCCAGATAACCTATTAAATACATATCAACAAAGAGCGTGGTGTCGTAAGCCTGAAACTTAATCCTATAAAATCCATCATCAAAATCACCGTTCCGGCATTTGGAGTCCATTCGTGGATTAAACCTATGATAACCGGCTTGAAGTTCTTCATCTACAAGAGGAATTGTGCGCGGAGTTTCCACCTCTTTCTTTGCTTCATTTTTCCATCTTGCCTCTTCAATCCAGCCTTTTACATGTGTGCGCACAGGCACATTTAGGTTTATAGACGGATTTCCATTGGCCGGATTTGGATAAGGTGTCTCAACCATAAATTCTTTCGGTATACCTGAACTTGTGCTGTCCACAGGTATTTCTACGCTGACTAAGTTTGCAGGTGTATCGAATACATATCTGATTTCGGGCGAAAATCCATCGGTAAAATACAGACCGTTTACTATCTCCCGATTGTCAACTATTTTTTTAGAATCTGAAACACCACAGCCAACAAACAGAACTGCTGTTATCAGTATAATCAATAAAGAAAAACTACTATTTTTTACCATTAAGACGGAATAAAGATGTTGGTGTTAAAATGTAAATTTCTTCATTGCTGACGTGCAGATCTATTGCGTCAATTTCGGTATCTAAATTTATTACTTCTTTTTGTTTTGAGCCGCTAATACATTCAATTTGATTTGAATAGGCTTTCCATATTCCCTGCTCGTTAGCAAACATGGCATTCACTCCTTCCGCTTTATAAAAGCTCTGATAGTTCCCATTCAGCGAAAGCCGATGGATGGTTTCTGATTTCTTATCCAAAATGAACATTTCAGAGGCGGTTACCGTCAGCTCGTCCACGGCTTTTACTTTGCCGGAGATGCTAAAATCATCCAGCAGGTTGGTGTCAAGGTCAAATCGGTATATTCTGTTTCTGTTGTCATCTGCGAAAAATACTTCTCCAAGAGTGTTTACCGCAATTTGGGTTGGGCTGTAATAGGAGCTGCTGCCGAGTGCTTTTCCGGCTAAAATACTGCTCAAATATTGTCCGCGCCTATCAAAAAGCTGTACGCGCCGGTTGTTATAATCGGTGATAAATATTTTAAGCCCGTTCGTGGCGTCCACATCTATCGGCTTGCTGAACTGGTAATTTCCGGAGCCTTTTCCTCCCAAAGTTTCCAGCACCTCTCCTTTGTGAGTGAGCTTTAGCAGCCGATTTTTTCCCTGTTCCACCACATAAATAGCATGTTGCGTAACAGAAAGGGAAGTGGCCTCATCCAAACCTGAATAGATTTTTTGAAGAGGCTGAGCCGTTAATTTTGCAGATAAGCAACTAAGCAAGAAAACTGAAAATATGCTTACGCTCAAATATCGGAATAGTGATTTCTTTAAACTTGTTGACTCGCCATCCGATATGCTTCGCTTAATTTTCACTTTTCACACCTATTCAGTGTTTTAATCCTTTAGCTCCAATATCGCTTCGGTAATAGGCTTTGTCAAAGTTAATTTTTTTAACTTCCCGGTAGGTATTGTCGATGGCTTCTGCTAATGTTTTTCCGCTGCCTACAACGTTGAGTACACGTCCACCATTACTCAGAATTTTTCCGTCCTCTTCCTTTGTACCGGCGTGAAACAACATAGCATTTTCAATTTCATCCAGGCCGGAAATCACTTTTCCTTTTTCGTAAGCCTCGGGATATCCTCCGGAAACCAACACCACGCAGCAGGTGAACTCATCTTTAAACTGAATATCAATTTCATTTAGTCGAGCTTCAGTACAAGCTAATGAAATTTCTACCACGTCTGTTTTCAGCCGGGGCAAAATCACCTGACATTCCGGATCGCCAAATCGGCAGTTATATTCCACCACTTTGGGGCCATCTTCGGTAATCATCAACCCGCAGTATAAAATGCCTGTGTAGGGATTTCCCTCCTCTTTCATTCCGGAAATAGTAGGTTCTATAATTTCCTTTTCGATGCGAGCGAGCAGTTCTTTCGTCATAATTGTAGCAGGTGAGTAAGCGCCCATTCCGCCGGTATTCAGTCCCGTATCGCCGTCTCCGATTCGCTTATGATCCTGGGCATAACCAATGGTTTTATAGGTATTTCCGTCGCAAATACAGAAAACGGAAACTTCCTCTCCTACCATAAATTCTTCAATCACCAGTCGGCTGGCGGCTTCTTTCAGAGAACTGCTCGATTTTAACTCTTTGAGCACTTCCATTGCTTCTGCTTCGCTTTCCGGAATAAAAACACCTTTTCCGCCGGCCAGTCCATCGGCTTTTAATACGGCGGGATATGAGTTTTGCTCTTTGATATAAGCCGCGGCTTCATCAAATTCAGCTTGCTCAAAAACTTTATAAGCAGCCGTAGGAATTTGATGGCGCTGCATAAATTCTTTGGCAAATTCTTTGCTGCCTTCGAGCATAGCTGCCTGCCGTTTAGGCCCAAATACTGGGTGATTTTTTTCTTCCAGGAAATCTGCAATACCATCAACCAGCGGCTGTTCCGGTCCCACAATAGTGAGTGTAATGTTGTGTTCTTTAATGAATGCCCAGATCTGATTAAAATCAGAAATGGGCAGTTCCACATTTTGGCCCAAGGCAGCCGTTCCGGGATTTCCGGGCGCAATGTATAGGGTTCCCAGTCGGTTAGACTGAGAAACGGCCCAGGCAGTGGCGTGCTCCCGGCCTCCGCTTCCTATCAAAAGGATATTATGCTTCATTTATTGGGATAGTTCTTCGGCTATAGAAATGATTTCTGAAAAACTATCAGCCTGAAGACTGGCACCGCCAATCAGACCGCCATCTACGTCTTTTTGTCCCAGCAATTCTTTTGCATTTGCGGGCTTCATGCTGCCGCCGTATAAAATATTAACCTGCTCAGCTGCTTCTTCACTGTACAATTCAGCAATGGTTTTCCGGATATGCTCGTGCATTTCCTGAGCCTGTTCGGGGCTGGCTGTTTCTCCGGTTCCAATGGCCCAAATTGGCTCGTAGGCAATTACAACATCTAATAACTCTTCTTCAGTGAGCTCAAAAAGAGCAGCTGTAACCTGATTTTTAACCAGATCAAAGTGTTTTCCCGACTTGCGTTCTTCCAAACTTTCGCCCACGCAAATAACGGGTGCCAGCTTGTGCTCCAGCGCTTTACGAGTTTTTTTGTTAACAGAGGTGTCAGTTTCGCCAAAGTATTGGCGGCGTTCCGAGTGGCCAATAATCACATAATTACATCCGCTTTCGGTAAGCATGCTTGCGCTTACTTCGCCGGTGTAGGCTCCATTTTCTTCGGAATGAAGATTCTGCGCGCCTACGTGAATGTCGGTATCGTGCAGGTAATTTACCGCCATGCTTATAGATACAAACGGGGGGCAAACCAGCACATCAACCCGCTCATCTACTTCTGCTTTCTGGGCTTTTAATCCCTCTAAAAGCTCGGCCGCATCATAAGGACCGCCATTCATTTTCCAGTTTCCGGCTATCAAAAATCTACGCATGTAAATGAGTTTTTAACTTGGTGTTTTTACGTTTCTAAATGCTTTGCTGAGGCCCTGAATGACGTCTTCAAATTCGCCACGCTCGTATTTTCGGATTACAACTCCATTTTCATCAATCAGAAAACGGGTTGGAATTTGTACTACATTAAACTTTCGGATGATGTCTTGCACATCAAACGAGCCTAACTTAGCAACCGACCATGACTTCCGTCTGTCCTCAAAAAATCCTTCTACCGTAAGTTCACTTTGGTCTAACGGAATGGTAAAAATCTTAAGACCGTAGTTTTTATAAATTTCACTGATAATCATCGTACGGTCATAATCATTTTGATACTCCGCGTTGGCTAAAGATGATATCTCGAGAATAAATACATTTCCGTGTAATTTCTGGTTGCTAATCGTATCTCCGCTCATTGTTACAAACGAAAAGTCGGGTGCTTCTACACCGGGCGCAAGGTAGTTTAGGTCGTACCGAATGCGCCGGGCCCATTTTTTAGATGCCGGCGAGGTGAACTCCGATTCATATTTTGACAGCAGCTGCTTGGCTTCTTTTACCCGAGAACTGTCGAAATACATGGTGATTTTATTTCGTTTCACCACTTCTTCTGCCGTTTCGCTGATGGCAATTTGAGCTAATGAATCTAAATAGGAAGAGGCCGCATCAAAGCCTTTTGTCTGTGCGATATACGGCTTGGCTAAATTCAGCGCCACCGAAATCATATAATCTTCGGGGAGGGCTTCATCAATTTTTTTAAGCATTTCTTCCTGATTCCAGGTATTAAGCAATCCGGCCGATTTTTCGGCAGCCAGATAAGCGGCTATGGAATTTGGATGCTGTTCATATACTTCCCAATATAAGCCGGACCATTTTTTAAGCTCATCCACCAGCTGAGAGTCGGCCAATACGCCACTTTGGGCAAATGCTCGTATGCGCTGGAAGCTTTTTTCAACACGTGCAAAAGTTTGCATTGCTTCATGCTCGCGCGAATCTAAGGAAAGCGTTTTATTGAGGTCGGGCAGTTCAGCCGTTATGCTAAGCGTGTCGTTATCAGCTAAAATAACTCCGGTGTTGCCCAGATTTCTGTTGTTACGGCTAATTACCAGCGTATAATATTTTTTATCTGGAAACTGAACGGCTCCTTCGAAAGTACCGTCAAGTGCGGTAACTTCATGAAAGAGCGTATCCGTGAGCGTATTAGAAGAATCCCGGTCTAAAATTGTAAGACCGATTCCGGAAAAATCGTTACTGGCATCTAAAGAATCAGCAACGGTAATTTTACCCTTTACCACTGTATGTAAAGGCTTTGGTTTGGAAGAACAAGCAACCCCACCAATCACCAATACAGCTAAAAATAATAGTTTGTATAGTTTCATATATGTTTTGGACTGTATTTTCAGTCGTCTAATTTTTTAGAAATTAAATCTTTCACCAACTTTGGATTTGCCTTACCCTGAGATGCTTTCATGGCCTGCCCTATAAAAAACCCTATCAGCTGCTTTTTCCCTTCTTTATAGCGGTTCACCTCATCGGGGTTATCTTCAATAATCTTATCCACAATGGGCTCTAAAAATCCGGAGTCAGAAACCTGAATCAGGTTCATTTCTTTTGCCAACTCTTCCGGCTCTTTGTCATCATTCAGCATGGCATTGAAAATTTGCTGCATAGCGGATGAGTTAATTTTATCATCTTCTTTCAGCTGTACCAAATCAGCTAATTTTTGGGCTGAAATGGAGAAATCACGGATGTCGATATTCTGCTCGTTCAGCACGCGCAGAACTTCACTCAGCACAATGTTTGATGCTGCTTTTGGATTTCCGAGATGTTCGGTTACTTCCTCAAAATAATCGGCTAAATAGCGGCTGTCGGTAATAGTAAAGGCATCATCTGTACTCATTCCGTAATCATCCATAAACCGCTTTCGGCGTACATCGGCAAGCTCGGGCAGGTCTTCGCGGATTTCATCCAAAAGCACCTCCGTAACTTTGATGGGCGGTAAATCCGGCTCTGGAAAATATCGGTAATCGTGCGCTTCTTCTTTCGAACGCATGGTACGCGTTTGTTCTTTGGCGGTATCCCAAAGGCGCGTTTGCTGCACCACTTCACCCCCATTTTCAATCAAATCAATCTGGCGGTAAATTTCATAATGGATAGCTCGCTCTACATTCCGGAACGAGTTCATGTTCTTAAGCTCGGTTCGGGTACCAAGTTCTTTTTGCCCACGCGGGCGAACTGAAACGTTGGCATCACAACGCAGGCTTCCCTCCTCCATGTTGCCGTCACAAATTTCCAAATACTGCACAATCTGTCTGATTTTTGACAAATAAGCATAGGCTTCTTGCGGCGTGCGCAAATCCGGCTCCGACACAATCTCGATAAGAGGCGTTCCTGCACGGTTTAAGTCAACCAGCGTATTATAAGGGTCCTGATCGTGAATAGATTTTCCGGCATCTTCCTCCATGTGAATGCGGGTGAGGCCGATACGTTTGTCATAATCATCCAGGCTGATATCTATAAATCCTTCGTAGCAAATGGGCGTATCTGACTGGGAGATTTGATAGCCTTTGGGGAGATCCGGATAAAAGTAGTTTTTACGGGCGAAAATAGATTCTTCCGCCACTTTACAACCGGTAGCCAATCCCATTTTTATGATGTAGCGAACTAAATTTTCGTTCACAACCGGCAAGGTGCCGGGGTGCCCCAGACAAAGCGGGGTAACTTGAGTGTTAGGTGCTCCGCCGTAGGTAACGGTTACGGGAGCAAAAGCTTTGCTTTGTGTTAACAGCTGGGCGTGAACTTCGAGGCCAATCACCGCCTCGTACTTCTCGTGGGCAATAGTGCTCATTAATTTCTTTTCTATCAGTTTTTTTCAAGGCTGGAAGATATTAAAGTTGTCGGACACTTTGGAAAGTTTCTTTAGGAAAAGCTGAGCGCGTCGAAGACCGGACTTCTCCAGTTTTCAATGTGTTTTATTGCGTTTCATCTATTATTTTAAATAAACTAAATAATGAACTTATGAAGAAGCTCACCCTTTTTATTATGCTGTTTGTAATTGGCAGCAGCTCATCTTTTGGGCAAGTCACTTTGCCGGAACATTTTTTCCATGAGTTGAAAGGCTTAGAAGATTCGTCCGGCGTTACGCATTTGTTTTATCGAGAATATGAAAAAAGCAGCGGACAATGTTCGGAAGAAAACGGGGGGCAAACGATACAAGACATGAAAAATAACGTATTCCACTTTAATGTACAGGCAGGCACCGACAGCTTAAAATTAACAGACTATTATTATGATTGGTGTGTAGATGGAATGTTTAGCAGTGAACACATTGTTTCGTATGCTATTTACAAAAATGATCCGGAAAAATGGGTTATAATTGGTCAATTTGAATATTCACGATCCGTATCTGACCATTTGGGGAATGAACTTAATTTTCAAATTCCCATTATTGTTAAGGCGATTGACCAGAATGCCCCGCACTCTTATAGACCTGAAGAAATTTTATTATCACCTAATAATGATTCCCTTTATGTGATAATGTCTTCCGGTAGTAGCTTAGCATTTTCCGGAGATGGAAGTACGTGGCCGGAGTTTGAGTCTTATGAAGATTTTCAAGCCTATGCTGATTCAACAGCCCTTAGCTTGGAAATACTGGGCATTCACCCCGCTATTGATTCTTTATATTTCGGATTAAATCAAAATGGTGGGTTATATAGAAGCGAGCATTACTCTCAAGATTTTGTTGTATCTGACACTACCCATCAGTTTCAAAACCTTTATTTTGATGCTGATACAACGCACATATACGCGGTTCAAGCCTCAGGATTACTCCGCTCCGATGATTTAGGAAAGCAAAATTCCTGGACGTTTTTAGAACTCAATCTTACTAAACAATCACCGGTATTCTTTGCATTAGATGATTCTCTGACCGGTCATTTATTTGTTTCAGATTCTACGGAAGTTCTTCACTCCACCAATCACGGAGATACATTTGCTCAGCTGCATAGTTTTGAGACTGAGATTACCGGCCTCTACAAAAAACCCGATTCTGATATTCTATACGTGCTCACCAAAGAAGAATTGTTTGAGTTGAACATAGCCACGAAAGAAACCACATCGCTTAAAAAGCTGCCGGTTTCTGTGGAAAACGAGCCAACTTTCACCCCGCAAGAAGTAAAGCTGGAACAGAACTATCCCAATCCGTTTAACCCGGCTACAGTAATCAGATATCAGTTAGCAGGAAACAGTTTGGTACGGTTGGAGGTTTTTGATATTACGGGGCGAAAAGTGGCTGTTTTGGTGGATGGAAAAAAGCAGCAGGTGGGAACCTATCAGGTTACTTTTAATGCAGATGCGCTTTCCTCGGGAGTGTACTTTTATCGCCTGCAAGCCGGTGGAGAAACTGTAACATTAAGGATGACACTGATGAAATAATCTTGTAGCTGTTATGCTACATTTGATTTTCAGAAATAAAAAAAAATTACGTTACATCCTGTGCAATAGAATGAAATTCTGTTTAACTTTCTGATTCTAAATTCCCTGCCCGAGTGGCGGAATTGGTAGACGCGTGCGCTTCAGGTGCGTATGTCTTCGGACGTGGGAGTTCAAGTCTCCCCTCGGGTACTAAAAAGCCTTGTAAGAAATTGTTTTTACAAGGCTTTTTTATTGATAACACAACGTTGTCACCAACTTTCAGTGATAATCACAGTTCCTTATTAATAGTTTTCCAGCCTGTGAAATTGCAATCTTGTGTTCCCGAAATTAAGCAACAACCCAACTTCTAAACTATACGCTTCCAGATAGTTAATAGCCTGGGCTACATGAACCTTTTCGAGTTCTATAACCGCTTTTAACTCTACACAAATTTTATTTGCTACCAAAAAATCTACCCGCCGAGTTCCCAACTGCATTCCTTTATACATTATAGGCATAGAAAACTCTTCAGCAAAAGTGATTCCCGCCTGATCCATTTCATATCTTAATGCTCTTTGGTAGATCTGTTCCTGAAATCCATTTCCCAACACGTTATGAACTTCCATTGCACACCCGATTATGCTTTGCGTTAAATCAGCGTATTTGTATTCTTTTTTCATCTTATAGCCCCTTGTTAATTTATAATAATCATAGTTCTTCTATAATAATTTAATGTCCATGAAATTGCAGACTAATTTTTTTTACTACCCCTGCATACCCGATTATTCGCTAAGTAAGAACAATATATTTATGCTTTCTCTTCACCTTACAAAACCCCTTTGTCAGTTTATAGTAATCATAGTTTAACTGTGATGGATTGTGTGATTCATGTGACGTACTGTGATGCAAAAACCTCCTTATCAACCCCCCAATTATCACAGTCTATCACACTTATCATAAATATCACAGTTCCCTAATTAATCATAACGATTTGGATCCGTCATTGGATCACAGAGCTCAGCTTTACCTTCAGTTATCAGCTGGCTGATGGTTTCTCCGTTGGCGAAGCTCAGGCTCATTCCTACCATAGAATGACCGGTGGAAACATAGGTATTTTTGTAAGAATTGAGCTTTCCTACATAAGGCAGACCATCTGGAGAACAAGGGCGTAATCCTACCCAAATTTCCTGATTATCCAGATCTTCTAAAGAATATTCCGGGAAGTAGGGAATGACTGATTTTTTTAAAGCCGATATTTTCGCGGAAGTCACAGACTTGTCATGACCGGCAATTTCCATAGTTCCGGCAAATCGTAAATCGCCGTTGACCGGTGTTATGGCTACCTTTCGCTCGGCTAACACTGCGTTAATTTTAGGCAGTTTTGCGGGGTTTTTAAGGGTAAGGCTGTAGCCTTTTCCCGGCTGCACGGGCATGCTGAGATGAAGTCGTTTTACAAGCTCAGGCGTGTGTGTTCCTGAGCAAAGCACAACATGAGTTCCGCTGATTTTTTGGCCGTCCGAACTTACAATCTCTACGTGCTCTTCAGATTTCTCAATAATATCCACAACTTTTGTGTTGAACCTGAATTCTACTCCCTTTTTTTGCAGAACGGCTTTAAGTTGATCCATCAACTGCCCGGGATGTAAATGAGCATCCATCGGATAATACACGGCACCTTCAATATCCAGATTCATGTTTGGCTCCATTTTCTGAGCTTCTTGGGCAGATAGCACTTCCGTCTTGACACCTAAAGATTTCGCTTTTTCCGCACTTTCTATCTCCGATTCAAGCCCTTTTTCAGTTTCACAGATAGACAAATGCCCATTTCGCTGTAAACCGAAATTCATTCCCTCGGTCTTTTCAATATCCACAAGCAGCTCTTGGTTTCTGATGAGCATATCTCTTAACACCGGACCTGCTTTATCTACGTGTTCTTGAGAGGCGGCTTTTCGGAATTTCCACAGCCAGCTGATTAAATCCAAATCAAGCCTTGGTTTGATATAAAAGGGACTTTCGGCTTTAAACATCCAGCGCAGTCCCTGGCTGATTACTCCCGGCGAGGCTAAGGGCTTAACATGCCGTGGCGCAATCAAACCTGCATTTCCATACGAGCAATTATCCTCTCCGTTCTCTTTATCTATTACGGTGACTGATACTCCCTTTTCATTCAAAAAATAAGCCGTTGCAAGACCTGCTACTCCGGCTCCTACCACTACGGCATGCTTTGTATTATTTGCCATTCAACTCAATATATTTTTTAAAAATTTGAAATTAATCAGGTGTTCAATATTAGCGGTTATTGCCCGGTACGGCTGAGTACTCTGCCCAAGCGTTGAGAGGTAACTTCTCCGTCTTTCAAGGCATACTTGCCGCTTATAAGTACAAATTTCATTCCCTCTGAGTATTGGTGAGGATCTTGAAAAACCGCCTTATCGGTAAGTTCATCTAAGTCAAAAATAGCTATATCTGCTTTTGCTCCCTCACGAATAATTCCACGATCTCTCAGCCCAAATACCTGAGCGGGAAGCGAGGTCATACTGCGAATGGCTGAAGATAAGGAAACAACTTCTTTCTCCATCACAAATTTTCTGATTTTACGTGGAAAGCTCCCATAATTTCTTGGGTGAGGAACTCCTTGCCCTAATTCAACCAAACCACCATCAGAGCCGGTCATCGTCCACGGCTGCTGCATAAACCGATTCACATCTTCTTCACTCATATTAAATGAAACAATTCTGGGTGAGCCTTTTTTGATCAGCTTAATGGCCATATCCACCGCATTCAAATTATGCTGTTTGGCTACTTCTTCCAACGTTTTGCCTTCTATGGAAGAATCAGGAGTATAGCGGCGGAATTGAATGCGATTGGCTCCTCCCCTGCGCGCAAGGTTTTCTTTCATTTCTGCCTGAATGCGTGGGAGTAACCCGGCATCATTTAATCGCTTTACCAACTCTTTATGACCGCCATCCTCAGCCCAGCGCGGCACCAGTGCTGAAATCAATCCTGTAGCGGAAGCTAAATACGGATACTGACTCGCAAACATTTCTACGCCTTCTGCACGAGCCTGCTCAATGTTTGCAACAATTTTGCTTGAAAGTCCCCAAACCGGCGGACCCAGTGCTTTTATATGGGTGACAATACCCGGCAGCTCGGCCTCGCGCGCAACCTGAATGACTTCATTAACAGCAGCTTCTACGCCCACGGTATAATTCGATTCATCTCTAATATGACTTTGATAAATGCCGCCGTATTGAGCGGCTACTTTTGCCAATTCTATAACTTCCTCGTTAGAAGCGTAACTCTGTGGCGCGTAAAAAATTCCCGTTGAGAGTCCAAAAGCTCCTTCTTTCATCCCGGCTTCAACCAGCTGTTTCATTTCCTCCATTTCTTGTGAAGTGGGAGCTCGGTCTTCACGCCCCATAGCTTTTCGGCGCACAGAACCGAATGGAACAAGTAATCCCACATTCACGCCTAATCCGTCTTTCAGTAAAGCCCGGCGCTGCTTGTTAAGATCAACCGCTCCGCTGCCATCAGGATTGGCAAATATGGTTGTAATTCCCTGATATAATAATGGCTTGGCACTGCTTAGTTCCGGTTTTGCAAGTCCCGAACCTGCGTGCGAATGTTCATCAATAAAGCCCGGAGTAACGTATAGCCCGCGAGCATCTATGATATCATGCGCTGCTGCATCCTTCAGGTTTCCAATTTTAACAATTTCATCCCCGTTGATGGCAATATCTGCATAAAACCACGGATTGCCTGTTCCATCCAGTACTTTGCCATTTACAATCAATTTATCAAATTGTTCAGGCTTTTCTGACTCCGAAACACAGGTAGTAAAGATCAACACCATCAGGCCTAAACCGCATATTTTAAGCCATTTGTTGTTCTGTGATTTCATCTCTTTCATAGTCTCTATTATTGGTTATAAATTTGCTTGATGATTGCGAACAGGTTCTATTGTTTCTGAAAATAGATATTTATTGCACGGCTTGATGAGAGCTTAAAGCCTACTATTTCTTCCTCTTCAGTTTTGTTGAATTCAAGCTTCCAGCTTCCCGAACTGAAGGTGTGGTCATCAACATACTTTAGCTTACCTGAAGGATTTGTTTTTCGATTTAGATATAAGCTGCCATCTTTATGGTCTATGGTATATTCTAAATCAAGAGCCTCACTGTAATAATTGCCTGCAAAACCGGAGTACCATTTTTCAATGGGTTTGTTTAGAACCGCGTCGGCTAATTCATTATTTAACTCCCCCGGGTCTATACTTCCCAAATTGCATAACAACACTGATGAGTAATGGTGCTCAGGAAAACGTAAATAATTGGCCTTAAACCCCATAAAGCTTCCACCGTGTCCAACCGTTTTGTGGCCTTTATATTTATCAATCTTCAAACCAAAGGCATACGTTAATGTATCTCCATTATTAAGCACCCCTCTCTTATGCATTAATTCATTAAACCCATCCGCATTGGGAAGTCTATTTTCAGATAATTGCTGATCCCACTTTATCATGTCTTCAATTGTTGTATAGAGCCCGCCGGGGCCCACTCCTTCAAAATTGGATAAATAACTTAGCCTGAATTTCTCGTTCCCTTGATAGCTAAGTGCTTTTCTGTCAATTACGTGGGTATGGTCGTCATGGAAATGCGTATTATCCATTCCCAAAGGTTCAAATATGTGCTCCGTTGTAAATTCACGTAAGCTCTGTCCCGAAACACGATGTACCAGTTCGGCCAATAAGGTGTATCCACTATTACTATATAAGTATTGACTGCCGGGCTCAAAATTTAAGTGAGATTGACCGGTTATGATCGCTAATAATTCTTCTTTAGAAACCCCGTCTTTTAAGCGGATATCATAAATTGAAAGCAGTGAGTATAAATCGGGCAACCCGCTGGTATGGTGCACTAATTGCCTAACCGTAGGCTCTTGATTGAATTCAGGATATGCTGACATTTCAGGAAAATAATGACGCACAGGCTTATCAATATCTACTTCTCCGCGTAAATATAGCAGAGCAACGGCCGCAGCAGCAAACTGCTTTGATACCGATCCGGAATAAAATATTGTTTGGGGTGTGATAGGAGTATTGCTTTTTAATATCGCTTCACCATAACCGGCACTAAAAATAATTTCGCCTTCAGAATATATACCAACTGCGCATCCCGGAGATGCAGGCTTGTTCCAGGTGTCAAATATACTATCAATTTGTGCTTTATCAAACTGGAGCTTTTGTTGTGCTGTTGCTGCAGAAAAAGTAAGGGCTAACAACATTGACAGCAAACCCATTGCATTGGCTTTTTTGATATTCATGATAATCAGTGAGATTAGATTGACATTTTGGTATTTATAAGTGTTTGTGTGCGTCAGTAGTTTTAGAGCTAATTTGAATAATCACTCCTGTCCGGGACGATATTCACGTATAAGCTGCTTCTCAATATCCTGTTCAGTAAAAACAACACGTTTCATTTCATTGTTTGCAAACAATTCAAGCTGATCGTTGTAATGGGGATTGTTTTCGTTGTCACTTTGTCCATAGGCCAACACAGAATATGCTTTGGGGATTTCAGCAAACTCAACGGCTAATACCCAGCCGTCTCCGCCTCTTACTACACGCCTTTGCTCGTTTTCCGGATGTTTGTTAAACCACAGCACTCTGAAACATCCTAATAAACCGGTGCAACCGCCAACAGCTAAATCTTTATCGCCAATGCGAGCTCGGTGTACATCACCCCACGCCAAATTCCATGCACCGTATCGGTTTTTTGCTTCCTCAACGGCCCACTTAAAAGCTTCTACAGCACGTTCAGCACTGGCCAGCCCATACGGAGTTTCCATGGGTTTGGCAGGATTCCATGGTTCCGTAAATAAGTCTTCTGCTTTAGCTGAAAAGCCCACCGATTCGGGAGTAGATTCAAACTTATTAACCGGATCTGCTAAGTGTACATAACGGTTCCACCAGGTTTTAAACAGCACGCCGCCACGACTGTCCCGAGCTACCGTGTTATCCCAATCTTCTATAAGCTGTATTGCTTCGGCGGCTTCACCTGTAACTTGTGCGTTGCGCACGGCTGCAATGAGATCATCTTTCACACGATCAGCAAGCGTCATTCTCATGCTATGCTTTAGCTCTACAACTTCTTCCAAAGAGAATTTTTGATTGTTATCAATCAGCTCTAATGAATGCTGGCTGCGTAAGCGAAGTTTGGGATCCGGGTAATTTTGCGGAAAATCCTCTTCTTTAAGAATCTCGTGTAAATTTGTGAAGTGAAACGGATCGTTTTCATTTCGCAAATAGCCACCTTCAGGATTTTTCAGCTGCGGTAAATCTTCCCAAGGAGTTATCTCATTCCAGATTTGATTGGCACTGGATACGTGAATGGCCAGCGTGTCTCCCCCTGACTGATGCGGAAGCTTTGGTATAGCGGCATTCCACACATAATAAATATTGCCATCTGCATCTGCGTAAGTCAGGTTCGATGAAGTTCTCGCCCTCATTTGCATGGCTTTTTGCCATTCATCAAAATCTTGTGATTTCATCATTCGGAAAAACTGCTCTTCCATTTGAAAAACTCCATCACCGGAAGATTTTATAATATATATGAATCCATCTTCCTGATGAATTACCGGCCCAAAAGGCGTGGTTAGAAACTCTCGGGATTCCCGGCCCAATTTGTCTTTCTTTTTATACTCAACAGTGACCTTTTCCTTTTTTAGCGGCAGAGAAGCTCCATCTAACAAATAGTGATCGGGCTGATTTGGATCTTCTCTAAGTGCATATATTTCATCCAGCTTGGGACCATTATTGGTTGTGGCCCAGCCTAATTTTTCATTGAAACCACCTATAATACCAAGCGGACCGCCAAGCCTGAAATCACCATAAAAGTTTAATATTCCGGGCACATGTACCTGCGCTTCATAATAGCCGGCATCCCAAGAGAGGTGAGGATTGCGAACCAAAATAGCATTGCCGGATTTAGTGCGATTCGGCGCAAATGCCCAAACATTAGATCCCACATCCGGGTGCACTTCTTCTGCTCTCGCGGCTAAACGTCCCCATACGGTTTTTGAGTTCTCCAATTCAACCGCAAAAGCCATCGACTTATACTTTGTACCCTGCTTTGAGCGGTTACTTTGGCTCAGCTTCTCTTTCCTTTCCGCTAAAGCATTTAGAAATGTTTTTATAGACGTACGGCTTGGCCCTGTTATACCGCGTGCATGCACGTCATAACCCGTAAAAAAAGGTTGAGCCCAATCTTCAAATTCATCAGGATGCAACCCAATGTAATAATTCACCCCTTCGGCAAAACCCTTCATAATATCGCGGGTGTCTGCATCTAAAAGATGCCAGGTTTCTACAGCGCGTGCATAATCCCGGCGGTTAGCCGCATCGGAATCTATAGCGCGCCGGAGCTGATTTCCGGATAGTTGATTGTATTTTGCCCATTCACCTTTTGCCTGCAACAGGCCTTTTACCACTCTTGGACCATAATCTTCCATTTGCACATAACCCAGGGCAAATCCGGCTGCTTCAATGTTATCAGCCAAAATATGAGGAACTCCGTAAGCTGTACGCCGAATAATTACCTCTTCTGCCAGCTGTTGATAGTCATCTATATTTAGCTCCGTTTTCTGAATTTTCGGAGCAGTAGAAACAGGTTTTGCAGGGGTGCAAGAGGTAACAAAGAATATTAAACATGTTACTAAAGAATAAGCAGTAGTTTTAAAATTATTACTTGAAAACGGGTTACGGAGTATTTTTTGAAAAATCATTATTTAAAAGGGTAATTAGGAATGGGTTGAATTTATACTTTCAGAGTTATGAGATAATGTGCGTTTTAATCAAAATACTTTAATATTTAATCTCCATATAAATAAGAAGCGGCATCAATAGCCATTTTGGCATTTTTATGACCTACGCCGGGCACTGTTCTTATTTCCCAGTTAAATGGGGTATTTAGTTTTTGGGCTGCATTCTTAGCTTGCTGATAAAAGTAATTCCCTCTTTCAAAGCGGTGCTTACCCTGCTTCATAGCCTCATCGGCTTTTCGAAGGTATTTATGGTTTGGGTCATTGTCTTCTTCTCCAAGCTGGATGATATGCTTCATTCTAAAATTGTTTGCCAATGTTTCATTTTTCAGCATTGTATTTTTCAAACCATATGGAAAAGCTATTTCAAAGTCAGGAATCGTGTACCAGCCTGCATTGGATGACACTACCCGATTTATTCTTAAGTTTTTCTCAAATAAAATAAAACGATGCGTGAACTGCGAGCCTGCCGAATGACCAAACATGTCGTAGCTTTTTTGATCACTTTGGGTAAGGTCTATGACTTTATCAAATATAGGCTCAATGAGAGAAAATGCCCAGCGATTTTCAGGTACTTTATTTCCCTCTTTATCAAACATGTTTCCAAGATTATATCCACGGCTTCCCGGATAATCTGCTCGTGTAAATTCAGGAGCTACAACTAATATTTTATATGTATTGGCAAGCTCTATCCAGTTATCGCGATAATCGTCAGCATTTCTATTGGTGCCGTGCATAACAAAAAGTATGGGCATTGTTTTAACATCTCCTTCCGGCACATAATAATATACTTGTAATGATTTATTATTATTTGTGAATTGAAATGTGCCTGCACCTTGCTGTAACGGCTGGCTTACTAATTGTGTTGATAAGAATAAAAACGTTCCACTTATTAGAAACAGTTTTTGAACGATGCGTCTCATATAAACAAAAAATTAGTACGGTTACATTCGATTAAGCATAGTTTAATCTTCCAGAGATTATGTAAAACTGAGTAGAAGGTAGGTGTGAAGTACACATACTACATAGAAAAGAATAATTGAAAATCACTCGGTTTTCAGGCGTTAAGCCATAGCTAAGACAATTAGCATTTATCTTATCTATTTTATATCAATTACTTTTCTCGACTGATAGAACGAAATTTTTGTAATTTTCCATCGGCTTTACATCACTGTCTTCTGTTATGGTAAGTATCATATCGTATGAATCTCCATCAGCCATAGCTCCTCCAATTAATTCGATATTAATTTCTTCGCTAAAACTGCTTGCCTCAGGTACGGTTACTACTTTGGATGAAATAGTATAATGTGTTCCCTCAGTAGCATCGGAATCTACTGTAAACACTGCCTTAATGGGTTTGGCCTGGTGTTTTCCGGCATATCTGATACGCAAGTTATAAGTCTTGCTACCCGTTTCACCTGCTTTAAATTTAACTTTTCCGCTAAGTGCATTTGTTGCAGGGTTTGGAGGTTCCCATTCAAGTACTTTTTCTTCAAAAAGATGAGTACGGTCATCGAAACAGCCTACCAGTATAAAACAGCTTATAAGTAAAAGTCCGGTAAATAGTTTTCCTTTTCTTCTTAACATAATATTGTACTTAAAATTGATTGATTGAATTAATAACCTGGATTCTGATTAACATTTTCGAAATCATCCACTTCAGATCTGGGTATGTATGACAATATGCGATAGTCTTCATACTCTATCGATGGTAGTACTCCCTGTTTTGGGATGTCCATTCCGCGACGTTTCAGATCAAACCATCTGTGCCCTTCAAATGCCAGCTCTCTTCTGCGTTCATCTAATATTTCTAAAATCAGTGCATCACCTGAAGGTGGATTTGTGTAATCGGTCAATCCTCTGGCCCTGCGCAAGGTTTCCAAATCATCAATTGCATCCGATTCTTTGTTAGTTTCTGCATACGCTTCAGCTCTAATCAATAATAGTTCAGGATAGCGAATAACGGGTATATTATCAGTATAAGTGCCTTTACTTCCTGTGTATTTCTTTATAAAAGGATAGCCATCTGAACTGGTATCATATAGATCCAAACGAGCATCATTGGCATCGTATAAATCGAGCAGATTTTGAGAAGGAATGATATCAAACCAACCTGCAGGTGTTAAATACTGGTCAAGAGCATCATTACTTCCAAGCGTTTCCGTATTAGGGTCAATATTAATCTCGAAAATGGATTCCGGATTAGGCGCACTTTCAAAAATATTATTCTTAAAAGTATTAACATCAACTAAGCTTAGGTTTGTGGCATTTATCGCATCTGTTGCATAATCTATTGCACTGTCCCAATCTTCAAGGTATAGCTGAACTCTTGCCATTAAAGCGAGTGCGGCCTCGTAATTAGCGTAATAAACGCCACGATCTCCTGTAGATAAAAAGTCAATAGCCTTCTCCAAGTCGTCAACAATCAAATCGTAGACAACTTGATTGCTTGAGCGTGGCCTGTCATCAGCTAAAGTAACATCACGGGTGGGCTCTGTTCTGATAATCATTCCTTCTTTCCAGCCATTTACTTCTCTTCCGGGCTCGTATGCATAAATCCTTATCAAATCATGATAGGCAAATGCCCGCATAAAGTAGGCTTCGCCAAGTAAACGGCTTCGGACTTCTTCAGTAACATTGTCTAATCTGTCAATGCCATCTATAATAAAGTTAGCTTCGTTAATGGTTCTAAATGCGGTTCCCCATAATGTAAAGTGGCTTCTGTCTGAGTTAATAGACTGCCCTTGGTATCTGCCGGAAGTTGTAGGATGACGGTCAGTGTTATCGGCTAAAACGTCTCCAAGTAACATTAACTGGTTGCCATAGCGTGCAAACGCTCGCATTCTGCTATGCATAGAGACTGATAAAGACTCCATCCCTTTAAGACTCGACTGAGCTACTTCAGGGTCGATACTGGATGCGGGTTTAGTATCAAGAAAGCCTTCACATCCCGTGAGAAAAATAGCTAACGTGAAGCCACACAAAATAAATACATTTTTAATCTTACTCATAACCTTTGCCTAATCAGTTTGTTTTAAAAGTCTAAGTTAAATCCACCCATAAAAGTTCTGGGCTGTGGATAGTGGGTTTGTGATTGTGCAATAATTTCCGGATCCGGACCGGTAAATGCTGTCCATGTTAATAGGTTTTCTCCTTGCACAAATATTGAAAGAGCTTTAATTCCAATCTGATTTAAAAGTTTTGGGGTAAAATCATATTGAAGTGTTACATTTTTTAGTCGGATAAAAGATCCGTCTTGCATTCCCTTTGTATCGAATGTTGTTACAGAAGAGCCTCCCGGAAATGATGAACTGCTATACATTCTGGGAACTTCAGTCATATCACCCGGTTTTTGCCACCGAGCATTCATATCTGTTGACAGCGTTCTTCCCCGATGTGGTGCCATCATAAATACATCATGCTGGTAGTTTCGAATATCTTTTCCATATTCGTAGTGAAATAACATGCTCAATGAGAAAGGACCATAGTTAAACTGATTTTGCAATCCTCCATAAAAATCGGGTAATTGACTTCCTATTGGTCTTCTATCTGCGTCTTTTACACTGTAGGTTAAGTTATTGTTTTCATCATACCACATAGGCTGACCATTGGAGGGGTTAACACCTGCAAATTTTGCACCCCAACGTATCTGTCGTGGCTGGCCTACCCGAATTGTGTTTCCAATACTTTCCTGGTCTCCCACCAACTTCAAAATCTCACTTCTTTCGTATGTTAGGTTGAAGTCTGTATTCCAATGAAACTTTCCTGAGCGTAAGATTGTAGCTCCTAATTCAATCTCAACTCCCTCAACTCTTACGGTTCCCACATTATCATTAATATTACTAAAACCGCTGTTTGTAGGTAAGTTACGCTCTAATAACAAATCTTTGTTATCTTTTCGGAATACTGCAAAAGAACCATAAACCCTTCCTTCCATTACAGCCCAATCTACACCTATATCGGTAGATACTGCTTTTTCCCATGTTAAGGTAGCATTGCCAAGTTGTGTGGGGCGAAGACCTGTTTCACCACCGTAAGAACCACCGGTTCCAAAGAATGGACGGGCAGCATAATAACCAATACCGGAGTTACCCGAAGTCCCATGGCTAATGCGTGGCTTAAGTTGAAATATAAAATCAACATCATTCATAAAAGGCTCAGCAGCTATATCCCAAGCTAAAGAACCTGAATAGAATAGACCAAAACGCTTATCTTTACCAAAACGGCTGCTGCCGTCATATCTTAGGTTGACAGTTGCAAAGTATTTTTTATCAAAGTCATACTCTGCACGCGAAAATATTCCGGCATTTTTATATTCTGCAAAGCTACCGGCAATGCTGTAGTTTTCAGCTGTCGAACTGATTGTTTCAAACAACTCACTTGGCAATCCTCTTCCGTGACTTGTCTGATATCGGCGATACATGTGTTGATACTCCGCACCAAGAATAACATTTACATTATGTACGTTGCGGTAGGTATTTACATAATCAAGTACCTGGTCGGTATTCCAGCTGGTAACTTCTCGGGTGCGTTCGTAAACAGCTCCACCATAGGCATTATATCTATTGATGCTCGGGTTATAGAATCGATGGTCTAAAACCGTTCTGAAATCCATAGCCCACCTGGATCGAATACTTAAGTTTTCTGTAAACTTATAAGTAGCACTTGCATTTCCAAGTAATTGAAATGTTCGGCTAAATCTTTCCTCTTCATTTAAAACCTGAACGTTATTGTACATCACGCCTGACAAATCAGAAGGATCCTGATTATAACTACCATCTGGGTTATAAATAGGAGATGTTACTCTTGTAGTTACGCCACCATGAAAAGGACTTCCAATCCAATTAGACCCACTTGTGCTTCCATCAGAATCAGCTAACCCAGTGGCTTTACTTCTGGAAATATTAGTTTTCACATCAAAGAGCAGTTTTTCTGATACTCTGTGGGTCAGGTTTGTGCGTAAATTCACTCGTTCAAATTTATTACCGATAATAGTACCTTCTTGGTCATTCAAGCCTGCAGATATATAAAATTGAGTAGATTCAGAACCTCCTCTTGCTGATAAATTATAGCGCTGCTGAATTCCTGGCCTTAAAAATGCTCCATACCAATCATAGGTACCTACGTCATCGGGATGTCCATAAATAATATATGCTGCTTGGGTTCCTGCTTCACGCGGGTTACTGTATGTAGTACCTTTATATGTGGTTTTCCCCAGATCTTCATAACGATTGGCATAAGCTTCAGCCATAGCATTTACGAAGTCCGGTCCATTCATCATGTCGTATTTAAACATCTGTTCAGAAACTCCCAATTGGGCAGATGCGCTTATTTGTGTAGGCCCTTCTTTACCCCCACGTGTTGATATCAGCACAACTCCGTTAGAGCCTTCAGCTCCATAAAGTGCGGTTGCTTCAGCATCTTTTAATACGTTTATAGATTCGATATCGGATGGATTTAATCCTTGCAATATATTATTGGATCCTTGAGTACCTCTATAGCTTGACTCTAACCTAATGCCATCAACAATAAAAAGTGGCGAAGTACTGGCGTTAATGGAGCCTATTCCACGAATTCGGATATAACTGTCGCCACCGGGCTGCCCACTTGTATTTATCATTCTAAAACCTGCAGCTCTACCCTGAAGTGCCTGATCCGGAGTTTGAATAGAGCGATGCTTAAAATCCTCTCCACTTACAGTAGATATAGCTCCTGTTGGTGCTCTCTGCCGAATTCCGTAGCCTGTTACTACTAACGATTCTAATTCTTGGCTGCTCGGCGTCAGCTTAAATTCTACACGTGTTGTTTCCCCATCAAAAATCTCGACTTCTTGTGCAAATTGCTCATAACCAATAAATGAAACCAATACTTCATAAACACCCGGTTGTATCCCGACTATTTCAAACTTACCATCTTTGTCCGTAGAAGTACCCTGCCCCGTCTCGCTAATAAATACGTTAGCACCCGGCATTAATTCATTTGTACTTGCATCAACTACACTTCCTCGCAATTTTCCTACCGGAAATTCATACAATGGCAAAACGGGAAGCTCCTTAATTATAATCACTTTTCTATTATTAGATAAGGTTAAATAAAGATCTGTTCCCTCCAATAAATCATTAAGAACTCGGTAAACCGGTTCATTTGTTGCCTGATAGGTAATATCCTTTTTCGGAAGAACTTTTGTATCGTAAGAAATACCCACTTTTGCTTGTCTGGTTAACTTTAGAAGAGCATTTGCAAGCGGTTCGTCAGCAAAATTTACGGTTACAAAGTTACGTTGGTTTTCTTTTAACGTATTAAATGCTGTTAACTGCCTTGCCTCAGCTGCACTTCCTGTAATCAGCAGTACCACAAGCATTGTAGTAAGCTTCGTAATTGTGGTAAGTACACTTTTGTATCGTTCAGTCATATCTTCTTTACCATTTTTGTTTTTTGAAAAGTTTACCAAGTTTCTTGATTCGTGATTATTCACTTCATTCACTCCTTCCAAATTACCTTTTGGCCTTCAATCTCGTATCGTATATCAAAGGTTTTAGCGATTGTAGATATGGTGGTCTCCAAATCGCTTTTTTCAAAATTTGCGGTTAATTCCAACCTCTTAAGCCGCTCGCTCCCAAAATCTATATCAGCACCAAATAAATGCTCTAACTGCTGGCTAACCTGATTGAGCGTTTCACCGGAATACGTTAGCCTGTTACTCATCCAGCTAAGGTGATTCACTGCTCTGGTTTTCTCAATAGTTATTCGGTTGGTTGAAAGCTGCAGCAAGCCGAAATCGTCCTTAGCAAGTTGTACACTCACCGATTGCTCACCTTCTCTGCTTTGAAGCGCCACTTTACCCTCCACTACAGCTACTTGTACATTATTGGCTGGCGCATCCGATTTAACATTAAATTTTGTACCTAATACTACAACAGAGGCGCCATTTACCTCTACAATAAACTTTTGGGGCTGATTTTTTACCACTTCGAAATAACCCTCTCCTTCTAATTTCACCACCCGATCAACCTTTGACCAAGTCTCCGGCACGGTTAAAGAGGATTTTTCATTTAATCGAATTTTTGTACCATCCGTAAGCGTAAATACCTTCTGCTGATCTTCTTTGGTTACATAAGTAACTAAAACTTCACTTTTATCCTGTCCAGATCCGGTAAGATTAATACCGCCCATGAGATAAGCTGCATACGAGAAAAGCCCTGCAATTAATAAAATAGATGCCACCCGCAGATAAACTCCATAATTACTTTTGCGGCTATTATTTCCCTTTTTATTATGCTGAATTCGATTGAAGAGCTTATTGCTGTTCAATTCAGTACGAAATAATAAATCGCTACTTTGGCTCAACAACGGCTCCTGCTCATCAAAATCTTGTCGTAAATACTCCGCCCCCTCTTTTGTTTGAAACCATGCCAGCACCTCTTCCAGCTCATCTGCAGTGCATTGATCGTTGAAGTATTTATTTAGTAATTCCTTGTTCATCAAATATTAAATGCTTTGTCTTTTTTACTCGTTCTACCTGTAATACAAATGAGAATGCGGTTAGTATTACTCTAAATAAATTTATTTTCAGAAAAGACAGAAAAACTCCCCAAGTATTGAAGTCTTTAAAATATTTCTCAACAAAATATTCAGCAGCTGTACAGATAGGTTACCGCAACTTGCAGCAAGTTGTAGGCGTGTTAAAATGCTAATAATGATTAGAAAGGCTTTTGAAGATGAGTTAGATTCAACAGAACAACAAAATCAGGTACCGGTTTTACGGTTTAAATGTTCGGTTACAAATTCGCGGATAAAGTTAGTCGCCTTGTAGTAGTGTACCTTAACCGTATTTTCAGAAATCCCTAAATATTGAGCAACCTCTTGATTGGTGAGCCTATCGACTGTGCGCAATTCAAAAACCTGGCGTCTTTTAGGTGGAAGTTGCAACACGGCACGCTGAAAATGCTCTCTGTATTCTGATAGAGAGCTTACATTATCAGGCATTTGCCTATCTACCCTATTTTGATACTGTAGCAAAGCATGCTTTTTTATTATCTCCTTATCACGAGTAAGCATATTTAGAACATGATTTTTTGTAGCTGTAAATAAAAATCCTTTTAACGAACCGGATGCATCTAATTTTCTTCTGTTATTCCACAGCTTTATAAAAACATCATGAACAGCATCTTCTGCCAGCTGCCTGTTTCGTAAGTATTTTAACGCAATTCTATAAAGGGGGTGATGATATTTTTCATACGCCAGCCGAAAAAATCGTTCGTTACCGATTTTCACTTTTAATAAAATCTCATCATCCTGAAAATTTTTATCACACATAACAGCAGGCATTTCGTTTTCAAAAAACTTAGAAAGTAGTAGAGTTAATCTTGGGAGTAATCCATTCGCTCGCCTGCGTTATATTCACAAAATGAATCTGGATTTAAAAGTTAGAAAACATGATTTGCAATAATTTACAACTGCTATAAATTTACTTTGACCCAAAAATCGGAATACAATATTGGTTTAATCATTTTAAAACAAGATTCTATGCAATATTTACAACTCCATTTTTGAAGTAAAACCCTCTAACTTGATATCCTTATTTTTTTGTTTTTCAGGTGGATTTTCATACAAAATTATGTATTCAACCCTATTGTAAAATCTGCTTTTTAATATTTTGGTGCGTTAACCGGTGCTTTTAAATGAGGTTCAACCCGCTTCGGCTTCACCAACCCTACTTAGCCAGCAGCAGCTTTCCGGTTTCGCTTTTGTTGTCAACTATTAGCCGGTAAATATACACGCCGCTGGAGATGTCGTTGGCTCTAAATTGCGGGTAGTATCGCCCGGAGTTTTGCTGGCCATCGACCAATGTTTGCACGTGGCGGCCAAGGGCATCAAATACATCCAGTTTTACCTGTGCGGTTTTTGAAAGTGCGTATGGAATGGTGGTTGAAGGATTAAAAGGATTAGGATAATTAGGCTCTAATTTAAACGTTTCATCTTTTGCCAAAGCCTCTCCTACCAGTTCAATTTGGATAGGACTCTCTACATTTTCAGCATTATGAATAACCTGAATTTCTCCCGTTGATTTCCCCTCCATATCCGGCAGGTAGCTTACATTTACATCTACAGCTTCGCCGGGTGCTAAAGTGATAATTCGCGCATTATGCTCTACTGAGTATTTTTTACCGGAAGCAACAACCACCCTGCCTACTAATGGATCTTTCGCATGGGCGCTATTTTCAATCCGAAAGCTTTTCTTAACTATTTTATTTGCATTCGTAACTCCAAAATTCAGGTGCATATCGTCTAAATTACTCAGCGATAAATAAGATTCACTCCCAATCAGACTTTCACAATTTTCGGTGAGCGGCCAGCCCATATCTCCAAACATACTGCATGCAATAGCTCCGGGAGCATGAACGGCAAAAGCGCGGTCTATTTGCGGACGCATAAGCGCATTTTCGGTGTTGGTGTAGGTTTGAAGATCCACATGCGAGTAGCTTGAACCTCCGTTCCAATCTGATGGAGCATATAGGCGCACGGCTTGCCCTTTATTAGCCGTAATGGCATTAATGCCGGCAAAAAACAACCCTCCTCTTTTACCGGTTACCGCATCAAATAATAAAGGAGAAGGATTTGTGTACACCTGACGATTTAAAATATCAACCCCACGACCATCCATCACAAAACGATCGTAGATAATAGGCCATGCCGGATTTCCATATCCCCAACTTGCAGAGCCGCTGTTGAGTACGCTAACCGAGCCGATAAATCCCAGTCCATGTCCCAGTTCGTGAAGCACAACCGTTACAAAATCAATGAGGCCTTGCGGAGTTTCTGCATCGGTGCCAAAATACCACTGATTCCACGCAGAATTCATATTTACCGTTATGTCGTAATCCACCTCATTTTCCGTTCCTTGCGATTCTTCTACAAAATCTATTCCGGACATTGCACTCCCAAGAGCAATAGAATACCAGGTTTGAGGCTCCCCTTCGGTAATACTTACAATTTGAGTGGGACCGGCACTTCCCAGCGTGCGCTCGCCCAGTTCTACCCAATTAGCCTCAATACGAATGGGTACTTCAGAATATAAGTGCGTTTCCCAAATGCTTACGGCATATTCAAATGCAGCAATAGCCTGCGCCGGCCAGATGGATCGGTTCACATAAAAAACCTGAATATTTGATTTTTTAGCCGAAGAGCTTTTTCTCAAGCTTTCCTGAGTACGTTTTATACGATAATAGGTATCAATACCGGTTGACTCTAACGTACAGATCTGCTCAATTTGCTGCTGAGTTAACCTGACTGTTTTATACGAATCCGAAACAACTTCGGTCTGTGCTTTTAAACTGAAGGATGCAACAAATAACAGTAAGGCCGTGCCTATAGTTTTGATTAGGTTCATAAATCTTGATGTTAGCTTTAGCCAAGTATAAAGTTTTTTTCTTAAATCTACTTAATAGGCTCTTCCTGTTGTTTGAGTATTCGCATCAGCCAATATTTTTCTATTTCTATTATTCTATTTGGGGTGATGGAAAAGCCTAAATCAGACTATTTTTCCTTTCTTATCTTTTTATGGGAATGATCTGTAAAAAATTTACTTTTGAATCCATACTATAAACAAAATTACTTTACCATGGACGGAAATAACAGGTCAAATATTCAAACAGGCATGAGAGTTGGCATTGTGCTGAAGGCTGATCAAAAATCAGGGAAAATTACGGAGGGAACCGTTCAGCGTATTCTTACAAATTCTCCAAATCATCCGCATGGCATAAAGGTGAAGCTTACGGATGGTCGGATTGGCCGCGTTAAAAAGCTGTTATAGCTTATGAAGATTGAGGATTTCCCGATTCAAACCCTTCATTTTCCAGATGATTATGAAGGCAAGGTAATTGCTTCTCTAATTCGCTCGCCTAAAAACAGTGCCGGCCGGCCTTCTGTTTTGTACTTGCACGGATTGAGCGATTATTTTTTTCAGGTGCATGTGGCTGAAGCTTTTCATAACCAAGGCTATAATTTCTACGCACTGGATTTGAGGAAGCACGGGCGGTCTCTGCTTCCGCACCAGCACCCAAATTACTGCCGCTCCATTACTGAATATTTCCCGGAAATTGACGAATCGCTGGATATTATTGATGCGGAAAGTAATGCTGAAATTATACTGTTAGGCCATTCCACCGGTGGACTTACCGCCGCTTCGTATCTCAATGAAAATAAACAGCAGCAACAGGTTCAAAAGCTAATTCTGAACTCTCCTTTTTTGCAGTTTAATATGAAAGCCTGGCAGCGATTTCTTTTACTTCCCGCTTCGGTAATTATTTCTAAGATTGCGCCGTATTTTTCCATCAAAAAACCTTTTTCGGGCGTGTATGGCTCCAGTTTATTTCATAATAAAAATGGGGAGTGGGATTATAACACCGACTGGAAACCTCTGGATGGATTTCCCGCTTATCTGGCCTGGGCGGCGGCTATGTACAAGGCTCAAAAAAAGCTGCACACTTCGGCTGACATTCACATCCCTATTCTTATTTTGCACTCAGCACATTCAACCCGAAGCAAGATTTGGAAGCCGCGCGTAATGCAGTCCGACATGGTGTTGAACGTGAAGCACATCAAAAAGTATGGAAAGAGATTAGGCCATAACGTAAACTTTGCCGAAGTTGAGGGAGCCATGCACGATGTTTTTCTTTCTCCCGAAGAAAGCAGACAGCAAGCTTTTGATAAGATGTTTAGCTGGCTCAACAATGCATAATCGCATTGATGTTTTGGATACATGCTAATTTTGAATCTATATCGGTAAGTTATTGATACCATGAATTGCACCCTCTGCTCCTCCGTCACAAAGCCATTTTATTACTACGAGAAAGAAGATCGCCAATATCACCGGTGCGTAAACTGCCGGGCCATTTTAATGGATGAAGACGACTTCCCAACGCCGGAGCAGGAAATTGAGCGCTACAAAAGTCACGACAACGATGTACACGATCCCAGATATCAGGAATTTGTGACTCCTCTTGTTGAAAAGATTATGGAGCATTTTGAAGCCGATGAATTAGGGCTTGATTTCGGTTCGGGAACAGGCCCCGTCATCACAAAAATGCTTAGGGATGAAGGCTACTCTATCCAAACCTTCGATCCTTTTTTTGATAACGATACCGATGTTCTGAAGCTCAAATATGATTATATCGTCAGTTGTGAGGTAATTGAACATTTTCACAGCCCACATGAGGAATTCACCCGGCTTAAAAATATGCTAAAGCCAAACGGAGCCTTATTTCTGAAAACAGATATCTACACAGACGATATCGATTTCCACGCCTGGTATTACAAAGGAGATGAAACGCACGTGTTTTTCTATCACCCCGACACTTTGCGCTGGATGAAAGATGAGTTCGGCTTTAGGGCCATGGAAATGGATGATCGGCACATCAGCTTCTTTTTGTAAAACTTCCGTGCCGAATCTTTTATGTTGAAACCAAACTCGGATCAGTATAATCGAGTTAATCAGGTTCTACTCGCCCAGCACATTCATACTGCCTACGTAAAAGTTTACGTCAACGGTTAGCTCCTGATTTTCTTTGTTCTGAACCGCCATTCTCTGCCATCTTTGGGTTGGGTTGAGCCGAATTTCTTCTCCATTCAGAATCACATCAACCGGCATGGTAAATCCTCTGATTACATTTCCCCAGCGGTACATCAGCTCGCCGTTTTTGAAAGCATACTCGAGCACGGGAATTCGAATATCACGCAGATATTGATCAAAAACGGGACTCAAATCTATCCCCACTTTTTCGCTGATATAACTTTCTATTTCAGCTGTAGTTACCGTTTGGTGGTAGAATTCCCGGTTCAGCCCGCGCAGCGTTTCCCTCCAAAGCTCGTCATCATTTACAATCTGACGGATGGTGTGCAGCAGATTCCCGCCTTTATAATACATATCGGACGAGCCGGACTTGTTCACATTATAGTGGCCAATAATGGGGCTGTCATTTTGAATACGAAGCCGGGTTCCAACCACATATTCCGATGCTGCTTTTTTACCAAAATGGTAATCTACGTACAGGCCTTCGGCGTAATTCGTAAAGCCTTCGTGAAGCCACATATCCGCAACATCCTCATTGGTGATGCTGTTGGCAAACCACTCGTGGGCAGATTCATGAATGATGATAAAATCAAACTTCAACCCCCACCCTGACGAGCTCACATCAGAACCCAAATAGCCATTTTCGAACCCATTTCCATACGTAACCGAGCTTTGGTGCTCCATTCCCAAATACGGAGCTTCCACCAGCTTATAGCTGTCCTCGTAAAACGGATATGGTCCAAACCAGTGCTCAAAAGCTTCCATCATCAGCGGTGCCTGCTTAAACTGCTTCCGGGCTTTTTCCTCATTGTAACGAAGCACGTAATAATCCATGTCCAGCGGACCATTTTCGCCTTGGTAAGTTTCTCCGAAATGCACGTAATCGCCAATATTAATATTCACGCCGTAGCTGTTAATTGGATTTGAGACAAACCAGTGCCACGTTTTAGTTCCATCGCCGGGCTCATCCACACCCCGCAGTCGGCCATTCGAAACATCCATCAGCGAGTCGGGCGCATTCACGCTAATAAGTAAACTGTCCACCTCGTCGTAGGGATGATCTTTATTTGGCCACCAAATACTGGCGCCAATTCCCTGATTGGAAGTGGCCACAAAGGGATTGCCATTTTTGTCTTCATCCCACGTAATACCACCGTCCCAGGGCGGACGAACGGCCACTTTTGGCTTTCCTGAAAAATATACTTTTAGCTCGTTTACAGCTCCTGTTTTCTGCTTTTGCTTGATCTTAATAAAATATGCACTCCCTTCTCTTTCAAAAGTAAGCTGCTTTCCTTTTTGAGTGATTTTCGTGATTTCCATGGGCTCCTGCAAATCAATTTGCATCACCTGATGCGGCTCCAGTACCGTATATTTTATAAGGTTTGAACCCGAAAGCGACTGATTTTTGATATCCACCGCAACATCCAGATGATAATAGTTCAGATCCCACCAGGCGCGCTCCGGGGTGATGGAGCCGCGAAGCGTATCTTGGCGAGTAAAAGCAGCATCGTGAGTGAAAACTTGTCCGTATAAATGAGAAGCGTTAAAGAAAATAGCAATAAACAGCAGTAGATATTTTTTCATCATCAGGTATTTATGTGTGTGAAATAACGCTCAAATAATAGATAAAATTTTGATTCAAACTAAACCCAATATGTTATTATTAAGCTTTTGAGGTATGAAGAGCTATTGTCTGGAACGATGGACTTTTATGCTCGTTCCCAACGCCCCCGTTGGGAGTGTCATCAGAACCACCCGGTTCAAAACAAAAGTGGCGTTTAAAGCATGCGTTGTTGAAACCAACTGCCACATTCCCGAGATTGCTTCGGCGATTGAGTAATGGTCAGAGTTATGTAAGGCAACGCCTCGCAAAGGCACTTTTTCCGTCCGGTCGGTTGCTCGATTCGACCAACTAAGCCTAATCCATCGATCAGACTGGTAATCCGTTAGATCGAGTCCTAAGTGATAATTCCCAGCCTTCACGGTCTGCCGGTTCTGAGCCGTCTGACCGTTTGCCTGATTTTTAATAGCTTATCTGCCCTGTTCAATCGTCTGACGAGCTGAAGTCGTCGGACGAAATTTTGGGCTTTTAATCCGAGCGCTGCTTTTTTGAGACGGTTATAGCCACCTCACAGCGTGTGTAGCTCCTGCGAGCGTTGTGGGATATATGGCTAAATGTGTTAACAAGAATCCCGAATTACAAATACCCCAATAACAAATAACCACTTCTAATACTCCGGACAGCCAAGCCCAAAATTCTTTTAAGAAAAGCCGGATTAAAAAGGAACTTTTAGATTGAATTGAATACCTTACCCATGGAATTTAGTTTGTGCTTGTCAAACAGCTTCAATTTCCTAAAATTGCAAAATCAATTTTGTATATTTGAAGCTTAGAAAAGCGGTTCCACACCTTAATTTATCAAGTTGAAATTTATTATCGAATGAAATTTTACGTATGTATAAAAATGGTGCCCGATGTGAATGCACCTCTTCAAATTAAAGACGGAAATTTAATACAAGATGCCAACCGAATGATCCTGAACGCCTACGATGCCTCCGCTGTAGAAGAAGCGTTGGTGCTTAAAGAAGAGCACGGGGGTGAAGTTGAGGTTGTTAGCATCGGAACGGCCAAAGCTTCTGAAACCATTCGCAAAGCCTTGGCTATGGGAGCAGATAAAGCCACACACATTGTCTGTTCGGAAGAGGATACTTTTGATTCAGGTTCTTATGCCCGCATTCTTTCCGAATTTTTTAAGGATAAAGACTTTGATGTACTCTCACTTGGAAAACAGTCGCAAGATACCGACTCGGGGCTTACCGGGAGCATGGTTGCCAACTTACTGGACTTACCCTATGCTACCAATGCCGTGGGGTTATCGATAGAAAATGGAAAGCTGATTGTAAAGCGTCAGGGTGATGCCGGTCAGGAAATGATTGAACTGCCTACTCCCTGCGCCGTTACCTGCTCTAATGATATGAACGAGCCGCGCATTCCAAACCTGAAGGGAATTATGGCTTCCAAACGTAAGCCGGTTGAGCAAATTGAATTGGCTGATTTGGTGCCAGACAGCGACGTGCTCACCCCAAAAACCTCGGTAGCCGGCTACACCGAAAAGCCTGCCCGCAAAGCCGGTGAAAAGTATGAAGGCGAACCCGATGAAATTGCCCAAAAAGTAGCCCAACTGCTCGACACCCAAGCCAACGTGCTGTAAACCTATCGCCATAATTTTAAAAAGAAATTTTATTCCATCATGAGTACCATTTTAACACACATTGCCGTTGCAGATGGCAAAATTAAACGATCATCATTAGAAGTTCTCTCTCGCTGTAAACAATTAGCCGACGCCGGCGGACATTCCGCAGAGGCTGTTATTATTGCACCCGATGCTTCCTCTCACGTAGAAGAAGTGCAGAAATACGGAGCTGCCAAAATATATGTGATTGAAAATCCGATTTTCAAAAATCACATCAATGCGCCGGTATTGAAGGCACTTGCAAAGGTGATGGAAACGGCTAAGCCTTCTGTATTTGCTTTTGCATCTACCGAAAGCACAAAAGACATTTTGGGAGCTTTAGCCGCCAATCAAAATGCTGCAGTTTTGCCTGATGTTTCTTCTTTTGAGCTTACTGATAACGGCATCAGCGCCAAGCGTCCGGTGATGGCCGCCAAAATTGTTGCAGAAACAGAAGCCAAAGGCGATGCTCTTATCGTTTCGGTTCGCTCCGGCTCTTATGATTTGGCGGAAAACGAAGCTCAGGCTGAAGTTGAAACCATTGACTTCAGCATGGACGAAAGCGATCTGAAAATCACCCTTCGTGAAATTATTTCAGCCTCCGGCGATACTATCGACCTCAACGAAGCCGAAGCCATTGTTGCAGCCGGACGTGGGGTGAAGGACGAAGAAGGTCAAAAATTAATTTCTGAATTAGCCTCTATTTTGAACGCAGGCATTGGAGCCTCGCGGGCACTTACTGAGTCGGGAGTGTACGATCCCAGCCTGCAAATTGGACAAACCGGTAAAGTGGTTTCACCTCAGCTGTATATTGCTGTGGGTATATCAGGAGCTATTCAGCACGTGGCCGGCATGGCAAACTCTAAAGTAATTGTAGCCATCAACAAGGACCCGGATGCACCTATTTTTGAAGTGGCTGATTACGGAATTGTTGGCGATTTATACAAAGTACTGCCTCCATTCATCGAGGAAATCAAAAAAATAAAAGGATAAATTAAAGCGCTGTTTGCAACATGTTCAGCATTGTTGAGACGGTTGTAAAACACCTGTCAGGTTTCAAACCAAATAGTTTGCAAAAGCTACCACAGCCTAAAACCTGACTGGTTTTGCGACTACTCAGAGCTGACACTATTATTATTTAAGTGATAGCATTTTTGCTGACAACATTCATCTTTCAAAAATTCTGATATGGACGACAAGTTTGATTGTATTGTAATTGGTGGCGGCATTGCCGGACTTTCTGCCGGAATGATGCTGGCCCGAAATAACATGAAATTCCTGCTCATTGAGCGCGGTGAGTTTGCCGGTTCTAAAAATGTATCGGGTGGGGTTTTGTGGGGAAGTGATCTCGCCAAGCTCGTTCCCAATTATTGGGAGGAAGAAGACGGCGGTTGGGAACGATTTATCAATCACCGGCGACTTTCCTTCATGGACGAACAATCAACCTTCACGCTCGACTTCAAATCTTCTCACTTCAACAAACCGCCCTACTCCGGCGTAGTTGTGCTGCGTTCTAAGTTCGACAATTGGCTGTCCGGCAAGGTTCAGGAAGCCATTGACGCCAGCGATTTTGCCATGGATTCCTTCATCGCCACCAACATTAAGGTGGATGAAGTGATTTTGGAAAATGATAAAGCCGTAGGAATCAAAACGGCGGAAGGAGAATTTTTTGCCGATTCGGTAATAATTGCAGAAGGCGTAAATAATTTACTAACGCGACAGGTTGGCCTGCAAGACGATTACGTTCCGGCCGACCACATGCTTACCGGTATTAAAGAAGTTATTCGGTTTGATCAGGAAGTGCTGGAGCAGAAATTTCAGCTGAATGGGCTCAGCGGAATGAGTAACGAGTTTGTAGGCTGGGCCACCAACGGTATCGAAGGCGGCGGCTTTCTCTACACCAATCGCGATACTATTTCTTTGGGATTGGTGCTTGGCATTAAAGACATGCGCGAGAAAAAGAAAAGTCCGCACGATATTCTCAATCACTTTAAAACGCATCCAACCATTGCCGACATTATTAAAGACGGCGAAATTTTGGAATATTCGGCTCATGTAGTTTCCTCCGGCGACAAGCGCGCTATGCCCAAGGAATTATACAAAGACGGTATTTTATTAGCCGGAGAGTCGGCAAATTTATTGATGAATGCCGGAAAAGCGATTCAGGGAATGGATTATGCCATGCGCTCCGGAATATTAGCTGCTGAAACCATTGTGAAAGCCAAGCAAAAAGGAGACTTCAGCTCGGCTACGCTCAAAGAGTACAGAGCAGCCATGGATGAAAGCTACGTAATGAAAGATATGAACGGCTTCCAGGATGCTGTTCACTTGTTACACACCGAAACCATGCAGCAAAAAATTCCTAACTTAATCTGTGATTTCGGCCGACAGTTCTTTACCATCAAAAACGAGCCAACGCCAAAATCGAAAGACATGATTAAGGGCGCCATCAAGCGGCATTCTTCCATGTGGGAGTTGGCTAAGCTGGGCTTTAAGGGTGCAAAATCACTCTAAAAATTGCAGAGGCGGCTCTGTGGCTGAATTGTATGAATGCAAAGAAATTTCATTTATCTAAAGTAGAAAATCTGAAATACAGAGAATGAAAACAATCTGCAGAATAAGTTTCACAGATGCGTATAGTTTGATATCGATTGTTTTTATCTCTTTTCACACAAAATAAATTCTCATGAAAAATTTAAAACTCACTGAACGATTAGGGCTGGTCAGTTACCGAAATCAGAGTAAATCTGAGATTAAACCGCATATTATAGTTGATACTGATATTTGCAACAGCGTGTGTCCGCATAAATGTACCACGTGGGTATGTCCGGCTAATTGCTACACCATGGACGATGAAGGGTTGGTGCATTTTCAGGTAGAAGATTGCATTGAGTGTGGAACCTGCATGTACGCCTGCGACCAAGGAGCTGTAGATTGGAATTTCCCGGATCCGGAAATTGGCCGTGGTATTACCTGGAACTTTGGGTAACTAAAAACCTAATTTCTGCAATACCTGATCTTTTGTAGCCAAAGCAAAATGATGGTATAAGGCGGTAGAAACAATTAAGCGGTCGGCAGGATCATCCGGGAAATTGGCAGGTAATTCTGACTGAGCCAATATCACTTCTTTATCAATCGGAATAACTTTACACACTTCCGGTTTTGTGGCCATTTCTATCCAGGCTGTAAAGGTCGGCTTCAGTTCAATAATCCCCTTTCTCGCCAGCCGTTCTGCCTCCCAAATACTGGCAGCCGAAATGGCTATTTCACCGTTTTTAGCTGCTGTATCTAAAGTTTCACGCTCATCATCGGCAAGCTCCCCTTCGCTAAGCAGCCACCATAACCAAACATGTGTATCTAATAAAATCATACCATAAAATATTTAAAATTAAGACGTGCTGAAGCCGGAAGTATTTGCCCGAAGTTTGGCAACCGAGCCTTTTCCTCTCAGGTTTTTCCAGGGGGTACCTGTCGGGCTTTTTTCTTCTTTCAGTTCATTTTCAAGGCTTCTTATTATGAGCTCTTTCAGGCTGATTTCTTCTTCAATAGCTCTTATTTTAGCCTTTTTCATTAACGGGTCGGGGATATCTACGGAAGTTCTCATGCCTGCATGTTAGCATATTTATGAGTATATAACAATTTGCAACATTGCCTTTATTTTAGAGTACTGTAAGGCAGTGAATCTGTATATTTATCCACTATTTCATTAATTATATCCTATGTTTTTATTTGCTGATTTTCGTGCTTTTCTGCTCATTCATCTTTTATTCTTCTGCATGGCTTCACCCCTTCACGCCAAAGATTACACCATTCCAGAAATTCGGGTTGAAGTGCACATTCAGGAAGATGGAAACATCAGAATAACCGAACACCGAACCTACGTGTATGACGGTGATTTTTCCTGGGCTAATTATAGGCTTCCCAAGAAAGGGTTTTCGGCACTGCGGGATATAAAAGTTTCAGAAAACGGTGATGCTTTCATAAACCTGAATACAGAAGAAAACGGCACTTTTTTAGTAGAAGAATCGGATGACGCCTACAACATCAAATGGTTTTATGATGCCGAAGATGAGCAGAAGGTTTTCTCCATTTCATATACGTTAGAAAGTGCAGTGGTTGTGGGTGAAAGCTGGAGTGAATTTTTCTGGACCTATGCAGCAGCGGGAAGAGAAAAATCTACCGATTATATCGAAATTACGGTGCAGTTGCCTGTTTCGGTTTTAAAAGATAATCTCCATTTTTGGGTGCGTGAGCCGGATTGGGGACTTCAAGCAGCTACTTTTGAGAAAGGATTTGAGTTTAGCGGTACGGAACTAAGCCGACACCAAGCCGTTACCATTCGAACCGTATTTCCAACCTCGGTATTCAATGCTTCTGTTGCTGTTAACGATCCTGGTTTTACGCTGGAAATGGCCGAGCAGCAGGAAGCTGATTTCAAGCAACAGCAGCAGCTTAGAGCAGAAGAAGAGGCAAAAAATCAAGCACTTGCAAAGGAAGCACTGGTTGTGCTTTCGGGATTAAGCATCGTCATTTTTATTTTTCTGTATAGGAAATACGGCAGCCGGCATAAAGTTAATTTGTCAACGAATGAAAGCATTTTGATTCCGGGAAGAGAAAAGCCGGCTGCTATTGCCTGGCTGCTTCAAAACCGCACGGTAAGATACAGTTCTATCATGACCACACTGTTTGATCTGGCCCGCAGAGATTACTTCACCCTTGAAGAAAATGAGCCGGATAAAAAAGGCATTTTCGCTTCTAAAGAACCATACTTCACCATTCACCCCACAGAAAAAGCACCGGATAAAACGCTCACTCCTTTTGAGCTAAGCCTGCATAACTTTGTTAACGAACGAATTGATGAGGAAGGAAATAAACTGAGTGAAGTTTTTAAATTCGGGGCCTCTTCCGTTACTAAATGGTTCAACAGCTGGAAAAAGGAAATAAAGGCATATTGCGATACCAAAGAATGGATTGACAAAACGAGTTATAAAGGCATGTACTGGAACTCAGCTGCGCAAACTCTGCTTATGATTGCCGGCATAGTGGGAATATTTTTACTGCATCCGCTAATGTTTATTTCGGTGGCTATTTCATTTGTTGCTTTGGTTTTGTCGCTGGTTATCATCAGGCGAACGCCCAAAGGAGAAGAAGTGTACAGGCGCTGGCATAATTACTTAAAAGCTCTGAAAAAAGCCAAGGAGCACTCTATTCCGGAAAATCATCTGGGCTTGCACTTTATTTATGCCATTGCCTTACATGCAGGCAAGAAGCCGGTAGAACAGATGTTTGAGCAAAACCCAAATGCTATGGCGGCTGTTTACTGGATTGTTATACTTCCGGGAAGTCAGTCTTCGCCCGCCGATATTGCAGGCACATTCAGCAACTTAGCGGCTTCGGCTTCCACTACGGCCGGCGGAGGAAGTTTTGGGGGCGGAGCCTCGGCCGGAATGGCAGGCGGCGGTGCTTCGGGAGGAGCCGGATAAATTTTCTTGGGTTCATTCATAGCCTAACCCTGTTACAAAGTAGTTGTGGCGATTCTTTCCTGAGAAGCCACAATTATCGAAAGATACTTCACGCAAATAACCTTTATGAACCCCAATGAGTTTTATAATCAATTAAAAACAGTGTCTTCTTTTCGGGAAGGGGCAAATCCGGATTGTTACACGCCGCTTCCTGATGATTGGTATCTCGCCATTGCCGACATTCGTAATTCTACAGAAGCTATCCGTAACGGACAGTACAAAGAAGTAAATATGGCCGGAGCTTGCATTATCACGGCTTTGAATAACTTTGTGGGACAAGAGTGTCGCCTGCCCTATTTTTTTGGAGGAGATGGCTCATGCATTGCTCTGCCCGGTGATTATGCCTCTCGTATTGAAGGAATTTTAGCTTTTTGTAAACAAGCAGTTAAAAATGCGTATGGGTTAGAAATGGCTATCGGACTTGTTTCTATGAAGGAAATCCGACAGTCTGAACATGACATTGGCGTTGCGCGTTTACAGCTTTCAGAGTATTTAGATCAACCCATTTTTTGGGGAACCGGATTGGCTCATGCCGAAAACCTGATTAAAAAATCGGACCGCCTCGAACATGCCATTTCCACAGAAGCTGATTTTTCCGGATTAGAGTGCCGGTGGAGTGAGTTGCCAAGCCGGAAAGATGAAATAGCAGCATATATAATTCAGGCGTTAAGTGCGGATGATGAGGAAAAAGCAGCTGTTTTCGATCAATGCTTTCAAAAAATAGAGTCTGTTTACGGTCATGATGATGAATTTCACCCCATAAAAGAACAAGCACTTCGCTTCGAGAGCAAGCCACAGCTTTTGGGAATCGAGTTTAAATTAAGAACGCAACCCCCTACCCTTCTGAACAAAGTAAAGCATCTTTTTTGGATGATTTTTCAGCTGACAACCGGCTTTTATCTAATGAAATTCAAAAAGAAAACCTCGCAAACCGATTGGGGAGCATATAAACCGGATTTGGTACGCCATGCCGACTACAAAAAACTGGGCGATGGTCTACGCTTTGTAGCAGACGGAACCGCCCGGCAGCGCATGGAGTTCACCGATTTTTTGGAGCAAATGTATCAACAAAAGAAGTTGGTATATGGGGTGCATCCATCGGCTGCAGCCATGGTTACGTGTTATGTGAAGAGTTATCAAAAAAACCACATGCATTTTGTGGACGGAACCGATGGCGGATATGCTAAAGCAGCTCAGGAATTAAAAAGACGAAAAAGTGAGCTGGAGCTCTGAATAAAAAGCTTAATGAACATTCTGCCACGCACATAGGTTATGCAGTTACCAAAAATAATAATGACTGAAGTCGCTGCTTATGATTAAAACCAAACGCGTGTATGAACAACCTTCTGCCGATGACGGATATCGCGTTCTGACTGAGCGCTTGTGGCCTCGCGGCGTTTCTAAGGAAAGAGCAGCCCTAAATAAATGGATGAAAGGCATTGCGCCCAGCCACGAATTGCGCAATTGGTTTAATCATGAAGAAAGCAAGTGGGAAGAATTTCAGGAACAATACCGAAAAGAACTGTTTGGTTCCGAATCGGTTCAACAGCTGTTAGAAATTATTGAAGAAGAGGAAACCGTAACGCTTATTTATGCTGCTAAAAATGAAGAATATAACAGCACGAAGGCACTCAAAGACTTTTTAAAACAATTTGTATCTTCAGGTAGATAACAACTTTTGCTAATCCCATTATTTTTGAAAATCAAAAATTAGCTCGATGTTATTTTCTGCAAATTATAATATATCAGGTAGAACCATGAGTACATCACCCCAAGAAACATTTGATGAAATTGCCTTGGCTAAAAAAATTCAGCAAGCCTGTATTGATGCCGCTCATTCCGGCTTTATGGATGCTTCTATAAGCGGACTTTGTGCAGAAGGTGCAGCTGAAGCCGCTATTGGCTCTATACAATCCTTAGATTTAGAAAAATTGATTCGTGAGGTATCTACAACAAAATGAAGCAACCCATTGTGGGATTTCATAAAGATAAGCACGACGACTGGGTAGCCGATTTAGCTTGTGGCCACACCCAGCATGTACGGCACAATCCGCCGTGGCAGCTGCGGCCTTGGGTAATTACAAAAGAAGGGCGCGCCGAAAAGTTAGGCTCTATTTTGTATTGCAAAAAATGCGAACGCTCCGATTAAGAACCCGCCCCCTGCTGCTTTCTCAGCTTCATCCAAAAAACAATCATGGAAGCTACCGGCAAAAGCGCAAAAATTATCATAACGTTAAACATCCATGCTCCGGATAGATTAGCAGGCCAAAACCCCGTCATAAATAACAGGCTGAAAATAACCAGCGAAACGGATACCAGAATAGCATAGCAATAGCGCCGGGAAATTTGAAATTTCTCAGTAAAAAGTACAGACATTCCCATGGTAAATGCCCCCAGTAATATTACGTGTAAGTAGAGAATGCGCACGCCATGGTCTGACAGCCACAGCTCGGCCGGTGTAACCGATGCTATAAACTGCATCACCGCCTTCAGCACTAAAAATAGAATAGGCCATATCCATAATTTTGTTTCTTTTACGCTGTACTTCTTAAAAACAGATATCACAAATATAATAACGCCTTCTGCTACTAATAATCCGCCTAAACGAGCGGCAACCGATAAGTTTAGGTCTATCATAGATTCCGGTATTCCATAAGAAAAAGTGAGGGGTGAGCCGATGGCAATTAGCCCGATCAAAACCGTTGGAGAAACCAGAAAATCATCTTCTTTCATCTTTAAAGCATAAGCGATGAGTCCTAACAGCACAAGCAGCACCCAGCCATCCACAAAAACAGTTAAGAAAAAGTGAGTAAGTGCTTTACTGAATTGAGCGCCACCCAAATGCAACAGCTCGGCAGAACCAACGCCCCAGGCACCCAAAGAACACACGAACAGCATTACTAAAGCGCCTTCAAACCAGCTGTTGGGTTTAAAATCTTTTTTCCTGAATCGGGTAATCAAATAGCCAATCATAAAGCCGTACCAGCCAATCATAACCAATCCTGAAATAATAGCTGAGACTGGCAATAAAGCAGACCCAATGGCCACCGGACGATATCCCCACATCAAAAAGGAAGGAAATGAAAATAGCCCAAAAAGCAGAACTGCCCAAAGAGAAGCCTTCATCAAACGGACAGATTTAGCGGCATGATAGCCCGGAATTATACTCATTTTAATCAGATATAAAGGCAGTAAAGAAGCCCAGCTGAAAAACATCAAATGGGAATGTGCATGACGTATATTTTGGAGACTCAGGTTGGCAGGCAGCGGAATCACAAACCCCAAACGAAATAAAAAACCGGTTAAGCCTGCTATTACAAAGCAGGCTATTGCCCATTGCCAAATATTACTGTCTTTAATTATGTCATTCATTTTATAATTCAGTTTACACAGCCGGCAGGCTTTCTTGCATCTGTATTGGAAGCAATACGGCAGCCTTCACTGTCTAATGTAATACCAATATTAACCCAAAAAGCGCACCATAGCCTTGCTGATATACTGCATAGCTGAAGCACTGTTCTTATTTGTTAATTCATTGGGTGATTTTTCCTCATAAACTATATTAAGACAACTTAGTCTTCTTATATAAAGATTTAGTGAAGCTTTGCCTTTAAATTTTAATGCTTTGCTTTCGCGAAACCCATCGGATATGCTGCATATTTGGGCTGCCATAACTGCACATTTTTGAAATTCAGATATCAGCTGAACACAGATTCCCTCAGTCTACTGAGGATTAAACTGCTTAAAATCTCTTCCCAGACTCTTTTGTTCTGCCATATAAACCTATGTTTAAATTTAAAGACATGTTTTGTAACGGTTAATAATTAAATAGTTTAAACTCAGTAACAAGAGAGGAGTAATCATATAATAATAGATTTTTACTTTAACTTTTGCCTTCAAATTATTACCATTGGCGCGGCTAATATGAGGGAACGTTTTCAGCTTAATTCCTTTTTTTTGAGTGAACTTGAACATATTCATCAGGAATCATCAGGGTTTGTTCCCAGTAAATTATTTATACGCTTTGCATTCAGCTACTGTTTTCTTTGCAAGGTATTACGCCGCTTAAAAACATTTAATCTTAAATTAAAATTTATTGTATGAAAGAATTTTTTACCGACTTCTTTGATAAATATGGACTGTCTTTTATCATGGTTGCCAGCTACTTTGGAAGTGGCTCTATATTTATCGCAAGTCAAGCCGGAGTTGAATATGGTTATGTATTAATTTGGGCCGTTATCGGGGCTGTTTTATTAGGCTTTATGGCGCAGGACATGAGCGCTCGATTAGGTATTTTTGGGGACACGCTCATGACCTTTATTCGAAAAAAATTAGGTAAAAAGGGAGCTCTTGGCATTGCGTTATTTCTGTCTTTGGGATGTATTGCCTGGACCCTTGCATTAACCGGAGCCGTTGGCATGAGCTTTGAGGTACTCTCAGGTGGGGCCGTTGCCTGGCAGCCTATAGCTGTAATTACCGGCATTGTAGCCATTATAGTAGGCACCCTCCATTATGGCTTCGTAGAAAAAGTTATGACCGGAATGATGTTTCTGCTATTGGCTCTATATTTAGTGGTAGCAGGCGCAAGCGGACCCGATATGGTTGAGGTGGCAAAAGGCTTCATCCCCTCCATCCCCGATACAGGCGCTATGCTACTGGGAGCTGCTATTCTTGGAACAACCGCACTATGGCCTAACTTTTTCCTTGAATCTATTCTTGTAAAACGGAAGGGCTGGAATAGCACCAAGCACGTTAAAAGCATGCGAACAGACTTAACAATGGGCTATACCGTTGGCGGTTTGATAACCGTGGCAATTATCATTGTTTCTGCAGCCGTGCTCAGACCCGCCGGCTACACTGAGCTTTCAACCTTTGTGGCACCGGGCGAAGCACTTGAAATTATATTAGGCCGCTGGGCCATGATTGTGTTTTTGGTTGGTGTGATTGCGGCCGCGTTCAACAGTATTGTCCCCATTATGTGGACGGTGCCTTACATGATTCTTGAAGCACTCGATATTGACCACAAAGAAGGAACCAGCAAACAGTTTAAGTTAATATTTGCCGGCGGTATTTTAATTGGCATGTTTTCTCCATTAGTAGCTAAAGTTACCGGACTCAGCGTTGTGGAAATGATTACTCTTTTCCCCGCCTATAACGGTGTATTTGGATTGCCTATCACGGCCGCCCTGTTGTTCTGGGCTATGAACGATAAAAAACTAATGGGCACAAATACCAATACCTGGAAGCTGAATGTTGCCAATATCATGCTTGTGCTATTCTCTGCATATATTGCTATCAACTCAGCCCAAGGTGTGTTGCAGGCCATTTTTGGCGGTATGCTTTCTTAAATCCAGAATCCATTCCAAAATAAACACAAACATCCCATCGGTTTAAACTGCCGGGATGTTCTTTAGATGTATATTAACAGGGTAAAAGCACACTACACGCTTTACCGAAATTTCTACAGTGCCGGTATAATATGATATTCTCCTTGAGTTTACTTTTTTCCGTAATGGCTGCCATGAGCGCCGAGATCATGATCTTGTTGCTTGTGATAGCCTTAGTAGGCGGAATTTGCATTACTACTATTGGTCCGGGTGGAATTTTTGTGACCATTGCACTATTCGCTCTTCTTCCCCTCGACCCCAGCACGGTAGCCGGAACAGCCAGCGCCACTTTTATTGCCACCGGAATTGTAGGCAGCTTAGGGTATTTACGCTCCGGCGAGCTGAAAGGAAAAGCATCCGGAAAGGCCGCCGGTGTACTAAGTTTGGCATCCGTGATTGGTGCCTTTGCGGGAGCTCAAATTAACACACTGCTTGATGCATCAGCCTTTGCAATTCTGTTGGGATTGTTTGTTTTCTTTACGGGGATTTTAATTTTATATCGCCAAAAAAAACTGCTAAAACCTGATAAAAAACTACAAATAGACACTCCAAAAGGATTGGCCTGGCTGGCGGGTGTAGGCCTTGCCGTGGGCCTGCCGGGCGGACTGCTGGGCGTTGGCGGCCCTGTTTTAGCGGTACCGCTGCTGGTTGTATTAGGTGTACCCATGCTTCTTTCAGTTGCACTTGCTCAGGTACAGTCCATTTTTATTTCAGGCATGGCCACAGTTGGCTATATGATTCATGGCGCTGTGGATTGGTATCTTGCCCTGTTTTTAGTCGTCCCTCTTTTAATTGGAACCATTTCAGGATGGTATATAGCCCAGCGCATTCAGGCAAGCAAGCTTCAGGTTTCTTTAGCTCTGGTACTGCTTGCCCTCGGCATTTACCTTATGGCCGGCGGCGCTACCCCTGGCGGTTAGGGGTGAAAGACTTCAATTACTAACAAGAAATAAAGGCCTGCTAATCCTCCAAATCCTGGCCAATCCCGGTTCAAACACTCTCGTTTGAATCACGGATTTACCGGATTTATGGATTACGCAGATGGAGATTTTGGCTTTACCACCTAATGATTTGAATACACAAAACAAATCCACGCCATCTGTGAAATCTCCTAAATCTGTGATTCAGTCCTGTAAAGAGCTAAGTTTAAACCAGAGAAGGTGTTATAAAGATCCAATCCTTCATTTCAACCCGCCCTTCAACCCCATATTCTTAAAATAAAAAAGATCAGCACGCCGGTGACGGATACATACAGCCAAACGGGGAAGGTCCAGCGAGATACCTTTTTATGTGTTTTGAATTTACCGCTCAGCGCAAAATAAAAGCTGGAAAGCACCAAAGGAACTACAAATACAGAAAGCACTATATGGGTTATCAGAATAAAAAAGTAAAAAAGGCGAATAAAGCCTTCTCCCATAAACTTGGTATCTCCCACAAAGTGGTGATAGGTAACATAACTGATTAAGAAGAGAGAGGAAGTCACAAAGGCAGCTAAGTTAAAGCGCATGTGTTTTTGAAAATTTTTGCGCTTTATTTCCCGAAAGGCAAGTAGCAAAAAAGTGGTACTCAATGCATTCAATCCGGCATTAACAACCGATAAGTTCTTAACCCATTGCGCTGTTGATTGTGAATCTTCGGCAAAATAAATCAACCAAAAAAGGAACAGTACGGCTATAACGCCAAGCCCGATGATAATAGCTAACGCTTTTTTAACGCTTATTTGTTCTAAAATTTTGGAAGATTCGGGTAACTGAAAATGTTCTGCCATAATAATTTTTAGTGATAGGTTTGTGCGCCAAAGTTAAGACATGCTAAATCAAATGCCGAATATGATAGACATAACTCTCTAAATATTCCGGTTTATTGAAAACACTTCCTTGCCTTCTAAGTTTGAAAAAGCTTATGGCGAGATTGCATCCTCAAAACTTGAAGATTAAAGATACTTTTTGCAATCCCAAGGCTACATGCTGATATCCCACACGAAAATAAAAAATTTGCCTTTCAAGGCACTGTATGCAAACCCATCACTCGTGGAACATATATTTCCATTTAGTCGTGGTTTTAACTCTTCAGTATATATGAATTCCCAAAGTTTTTTTCCTGTTACCTTATCCCAAGCCTTAATTATCTCGTAATGAGCTACCACTATTTGATTATCAACGTGTAATATTTTCTGTCCTCTTAGCGCACGTTCAGAATCTGCCTGAGTTCTCCATTTTAAATCTCTGGTTTCTGGCTCTAGAGCAGTTAAAAAGATATCGCCAATCATATACAACGTTTCCTCAACCATCAGAGGAGGGGCTTCAGGATACCCAGCTAATTCATACCCATACTGCCAAATGGTCTGCAGTTCTTGCTCCGTTTTCCCTTTTCCATTGCTTGTAGTGTCGCAACATGAAAAGAAAAATGTCAGTATTAGAATTAAATTTAAAATTTTCATAGTTCTTCCAATTAAATATTAGCAGCCCCCTATTGGAGGCTGCCTCTGTATTCTGCTTAAAGTTCTAAACCATTAATCCGGTCTCTGGCTACCAACATGGCTGGATTCGGGTCCTCCTTACTAAACACCACCTTCCCATTTTCTTTAAGGGTGTAATCTCGGGCATAATTACGCAGCTCAAAATGGTTGTAGCCGCCATCATCACCCAAGGTAGTGATATTTACATCCTTCATATACACGTTGTTTTGGTCATCAAACCGGGCATTTTTACTCCACAAAGCACTGTGGATGTTTACCACTCCGTCATTTTTATCGGCTAACTGTATCAAATAGGTTTGATAACGGTATTCACCCTCCGGATTTTGGGAACAGTCATCATCAATAGGCGGTATCTTGAATTGGCCGGGAAACCGCCCATCTCCACAAGGTGGAATATAATGTCGAATGGTCGTGGTTTCTATGCGGTAGAAATTGATGATAGCAAAGACAGAACTTCTTTTACGATTCTCTTTAATTTTACTCTTCAGCGAGCCATACTTTTCCCGAATATTACTATATGATTCTTGACCAATCAGCTGGGAGGTATATCCGGTTTTTTGAAAATTTAAGCTCTCCTTGTTCTTTTTCGTTTCATACACCCTATTGCCATTTACCAAAACAGCTTGGGCATTACATTCACCTAACGGTAGGCAAACAACGGCCACGCTTATAAACCCAAACAGATATTTTAAACCCGGTACCCATAGCAAATGTTAAATTGTTTACTGCTATTGGCAAGACTTCCCTTTACACCTCATTATTTTACTTGCCTGGTGCAACTGCTCTTTTCTAAAAGAGTATCCCAACCGCTATTTGTTACAAAAAGTTTTCAATATTTAACTTGCCTTATATTATTAAGGATAATTCGGTTTTTATCCCCTTGTTATTAGGTATTTATATAAAATGAATACTATCTTCTCGGCTTTAATTCAGCTGAATAATAACAACAGCGCAATTTTCTATTTAGAACCATTTTAAATAGAAAGGCTTTTGTCGTTTTTATTCAATTTAGATTAAAAATTTAATAGATTTGCACGGCTTCTAAAACGGGAGCAATGTTGCTCTACACCTAAACTTAAATCAGCAATCTTTATGGCGCAGATTTTCCCAAAGTGGACAAATCAAGTTCCCAAAAAAATACTCATTGGATTAATCGTTGTATTGAATGCCATTGTATTTGGTATTTGGTACTTTTTCTCACCCCAATACACCGATGTTGGCTACGCACCGCAACAACCGGTTCCGTACAGCCACAAAATTCATGTTGACCAGCTTGGGCTTGACTGTCAATACTGCCACACTAGCGTAACAGAATCTAAGCAAGCAAATATTCCTGCAACTCAAACCTGTATGAATTGCCACAACCAAATTAAAACAGACAGCGAGAAACTTGCTCCTGTACGTGAAAGCTGGGAAACCGGCAAGGCTATAGAATGGATTCGGGTTCACAATTTACCTGATTATGCCTATTTCGATCATTCTGCCCACGTTACAGTAGGTGTAGGTTGCGAAAGCTGCCACGGCCGTGTAGATAAAATGGACGTTGTATATCAAGCTGAGCCGTTAAGCATGAGCTGGTGCTTAGATTGCCACCGCGCGCCCGAAAAATATATCCGACCCGTTGATGAGGTTACTACAATGGGGTATGAAATTGAAAATCAGATTGAAGTTGGAAAAGAATTGGTGGATAAGAAGAATATTCATGCTCCAACTTACTGTCAAGCTTGCCATTATTAATAATGAATGATTCAGAAATTACAGATCAACAGATGAGCAAAGAAGTTAAACAAAATACCTATTGGAAAAGCCTCAGCGAGTTAGCTAATAATAAGGAATACAAAAAATTTACTGAGCGAGAGTTTCCCGAAAATGTTACAGAAATGACCGATGGCGTATCTCGCCGTGGGTTTTTACGTGTAATGGGAGCTTCTGTAGCTTTAGCCGGTTTAGCGTCATGTCGCCGTCCGGTTCAAAAAATTCTTCCTTATTCTAAGCAACCTGAGGATATTGTACCGGGAGTGCCTTTATTTTATGCAACGGCTATGCCTGTGCAAGGCAACCTGGTTGGCTTAATTGCTGAAAACCACGAAGGCCGCCCTACCAAATTAGAAGGTAATGATCTACATCCGGCCAGCCGTGGCGGAACCAGTATTTATAATCAAGCAGCCATTCTTGGTCTTTATGACCCTGACCGTTCTAAGTTTCCTTTAAATAATGGAAGCCAGACTTCTGTTTCTGACTTTGAAGACTTTATAAGCTCACATTTTGCTAATACAGGGCAGCGAGTGGCCTTTATTTCTGAAGCCAACTCCTCTCCTACCTATGCATCTCTAAAAAAACAGGCTCTTTCCAAATTCAACAATGCCACCTGGGTTACTTACGAACCTTTTGGTGAAGACAATGTACTGGAAGGAAACAACATTGCCTTTGGTGCTCGCTTAAGAACACATTATAATTTCAAAAATGCAGATGTCATTGTTTCTTTGAATGATGACTTCATGGCTTCAACTCACCCTAACAGCGTAGAATACGCTAAGCAAGTATCAGCCCGCCGAAAGGTAACGGATGCAAATGGTGATATGAACCGAATTTATTCCGTAGAAGATACCTTCTCGCTAACCGGTTCTTTTGCTGACCATCGCCTGCAGATAAAAGCAAGCCAAATGGAAGCTTTTACTTATGCACTGGCAGCGGCTCTTTCAACCCGTATTAACGGATTGAGTGCTTTTAGCGGTTATTCAAACGAATTTTCCGATCACCAGTGGATTGATATTTTAGCTGATGAATTGGCTGCAAACGCCGGACGCTCTGTCCTTACTGCAGGCAGCGAACATAAGCCTGAAGTTCACGCAGCTGTAGCGGCCATAAACCTGGCCTTGGGTAATAGCGGATCTACCGTTAATTACTTAGAAGTACCGCATGTTGACAGCCAAAGCAGCAATAAGGCTTTTGCCAACGTAGTTGCTGAGATGAAAGCCGGAAACATTGATACCGTAGTAATGGTAGGTGTAAATCCGGTATTTACGGCTCCTGCCGACCTTGACTTTGCCAACGCGCTTAGTAATGTAGAAACTACTGTATCACTGTCCGATTATGCCGACGAAACTTCCAAAAAGTCAACCTGGCATGCCAACCGCGCTCATTTCTTGGAAGCGTGGGGGGATGGCTACTCTTATGCAGGCGCACGCTCTGTAATTCAGCCTCAAATTCAGCCCTTACATAACGGCTACAGTGAAATTGAATTTTTAAATATGATTGTAACCGGTTCTAAAACTCCCGGTTATGATTTAGTACAAGAAACTTTCAAAGGCTACCATCGCAGCGGGTTTTCCGATACATGGACCCAAATTTTACATGATGGAATAGATACAACCGATAACTTTAATCGTGTTTCTGTCAGATTAAACTCCGGTTTTGGCGCTGCGATGAGCAAGGCTACCTCAAATGTATCTTCAACTTCAGGTTTGGAAATAGTTATCCGGCCTGACGCAACCCTATACGACGGACGTTACGCCAATTTGGGATGGCTTCAGGAGCTTCCTGACCCCATGACTAAAATTACCTGGGATAACGTAGCGCTCATGAGCCCGAAAACGGCTGAATCGCTGGGAGTTGAAAATGAAGATGTGGTTGAAATTACAGCCAATGGAAAAAAAATCACCATTGCTGCATGGATTCAACCCGGGCATGTTGATGATGCAATATCATTAACGGTAGGTTATGGCCGAGAAGGCATAGGTCGCGTAGCCACCTCTTATATCGATTATACTGCAGGCGGTGTTGATACCTATCCATTACGAAATTCAGCGGATATGCTTTATACCTCCGCTAAGGTCTCAAAAACCGGTGATACTTACGAGATTGCCTGTGTTCAGGATCATCACAGCCTGGAAGGACGAGATTTATTCCGTCAGGCTTCCATCGCCGATTATAAAGACAACCCTGACTTTGCCACATTTGAGGACATCCACGGCTTCCCCGTTCCCGGCTTAAAGCAAGCCAAGGCAAAAGGTGAAGACCAGCCGATTTCTCTATTTAATGAACAAGCTTACCCCGATCACGAACCTCAATGGGGAATGGCCATAGACCTTAACTCCTGCTTCGGTTGCGGTGTGTGCGTGATTGCTTGCCAGTCAGAGAATAACATTCCCGTTGTAGGTAAGAAAGAAGTTAAATTAGGCCGTGAGCTGCACTGGATTCGAAATGACCGCTATTATGTGGGTGACGATGTAGATTCTCCCCAAGCAGTTCATCAGCCCGTTCCTTGTATGCATTGCGAATTAGCGCCTTGCGAGCAGGTTTGCCCGGTAGCAGCTACCACTCACAGTGATGACGGTATGAACCAGATGACGTACAACCGCTGTATTGGTACCCGTTATTGCGCAAATAACTGTCCTTACAAAGTTCGTCGTTTCAACTTCTTCAATTACACTAAAGAGTATTTAACCACGGGCGATGATCCGGATATCATCCAAATGGCGATGAATCCCGATGTAACCGTCCGTTTCCGAGGAGTAATGGAGAAATGCACCTATTGTGTGCAGCGAGTAAACCGTGCCAAGATAGATGCTAAAAAAGAAACCGGTTCTCCAAAACCGGCTGATGGCACTGTTAAAACAGCTTGCCAGCAGGCGTGCCCTGCCGACGCCATTTACTTTGGCGACTTAACAGACGAAAACAGCGAAGTTGTTAAAATGAAGCGCAACGAACGCAACTATCAGATGTTAGAAGAACTGAATATTCGTCCACGTACTTCTTACATAGCTAAATTAACAAATCCAAACCCGGCTTTGGCTTAAAGATATTAATCAGGAATACATCCAAAACATGAGTAAATACCAATACGTACCGGAACCCGCTCTTGTAAAAGGCGATCACGACTTTTCGAGCCTCACAAGACTGATTACCGATATTAATTTACGCCCTACTCCAAAAGCATGGTATTTGGCAATGATTGCCGCAAACAGCCTGCTTTTGCTTCTTGTAGTTTCAATAGGGTACTTAATTTGGGAAGGAACCGGAATATGGGGACTAAATAACCCCGTAGGCTGGGGATGGGCCATTATTAACTTTGTATGGTGGGTTGGTATCGGCCACGCCGGCACCTTGATTTCCGCCATCTTGTTCCTCTTCCGGCAAGACTGGCGTACCGCCATTAACCGCTTTGCCGAAGCCATGACCATTTTTGCCGTAATGTGTGCGGGTATATTCCCGGCTATTCACGTCGGTCGTGTCTGGGTCGTCTATTGGATGTTCCCACTTCCTAATCAGATGGCCATGTGGCCCAACTTCAACTCCCCATTGCTGTGGGATGTGTTTGCCGTATCCACCTACTTCACCGTTTCTTTAATGTTCTGGTATGTAGGATTAGTACCAGATTTGGCAACCGTTCGCGATCGTGCTACCGATAAAGTACGCCAAATTGCGTATGGTATTCTCTCGCTTGGATGGACCGGCTCGAACCGCCACTGGTGGAACTATGAGAAAGCTTATATGATTTTAGCCGGCTTGGCTACTCCTCTGGTACTTTCGGTACATACTATTGTGTCTTTTGACTTTGCCGTTTCTGTAATTCCGGGATGGCACACTACCATATTCCCTCCCTACTTTGTGGCCGGTGCTATTTTCTCCGGTTTTGCCATGGTACTTACGCTTATGATTGTAACACGTAAGATTTATGGAATGGAAGACATTATGACCAACGATCACATGGAAAAAATGAATATTGTGATTTTGGTTACCGGTTCTATGGTAGGTTTTGCCTATATGATGGAGTTTTTCATTGCCTGGTACAGCGGTGTTGAATATGAAAAAGCAATTTTTATACTCCGAGCAACCGGTCCTTATGCCTGGGGATACTGGATTATGATGCTTTGTAACGTAATTTCACCCCAAGTATTCTGGTCAAAAAAAATCAGAACCAGTGTTACATTCACTTTCATTATATCTATAGTGGTAAATATAGGTATGTGGTTTGAGCGATTTGTAATTGTTGTATCATCCTTAGCCACCGACTACTTACCGTCCAGCTGGCATTATTACTCACCAAGTATTTGGGATGTATTGACCTATGTGGGCACTTTCGGACTGTTTTTCACTATGTTCTTACTATTTTTACGTTTCTTACCCATGGTTGCTATTGCAGAAGTTAAGTCTATCATACCTATAGGCGATCCGCATAACTACGATGATGAAACCCAGGAATTTCAAGAACCAACATTAGAAGTACCAGAACCTCAATCTGAGAAGGTTTAATAACTATGAGTACCACAACATCAGAAAATAATTTATACGGTATAGTTGCCGAATTTAAAAACCCAAAGGCGTTAATTGACGTGGCTAAAACCATGGCAGATTCCGGCTTTGAACAGTTTGACACCTTCAGCCCCTTCCCTATTCACGGAATGGATAAAGCGATGAAGCTCAAAAAATCTAAATTAGGCTGGATCGTTTTAGTTCACGGTTTAATAGGATTTGCCGGTGCCCTTGCTATGATGTACTTCATGTCGGTGGCAGATTATCCGGTTAATATTAGCGGTAAACCTTTTATGAACTTACCTGCTTGGGTACCAATTACCTTTGAGCTGACCGTTCTTCTATCTGCTTTTGGCACGGTATATGGAATGTTTTACCTCAATGGCCTTCCTAAGCTCAATAATCCGCTTTTTGGAGTAGAACGCTTTAAAAAAGCTACTGATGATGGTTTTTTTGCCTGCATTGAAGCTGATGACAAGCTTTTTAAGTCAGATGAGGTTAAAAAATTATTTGAAGAAGCCGGTGCTACTCACATTGAGGAAGTTTATGAATAAAAAGAATACTCAAATATCATTTCCAAAAATGCATATGAAAGGAATGTTTAAGATTGCGGGTGCTTTTGCGCTTGGAATTTCTCTCTCCGCTTGCCAAGGACAGCTTTCAGAAAAGCCACCTATACATCCAAATATGAATATGGACCAGCAGAGCAGGTTTGAGGCCCAGGAACAAAATAACTTCTTTGCTGACGGTCGCTCTATGCGTCAACCGGTGGAAGGAACTGTAGCTCGCGGGCTTGCCAAACTTGACAAAGCCTACTATGAAGGTGTTGATAAAAATGGGGACTATATCGATCATAACCCTATAGATCTCACTAAAGCCTTTTTATACCGAGGTAAAGAACGTTACGATATTTTCTGCACTCCATGCCACGGACAAACCGGTGCAGGTGATGGTATCATTATGGCCGGAAATTACGGTTATGTGCCTGCCCCCTCCTATCATGATCCCCGTTTAATGGACATGGCGGAAGGTGAACTTTATTCTGCAATTTATAACGGTGTTCGTACAATGCCTTCTTATGCTACACAAATTCCTGTGGAAGACCGTTGGGCTATTGTAGCATATATCCGTGCACTGCAAGAAAGCCAAAATATAACCAGAGAAGAGCTTCAGGCCTACGATGTTGATATTGCTGCCTTAGAATCAGAGTATTCTGATGCTAAAGCTAAACAAGAAGCTGAAGAAGCAGCCAAAGCTCCATCAGAAGCACCTAAAGCGTCTGCTACTCTTGGAAAAGAACTTGTAGTTGCTAATGGATGTATGGCTTGCCATAACGAAGACGGCGCTCCCGGTGGAATCGGACCTACATGGAAAGAAATGTATGGCAGCGAATCGGAAGGTGTAAACGCCGCAGGCGAAACAATTACGATTACCAAAGATGAAGACTACATTCATGAATCTATTGTTGACCCCGAAGCCAAGAAAACAAAAGGTTACGAACAAGGGGTTATGACATCCTACAGCTATTTAGCTGATCATGAAATCGAGTCGATTGTACTTTATTTAAAAACTTTATCAGACAACTAAGAACTTTGCTTAATTCACTTGCACAATGAGTCATAAGCCCACAATAACAGATTCTTTACAATTTCCCGCCGACAGCAAAGTTCCACGAGCCCTGTTTGGCCTTGGCGCCGTTGGCCTGATTGCCACTTTTATTGGCTACTTTACTGATGCAGACCGTTTCTTCTTTTCATATCTGGTCAGCTTTAGCTTCTTTACCAGTATTTCACTCTCTGCCCTGCTGATGATTATGTTTCATCACATTACACGCTCTTCTTGGGGCGTTGTGGTGCGCAGGATTTCCGAAACATTTACTGCAGATATCTGGAAATGGAGCATTTTTGTAATACCTGTAATTTTAGGTATTCACACTCTATTCCACTGGAGTCACGAAGATGCCGTTATGGCCGACAGTATACTCCAAGGCAAATCTGCTTATTTGAATACTCCATTTTTTATAGCACGGCAAGTATTATACTTCATCATTTGGGGATATTTTGGACACAAACTGTACAAAGTATCCGTGCAGATGGACAAAACCAATGATTGGGGACTTAGTACCCTGTTGCGTAAAGTAAGTGCTCCGGGTATCCCTTTGGTAGCTTTTTCACTTGCTTTTGCAAGCTTCGACTGGTTAATGTCTTTAGATCCTCACTGGTTTTCCACAATGTTTGGAGTTTACTTTTTCTCAATGAGTTTCCAGGCGTTCTGGCCGGTAGTTATTTTGCTTGTATTCTATTTACAACGCAATGGCTTCCTTAAAAATACCATCCGACAAGTACATATTTATGACTTAGGTGCTTGGTTCTTTGCCTTTACTATCTTTTATGCCTACATCGCCTTTAGCCAGTTTTTACTTATTTATTATGCCAACATTCCGGAAGAAACTGTTTGGTTCTATGACCGTTTACAAGGCGGATATGAGTATTTACTCTATGCCGTATTATTTCTCCGTTTTGTACTTCCGTTTATAGTACTGCTAAACCGAGAAGCCAAGAAAAACCGAATGATACTTGGTGTGGTTTCGGTTATCGTATTAATTACACATTTTATAGAGTTATATTGGATTGCCATGCCGATTCTTGACAGCACTTTCCAGTTTAGCTGGATTGATATATCGGCATTACTTGGCTTAGGCGGCATATTTATGGGGCTGTTCTTCAATCGTTTCAAAAAAGAGGACATGATTCCTAAAAACGATCCAAAATTAGAAGAATGTCTCTCCAACACGTATCACCAATAATCGAATTTACCGATGTCAGAAAAGTATAGCGCAGAATTTAAAGCAAAAGTTGCCCTCAAGGCTGTTTCAAAAGACCCTTCTGAATATCAGAAAGTGGCCGAAGAATTTGACGTAACAGTAGAAGAGGTTACAGAGTGGGCTTCTGAACTTATCGAAAAAGAAGCCAAGGTTTTTAAAGACGATGATACCAAAGATGAAGGCTCTGTGGAAGACGTAGAACTGACTACGGAAGACGAAGAGTTTGCCCTTGCTGTAGATCATGGTGCAATGGGTGATCCGCTCAATTACAAAAAACTTACCGGTTGGGCTATTATCGGAGCTATTTTAATTATTGTTTTTATCATCGGTATGGTAAATTTTTCTCAGTACAGCCTATTTGAATCTCAGAAAAAGGCTTCTATTCAAAGCACACGTTCGGAAGTTAATGATCTTAAGAATCAACAAAACGAAGAACTGAACAGCTTTGGAGTAGTAGATCTGGAACAGGGTATATACAGAATTCCTATTGAGGAAGCTATTAATAGAATAGCCACAAATTAACTTTATGAAGCACCACACACAGTTAGCCTTTTGCTGGCTTGTAGTGGCTTTGTGTACTTATTATTCCAGTGCCTTTGCACAGGTTAATAGAGAAACACCGGCTGCGCTGCAAGGTCTCGGCATAGAAGAACATCTTGGGGATTATATTCCCTTAGATGCTACCTTTGCTACATCTAAAGGCGACTCTGTTAGGTTAGGTGACTTACTTGAAGATGGCAAGCCTGTTCTTATAAATCCACTGTACTATGAATGCCCAATGCTCTGTGGCTTAGTACTTGACGGGGTGTTAAATGTAATGGATGAATTGGTTTGGAAGCCGGGAAAAGAGTTTATTGTAATCTCTTTTAGTATTGACCCTGATGAAACTTCAGACATTGCACTGAAGGCAAAAAACACTCACCTCTCCCATAAAGATGAAACCGTCAGAGATGGTTGGTACTTTTTAACCGGCAATAAAAAACAAATTGACAAAGTAATTGAAGCCATCGGTTTTGAATATCGAAAAGTAGAAGAAACCGGTGAGTATGCACACAGTGCGGCAATAATGCTTGCGAGCCCAAAAGGTAAAATCACGCGGTATTTGTACGGCATTTCTTATGATGAATTTAACGTGCGCAGTGCTTTATTCGAATCTGCAGATGGGAAAATTGGAAATACTGTCGATAAAATTGTAATGTATTGTTACCAATATGACCCGGACTCCGGAAGCTATGCTCCGGTGGCAATAAATATAATGAAGTTAGGCGGCCTGGCTACACTGATTATCCTTAGTATATTCCTGGGCGGTCTTTGGCTTCATGAAAAACGTAAAAAAACAACCTAAAAAAACTGAATTCTATAATGGGCAGTTTATTTGATTTTATGCTCCCTGAGCTTAAGTCTCCTCTCACAGGAGCAACATCTGATGCAGTAATGGCTTTCGTCCACATAGTAAGCCTCATTCTGCTTATTGGCGTAACCGTAGCCATGATTTACTTTGCTATAAAGTATAAGCGGAAATCAGAAGATGATGAAACCCCGCTAATTACGCATCACACTAATCTCGAAATTACTTGGTCTGTAATTCCATTAATTATTGTTTTTATAGTATTTGCTTGGGGTTACAAAGGCTGGTTAGAGCAAAGAGCCATACCCGATGATGCCTATGAAATTCAGGTTTCTGCTTTTAAATGGGGCTGGACCTTTAAATATGAAACCGGGGCACAAGTTGGTGGCGAGGTACACGTGCCCGCAGGCCGGCCGGTAAAACTGGTAATGCAGTCTCAGGATGTTATTCATTCCTTTTTTGTACCCGACTACCGCATTAAACATGACGTTCTTCCAAATCGGTACACTTATGTCTGGTTTCAAGCTGAAGAGCCGGGCGAATCTCAAGTGTTTTGTGCCGAATATTGCGGTACCTCTCACTCCAATATGTTAGCAAAAGTGATTGTACACACCGAAGAAGATTTTCAGAATTGGCTGGCTGAGCAAAGTACCGGAGGCGGCGGAACCCCAGCTGAGCGCGGTGAAAACCTAATTAGCGTTCAAGGCTGCGTAAGCTGCCACTCAACAGACGGCTCAGAAAAAATTGGCCCTTCTTTTAAAGGGCTTTATGGGCGAGAAGAAACTATGACAGACGGATCAACCATAGTAGCAGACGCTAACTACATCCGTGAATCCATTTTAGACCCCGGTGCTAAAATTGTACAAGGGTATCAAAATCAAATGGTAAGCTACGAAGGTCGCTTAAGCGATGACGACATATCAGACATTATAGAATACATCAAAACTTTAGATTAACCTATGGCAACTGCTGAAGTATCCAACACCCGAACATTAAAAGTAAAGCGGTTCAAACCGTCTGAAAATCCTACCAGTACCTACCTTACGGAAGAGAAAGGTATAAAAGCATGGTTAACTACTGTTGATCACAAAAAAATCGGCATTATGTATTTATGCTCGGTTGCTTTTTTCTTTTTAATTGGAGGCTTGCTTGCGCTTTTATTAAGAACCGAGCTTTTGACACCGGCCAAAACCTTTATTGAAGCTGACACATACAATCAGTTTTTCACCATTCATGGTGCCATAATGGTATTTTTTGTACTGGTGCCTTCTATTCCCGCTGCTTTAGGAAATTTTGTATTACCTATGCAGCTTGGAGCTAAGGATGTTGCGTTTCCAAGGTTAAACTTAGCCAGTTTTTACATTTATGTAATTGGAGCTATTTTCACCTTTATAGCATTGGTTAGCAATGGCTTAGACACAGGCTGGACTTTTTACACCCCTTACAGTATTGAGTCATCCACCAGTGTAATTTGGGTTACTATGGGAGCCTTTATTCTTGGGTTTTCGTCCATATTAACCGGTACTAACTTTTTAGCAACTATTCACAAGTTACGTGCACCCGGTATTACCTGGAGCAAACTTCCGCTAAATATCTGGGCTTTATATTCTACCAGCGTGATTCAGGTGTTAGCTACTCCTGTTTTAGCTATTACCCTGCTCCTGTTAACAATGGAGCGCGTGTTTAACATTGGGATATTTGACCCGGGAATGGGAGGAGATCCTGTATTATTCCAGCATTTCTTTTGGTTCTACTCTCACCCTGCCGTTTATATAATGATTGTACCGGCATTTGGTATTATTTCTGAGGTTATTACCACCTTTTCTAAAAAACATATTTTCGGATACTGGGCTATTGCGCTTTCATCACTTGCCATTGCCTTTATCAGTTTCCTTGTATGGGGACACCACATGTTTGTTTCCGGGCAGTCTCCTATTGCTTCTTCGGTATTCTCCTTCCTAACATTTTTGGTAGGAATACCCACAGGAATTAAGATTTTAAACTGGGTAGCTACGTTATATAAAGGCTCAATTGAGATGAAATCGCCCATGATATATGTTTTCATCTTCCTGTTTCTATTCTCAATTGGTGGATTTACAGGAATTATGCTGGGCGCACTTGCAGCCGACGTTCACCTGCACGACACCTACTACATTGTAGCTCATTTTCATTACGTAATGATGGGCGGAACACTGATGGCACTGTTGGCAGGCATCCATTATTGGTGGCCGAAAATAACCGGTAAAATGTTTAATGAATTTCAGGCCAAAGTTGCCGCTGCTTTAATTTTCATTGGCTTTAACGTAACCTTTCTCCCTCAGTTTGTGATGGGATCACAAGGTATGCCCCGCAGATATTACAACTACATTGACCAGTTTACCATCTTCCATCAAACCTCAACCATAGGTTCTTATATCTTGGGCCTTGGGTTATTTATGGTGGCCTACTATCTTCTTAAGTCGTTATATAATGGCGAAAAAGCATCTTCAAACCCATGGGGAAGCCGTGGTTTAGAGTGGCAATCCACTTCACCGCCCGACTTCCACAACTTTGACCATACACCGGTTGTAATTAACGGACCGTACGATTATCACCGGCCTATGGAAGAATTTCAGTTGGGTTTAGCTGAGTCTCAAAACGGACACGACCCGCAACACGAAGTGCGAACTGAAGAAGTAGAAAAAACACAATAATTAAAATGTTAACACAAACAACACAACCCGGGAAGTAAATGGCGAATCAATCGACTTCACACCCCACCTATGTGGAACATCACTATGTTGATGCCGATCAGCAGTTTGATACCGCAAAAATTGGCATGTGGGTGTTCTTAGTAAATGAAATCCTTTTCTTTGGCGGATTATTCTGTGCCTATATCATTTATAGAGCCTGGTATCCGGAACTTTTCACACAAGCAGCACTCGAGCTTAATACCTTTTGGGGAGCGGTTAACACCGTAGTTCTGATTGGAAGTAGTATCACAGTAGCAATGGCCATTCGCTCTGCTCAAAAAGACCAAATTAAAGGGCTTAAAATAAACCTGTTAATTACCATTGCATTGGCTTGTGTATTTATGCTGATTAAAGCCTTTGAATACACCCACAAGTTTGAGTTGGGGATATTTCCAGGGCAATATTATACCTACGAAGGCATTGAGCACGTAAAAGCACCACTTTTCTTCAGTATCTATTACATGATGACTGGCGTACACGCTATTCACGTAATGATTGGTATTGGACTTATGATTTGGCTATACGTACGGGCCCGGCGAGGAGAGTTTGGCAGCCATTACTACAATCCGGTTGAAATTGTAGGCCTGTATTGGCACTTGGTTGACCTTATCTGGATTTTCCTGTTCCCGCTACTCTACCTCATAGAATGAGAAACCCAGAACTTTTTTAAAACCGAATATATACGATTATGAGCGAACACAAGCACGAACATCATATTTCTACAGCAGGCCAGCTTTGGGCCGTAGGTATTGCACTATTTATTTTGACCATTCTGACGGTTGTTTTAGCAAAATTCGTGGCCATCCCCGCCCCTTTTGATATTATTACGGCAATGTCTATTGCAGTGGTGAAAGCATTTTTAGTAGCCGCATTTTTTATGAATTTATACTGGGATGTTAAATTCAATGCTATGCTGCTAATAATGGCCTTTTGTTTTTTCATCTTGATGGTATCCGTCACCTTGTTAGATACTCTCTACCGAAACGACATTGTACCTTCGTTTTAGATGAAACCATATTCTAATTGTTGCAGCCTCGTGCCTTAACCGGTTCGAGGCTTTTTTATATCCCCAATATTCTGATTCCTGTTGGGCGATTGTTATATTTGTGCTGAAAGTATATTTCTGCATACTCTATGTTTATTGTATTACATCTAACTTCTTTTAAAACCTATATTTTTCCTGATGAGCTTATCTAAAACTACCATTGGAGCATTCGAATTATATACTATTGAAACCGGTGATTTTCGTTTAGATGGCGGAGCGATGTTTGGCGTGGTTCCAAAAACACTGTGGGCCCGGGGAATTGAGCCCGATGAGAATAACCGCATTCCCATGACCATGCGCTGCCTGTTAGTGAAATCCAATAACACGGGCAAACTGTACCTGATTGATAACGGGGCCGGCACCAAATTCAACGAAAAAATGGAGCGTATTTACAGTTTAGATTATCAGACTAAAAATTTGGCGAATTCTTTTGAGCATCATGGGTTTTCCTTTGAAGACGTTACAGATATTATTTTCACTCATCTTCATTTTGACCATTGTGGGGGTGTAAGTTACTACAATGAGCAAGACGAGCTTTCTCACACCTTCCCTAATGCCACTTACCATGTGGTAAGCAAACACTGGGAAACAGCTAACGATCCCAACGCCAGAGAAAAGGCCAGCTTTCTACCCGAAAATATTCAACCCATTAAAAACTCCGGGCGATTAAATTTAGTGGATGAACTTCAGGAATATGAAGACGGACTTTCAACTTTTTTGGCAGATGGGCACACCATTGGACAGCAGTTGCCAAAAATTGAGGGGGATGGCAAAACGTTGGTTTTTGTCGCCGATTTACTGCCCACTCATGTTCACGTTCCCCTGCCCTGGGTTATGGGGTATGATATGTACCCTGTGCAAACGTTAAGTGAAAAAGATGCGTTTTTAAAACAAGCTGCAGAACATAACTGGAACTTGTATTTAGAACACGACGCCCACAAAGAAGTGATTACCGTGAAATATGAGAACGGACGATTTTCTGTAGCCGATACTTTAAGCTTAAATGATATGTAGCTTTACAGAAACCGCACGAGTGGTTCTAAAACCCTATTAAAGTTCAACAAAAATGAGCGAACAGCCAAAAACATCATCAACAAGAACGGTTAAAGAGCAGCTTTATAAGGCTTTCCGTTCGCTTATGTCTAAGAAAAAGTACATCCTGCTGCTCCGTATCTTTTTGATTGTTGCAGTCGGGCTCTCCTCATTAGTAATAGCCGAACAGGTGTTTTATTTTACGGCTGCTGCCAAATCAATTTTTCTTGCCTTTATAATAGCATCAGCCATTCTTTCTTTTGTGCGTGGTTACCGAACCATGCCGGATGATAATTTCACGGAATTCTATCGAACATTCAGCCGAAACAGCAGCTTTGATGAACTTAAAGACACACTTGATTTAGCATCTTCTAACCAAGGCAATAAGGCGCTGATAGATGCTGCTATCATTCAAAATCTGAGTAAGATTAAGCCGGAACGACTTCAGGCAACACTGAATGAATACACCGTTTCATCTCCATTATATAGAGAGTTTCGGAAGCTGCTTTTACTTTCCTTTGCGCTGTTGGCCATTTCAACTGTAACGCTTATTAACTTTGACAACGCCACGCGGCGATTAGCTGCCTTTTGGCAAAATTACGAGAAGCCAAACCCGTTCAACTATGTAATTTCACCGGGAAATACTACCATTGAGCAGGGTGCTCCATTCCGGGTTTCGGCCGAGTTTTCAGGAAATCAGGTGCCGAGTGATGTGAGTTTGCGCATCAAAACTTCTGTGGAAGAGGAGTTTAGAACCAAAGGGATGGAATATTCTGATTCCGTATTTCGGTCTATTCCCCAGGATGTAAATGCAGATTTACAGTATTATGTAGAAATGGATGGCTACAAGAGTGAAATTTTCACAGCCGACGTGCAGCTTCGGCCGCGTTTCAGCAGCCTTCAGGCAACCACTGTACCTCCTGCTTATACCGGACTAGATTCAACCATTTCTACCTACCCCATTTCACAACTTCGACCTTACGAAGGCTCAGCCCTTAAGCTTTCCGGAAAGCTGAACAAGCCGGTTTCAACCCTTCTGCTTCAAAGCTCCGGCAGCAGTACAAATATTTCAGTTCATGCCGACAGCACATTTACACATAAATTACCTATCCGCCGGCCAGATACACTCCGCTTTCACATTACAGATAAAAATGAGCTCACAAACAATAATCCGTTCCAGCTGATAATAACACCACAGGCCGATCAGTTTCCGGTGGTTGAAATTGTAGAGCCCAAAGAGTCTATACGTCAGGTTAATCCCAAGGATGTTGAACTTTTATTCAGGGCTGATGATGATTTTGGCCTCACCGCTGCCTCGCTGCATTACGAGCTGCGCCGGGCTTACGTAGATCAGCCTTTGACGGGGAGCCTCCCGCTCCGTAAGCCTGCAAAAGGTGGATTGGAATCTTTTATCTGGAAATTAGATGCACTGGAGCTGAGACCGCAAGACGTAGTCACCTTCTGGATTCGCATAACGGATAATGACGCTATTAACGGCTACAAATCCTCAAATTCACAAAAACTGACACTTACCGTCCCCTCGCTGGTTGATTATTTTGAGGAAGTGGGAACGAAGGAGGATCGGATTGAAACTGATTTAGATGAAGTTTCTAAAGCTTTTGAAGAAACCCGTCAACAGTATGAACAGTTTAAAGAGCAGATGAAAAACAATCCCGAAAATGTGGGATTTGAAGAAAGGCGGCAGTTAGAACAGGCTCAAAAACAACAGGAAGAAGTTCAAAAAAAGGTAGATGAACTGAACCAAAAGTTTGAAGAGCTTAAGAAAGAGCTAAACGCTGACAATATGCTTTCAGAGGAGACTCAAAAAGCCTACGATGAGCTCGAAAAGCTGATGAAAGAAATTGACGATCCGGTCTATCGCGAAGCCATGGAAAAGCTGCAAGAGCAGTTAGGACAAATGAATCCGGAACAGCTTCGGGATGCTATGGAGAATCTCGAGTTCAACGAAAAACTGTACAGAGAACGGCTGGAACGTACTATTGAGCTTTTTAAGCAACTAAAGCTTAATTCTGATTTAGATAAACTGGCGAAGGCCTTTGAGGATATGGCTCGCAAGGAAGAGGCTCCGAATGAGCAATCTCCGGAGAAAGAAAAAAAACAGTTCCAGAATACATTAGAAGAAAATGAAAAGCTGAAAAATCAGGTAGATTCACTTTCCAATAATGCTTCGGCCAAAAACGAAAAGGCACTCAGCGAATATCAGGAAGAAGTTAAAAAAGAGCTGGAAGATATCAGCAAGAAGCTGCAAGAAGAACAGCAGGAATCTTCTTCCGAACAAGATGGTGAAAAATTTGAAAAAGCGGATGATAGCAATTCTTCAGAAAGCTCTTCCCAACAGCGGCAGCAGCAGTATCAAAAGCTGGCGGAGCGCACAAAAAGCATGATGAAAAGCATGGGACAGCAGCAGATGAACGTGAATATTGCCGGCTTGCGGTACGTGCTGTACTCCCTGTTAAATCTTTCTCTGGAGCAGGAAGATTTGAGTTTGTTAGCTTCATCTACCGAGAACCGGAGTCAGGCTTACGTAGGTATAGCGCGAAACCAGCAAAATGTGGATGGAATTTTTAAAACAATTTCAGATTCCCTCTTTCAGCTATCGGCTGAAATACCCCAGTTATCCAATAACATTAGTAAAAAGAAGGCCGAGGTTGAACGAAGCTTAAAACAAGCTCTGGAGCAGATGTCGGAGCGGAACCAAAGTCAGTCTTCGGTAGCATCGCGTCAGGCTCTGGGCGGCATCAATGATCTTTCTTTTATGATTGCTAACCTGCTTGAGCAACTGCAAAATTCACAAAATGGCGGCGGTGGCGGTGGAATGAGCATGCAACAAATGATGGATCAGCTTGGGGAAACCGGAGAGCAGCAGCAAAGGCTGAATCAGATGATGCAGGATATTATTAATGATATGCAGGGAGAACGGCTGACCAAAGACCGAATGGAGCGGCTGAATCAAATAGCCAAGCAGCAAAACGAGATACGTAAGCAGCTCCAACAGCTGCAGCAGCAAGGCGAAATGGCCGGCGACAAAATTGGCAGCGAGTTGCAGCGAATGATTGAAGACATGGAAGATACTATCAACGACCTCCGTGGCGGCTCAACAGACCCCACGCTGATAAAACGACAGCAGAACATTCTTTCGCGACTGCTTCAGGCTGAAAAAGCGCTGCAGGAGCGTGACGAGGAAGACAAAAGAGAAGGTTCTGCTGCCGAGAAGTATCAGAGAACCAGCCCCCCGGAGCTCACGCTAAAGGAATTGGAAAAGGAAATTCAGAAACGCTTGACCGATCCGAACTTCACCCAATATTCGCCGGATTATCAGCGGTTGATTGAACGCTATTTTGAGCTCCTTTCTAAGATGAATTCCAGAGAACTTTAATAGCATAAGACGGCTGCCACATTCCCGAGATTGCTTCGGTGGTTGATATGACGGGCCTAGTTATGCCTTGTTCCGCCTCGCAAAAGACTTCACTTAATATATTCTATACATGGGCTGACAAACGGGCTTTATTGTGGGCTATCACTTCTTTATATGCCTGAAGCACTCCTTGGGTAGCTTCTTCAGTAACTGTTTGCACCATTTCCTTCACATACGGCCGTGCGTTAGATGGTGCAAAGGATTTCCCAACTATTTCCAATCCTGGAATATCTCCGCCGGTATCACCGATGTATGCACATTCTTTGGGTTCTATTTCTAATATATCGCACAAGTTTCGTATCCCCTGCCCTTTGTTGGCCTTACTGAGAATAACATTGATAGATACATCCGTTACGTGTATCTCAAAATCCGGATACTTATCTCCAATAAAATCTTTGACTTCTTTATGCATCAAATCAATTTTTGAAGGATCAGGATTTACCAATCCGGCATCCGTAAATTTGGCAAATTCAGGATAAGTACCCTCATACTTATTAAGAATAGATTGCTCCATCCACTTTTTTATTTCGGAGACTGCTGCACGTGCTTTATCATCAAAAAATGGGTTCCAGCTAATACTGTTCTTTTTCATATCATACATGCCGCCACCGCTTTCAAACACCATTGGCTTGTCCACCCTCAACCACTGACCTACGGCTTCTACATACGGAAATGGCCGCCCCGAACAAATCGTAATAGGCGGAATGTGCTTCTCCTCGCGGCTTCGGATATTAAGTGCTCTTATTTCTGCAATAGCATCCCAATCGGGACTTACAAAAGGATGAGAAATACAACCGTCAAGATCGGTTATAAATAGCTTTATCATGAATTTATATAAAGGTATAAAATTAAATTAGTTGTAAATGTACTAATATAAATGGCACCTGCACTTATTCAATCTTATGAACAGGTGCAGGCTAATTAAATTATTTAATTTCGTTTGTTGAGCACTTTCTATCGGCCGAAGTCGTCTTCAAGCCGCACGATATCTTCTTCATCGGAAGGATGATCTGCATCTGTATGCTGCCAGATTTCGGCTATCTTTCCCCACTCTTTTAAGCCTACAAGCCGATGGCGCTCGCCCTGCTCCAGTGTAATCAGCTCTCCTGTATTATAGGTTTGAACGGGCTGTTGCTCATCAGTTTTACTCCGTACTACGCCAACAGGTCCCTGCAGCACTTGCCACATTTCTGCACGGCGGTGATGGTATTGCCACGAGAGTCTTTTTTTCGGTTCAACCAACAAAATCTTGGGACTCAGTTTTCCGGATATATTCACCTCGCTCATGGTTACGCCGTCAAAGTAGGTGTCAATAAATTTCTGGGCTTGTTCTTCATTTATCACGAAAAAACCACCCCAGGGGCGTTCCTGATCAAAATCATGAATTTCAAATCCTTGGGAAAGCAAGCTTTTCTTTGTCTCTATAAACATCTGCTCTTTACTCAATAAAGTCGTCATAGTAAGTGAAAAGTTTAGTCAAATTTAAGTATCAAAAACCGGATAAGAGGGAACTAACACGTATGCAATCAAGCAAAGCAGTGCCAAAGCCGCCATCCACTGATATTGATTTTTATAGTCTGCATATTCCTGACTGGCAAACTCCCCTTTTTCCAGCTCACCCATACGGGCTAAAAAAGAGTCGATGCCGTCATTTCCACGCTCAATAGCATAATACTCTCCATTTCCCTGATTGGCGATACTTTGCAGTATTTTTGCCTCCAGCTTGGTGGTTACAATTTTTCCTGCATTATCTCTTTTATAGCCAATCAGCTCGCCGGATCCTTCTTCATATAAAGGAATAGTTGTTCCTTCCGGCGTGCCAATGCCCAACGTATATATTGAAATACCTTCCTTTATCAAATTATCAAGTGCTTGATTGTAGGACTGCCCATGATCTTCACCATCAGAGATTATCAGCAACACTTTGGCAGCCTCGGTATTACTTTCTTCCAGAGCTTGAAATGCTTCCAGCGCTGTGGTCATCGCAGATTTAAAATCGGTGGCTGAACTGGGCATTTGTTCGGTATCTGCTACATCCAAAAATAGTTTTAATGCTGAATAATCGAGCGTCATTGGGCTTTGCAAATAGGCTTCTCCGGTAAATACAATTAGTCCTACCCGGTCTCCCCTCAGTCGTTCAATCAGTCGGTTGACTTCAAACTTAGCTTTTTCGAGACGGCTGGGACGCACATCTTCAGCTTTCATGCTTCCGGAGAGATCTAAAGCCACCATCAGGTCGATACCCTGCCGCTTCACTTCGCGGACTTCCGTACCAATTTTAGGACCGGCCAGCGCTACGATGAGGAATATCATCCCAATAAACAGTGAAAAGTTTTTCAACCTGTTCCCTAACGGCCAAAAACCGGTTCTTAAATTAGAGAAGAGCTCAGTATTAAAGTATTGTTTTTGTCTCTTTTGAGCCTCTTTGCTGCGCCACCATAATAATAAACCGGCGGCAGGAATTAACAACAGCAGCCAAAGAAATAGTGATTGTTCCCAGATCATGAATTATATTTTTGATACCCTTGAAGATAGGGATTTTCAATCATGGTTTAAAAGTTATTAACAGAGTTTTGTACTCCCTCTTCTGCTTTGCCGGCGTAAATGGGTATTTTCTAAAATCAGCTGTGCGGCATCATTGGGGTGAAATTAAAAAAGCAGATTTTATGTAGGCCTACTATTTTCCGGTTAATCATTTTATGGGCGGCGGCATTAACTCTTTGAAAGTGTCAAACTTGTCATGCAATCATTACCGTTTCTCGGTTTATCAGGTACATATAAATAAATATGAAATCACCACATGTGTAGTATCTCATGCGGTGATGTTACACTTCTTATGAATGTATAGTAACTATTATAGACTACAGCACTGCCTGGAGTTCGGTATCGATGTTGCTTTGTTTTTCCAGAGTAGCCTGAGCAGATGCCAAATGCGCCACAGGAACTCGATAGGGTGAACAAGAGACATAATCTAAACCGGTTTCATAAGCGAAATGAATACTACTTGGATCGCCTCCGTGCTCTCCACAAATTCCAATTTTAAGTTTCTCATTAGACATACGTCCCAAGCGGACGCCCGCCTGAACTAACTGTCCAACGCCTTCTACGTCCAGCACCTGAAACGGATCTTGTTTCAGAATACCTCTTTCTACATAGGTGGGGAGGAATTTAACCGCATCATCCCGGCTAAAACCGAAGGTCATTTGCGTTAAATCGTTAGTTCCAAAAGAGAAGAAGTCTGCTTCTTCAGCAATTTGATCAGCCAGCATTGCGGCTCTCGGCACCTCAATCATGGTTCCTACTTTGTAGGCTAAGGTTTCACCGGCTTCTTTCAGCACTTTTTGAGCGGCAGCATCTACTGCTTTACGCTGATGACGGAACTCTTCTACACTACCCACCAGCGGTATCATGATTTCAGGGAGTACTTCTTTTCCTGCCTTTTTCAGCTCTACGGCCGCTTCAATAATTGCCTGAATTTGCATTTCCGTTATTTCCGGATAAGTAATTCCGAGTCTGCATCCCCGATGACCTAACATGGGATTTGACTCCGCAAGCTGATTGATTTTGCGCTTTAAGACCGAAGCATCTACCTCTAACTCGTCGGCTACTTTGTCTATTTCTTCCTTTTCGTGAGGGAGGAATTCATGCAAAGGCGGATCTAACAGCCGTATGGTTACGGGAAGTCCTTCCATGGCTTCAAATATTTCAAGGAAATCTTGCTTTTGGAAAGGCAGCAGTTTGCTTAAAGCAGCTACCCGCTCTTTTTTGTTCTCAGCAAGAATCATCTTACGCATAAAGTTGACCCGACCCGGTTTAAAAAACATGTGCTCAGTTCGGGCTAAGCCAATGCCTGCGGCTCCATACGAGCGTGCAGCTTTTGCATCTTCCGGGGTTTCGACATTCGTGCGGACTTTCATCTCCTCTACATCCATCACCCAGCTCATAAATGTTTCGTATTCCTTACCAAAATCAGGTTCAGAAAGCTCTTTTTTACCAAGAATCACATCGCCGGTGCTACCGTCTAAAGAAATAAAATCTCCTTCTTTAACGGTTATTTCTCCATTCGTAAACGACTTATTTTTATAGTTGATAACAATATCATTACAGCCGGCAACGCAGGGTTTACCCCAGCCACGGGCAACTACAGCAGCATGTGAAGTCATTCCGCCACGGGAGGTCAATATTCCCTGAGCAGATGACATTCCACCCACATCTTCAGGACTTGTTTCTATACGTACCAAAATAACCGGTTCGTCTGCTTCTTCTGCTTTCGCAGAGTTGAATACCACTTTCCCAACCGCTGCTCCGGGCGAAGCGGGCAGGCCTTTTCCAATCACCGTCTGCTCGTTTCCGTCCTCTTTAAACTGAGGATGCAGCAGCTGCTCTATATGCTCGGGATCCACTAAATTTTTAACGGCTTCTTCTTTAGTAATAAGACCTTCGTTCACCATATCTACGGCTATATTAACAGCCGCAGTGCCGGTGCGCTTCCCATTTCTGGTTTGAAGGATAAACAGTTCGCCATCCTGTATAGTAAATTCAATATCCTGCATATTATGATAATGCGCCTCCAGCTCGTGCGTGTACTTCAGAAGCTCATTATACTTCTCAGGGTTTTCTTTCTCCAGCTCTGCAATTGGGCTCGGTGTTCTGATTCCCGCCACCACATCTTCTCCCTGCGCATTTATCAAATACTCACCATATAGTTTCGCATCTCCGGTAGCCGGATTTCGGGTAAAGCAAACTCCGGTTCCACTGGTTTCTCCCATATTACCAAACACCATAGCCTGCACGTTCACCGCTGTCCCAATCAGCCCGTAAATATTACTGATTTGACGATATTTTATGGCACGAGCGCTGTTCCACGAGTTAAAAACAGCATTCACTGCAAATTTAAGCTGCTCCAAAGGCTCCTCCGGAAACATGTGTCCGGTCACTTTTCTATAGATTGCTTTATAACGATCGGTCAGCTCTTTAAGATGCTCTGCCGTCAGATCAATATCATCCTCAATCCCCACCTCTTTTTTCATTATTTCCATGGCTTCTTCAAACTTATCGTGGCCCACGCCCATCACCACATCCCCAAACATATCAATAAAACGCCGGTAGCTATCGTAAGCAAAACGCTCATTATTTGTTTTTCGGATGATGCCTTCTACCACCGAATCATTCAGCCCGAGGTTGAGAATGGTATCCATCATACCGGGCATAGAAACCGCAGCACCCGAACGTACAGAAATGAGCAACGGATTTTGTTCATCGCCCAGCTTCATTCCCATTTCTTCTTCTACATGCTTCACTCCATTAATAATTTGCTCTTCCAGCCCTTCCGGCCAGCTCATATTATTATCGACCGTAGCTTTACAGGCTTCCGTTGAAATGGTAAAACCTGGAGGCACCGGAATCCCAAAGGTGGTCATTTCAGCAAGATTTGCCCCCTTCCCTCCTAAAAGCTGTTTCATGGTTCGGTTGCCATCGGTGTGCAATTTCCCAAAACGATATACAAACTTTTCTGAAAGGCTCATGCTGTTTCCTCACTTTATGATATTCAATATTACGTTCAAGCTCTCTTTCCTGCCTTCAAAACATCGGACTGAGAACCGACATCTTTAAAATGCATTTCTTATATGAAGTATTTATGTAGCCCAAAAAAGCGCTTTTAAGCACTTGACTTTGTTAGTGATTTGGTGGTGATGGAGATTGGATTCTTCCGGCAATACAGTTTCGGGGAGATTACGGATATGCGCTTCTGTTCACCGCTGCTTGCCCAGAATGAAATCTTTTTAACCTCGTTGCTAAGCTCTCCAGACTGCTCGGGACCACGTAGTCCGGGAAGTTTCGTCTGACCGCTGGATATGATCAGGCTGCCTGAATACGTTTTGAAGCGGTCTGCCGAATGTTAAAGGCAGTCAGCCAAAACATAAGTCTTAGTTGAACTTACTTTTAAGCCAACTCCTCTTCTGAGCTGAAGGGATTACCGGCCAGAAACTGTTTGATAAAAATCCAGCCGATGGAGGCTATTCCGCTAAGCATTACGAATACAATCAGAATCATGGCTCCGCTGGTTTCGTCATCAACCGGCACTTGAACGGGTTGCAGTACTTTAAAAACGGGCGTTTCTTCCTGTACTTTCAACTTTGCCTGTTCAAATTGTTGTGTTAAGGAATTGTACACGTTAAAAGCTACATCATACTCTGACTGCAATCGCTCCTGTTCAGTAAGTGCACGATTGGTCAGGCTTCCTTGATTACTATCACGGAATTCTGCCAGTGCGAGTTGCGCTTTTCTAAACCGCTCCTCTACATCTTTCAGCTGTTCCTCAACAAACTCCAAATCTCGTACTACTTTCTCGGTACGGTATTCAGTAAGGTATTCGGTAAGTTCTTCAATCGTAAATTTTGCAATTTTGGCTGCTACCTGAGCATTTGGCATTTTTACGTTCACTGAAATTACGCCCGACTCCTGATCTAAACTTGCCGTAACACGCTCCCTCAGCCCATTAATAACTTGCATTTTGTCTTTGGAAAGAGCAATAATATCCGGATCGCCGGTTCCTGTGTCGGCCACTTCTTCCTTAGAAAAAATAGCTCCTATAATTTTACCGGGAAGCCCGATGGTGTATCCCGTAATATATCCTAAAACACCCGGGGTCTGAATTTCTAAAAAGTAATCATACAATGAGGCCGTAGTGTCGTATTCCGGGTAGTAAAATTCTTGCTCAGCTAAATAGTTTTGAAAAGATAAGCTTTCAACAATCTTGGGATATAAATCAACCCGAATAGCGTTGCTCGCGGAGTTATAGGTGCCACCGCTTATGCCCACTAATCCACCATATTTTTTAAGCAAATCAGAAGCTCCACCTTGGCTGTCGGTGCTGTATTCAGGCATAAGAGTGGCGCTACTTACATATTCCTTTGGACTTAGCACCGCTATAAAAACTCCGAGAATTGCACCCACTACCACAAACTTGATGATCAGCTTTCGGCTTTCCCAAATGGTTTTTGCTAACTCAATAAGATCTATTTCATCTTCTTCATAGCCGCCGTACGCACCATCTGCAGGTACCAGTCGGTATTCTTGTATTGGAAAATTTTCCGGAGTGCCTTTTTTGTCCCCTTCTCCTTGATGTGGATTGTTTTTATCGCTCACAGTTATACATTATTATACATTTCTTTGATAAGGCGCCATAATACAAAGTTTCCCTTTCTATTTAAAGCTTTTTGTTTGCTTGTTTTTTGGAGAGCAGTGAACAGTGTACGCCGTTGTGGGGGGTGGTATTGGACATCCTCTCCAAAGCCCGTCATTGCGAGACCTTCCGCGATGACAAAGACCGGGGCAATCTGTTTTTGGGTGGACGCGCTCTTGCCAGTGGTTGCATTGGTTAACACCCCAAACCGTTTCAGGGAGATTGCCGCGTCGGGGAAGTAATGACTCTGATTTTTGGTTTGGCTGCCTCCTCGCAAAAACGGGTTATTGTTAGTTGATGGGTGGTTATTGGACATCTACCCAACGGGTGTGTTGTTAACATCCCCCTAATCGGTTCCGTATAAATCGCGAGTATATACTTTTTCTTTCACGTCCCGGATTTCATCTACCATACGGTTGGCAACAATCACTTCAGAGCGCTGCTTGAACTCGTCCAGATCCCGAATTACTTCCGAGCGGTAGAATTCATCTTCTTCCAAAAATGGCTCATATACTACTACGGTGATTCCCTTGGCTTTAATGCGTTTCATGATCCCCTGAATGGCACTGTGCCTGAAATTATCCGAGCCCTGCTTCATCACCAAACGATAAATGCCAACGGTCTTGGGATTATTTTTCCAAATTTGACGCGCTACAAAATCCTTGCGGGTTGTGTTGGCATCTACAATGGCTTTTATAATATTATTCGGAACATCCTGAAAGTTCGCCAACAGCTGCTTGGTGTCTTTGGGCAGGCAGTATCCACCATAACCAAACGATGGATTATTGTAATGATCACCTATTCGTGGATCGAGCCCAACACCTTCAATAACCTGCTGGGTGTTTAATTCATGCGTTTCACAGTAAGAATCCAGCTCGTTAAAATAAGCTACACGCATGGCTAAATAAGTGTTAGAAAATAACTTAATAGCCTCGGCTTCGGTGTTGTCTGTAAAAAGAATAGGAATTTCATCGGCTTCTTTTTCGGCTGCTTCTACCAGCAAATTGGCAAACACCCGGGCCCGTTCAGTCCGCTCTCCCACCACAATTCGGGACGGATGTAAATTATCGTGCAACGCCTGACCTTCACGAAGAAATTCCGGAGAAAACAGAATGTTATCAGTCTTAAATTTCTCTCGTATGCTTTTAATAAATCCAACCGGAATGGTAGATTTTATCACCATCACTGCATCCGGGTTGATGCTTAGCACATCTTCAATAACAGACTCTACCGTAGAAGTGTTGAATTCATTTGTATTGGGGTCGTAGTCGGTGGGCGTGGCTATAATTACAAATTCTGCTCCCTCAAAAGCCTTGGTTTTATCCAAAGTGGCGCAAAGATTAAGGTCATTGCGTTCAGCTAAAAAAGCTTCAATATCAGGATCTGATATCGGCGACTTGCGGTTATTGATAAGTTCTACTTTCTCTTTCAGAATATCGAGTGCCACCACTTCATGGTGTTGTGATAACAAAACGGCGAGGGATAATCCCACGTACCCCGTCCCGGCTACGGCTATTTTCATGACTTATTTTTTTGGTTAACATTTATAGCCCTAAAGATATATGTTTTATGGATTAGATGTGAGGGGTGATGACAATGATAATGAAACTCATGGCTTGTATGCACATTCATCCGAAAAGCGGACATCACCAACAAACTATGGCACAATCTCATGCAAGAACTGGCAAATGGTTCAGTGAAAAACTTTATCTTTCCGGTATGGCAATTACTTTAGAACACAACATTTTATCTACCCCTATTGCTGAGGAGCGATGGCTCCAGGAAAAAGCAGAACACGAACAAAAAGTGGATGGGCTTTTAGATGATTATTTAGCAGCCCGTTCGCGGCAGGAGAAAAATCCGGTGATGGATTTCCTGTTTGAATATTATGCATTTCGCCCATCGGCACTCAGAAGATGGTCGCCGGGTTTGGGAGTTAATCTTGCTTACAGTGAGGCTGAAAATCTGCCTGAAGTCAGTGAATTGGCGCTGGAGGATGGCTTTGCATTTGTGGATCCCAATCTGTTTCCGGAAAAAAGATTTTCTTCGCTTAAATGGATGATCAAGATGTTAGAAAACACTCAAAACAGCCGGCCATCGTTTGGATGTTTTGGGATGCACGAGTGGGCCATGGTTTACAAAACAGATAACCCGCGGCATCAGCAGCTGCCCATGCGAATGGAGCCGGATGCGCTCGCAGAATTTGTGGAATCGCGCCCGCTGCTTTGTACACACTTTGACGCCTATCGCTTTTTCACCCCGCCGGCTAAACCTATGAATAAACATGAACTTTCGAGGAAAAAATTCCACGAAACCGAACAGCCGGGCTGCATTCATTCTAACATGGATTTATACAAATGGGCCTTTAAAATGTACCCGTGGATTCCCAGCTCACTTATTCTGCAAGCGTTTGAGTTAGCCGTTGAAGCTCGCCATATAGACATGCAGGCCAGCCCCTACGATTTAAGAGCACAGGGACTTGAACCCATCAAAATTGAAACGGATTCGGGCCGAAAAGAATACAAGCAAAAGCAGGAAATGATCTTTAAAAAAGGAAAGCCGATTCGGGAGAACGTAATATCTTTTATGCACCGGCTGTTGGAAAATGCTGAATCTCAATAGAATCTAAAGACTTTTAACCTGATTCTTTTAAGGGAAATATTAAGCTTATCCACCAACTTCCCTCAAAGCTGCTTGCACCTTTTTTACATCCTCGTCAGTAATTTCAAAATGGAAGGTGGCCCGGATAGTATTTGGCCCGAATGGGATCATGTGAATTTCTTTTTCAGCCAGTTTTTCCAGCACGTTTTCGGCCGATTCTTTTATCGTATCAAACAGTAAAATATTGGTTTGAAGGTGATCTAAATCTACCTGAAAAGCTTCCAACTCAGCAATGGTTTGCGCTACTTCTTTTGCCCGGCGGTGATCGTCTTTTAATTTCTCCCAATGATGTTCTACTCCATAATTTGCGGCGGCCGCCAGCAAACCAACCTGCCGCATTCCTCCTCCCCACATTTTTCGATATCGGCGGGCTTTGGCAATGTGTTTTTCTGAAGCCAACAGCATGGAACCTGCGGGAGCTCCCAATCCTTTAGAAAAACAAACAGATAGCGTGTCTGCAATTTCTCCAAAAAAAGCAGGATTGATGTCCGTGGCTGCCACCGCATTCCAAATACGAGCTCCGTCTAAATGAATCAGCAGGTTTTCTTCGTCTGCGTATGTTTTCAGTTCCTTCAGCTCTTCTTCCCTATAACAAACGCCGCCACCTTTATTGGTGGTGTTTTCCAGACAAATAATTTTGGTGCGTGGCTCCCAGTCAAACGCTCCTCTTTTGGTGTTTCTGAGTAAGGCAGGAGTCAGTTTTCCATGTTCGCCGAACAAAGTCCGTATCTGAACGCCTGACAGTGCCGAGGCTGCGCCGGTTTCATAATTAAAAACGTGACCTTTTTCTTCGATAAGAATTTCATCACCCGGCTCTGTCAAAACTTTAATTCCAAGCTGATTGCTCATGGTGCCGCTGGGAACAAACAGCCCGGCTTCCATGCCAAATAAATCCGCAATTTTTTGCTGAAATTGATTTACGGTTGGATCCGACTCAAACACATCATCTCCCACTTCTGCATTCGTCATGGCTTGCAACATTTCGGGAGTAGGTTTGGTTACCGTGTCACTGCGTAAATCAATCATAAATTTATTTTACATTTAGAATTGTGCGGAATATAATGAATCCCAAAAACGAACATAAATTTTGGGCACGCATATCATGCAAAAAAAGTTAAAAGAATGCTTATTCATCGAATCTATTTTGGAGCTGAATATTGAATGCTGAATCAAACTTTGACGTGATTATTGCCGGTGCCGGACTTGCTGGACTCAGCCTGGCCTGGTATTTAATTCAAGAAAAATACTCCGGAGAGATTCTGATTGCCGATGTTTCGTTTGAACCCAAAAATGACAAAACCTGGAGCTTTTGGACCACCGGAACCCCTCCTTTCCAACAGCTTCTGCAAAAAAGCTGGAACCGCGCTCAGATTTCCGTACTCGATTTTAAGGCCACTCTTCCTCTTAATGAATACGGCTACTACTCGCTGAAAAGTGAAGATTTCCACACCTTTGTGCTCGCTGAGCTGAAAAACCAGAAAAACATCACTTTTTTAGAAACCACTATTTCTGAAATTTCCACAAAAGGAAAACATCCTTTTTTACGAACCGATGATGGCTCTGTGTTTTCAACACAATATATTTTCCAAAGCGTGTTTAAGCCGGATATGCTTTCCGCATCAGATATCAAATATCCGCTTATTCAGCATTTTTTGGGGTGGGAAATTGAGACTGCCAAGCCGGCTTTTCAACCCGATATTTTTACTATGATGGATTTTGATGAACACTTTTCGCCCGGAGTGGCTTTTATGTATGTGCTTCCTTTTTCACTAAAAAAAGCGCTGTTTGAGTACACCGTTTTTTCCGATTCGCTGTTGGAGAAAAGCGTTTATGAAAATAATGTCAGAGCCTATCTGCAGGAACATTATCAGCTTGTGGAAGGTGATTATCGCATCATCCGTAAAGAATATGGGGAAATCCCGATGGAAATCTGGCCAAAGCTTTCTCTTTCCGATTCCCAAATTATTCATTTAGGAGCGGCCGGCGGTCAAACTAAACCCAGCACCGGATATACTTTTATGCGAATCCAAAAGCGAACTCAACAGCTTGCCCGGCAGTTAGCTGAAGGAAAGTCACTGTCTTCACCCCGGAATTCAGCCTCTAATTTCAAATATTACGATACGCTGCTGCTTCACATTTTATCTACCTCTACGGAAGACAGCCTGCGCGTTTTCCATTCACTGTTCAAGAATAATTCGTTGGATGATGTGCTCCGCTTTTTAGCAGAAGAATCGCATTTTGGGCAAGATTTAAAAATTATGTCATCGGTACCCTACCGCCCTTTTTTGAAAGCTATTTGGAAGACAACATTTAGCTCTTAAGTTAAGGCCTTAAACTTTAGAATTCAGGGATGAATTGATTTTAGGAGAAAATTGAAGTTTTCGATTCAGCCTGTTTGGAATGCATCTTACTAAAAAAGCCGGGATAAGTTTATTAAGAAAAGTTGTTTATTTCTGCAAATACTCCAATGATTTGGAATCCTTGGAGGATTTTTCTTGATAAATTAATAAGTCAATTTATAACTATTGAGTTTTTATACTATCTGATAGAATTCCAAAAATCCTATTTATAGCGTTTTAAAAGAAAGCGATAGAAAAATGCACCTTATCTAACAAAGTCCTATTTTCATATTTTCATAAAAACACTGCAAGAATGAAGATTTACACCAAAAAAGGCGATACCGGAAATACCTCACTATTTGGCGGACAAAAAGTCTCCAAAAGCTCAAAGCGAATCAGCTCGTACGGCACGGTTGATGAATTGAATTCCATTATTGGAATGGCTATTTCATTTGGGGTGAGTTCCAAAGGATTGGAAATGTTGGAAACTCTTCAAAAACAGCTATTTGTTTTGGGTTCTGATTTAGCCACACCATCATCCCGTAAAGTGCGCATTTCCCGTATTGGAGAAGAAGAAATAACTTTTCTGGAAACTCACATTGATGAAATGGAAGAGCAGCTGAGCCCGCTCAAAAATTTCATCCTTCCGGGAGGATGCCAAGCCGGAGCAACACTTCATTTTGCCCGAACCGTTTGCCGCCGGGCCGAGCGTGTAGCTGTTGAATGCAGTCACGAAGAAGAAATATCAGCCGCTGCCATTAAATACATAAATCGACTTTCCGATTTCCTGTTTGTACTTGCGCGATTTGAAAACCTGCAAGCCAACAGCCCGGAAACCGCCTGGATTCCGAAAGCATAAAGATGTCGCTCAGTAATAAGGCAAAACAATATATTCGGCAGCATCACGCCAAAAAAAATGCGGCCAAAATTGCGGCTAAGCTCAACCTTTCCGAAGAAGAAGTGCAGGCTTATATAGATGAGATAACCGAGCCGCTGCCCTTTAAAAAGAAGGCTGCCTTTTACGGTATTACCTTATCCATTCCCGTGCTTTTTTTCGTGATTTTGGAGCTGGTGCTCCGAAGCGTCAATTATATGGGGAATACGGAGCTTTTTATTGATCCAAAAATTCCTTCGGATGCCTATTACATGCCCAATCCTAATTTTGCGACTCGTTATTTTTTCTACACCAAAACCATTCCCAATCCCTCAACCGATGTTTTTCTCCAGGAAAAGCCGGAAAATGGATTGCGCATTTTTGCCATGGGCGGCTCCAGTGCGGCGGGATATCCGTATGGTTACAACGCCACTTTTTCGCGCGTAGTGGATGATATGCTCACCGATGCTTTGCCCAACCAAAAGGTAGAAGTGGTGAATGTGGCTACTTCGGCCATTAGTACTTATACGCTGTACGATCAGGTGGATGAAATTTTAGAGCAGCGCCCGGATGCCATCATGATTTATGCCGGACATAACGAATTTTATGGTGCTCTTGGCGTAGGTTCCAACGAAACGCTGGGAGAATTTCCAGGTTTTGTTCGCTTTTATTTAAAACTACAGCGCTTTAAAACCTTTTTATTTGTTCGGGAAATGATGGTTAGCTCCGGCCAGTGGCTCGGACAACTTTTTGGGGCTGAAAAACCTTCCTCCGGCACGCTGATGGAACGTATCATCAACGATCAATCCATTGAATTAGACGGACCAAAATTCAAGCTGGCCATGAAGCAGTTTAGAAGCAATATGGAGGCTATTATTGAAAAATTTGGTGAGAAGGGAATTCCGGTTTATATCTCTACGGTTGCAAGTAATGTGAAAAATCAGCCACCCTTTGTTTCTATTGAAAATGGCGAACTTCCTTCCGCTGCTATCGTTTATAAGCAGGCAAAAAGTGCTTTTCAAAAAGGGGATTCGCTTAAAGCAGGCGAGCTGTTTGAATACGCCAAAGACTTAGACGGATTGAAATTTAGGGCTCCCACAGCTATTAATTCCATCATTCGGTCTTTCAGTGAAAAATATGAGCAGGTGAAACTTGTGCCTACACATCAGGTGTTTGAGCAAGCTTCTGCCGACAGAATTATTGGAGATGAGCTCATGCTGGAGCACCTTCACCCCAACCAAACGGGATATTACTTAATGGGCAAAACGTTTGCTTCTGCCTTGCTTTCTGATTTCAGTAACGACTCTGTCGCCAGCAGAAAAATCATCAATGATTCCGGTTATTTTGACAATATGTTTATTTCAGAGCTGGACGACCGTGTGGTTTACCATCGGTTAAAAACATTGAAACAAGGCTTCCCTTTTGTGATTGAAAATGCTCCAACTCCTTATCAGTTTGATTACAAACCTACCGACTTTGTGGACAGCCTTGCATTTGGAATTGTACATAAACGCATGCTTTGGGATGCTGCAAAAGTAGATCTCGCCAGTTATTATATCCACCGGAAACAGTTTGGAAAAGCTATAAATGAATATCACGGATTGATTCGGAATCAGCCCTGGAATGATTCCCCCTATGTGCATGCCGCACGTTTATTCATTGATCAAAACAATTTTAATGCGGCAGAACCCTATTTGAGGGCAGCTTATGAGTTGGCTCCTCAAGAAGCTTTCACCACCAAAATGTTAGGCGCTATCGAATTGATAAACGGGCGGGAAAAAGAAGCCATCCGGTTTTTAGAAGAATCCCGAGCTATCAATCCTGATGATGCCCAAATGCTGTACAATCTTTCCGGGGCCTATGGTAAAAGTCAGAAATTTGAAAAAGCAATGGAATTAGCGAAAAAAGTAGAAGAGCTTGACCCAAATTTTCCGGGGTTACAAGCATGGAAACAACAACTTACAAGAATTATAAACTCAAGAAGAACAAACTAAATTATGGCACTAATGATTTCAGTATCGGGCATCCGGGGTATTTTCGGAACCGATTTAACACCTCAAAACCTATCAAAATTTACGGCTGCTTACGGCACGTGGCTTAAAGGCGGAACCGTGGTGCTGGGACGCGATACCCGCACCACAGGTAAAATTTGTGAAGATATTGTTGCCGCTACTTTAGCCAGCGTGGGCTGCGATGTTATTAAAGTGGGAATCGCTCCCACTCCCACCGTGGCCATGGGCGTTTTACGGCATAAAGCAGCCGGTGGAATTATTATTTCAGCCAGCCATAATCCCGCCGAATGGAATGCGCTAAAGCTGCTGAATGGAAAAAGTGAATTTTTGGATGCCGATCAGGGTAAGGAAGTCATCCGAATTTCTGAAACGGAACAGTTTGAATATCAGCCCCATGATAAAGTGGGAATTATTCGAGATGAGGGTGATCTGCTGGATTATCATATCGAACAAATTCTAAAACTGCCTTACATAAAAGCTGATGAAATTGCGGCGAAGAACTTTTCCGTTGCAGTAGATGCCGTAAACGGCGCCGGATCAGAGGCTATTCCGCTTTTATTAGAAAAGCTGGGCGTTAAAACTGTTCATAAAATTCACTGTACGCCAAATGGAATATTTCCTCATAATCCTGAGCCGCTTCCTGAACATCTCACCGATATTTGTGAACTGGTACAGGATTCGGATGCTGATCTGGGCGTAGTAACCGACCCCGATGCCGACCGTCTGGCTTTGGTAGATGAGAAAGGGAATTTATTCGGAGAAGAATACACACAAGTGGCCACCTTCGATTTCATCCTTGCCAAAAACCCCGGCGATTGTGCCACCAACCTCTCCTCTTCTCGTGCTTCTGACGATGTAGCTGAGAAACACGGACAAACCTGCCATCGCTCGGCCGTGGGTGAAATTAATGTGGTGAAGGTGATGCAGGAAAAGAATGCCGTTATTGGCGGCGAGGGTAACGGTGGCGTTATTTGTCCGGATTTACACTATGGCCGCGATGCCCTGGTTGGAATTGCCATTGTGCTACAGCTTTTGGCAGAGCGAGGACTGAGCGCCTCAGAATATCGATCTACTCTTCCTGATTATCATATGAGCAAAAATAAAATTCAGCTGGATGAGTTGGGCAAAGACGCTGATGAAGTTCTCGCGTTTGTTGAAAATCACTTTTCGGCTCTAAATCCATCCAATATTGACGGCGTAAAAGTTGATTTTGAGGAAGGCTGGGTGCATCTGCGTAAATCAAATACTGAACCTATTATTCGGCTGTATTCGGAAGGAAAATCACCGGATGCTGCACAGGCTTTTGCTAAGAAAATTTTTGATTTAATCAGCTAATTAACCTGCCGGAAATTCTTCTTTTCAAATCAACTTATTTATTCATTTTGCACAACACCTACCGAATATATGAGTTGTATGTATGGAATGATTTTCGGCATGTTCTCTTTGTATTTAATAGCCGGATAAACACTATCTTTTATTATGGCTTTAACTTCATTTAAAAACATGAGAAAACTACTTACCTATTTATTTGTTTTCACTCTTTTTGGCGCCTCTTGTGCTCAAGAAAAGCAAACTCAGCAGTCGCTGCCAGATGATATTGTTTACACTCAGGAAGATGTGGTTATTTTTACCGACATCATCAATAAGTTTAAACCAAAAAGTGACCAGCCGATTGGGGAATTAATTCCTGAAATTGGAGAATACTTTCTGGGAAATGAATATGTAGCGCACGCCTTAGAAGTGACTGACGAAGAAAAACTGATTGTGAACCTTCGAGATTTGGATTGCACCACCTATGCCGAAAACTTATTGGCTTTGGCACGTACTTTAAAATCGGATGAATTAACTTTTGAACATTACACAAAGGAACTTGAAAATATCCGATATCGCAATGGAAAGCGTGGCGATTACCCCACCCGACTACATTACTTTAGCGAGTGGATTTATAATAATGCTGAAAGCAATCTGGTTACCACTCCTGCCGACAGCTTTGGGGAAAGATATCCAAACCGGTTGAATTTTATGTCCACCCACCCCAACAGCTACAAACATTTAAAAGCGAATCAGGGTTTCGTGACAAAGATTTCAGAGCAAGAAAAAGAAATTTCTGAACGCACGTATTTTTATATCCCAAAAGAAAAAATTGAAGAGAACATGTCGCTTTTAAAAGAAGGCGATATTATAGGATTAACAACCGGCATTGATGGTTTGGACGTAGTGCATGTGGGAGTTTTGGTAAAAATGGGCAGCGATTTCCATCTAATGCACGCCTCACAATCAAACCTAAAAGTAGAGGTGTCTGAAAAACCAATTACTTCTTTTCTGACACCCGACTCAAAAAATACCGGCATTATGATTGCCCGTCCGGTTGATATAAATAAGTAGAGGAAAATACCCATGTTGACTTGGAATGATATTCAAAAAATGGCCAAAAACGGAGTTCCCGCTCCTGAAAAGCGAGTAGAAAAAACGGAAGAAGAGTGGCGAAATGAGCTCACTGAAGAGCAGTTTTTCATCACTCGAAAAAAAGGAACGGAGCGCCCCGGCTCCAGCGATATGTGCTACAACTTTGAGCCCGGTTTATATACATGCGTTTGTTGCGGAACAGAATTATTTGACGGTAACGAGAAGTTTGAAAGCGGTTCGGGCTGGCCTTCTTTTACTCAGCCTGTACGTAATAACGCGGTAAAATATGAGCTGGATACTTCTCACGGAATGATTCGCATTGAAGCGCTGTGCAACACCTGTGATGCTCATTTGGGACACGTTTTCCCGGATGGTCCCGCACCCAGCGGGTTACGCTACTGCCTGAATGCCGCCAGCCTGCAAAAGGCTGAAGTTGAAAGTGAGTAGGAGTTTTTATTTAATCTTTGGCAGATAGTTTTGGGGTAGCATTTTACACACCGGCGTATATCTCCACCCACCCTTCACTTCCACATACTCCGGTGTTGTTATGTTTCCATTTGGTGTAAAGTTTATACGTGGAATACTTAAGCTCAACCAGGATGTTTGGTACTTATAAAGGTCTAAACCGGTAATTCCAAGGGGATCATCTACGCCCTTTCCTACATATTCTATTCTTAGTTCATCATCTAACTGAAGCCACGTATTTCCATTGGGCATGGAAGTAAAGATGTTATATTTTTCTACCTCAATATCACTTACATCCGAAGATGAATAGGCCATGGCCGAATTGCTGCTCACATACTGCCCTGAAAACATCCGATATCCAAAATAGCGTGGCGATTTGTTGCTGGCCATTGCAATAAGAAAGTGGCGAAGTGAACCGTCAAAGTACTTCTGTCTATTGGCTTCCCATCGAGCTTTTTCTTCTTCATCCTCAGGCTTCAATTCTTCAAAAAAGTAGGTGGCATCGCTATTTATGCCAACAATTTCGCTGTACCGAGTTGCTACAAATTCCTTTAAGTGAACGATAACTTTATAGCCTAAATCATTGTTTTTAACCGTCAGTTTTGCCGGTTTTTTTACCCACATTTCATTTTTTCCTGTATCTTCAAAATGTACATCTTCCGGATTAAGCAGCTTACAATTCAGCTCATTATTAATGTAGAAGTTTATAAACTCCTCCATCTGTTTCTGCCTTTTATTTTTCTTGTTTGAAATGGCCTGCATTTTATCCGTCTCAGAACTTCCTGAAAAACCTGAACTCTCATGCGCTCCCATGGCTTTTTTTGAGGAAAGCTTCACACCTACTTTAGTAGCACCTGCCACCTGTACTGATTCAAATTTTGGATAATAATTTTTAGCCTCCACTTTCAATTTATGTTGACCTTGTGGCATTTCTAATGAAAAGCTGCCTGCGTCATTCGTAGTTGTCCGGATGGTAGTTCCTTCAACCCAAACAATAGCATCAGGAATTGCACGTTCTGTATTATCTGTTACTACTTTTCCCTGTAATTTATAAACAGGAGTACTCTTGGCCGTTTTAACAATTACTTTATTTGTATTTGAGCAGGATATAAATGTTAAAGCAAATAACCCCGCCATGCATAGCATTCTGATTTTTGATATCATATTAATAATAGAACTGTACTCTTTTTTAGTGCGCCGATGAAACGTAATTTCCTCACTAAAAATTTCTGAAGAAAATGGTTACTATATAACCGATATAAACTAAGGATTTTATGACCTTTATTTGGCCGTTTTTTCAATATTTAAAATCTCTTACCAAGGGTTCTCTAAATCCTCTTTGGCAAAGGTGTGTTCTCTGAAATTATACATGCTGCCTTTTGTGTCTTTTAAGAAAAGCGGATCATTCCCGAATAGTCGAAACAAAAAGCCAATGGGAGTAACCACTACGTAGTAAACCAACGAAAGCAGAATTCTCGAATTTAGCTAGCCCAATCCTTCCGCCAGCTTGTACCATCCCCAAACCATGCGATTCCCAACGGGTGGCACAAATGATAATAAGCCTACCAGCAGAGCCAAATAAGCCGGTGTCTCATTATCAAAAATGGCGGCCAGAACCAGAAGTCCGGTTACCATAACCAGCTGTGTTTTAGGAGTGGATGGATCTTTCCGGATAAAAGCGAGTGAGCGTGGTTCTAACATCTTAAAACAGGGTGTAAATAAAGGGAGCAATGGATGAACCCCCGCCTATTACAATTAAAAAGCCCAGCAACAGCAGTACAATAATAACCGGAGCCAGCCATAGCTTTTTGCGCTGTTTCATAAAATTCCATAAGTCTGCTAAGGTCTCCATAAGCTCCTGATTACTCGTAATTTATTTTACCACTCTCAGCTTTTAATTGAAACTGAGTTATTCTGAATTTACTTAAAGTTAATCTTTTTCGAAGGTAATTTCCTTTTTCCACTTTGGCTGTTGCTCTTTTTCGAACAGATAGTTTCCAATTACTAAATAATCCATTTCGGTATTCATAAAGCAGCGGTAGGCATCTGCCGGGGAGCATACAATCGGTTCACCCCGCACATTAAAGCTGGTATTTACCAACATTCCGGTGCCTGTGACCTTTTTAAACGCCTGCAGTAAATTCCAAAACTTTGGATTTGTTTGTTCGTGAACCGTTTGAATACGAGCTGAAAAATCGATGTGCGCGATGGCGGGAAAGCTTGATCTCGAAATAGCCAGCTTTTCGCGAAGCGGAAGTTCAGCATAATTATCCGGAAGCTCGTGGCGGTGTTCGTTCCGTATTTTTTGGACAAACAGCATATAAGGAGAATCTGATTTCATCTCAAAATACTGCTGAGAATCTTCAGCTAAAACAGAGGGAGCAAATGGCCGGAATGATTCTCGGTATTTAATTTTTAAATTCAGCTTTTTCTGCATTTCAGTATCTCGTGGATCTCCTAAAATACTTCGGTTGCCTAAGGCTCGCGGACCAAATTCCATCCGTCCCTGAAACCAGCCCACAACCTTCCCTTCCGCCAATTTATCGGCTGTGGCAGCGTACAGCTCTTGATCGGTTAATTTTTGGTGAACCGGTTTGAATTCTTTGAGCTGCTGATGCATTTCAAATTCATGAAAATCGGGACCCAAGTAAGCACCACTCATGGCATCCGGCTGTTGAGGCGCTCGGTTCACCCCGAAGTAAATATGGTGCGCTGCTAATGCTGCTCCTACTGCTCCACCCGCATCTCCGGCGGCTGGTTGAATGTACACTTCTTCAAAAATTTCGGCGTTTTGAATCACTCCGTTTGCCACGCAATTAAGCGCCACACCACCGGCTAAGCAAAGGTTTGGAGAGTTCGTCAACTTTTTGGCTTCTTTCACCATTTTAAGCACAATTTCTTCGGTCACTTTTTGAATGGCCAGCGCCAAATTAGCTTCATGCTGCTGTAATTCCATTTCTTCTTCCCGCTTTGGAAACCCAAACAATTCTTCCCATTTCTTTTCGTGCACCATTTTGAGTCCGGTTGCATACTCAAAGTAATCTTGGTTCAGGTAAATGGAACCGTCTTCTTTTATTTCTACTAACTGCGACTTTATTTTTGAAATATAATCAGTAACCATGGGCGAATCCGGATTTCCATAGGGAGCTAAACCCATCAGCTTGTACTCGCCGGAATTCACCCTAAAACCTAAGAAATAGGTAAATGCCGAATATAAAAGTCCCAGTGAATGTGGGAAGGTAAGCTCTCGATGAACCGTGATTTCCGTGCCTTGAGCCGAACAAATGGAGGCTGTTGCCCACTCGCCGACGCCATCAATAGTTAAAATGGCGGCTTCTTGAAAAGGAGACGGATAAAAAGCACTGGCGGCATGACTCAGATGATGCTCCGGAAATAAGAAAGTCGCTTTTTTGCGATCATAATTCCCAATTTTCTCCAGCTCCTGATGCATCACTCGCTTCATAAACATCTTTTCCTTCAGCCACACCGGCATGGCTGTTATAAACGAGCGCACGCCTCTGGGCGCAAATGAAAGATAGGTTTCGAGCAGCCGCTCAAATTTCAGCAGCGGTTTATCGTAGAAAGCAATGGCTGAAACCTCATTCAGAAAAATTTCGGCTTCATCAAGGCAGTAAGAAATAGCTTGTGAAGGGAAACCTGCATCATGTTTTTTGCGGGTAAATCGCTCCTCCTGAGCCGCAGCTATAATCTTGCCATCTTGGATAATGCAAGCGGCCGAGTCGTGATAAAAAGCTGAAATTCCGAGAATAGTCATATTAAAAGTTAGGTGAATCTGAAGGAAGATAGTAAAAGTAAGTAATCAAACACGTGATTTCATTAAACTGACTTCCGTAATAATCATAAGTTTTTTAAGGAGCTATACTTTTGTATTTTCTCGATTAATTTTCATCAGACAGGTTTATATGATTTTATCAATGACCGGCTTTGGCCGCGGCGAAGCTTCCTCCAATGGCATCACCTCTACCGTTGAGGTTAAGTCCCTGAACAGCAGATACTTAGATATCAGCATCCGACTTCCTCAGCGAATTCAACAGCATGAACTGGATGTAAAAGAACTGGCTCAGGAAGTTATCAATCGTGGAAAATTGAACATTACAATAAACTTATCTGAGTCGGATTCCGGCAAGCCTGCTATTCGGGTTGATGAACAAAAAGTGCAAGCATATTCTGACATTTTAAATAATTTGCGAGAAGCCGCCGGTATAAAAGAGCCTCTTGATGTGCAGGATATCATCCAGTTTGGTGATGTGTTTATTAATGAAGAAGAGGATGAAAAAGTAACCGAACTTAAGTGGGAACTGACGCAACAGGCGCTTAAAGATGCATTGACGGCGCTTGTTAAAATGCGCACGCAGGAAGGAAATCAGCTTAAAACTGATTTAAAAGAGCGCATACACTTTATTGATGAAAATCTGGGTATCATCACACAAAAAACAAACGGGCGCGCTGAAGAAACCCGAACCAAATTACTGGAGCGCATCCAAAACCTGATTGATGAAGATAAAATTGACCCCGAGCGCCTGGAAATGGAAGTAGCCATTTTAGTTGATAAAATGGATGTCACCGAAGAAATTGTGCGCTTGCGTTCGCATCTCAAGTTCTTTCTTGAAGCGGTTGAGCAGCCAAACTCTGCAGGAAGAAGGCTCAATTTTTTAACCCAGGAAATTAACAGAGAGCTGAACACCATAGGATCAAAAGCCAATGATTCTGATATTGCCCAGTATGTGGTAAAATGTAAAGAAGCGCTCGAGCAAATTCGCGAACAAGTACAAAATGTGGAGTAGGAAGCAGTGAGCAGTGAGCAGTGAGCAGAAAATAATTAGTATTAAAGTGAAATGAAATACAAAGCAGTAACTGCTAATTATAAAGAATATCAATATCCGCTATTCTCATGAAAAAAGGAAAAGTTATTATACTGGTTGCACCCAGCGGAAGCGGAAAGACAACCATAGCGCGCCGCCTATTTAAAGATTTTGACGAATTAAAATTCTCCGTTTCAGCTACAACGCGCCCGCCAAGAAAAGATGAAGTGCACGAAAAGCACTATTACTTCCTTTCAGAGGATGATTTCAACCAAAAAATAGAAGAAGAAGCATTTTTGGAATGGGAAGAATTCTACGGCGGTAAGAAATACGGTACACTGCGTTCAGAGGTTGATAAAAAACTAAATTTAGGCTATTTTGTTCTGCTTGATATTGAAGTAAAAGGTGCCGTAAATATTAAACAAATTTACGGAAATGAAAGTCTGGGTTTATTTATTCAGCCGCCTTCTATAGAGGTATTAAAGCAGCGCCTGATAGACCGTGGCACTGAAGATGAAACCACTTTGGCTCTTCGGTTAGAACGCGCCAAAGAAGAACTTTCTTACGCTGATAAATTCGATCAGATAATAATTAATGACGATTTAGATACGGCTTATGCAGAAGTAAAAGAGGCCGTAACTACTTTCATGAATCAAAATTGATACTATGTCCGTCCAAACTTTAGACATTGAGAAACTAAAATTCAAAACAGGTAATAAGTACGAATTACTTGTAATTCTTTCCAAAAGAGCACGCCAAATTGCCGCTCAGGAAAAGTTAGAACTGGATGAAAAGCTCCAGTATTTTGAAGGCTTTGAAGAAGATGACGAGTTTTCTTTTAACGAAGAGCAAGAAAACATTTCAAAAGCTTTTGAAAAACTTCCTCACGCAACGCAGCGTGCTATTGTAGAAATGCAGGAAGATAAAATTTACTACCGCCACCCTGATAAAGAGGATTAATTATGCTTTCCGGCAAGCGCATTATTCTTGGCGTAACCGGAGGTATTGCAGCTTATAAAGCTGCTTTTTTACTCAGAGAATTTCAAAAAGCGGGAGCCGAAGTTCGGGTTGTTATGACCCCTTCAGCTACCCGCTTTGTTGGTTTAGAGACCTTTGCTTCCCTTTCCGGCCATCAGGTGGCAGTCGATATTTTCCCTGAAGATGAAGACGCCGATGGCCAGGACTGGACCCGCCACATACACTGGGGTGAATGGGCCGATCTTTTTGTGATAGCGCCCTGTACGGCTAATACCATCGCCAAAATTGCGAATGGCCTTTCGGATAATATGCTTACAGCAACGGTTTTAGCCGCGCGATGTCCCTTGCTGATTTGCCCAACTATGGATGGCGAAATGTATGAGTCGCCGGGAGTTTCGGAGAATTTGAAAAAACTGAACAGTCAGGGATATCATATTTTAGAACCGGAAAGCGGCTATCTGACCAGCGGTTTGGAAGGGAAAGGACGGCTGCCCGAAATTCCTGATATTTTAGAAAAAGCTTCTGACATTATCGGTTCTATACAAGGACCTTTGGAAGGAAAAAAAGTTGTAGTAACGGCCGGACCTACCCGCGAACATATTGATCCGGTTCGGTTTCTCTCCAATCCCAGTTCCGGAAAAATGGGTGTGGCTATGGCCGAGGCTGCTTATAATTTAGGCGCGGATGTCACCTTAATTCACGGCCCGTTATCTATTCCAGAACCTGATTATTTACACACCGTTAGCATTACCAGCACAGACGATTTATTTAAAGCGGTTCAGTCGTATAAAAATGCGGATGTCATCATTATGGCAGCGGCCGTTTCCGACTTCACCCCGACACAAACACATCAGCAAAAAGTAAAGAAATCTTCTGCCGATAATGAAATAAAGCTAAAGAAAACGCAGGATATTTTAGCCTGGCTGGGAGAACAAAAACAGGCTCATCAAACGCTGATCGGATTTGCTATGGAGACGGAAAACCTGATTGAAAACGCCACTTCCAAGCTCAAAAAGAAGAATGCCGATTTCATTATTGCCAACTCATTAAGTGAAAAAGGCTCCGGCTTTGAGTCTGATACCAATGCGGTCCATCTTCTTGGGAAAAATGTTCATGAGCAGTTTCAGGGTAAAAAAACGGATATTTCTATTGAAATATTGAATACGATTTTTCGATAAATAGCGATTGAAACCGTTTCACCAATTTTTTATCACCACAGAGTGGCGCTGAGTTTAGCGCAGTGTCTCGCAGAGTTTTTTAAAATTCTCAGCGGAACTCCGCGCATTCCTCTGCGGAAATCTGCGAGAAAATCGATGTCAGAACTACCCGGCCTTTTTTTAACGCATCTTCACTCATCCACCATCCATTTATACACCCGGTACGTTTTGGCGATTTTGCAGCCGAGGGCTTCTAAACTGCGGCGCATAATCCAGTTTTTTTCGCTTACAAAGCCGCCTTCCAGCATTTTTATATTGGGATAGTGTTTTCTTGTCCACTTCACCCCTTCTACAAAAACCAGTGCTTCTAATCCTCTTCCCCTGAAGCGAGGAGCGGTTCCAAAAGCCAGCGGACGAAATTTGACGGCTCTTTTTTTAAATCCTATCAGCTTGGGAAGATGCCACCACTTCAGCTTACCTCCGGTTTGGGCTGAAATTTCATGTAAATCAGGAACGCTTACCAGGAAAGAAGCCGGCTCTCCGTCCACAAAAGCGATAGGAGAAGTTTCGGGCATAAGTACGGGCTTTAGCTTTTTAATCATTTGCCGAATAGTTTCGCGCGTAATTCCAGTAAATTCTTCCTCCCGCTGCTGCACCACCTGATCATTAAAAGCCTGATTGTAAACCTGACGAATTAACTCCCCATCCCGCTCTAAATTTTTCTTGTCAATAGGACGAATTTCAACCCCCTTTTGCTTCTTCAGTCGCTCCGTGATTTTCAACAGCCGCCCGGGTAAAGGCTGACTCAATTCCAGCTGATACATATACAAATCATCAAATTTTTCAGGATTTGTTTCCTCCATCAGCCGCTCGTAATAGGGCAAATGATACAACATCCCATATACGTTGTGATCTTCAAAACCGTCAATCAGCGCTCCCCAAAACGTGTCATTTTCGCCAAAATTGATGGGACCTCTAAAGCCTGCGTTTCCCCGTTTGCGATGCCAGTCCTTGGCAAAATTGATGATGGTTTCAGCAATTCCCTCCCGCTCCTTCATTTCAATAAAACCGATGCCGCCCAATGGAGGATTGTATCGCTCATCTTTTTCAGGATCTGAAAATACGGCAAATCGGCCTGCTGTTTCGTCATCAGCTTTCACTAAAAACCGCTCGCAGGTCCCTCCTTTTTGAAAACGCTCGTTTTTTTGGGGATCAAATACATTTTCCACTTCAAAATAAAAAGGAGGACGATACCAACTATTGTTTTTATACAATTCTTTCGGAAGCTCATGAAATGCTTTAATCTGACTGGGAGATTCAATTTTTTCAATCTGAAAACACATACAACTGATTCAATAAAGTAAAACGCTTTGATATTTTTTGATGCCGTGAAGTTGAGAGAACTACGGATTAACTTCAATTAAAATTTTATGGGGTGATGATGAATTTGGGTGAAGGGATTTTTGGAATGGATTGTGGGGTATTTAGAAATCAGAAGTCAGAAGTTATAAAAATTTATTTTTTTTTGAATTCTATGCTTCAATCAGACAAGGGGTTGCAACCCCTTGTCTCAAATTGATTTGGAGTTTTCCATTCTGCAAAAGAAACAGTTGCTGAAAAGCAAGATGCTCATCTTTTGTCAGTTTGGATGTTGCTATTAAATCCGCTTTATTTTGTTAATATGTGTACAGTATTATTAATTACATAAAGAGAATCGAGATGAAAAAAATAACTAAACCCACTGTAAAAACTTTAGCCACAGGCAGCCAATTAGTAGCCAAACAAATGAGCTCTGAAAAGGGTGATTTAATGCCCGCTCATCTTGCAAATGCTGAGTCGATATTGTTTGTACATCAGGGAGAATGCACGTTTAAAATGGATAATAAAGAACATTTAGTAAAGGAAGGAGAAGCTATTATTATTCCGGCAGAAGCAAAGCATCAAATTGAGGCAAATGAAGACTTTAAAGGAATTCATTTCATGCCGAATAACATTGAGTTTGAGTTTTTTTAAATAGGGTTACAGGTGGCTTTTTTGTGCAATTATTCAATGCATTGGAATATTTAGAACCATCATGTTCCGTACCATTGCGGGTAAAGTTATGAATTGAAAATAAGGGTATATTCCAGATGGAAAATTACACAATTAAAACTCTAATTCACTTAAATAAGCCCTCATTTTGGTTAACATAACAGATCTTTCTATTGAAGAACTTCATCAGCAGATAATAACAAAGCAGCTTTCTCCGGTTGAATTAACTAAAAGCCTGCTTCAGAAAATCAAAAGCACAGACTCGCAGTTAAACGCATATATATCTGTGTATGAAGAGGAGGCGCTGGAAGCTGCAAAAGTTGCAGAAAGTGAGATTGAAGCCGGAACGATAAAAAGTAAATTTCATGGAATTCCCATTGCCTTGAAGGATAATATTTTTCATGAAAATCATCTGACCACTATGGCGTCAGAAATTCATAAAAACTTTGTTCCCTCCTACAGCGCAACCGTTGTTGAGAAGCTGGTGGAAGCAGGTGCTATTCTGCTTGGCAAACTGAATATGCACGAATATGCGCTTAGTATTACCGGCAGCAGCCTGCATTTTGGGCCGGTTAAAAATCCATGGAATTTGGAGAAAATATCGGGCGGCTCAAGCAGTGGATCTGCGGTGGCCATTGCCGTCGGTTCAACCCCTGTTTCTGTGGGAACCGATACGGCCGGCTCCATTCGTATTCCCGCAGCCGCTTGCGGTATTACAGGATTGAAGCCAACCCGTGGGCTGGTGAGTGCCTATGGCGTTTATCCGCTTTCTTGGACACAAGATCATGTTGGTCCCATGGCTAAAACCGTAAAAGACACGGCCGCATTACTCGAAATTATTGCCGGCCATGATGAAAATGATCCGGTTTCTGTAGAAGCACAAACCACCGATTACACTTCTCAAATAAATGGCGATGTTTCCGAACTTACCATCGGGGTTGAAGAGGATTACTTCTTCAAAGATATTGACTCACCTATAGAAAAAGCGACGCGAGATGTCATCCAAGCCCTGAAAGAAAAAGGAGCCACCGTAAAGGAAGTAAAAATTCCTGCATTAAAAGATATGGACTGGGCCGGATTTACGTTCTCCGTCTCCGAGGCATCGGTTGTACATTATGATACTATTATTGAACGACCGGAAGACATTGGGGAAGATATTCGCGGTTTTCTGTTGATGGGTGCTTCTCCGGCTTCCGAAGTGTATAAGAATGCTCAAAAAGTTCGTGAGCAACTGATTAAAGAATTTACAAGTGCATTTGATGAAGTTGATGTCATCATTTCACCAACGCTGCCTGTATTTCCAAATAACATTGGTGAGGTTCAAGCAATGTTGAATGGTGAGAAAGTAGATTTGCTGCCAAACTTTATCCGTTTAACCGGACCTGCTAACATAACCGGACTGCCTGCACTTTCGGTACCAAGCGGCGTGCATGAGGGATTACCCATGGGCGTTCAAATTATCGGTGATGCTTTAGATGAGCAAACCGTTTTAAACGCAGGTTATGCTATTGAACAGCTTGGTTTAATGGACGGCCAAAAGCCACAGATTTAAACCATAGAATTCGCAATTTAGGTTAACGAATCCTCCAAGAATTATAAACTCTTGGAGGATTCGTATCTATCAGGTTAAATGGTAGTCTTTCAGAAGACTATATTTTTTGGCTGAGTTTGGGTGAACTATCTGTTCAAGGAAATCAGGCTACTTTCTTCTTAGCTAATCATTTTTTTTAGTGCAGAAGTTTATAGATTCAGCCACGGTATAACATTAAAAATAAAGGGCCCTGTCTTATATGAACATTCACAAAAACGGGAAGAAAATAATTACGGCTTTGCTGCTCGTTTCGTGTATTGTGAGTGGAATTATATTAATGGCATCTCCTACAAAAAAAATATACAGGCTCCAAAATACCCAACAGCTCGACTCTTTGTTAAACCTGCACTTTAAAGAAGCCAATATTCTCGACTCGCATATCCGTACGGCAGCCATTCAGGTTGACTCAAACTTGTTAAGAAAAGAGTATAGAATTATTGTGCCTTCTCGGTTTTCAAAAACAATGTTTCATGCTACGCTGCATAAAACGCTGTATTCTTACGATGTTTCTTTACCGGCCAGAGTGCACCTTCCTTCTCACGACATGAATATTTATATTTACTATCAGGATACTATACTGCGTACCCTTCGGTTAACAACCGATACCGATTTAGATTCTCTCCACACCCAAGCTGTTGAATAATGTCTGACCGTTCTGCCCTTCTAAAACGTTTTGAGCTTAAAGAATTTCCCCAACCTGAGTTGCTGCAGCTCAAAAACCCGGTATTTTTATGCCACGGTTATGGAGCTCTCGGCTCGGTTATAAAACAAGGTCCGTTGCACGACCCTTGCATGAAAATCCGTTCGCATGGTATTCCGGCTATTGCCCCAAACACCGTTCCCTATGGCCGCATAGAAACCAGAGCTGAAAATTGGGTACAGCTTATTGAAAGCTTTTGCGACACTCACAATTTTGAAAAAGTAAATGTAGTAACCCACAGCATGGGCGGTTTAGATATGCGCTGCGCTCTTTCTAAAATGGATATTGCCCATCGAGTTGAAAGCCTGACAACTATTGCTACGCCACATCACGGAGCAAGCCTGGCAGACTTAGTTCTAAAAGCACCCGATGCTGTTACCGAAAAGCTAAGCGAGCTGATTGACTGGTTTGGAGATAATGTGTTTCCCAAAACAAAAAGCGATGCGCTCGGTTCTTTAGAACAGCTTACGTGCTCGTATGTGCAGGATGTGTTCAACCCAAATCACCGGAATGTTCCGGAAGTAGCGTATTACTCTTACAGCGCGGCCGTTGGCAAGGGGACATCTTTTTCAATCAACCCCATGCTTAAATTTCAGAATCACCAGATATATGAAAAAGAAGGCGAAAATGATGCCTTTGTATCGGTAGAAAGTGCTAAATGGGGAGTACATATAGAAACCGTTACCCTTTCGCATTTAGCCCAGCTGCATGTGCAAATGAGTAAAGAAAGCCAAAAGATTTATGACCAATTCTGGGTGAATTTATTGAAGCATTTAGCAAAAAACGGGCACTGATTATCTCAGCTTACTTTAAATTGCTGCTAACAAAGGTCAATTGAATACATCAGGATTCGTCGTTCAAACTGCTGTCGTCCACATTATCTAACAGATGATAGGCCGTTAAGTCGTATAGAATAGGTGTTACCGTGGCTATGCCCTCATTTAGAACGTGAATATCAGAATCTTTTCCTTCGTCCAGCAGTTCAAATTCGCCTGTTAGCCAGTAATAAGCTCTGTTAAACGGATCTTTTCGGCTTTCATATTGTTCCACGTATCGGCTGTCAGCCTGTCGGGTCCACTTAATATCGGTGAATTTTCCGCCTGGTGCATTTACATTCAAGGTAACGCCACGGGGAAGGCCGTTTCTCAGTACAAAACTGATTACACGCCTAGCGGCTTCCTGGCTGCCACTCAGGTCTGTATTCACATCAAACTCAGTACAACTTACGGCAATTGCGGGATATCCTAAAATAGTGCCTTCCCTTGCTGCACTCACAGTTCCTGAATACATTGTGTTAATACCGGCATTACTTCCGTGATTTATCCCACTTACAACTAAATCCGGCTTGCGGTCCAGCAACTGTCCGTGTGCTAATTTCACACAATCGGCAGGCGTACCATTTACAGCCTGGCCGTCAAACTTATTTGCAACTTTAACTTTATTGGAGCGCAACGGTGTAAGTGTTGTAATTGAGTGCCCCACCGCGCTTTGCTCTTTATCGGGAGCTACAATGTACACATCGCCAAATTCTGCGGCTACTTCTGCAAGTGCCTGAATTCCGGGCGAAAAAATGCCGTCATCGTTACTTACTAAAATGAAAGGTTTCTTTTCGCTACTCATTTACCGTACTGCTCCTCTTCGTTTGGAAAATCTTTGCTTTTAACGTCTTTAATGTATTGTTGAACAGCTTCGGTCATTCCGGAATTCAAATCTGCATATCTGCGTAAAAATCGTGGGTTGAATTCTTTGTTCAATCCCAGCATATCATGAATGACCAGTACTTGACCGTCGCACCCTCCGCCCGCTCCAATTCCTATGGTTGGGATAGCAAGCTCGTTGGTTACTTTTTCAGCCAGTTTTGCCGGAATTTTTTCCATCACAATAGAGAAACAGCCGGCTTCCTCCAGCAGTTTTGCATCTCTGATAAGATCTTCGGCCTCCTGGTCTTCTGTGGCTCGTACTTTATAGGTACCAAATTTGTAAATGCTTTGTGGCGTCAACCCAAGATGCCCCATTACCGGAATACCGGCATCAACAATTCGCTTTACGGTATTGATGATTGGCTTTCCGCCTTCCATTTTCACTGCATGGGCGCCGGCTTCTTTCATCATGCGGCCTGCGCTTTTTAAGGCTTCTTTAGTAGTAACCTGGTAGCTCATAAAAGGCAAGTCGGCAATTACTAAGGCTCGGTCCACACCACGCACCACGCAGGAGGTGTGATATAGCATTTGGTCGAGCGTTACGGGAAGTGTGGTTTCGTGACCGGCCATTACATTTCCGGCGGAATCTCCCACTAAAATCACATCTATCCCGGCTTGATCTATGATTTGCGCCATGGTGAAATCATAGGCGGTGAGCATAGATATTTTCTCGCCTTTGGCTTTCATATCTACTACCGTTTGGGTAGTAATTTTTACAGGTTTATTTGATGCTTTTGTTGACTTTTTTTGAGTACTCATGCGTTTTCCTTTGGAACTAAAGCAGCAGATGCTTCTAATTCACAAGCCACTTCTCCGTCCACAGTTGCTTTTCCATTCATGGTTACAAAATTACGGCGCATAGATCCTAATTCCACTTCTAAAATAAGCTGATCGCCCGGTACTACTTGTTTTCTGAATTTACAGTTCTTGATACCGGTAAAAACCATCAGCATATCATCGGGGTTTTCTGCCTGTTTTGTCATAAGCATAATGGCGCCGGCCTGTGCAAGTGCTTCAACCTGAAGTACACCAGGCATAATAGGCTGTCCCGGAAAATGTCCGTTAAAAAACTCTTCGTTTGCCGTTACATTTTTTAGAGCCTTAATTTTTTCATCCTCAAGCTCCAGTACTCGGTCAACCAGTAAAAATGGGTAACGGTGAGGCAATACTTTTTTAATGTCTTCTATCTTCATAAAATTATTCTTTTAAGTTGTCAAAAAGTGAAATAAAAGTTGGTAATCTGCTTTTCCTTGTTTGTCTTGTTCAAAACTAATGCCTGGAATAAGCTTTTCAATATACCATTATTGAACTACTCCTACATAAACGTAAGCAATGCCTGCGGTTAGTTTAACGGCACGTTGTTCTTTAAAAGCTTCTGACTGAGTCATCAAAGCCAGGAAGTTGTCACCGGCAGGAAACTCTGCACTGGTTCGTGGTAAGTACGTGTAAGCTTCGCGATTACCGCTTAGCCACCCGCCAATAGCAGGCATAATATGCTGGCTGTACAAATCATACGGAAATTTCATTAACCCTTTGGGTTGTCCGAATTCCAAAACCACTACACGTCCGCCCGGTTTTACTACGCGTGCCATTTCTTTGAGCGCTACCACCGGATCGTCCACATTTCGGATACCGAAAGCAATACTGGCAATATCAAATGTATTGTCTTCATAAGGCAGATTCATAGCATCAGCCACTTCAAAGTCTATTTTCAAGCCTTGCTCTTTGGCTTTAGCGGGAGCCGGCTCAATCATAGGCGCGCAAAAATCGGTTCCCAACACATAACCCGAATCCCCTACCGTTTGTTTAAACTTGATGGCCAAATCGCCGGTTCCGGTTGCACAATCCAATACATGATCACCTTCGTGTGCTCCGCTTTCCAGCACGGCCTTCTTTCGCCATGCGTGGTGCACTCCAAACGACAATACGCTGTTTATGCGATCATAATCGTCGGCAATATCGGCAAACATGGATTTTACTTTTTCACTCATAACTGTAGGTAATTTTACTTTGGGTTACAAAACCTAAAGCAAGCTAAAATGGTTCTCTTTTACAGGGCAAAAGGTAAGGAATTTTGCAACGCCGATACCATCAAATAGATACTTTTTCGAGATTCATAAATTTGCTTTGGCAAGCAGGTGTTCGGTCATATTCAGTTTTAGGGCTTTAAATTTTTTCCCATCCCAGGTGAGGTGATTAATAGCGCCATTCTGATGTGCAATTCGATGCATGTTTGGAAGCCCAAAACCTAACCATTCAGATAATAAAACTCGTATAAGCCTGCCATGCAGCACAAAGACCAAATGCTGAGCAGTTTGTGTACTTAAAATTTCTTGTACTTTTGTATTGGCTCTAAAGTAAACGTCTTTGGGTGACTCCCCTCCTCTGAATGCATGATTAACATACCCTTTTTTCCACTTTTCCTGCATTTCCATAAATACTGTTTCCACATCAGAGAAATGCTTGTTTTCGTGCTCACCAAAATCCATTTCATCCAGTTCAGGATATTTGATAATCTCTAATTTGAACCGTTCGGCTAAGGGTGAAGCTGTTTCGTGAGTGCGCACCAGGCTGCTGGCTACAATTTTATCCACCGGGTGCTTTTCAAGTGCGGTGCATACGGCTTTTGCCTGTCGTTTCCCAAGTTCGTTAATGGGAGCGTCAACATGACGCCCCTGTATAATTCCGTTTCTGTTATTGTCTGTCTCTCCATGGCGAATCAAGTAAATATTCTTCATTAAATTAAACGATTTCCTTTTCGTCTGTATCTATTTTTTCTTTTTGTGATAATTGGCAATTCTCAATAAATCCTTTTCCATTTTTTCTACATCTCCGGTTAAAATGCCATGCTTCAAACCATACCGGATAAGCAATAAGTTTAGAATACGATCTTCTTTGGCTACCTTCGGCTTATCCCAAAATTTAGCCCTTATAAATTGCAAGCCTAAACTCAGCAAGCCCACTTTATACAGAAAAAATAACGCAATTCCGTACCATAAGGCGCTAAAATCTACGTTCAATCCTAAGCCGGCGATGGTTTCATTCAGCGTTATTCCAATTAATAAAATCCCTGAAATGGTGTAAATCACTCCATCCATAGTAATTATTTTCGCAATGGGCGTGGCTGCTACAGTCACAAATACGCCGGTATTGAAGTACCAGATAAAATAAAAAACCAAAGAAATAACAGATGCCAGGAGCGGGTTTACCGAAAGGTAGGCCAGCACAAAAAAGAGCATGAGTGCTAAGCCGTCCGAGCTTTTTACCCATGCATCGGCCTCATGCACAATACGCTCGAGCGGGTATTTTTTCAACAATCCCGGAACGTACTGTTCTATCTGTTTTCTGTTAATGTGATACCAATTTCCATTGCTGGTGGTAATTCCGTCCGGCAGTTCTAACATCTGCCACTTAAAGCGACCTCTTTTAAAATTTTCCATCTTCAAATATAGGCGTATTAATACACTGTTTCAGGCTTGTGCCACGGTTGCTATCATAATTTTACTGCAACCGGCCTCCCGCAGCCGAGCTGAGAGTTCGAAAGTAGTGGCGCCGGTTGTAAAAACATCATCAATAATAACGCAAATAGTGTTTTCAATGAGTTCCGGTTTTTTCACTTTAAAAGCCTCTTTCATATTCTGCCTTCTTTTTTCGAGCGAGAATCCGGTTTGCGTGCGGGTGTTTCTTGTTCTCACTACCGCATCTTTTTTAAGAATAGGAAGTTGCGTTACCGTTGCCACCCCTTTTGCAATAAAGAAAGCTTGATTGTAGCCTCGGGTTCTCTGCTTTTTGGGGTGAAGGGGAACAGGAATCAGCCGCACTTTTTTGCTCGCAATCTGCTCAATAAATAATGGGTTCCTCAGCAAACTTTTGCCCAACTGCCGCCCAATATCCTCACCCACGCCCGTTAGGCGATTGTATTTTAATTGATGCAGTAAATCCTGCAAATGCCCGCCTTTGTCAAAATTCCACAGCGCATGTTGCAGGGCAATACCTTCCGGCAATAAAATATCACTGCTGGAATGCGTGCCGCCCGAATAGGCTTCCTCAAACTTACTTTCTAAACATTGGCTGCACACAAAGTGTTCGTTTGGGCTCAACCTCAACCCGCAAACCACACATACTTTAGGGAAAAGAACTTCTAAAATACCTTCTTTAATGTTTTTCAAAACCATAAGAGTACCTTATTGATAAATGCTAAAAGTTTGCTTTTCCTATCACTTTTAATTACTTAGCTTCTTACAATCTCGTAAGCTGAACAAAAAAACATTCTATGTCACTGGGAAAAGACCTTGCTTCCATACGCCAAAGCCAAAACCTCACGCTTGAGGATATACAAAATGCAATAAAAATTCCGCTCACTACCTTAAAAAGTATTGAGAATGGAAGCATATTCTCTGATCCGAATAATAACAGGGCATATATTCGAAGTTTTGTTCGCAGCTATGCCAAAGCATTAAAGCTGGATGATGAACAAATTGTACAGGCTTTAGATGAAATGGAGGCCGGAACTTACACCGGGGCATCATTATTTGGTGAAGAACCTTCAGCACAGGAAGAGGCTAAGCAGGAACAGGATGAGTCCACAACAGATCATCCCGTAGATAAAGAGAATAAAGCAGCAGCATCTCCCAAAAAAGACAAGCCGGTATCAGCCGAGAAACCTGAAGCTGAAGCGGCGGCTCCAAAAAAAGAAACCGATGCGAATCAGGAACCTATAAACTGGGCTGACTTAAGCCGGCAGTTTGGCACTCCGGGAAAATCGGCATCCAGAACCTGGGTAGCTATTGTTGTTATTGTACTTATGCTTGCTTTAGGCGGTGCAGGCATTTATTTCTGGTTTACATCAAGCAACTCGGCGGAGCGCACACCCACAGAAATGGAAGAAACCACACAAATTGATGATAATTTTCAGCAGAATATACCTCCGCCAATAACGGCCGACACTTCCGCCTCAGAAACTGAAATCACCAATCCAGAAGAAACTTCTCCGGCCCCCACCAACGAGCCTTCTGCTATTGAAAGTACAGAAATTACCGAGCTGGACGATACGCTCACTCTTTCAGTTTATGCTGCCTATGGGCAATTAGAACCCGTTCGCGTAACCAGCGACTTGAATTGGCGAACCAATCCATTTTGGATGGAACAAGGCGAGGCCTATTATTTCGATTTCAAAGACACGCTATTAGTTCGGGGTCAATACAGCCGCATGTTGCTTTTATTTAACGGCCATGTGATTGAAAATCCCCGCCAGAATAATTTCGACACCTCGTTTAATTCTATCATGATTACCCGTAGCGTACTTAACAACCCCAAATACCTGGCTCCGGCTCCCTCAGAGTTTCCGCTGGATGTTGGCGCACCCGATAGCATTATTTACCGAATTAGACTTTAGTATTAGCATTTTTCTTTTCTATGAATAAAAAAAAAGCAACAAAGCGAGTAGCTGAACTTCGGCAGCTGCTTGAACAAGCAAATAAAGCCTATTACGAAGATGCTCAGCCATTTATAAGCGATAAAGAATTTGATGAAGCGCTGCGCGAACTGCATTCTTTAGAGCAAGAATATGATCTGATAACTCCTGAATCTCCTACTCAACGAGTAGGCGGCTCCGTTTCCTCCGATTTTGAAACCGTCCGGCACCCCGTTCCTCTCCTCAGCCTTGATAATACGTATAACGAAGGCGAGATGAATGATTTTGACCAACGCGTTAAAAAAATTCTGGGACACGACAACTTTGATTATATGGCAGAGCTCAAGTTTGATGGAGCTTCCCTGCGTTTGCGCTACGAAAACAGGAAACTGGTGCTGGGAGCTACTCGCGGCGACGGCCAGCAAGGCGATGACATCACCAACAATGTAAAGACCATTCGTGATATACCGCTCAACCTGCCCCAAAACGCTCCGGATGTGGTGGAAGTTCGGGGTGAAGCTTACATGGAACGCGAGGCTTTTGCACGCTTAAATCAACACCGTGAGGAACAAGGACTTACCACCTTTGCCAATCCAAGAAACTCTACCGCCGGCTCGCTGAAAATGCAGGATCCCAAAGCCGTTTCGCAGCGACCTATCCGGTTTTTTGCATTCGATATGCTGCTGGATGATGAAGACGAGTCACTCACTCAATCTAAAAAAGCCGAATTACTAAAAGAATTTGGACTTCCGGTGTGCGAGCATCACAAAGTATGTGCTTCCATTGACGAAGTTTATGCTATTATTAAAAAGTGGGATGAACTGCGCCACGAGCTGCCCTACGAAACCGATGGCGTGGTTATTAAGGTGAATGAAAGCCGCTATCGGGAAGAATTAGGCACTACCTCCAAATTTCCACGCTGGGCCATTGCCTTTAAATTTGAAGCGGAACAGGCAACCACTGTCATTAATGACATTACGCTTCAGGTAGGCCGATTGGGAACCATCACCCCCGTAGCCGAACTTGAGCCGGTAGAGCTGGCCGGAACTACCGTAAAGCGAGCTTCGCTGCACAACGAGGATGAAATTCAGCGCAAAGACACCCGCATTGGCGACACCGTGGTGGTGGAAAAAGCCGGAGAAATTATTCCACAGATTATCAGCGTGGTAAATCCGGATAGAGAAGGCCGGAGTGATGCCTTCAAGTTTCCAAAAAACTGTCCGGCTTGCGATTCTGAGCTGATTAAATACGAAGGAGAAGTAGCCTGGCGATGCGTAAATCCCACCTGTCCTCCACAAGTACGTATTCGTATTGAGCATTTTGCCTCCCGCGATGCCATGGATATTGAAGGGCTTGGAGAATCGGTTGTAGATCAGCTGGTTTCGGAAGGATTGATTACCACCTATGCCGATTTGTATGATCTGAAAAAGGAGCACATTATAAAGCTGGAACGCATGGCAGAAAAAAGTGCTCAAAACTTGATAGATGCCATAGAGAAAAGCAAGAATCAGCCTTTTGAGCGCGTGATTTACGCACTTGGCATTCGCTTTGTGGGCCGAACCGTAGCCAAAGATTTAGCCAATGCCTTTAATACCATGGAGAAACTGCAATCTCTTTCTGAAGAAGAGCTGGTTGAAGTAGATTCCATTGGCCCGAGAATTGCGGAATCGGTGGTTGAGTTTTTCAGGATTGAAAAGAATAAAGCTATTGTAAGTCATCTTGAGGAAAAGGGACTCCGGTTTGAGCAGGAAAAGCAGGAATTAGCCTCCCATATTTTTGAAGGGAAAAGAATCGTTCTCACCGGCTCGCTCCCCACCTACACCCGAAATGAAGCAAAAGCACTCATCGAAAAGCATGGCGGAAAAACAACTTCTTCGGTAAGCAAGAACACCGATTATGTATTAGCAGGTGAGTCCGCCGGAAGCAAGCTCGATAAAGCAAATGAGTTGGGAATAAAGGTGTTAAATGAAGTAGAATTCCGGGAAATGATTGGGGAGTGAACATAAAGCTGATGTAGTGTTTTACTGAAAACAAAATCTACTTTTTGTTGCCCTCGCCTAATTCTTCATCCCGTGCTTGCTTCCCGTATAAGCAAACGAAGCCGGTGTGACTTTTATCTTTATGTTTCATTATCAGTTAATCTCTTCTAAAGGTTTTTTCTTTATTTTGTAACAAATTACCTTTGAGTTACTCTTTATAATAAAGGCCGGGAGATTTTATGAAAAACCTTACTCTTTTACTCCTCATAATATCCACATTGCTGCTTTCCGGTTGCCATGTAACTGATGAAAAAGAGGACGATGATGGCGGCACTGCGATTAATCTGCCCCCACCAACTTATCAGGAGTTTCCACGCTGGAGTCCCGATGGGAAAACAATTTTATATTATCATTCCGGTCTTCAGTTATTTGATCCTGACAATGATAAGTCTTTACATAATCCTGATTCTACTGGGATTTGGGCTATGGACTCAAATGGCAACAATCACAGAAAAATCCTTAACGCCGTTTATGCGGATTGGAGCCCTGATGGGGAGTGGATTGTCTATGTAGCAGGCGCCCAAATTTTTAAAGCTCATTTTAATGGAGAAACTATTGACACCGTTAGTATTGAGCAACTAACTTTTGATGGGCGTAATTTTTTTCCTTCATGGAGCCCTGATGGGGAATGGATTGCTTATGATCGCTCTTTAGAAGATGAAACAGGGCCTGGAGGTGTATGGAGAATGAATACAGATGGAAAGGAAAAAGAAAATCTTTTTGGAGGAGCTTTTCCTGTTTGGCATCCAAGTGGTACTTCAATATTAGCAGTTATTGGTACTAGCGCCACAAGTGTATGGAAGCGTTTTAAAATTTATAAAATAAATAATGGGCCTACTGAAATATTAGATGCAGTGGTTGATGCTGATAATCGTTATCCCAGATACTCTCCAGACGGCACGCAAATAGTATTTCATTCGGATGCGCAAATATGGGTCATGAATGAGAATGGAAGTAAATTAACACAATTAACCTTTAACGAGTTAGGCCGCATGCCTGATTGGTCTCCCGATGGTAGCCAGATTATATATATAGGACCAAAGGGGACTATTTGGGTAATGGCCAGTAACGGAAATAACCAAAGACCCTTAACTACCAGACCTGAAGGCGAGATTAATTAGGGCTTCAAAAGAAAGATAAGGAAGGAATGAACTTGTACTAAAAACCGCTGATGTACGGAAATACACCAGCGGCTAACTTGCAAAATAAGAGGCTCTGTACCTATTGCTTATTTTATTGGCAATAGTACCTTCTTTTTTGCGGGTGAATTGTAGCAAGAAAAACGAAATAATACAATTAACCTTAAGAGGTAATATCATGCATCAATTACATTCAAAAAAAGTCAAACTTACAATCGGGTTGCTATTTCTATTTGTTTTAGCAATCGGAAATTATGGTTTTGCAAACGCTCAGAAAACAAAGCCGGAACAAGAGCTTATAGTTCAGTTTAAATCTAATATGGTTGAGCTTCCTTTAGGCTTAAGAACCGTTTCATTGCTCCAACCGGTGTCGTTCCTTTCCTCAGAGCTTCAAGCCAAGCTCAGGGAGCAAGGGGCAGAGACTCTTTCAAAAGCTTTTCCTGAATTTTCATTATCAGACACTTTGAAAATTTCCAGAACTGGAGAGAAGGTTCGGCTACCAGATTTATCTCAAATATACGTGCTAAAACTCCGATCTGATATGAATAGAAAAAATGCATTAGACTCTTTACAAAAAATGTCCGAGATAATTTTTATTGAGCCTAATGGAAGCGCTATCAGCCAGGTTGTTAACCCAGATGATCCAAGATTTGATAATCCTTCCAGCCCCGGCTCAGGAGGTGAACAATGGAATTTATTAAATACTGGACAGAATTCAGGAACTAATAACGCAGATATTGATGCTTCTGAAGCTTGGAGTATTACAAAAGGAAGCAGTAACACGAACATTGCGATAATAGATTATGGTATTCTTTCTACTCATGAAGACTTAAGTGGTAAAGTAACAGGAGATGCTATTTCTTCTGACCATGGGACACACGTGGCAGGTATTGCAGCTGCCAAAACAGATAACGGCAAAGGAATTGCAGGGATAGATTGGAATGCCCAAATTATAAATGAAGTAATTGGAGGTGATCCTGCTACGTCTGGCGCAATTTTGAGCGCAATTAACAGAGGAGCAGATATTATTAATAGTAGTTTTGCCCTTTGTTCAAATTGCTATAATCAAATTCCAACACCTCGTTATTCTACCCTAGTAAGAAGAGCTTATGCCAATGCATACAAAATGAACTTAGTATCTGCCGCATCCATGGGAAATTATAATACATCAAACGTATATTATCCTGTCGGTTTTGGACAAGGTATGATTGCTGTTGGTGCAACCAATCGTAATGATACCCGATGGGAATGGAACAGTAGTCAGGGTTCTAATATTGGAAACCATATAGATGTAGTAGCACCTGGTGAAGATATCACAAGTACCATAAACAATGGTGGGTATGCAGTTTACACAGGAACCTCTATGGCTTCTCCACATATCGCAGGAATAGCAGGCCTTTTATTAGCAAAGAATTCCAGTCTCTATAATGACGACATTGAACAACTCATCCGTTTAAGTGCGGAAAAAGTTCGGCAAGACTTGTATACATATAATTCAAATGGTTGGAATACTGAAATGGGCCACGGCCGCGTGAACGCCCACCAAGCCCTGCTGCGCCTGCAAAGTCCCTATGTACTAAACCACCATACAGCAACGGGTGGTTATGTGGCTAATGTAACTCAGGAAACCAAAATATTCTATGATACCCCGGGTCTTTCAGATGGGCAGTATGTAGTAAAGCGAAACGAGGTTAGAAAATCAGTGAGTTTCCCGTATATGAGCGAAGTACATGTTTGGGGAAGAGGAGTGGCCACCAACGGCTATTCCATTGCCAACCCAAACTTTGCCATGGGCTGGAATGCTCCGGTTTCGGTTACAAACAACAGTGCAGTGCTAAAAACATATGTGTATGAAGTATGGACAGAGTTGGGCCAACGAATTGGCTGGTTCCCCACCTCGCCTTCCAATGCCACTTTTGCCTACACCGTACATGGAAAGCCCGGAACCCCACCCATGTCTGTTTACTTAAGCGGCCTCAGCCATATACCTGCCGGCACTGTTGCAAAATATACCGCCGTTGTATCTAATGGGGTTTCGCCCTTTAGTTACCAGTGGAAACGGAATGGAATTAACGTTGGTACTAATAGCATTTATTACCTTCCTACCGAGCCCACGGATTCCGGCCCGCTCACGCTTTCAGTTACGGTTACCGATGCTAATAATAAAGTTGCTTCTGATAATATCACGGTATTCGTTGACCCTTACCTAAATCAGGCTAATACGCCACAGGAATTTACTTTATCCGAAAACTACCCCAACCCCTTCAACCCCACCACTCAAATAAGCTATGCGCTGCCCGAAGTGGCCGATGTTACTATTACGGTGTATAACATTATGGGGCAGCAGGTAGCTACGCTGGTTAACACCTCAATGAGTGCCGGTTTCCATAATGTAAATTTTGACGCCTCAAACGTATCCAGCGGAATATATATAGCCCGCATGGTTGCGAGAGGCCAAAGCGGAGATACCTTTACCAAAGAGCTGAAAATGCAGCTGATTAAATAACGTTTTTCCTTGTGCAGGCGAACACAGCAAAGAGTTGGGGCGAATGAAGCAACCGCATCAATGGCCCCACTTTGCTTGTCCTTTCGAGCGGAGCTTTCCCCGACCTCAGCGGGCAAACGGAGCCGAGAAATCTACAAGCGTGATAAGGGCTTTTACCTGTTCAGATTTCTCGGCTCCTTTCGCTCGAAAAGACAAAAAGGGTGAGTGGGTTTTGTTTTTAAACCTTACGAAATCCGATAAAAAATCGGCAAATAACCGGATCCTTTGATGGAAGTACCCAAATCATTCCATCACTCTAAACTCTCCTCTCATCCCTAAAATTTCCTATCTTCCAAAAAAAATCACTTAAGCCCTGCGGTATATGGATATCAAACCACTGGACACAGAACAAATTGGATTAAAAACGCTGGAAAAGCATCTGATGCGTTCGAAATCTGAAGTTTCTCTTAAAATCGGAATTCCAAAAGAAATTTCTAACGATGAACGGCGCATTACACTAACGCCCGGCGGTGTTTCTGTTCTCAAAGCAAACGGGCACGATGTTTTTATAGAAAAAGGTGCCGGAGAAAACGCTTCTTTTTCAGATACAGAATATGCCGATGCGGGAGCTGAAATTGCTTACTCTGCCAGTGATGTATTCAAGAAATCAGATCTCGTGCTGAAGATTGCGCCGCTTATGGAATCTGAATTTGAGCTTTTAGAGCCCGATCAGGCCCTTATTTCTGCATTACATATGGGAAGCCAAACCAAGAAATACCTGAATACGCTCACCCAAAAATCTATTACAGGAATTGGGTATGAATTTATTCGCGGAGAAGACAAAGAGTTCCCTATTGTGCGCATGATGCATGAAATCACGGGGTCGATGTCGGTACAAATTGCTGCTCATTATCTGGAAAGTAACAGTGGCGGACAAGGTATTATGTTAGGGGGGATTTCGGGCGTTCCTCCCGCTACGGTTGTAATTTTAGGAGCCGGAATAACCGGCGAATATGCTGCCCGAACGGCTCTTGGATACGGCGCTCAGGTTTTTGTAATGGATACCGACTTAGCGGCACTCCGCCGCCTGGAAAATGCTTTAGATCGACGAATTATCACGGCAGTGGCCAATCACCAGTATCTAAGCTCGGCTCTTGAAGTTGCCGATATAATTATTGGAGCGGCTATGTCGGAGGGAAATCGCTCGCCTTGCTGGGTTACCGACGAGATGGTAGCCTCCATGAAAGCAGGAAGCGTAATTGTAGATACGGTAATTGATCAGGGCGGATGTGTTGCTACCAGCAGGCCCACAACGCACTCAAATCCGGTATTTACTGAGTATGATGTCATTCATTACTGCGTGCCCAACATACCCGCAAACGTACCGCGTACAGCTACTTATGCACTAAATAATGTACTGGTACCTTATATACTTTCTATCGGGAATGCAGGCGGTGTGAATGAGTGCTTGTGGGAAAACGTAGCCCTCAGAAATGGTACTTATGCTTACAAAAAGAACATCACCAAAAAAACGCTGGCAGAAATGTTTGATATGCCCTACCGAGAAATTGAAATGCTGATTGCTTCACAAATTTAGATTCTTGTCTGAACTGAATGAACATAATTATAAACGCATTTCTATAATAAACTGGCTGCTGACTGCACCTTTAATGGTTCTTTTTGCCTGGCCGTACTTCTATGGGGCCGGCTTACTGGCAATCTCTGATACGCTTCGCTATATCGGTGCCTTTATTTTCGCCATCCCGTTTATGCTTACTATTTTACACGGACACGTAACCATGGCATTAGGCTTGGTTCACCGGCATCACTATTACCGCTGGATGTCCGAAGACCGCCCTCTTACCTACGGGCTCTTTTTTCACCCCACTTTTGTAAAAACCCGCTTTCGTTTAATTTTGTTGATGGTGAGCCTGCTCTTATTGCCCATCGGTTATTTATTACAAACGCAGGGCTTATAAGAGTTCGTTTTTAGCCAAGCTTATTAAAACAAGATGAAGCAATCCCTTGCTGAGGAATGGATAAACATCAGAATTCAAAAAGCTGTTAATTACTAAAACAAAAAAATGGCCCGATGATTTTAGCATCACCGAGCCATTATTTATTATGTTTATTAAAGCAGAAACTAAATTGGGCTTCCGTTTTTAATATCATCCACCACGCTTGGATCTAATAAGGTGGAAGTATCTCCCAAATTATCTAAATCATTAGCCGCAATTTTCCTTAAAATACGGCGCATAATTTTTCCTGATCGTGTTTTAGGTAATCCTTTCACCACCTGAATTTTATCCGGTTTAGCAATGGGCCCAATAATTTTTGTTACCAGATCATTCAGTTCCTTTTTCAAGGCTTCAGAATTTTCCACGCTCTCATCACAAATCATAAAAGCGTACACGCCCTGCCCTTTAATATCGTGCGGATAACCAACTACTGCTGTTTCTATCACTTTATCATGCTCATCTAAAGCATTTTCAATTTCAGCTGTTCCCAAACGGTGTCCCGAAACATTCAGCACATCGTCCATACGCCCGGTAATACGGTAATAACCATCCTCATCCCGGCGGCAGCCGTCTTCTGTAAAGTAATAACCCTTATAAGTGCTAAAATAGGTTTCAATGTATCGGTCATGCTCACCGTAAACTGTACGTGCAATGCCGGGCCAGGGCTGCTTAAAGCACAAGCTCCCGCTTACGTCGTTGCCTTTAAGCTCGTTCCCTTCATCATCCATAAGCACAGGAAATACGCCGGGCAGCGGAAGTGTTGCAAAACCGGGTTTTGTTGGGGTGATGCCTGCCAGCGGAGAAATCATAATGCCCCCTGTTTCTGTTTGCCACCATGTATCAACAATGGGGCAATCGCCGCCGCCTATGTGGTCATTATACCAATGCCAAGCCTCTTCATTAATCGGCTCACCCACCGAACCTAATACTTTTAGTGAACTTAAATCATATTTTTTCACATAATCTAAATCATAAGTCATAAGAGCACGGATAGCCGTTGGAGCCGTATAAAAGTGCGTAACTTTGTATTTCTCAACAACTTCCCAGAAACGACCGGCATCAGGATAGGTTGGCGTTCCTTCAAAAATCAAACCAGTAACTCCGTTAAAAAGCGGGCCATAAATAATGTAGCTGTGCCCGGTAATCCATCCGGCATCGGCCGTGCACCAGTACACGTCATCGGCGCCCACTTGAAATACTTCCCGGAAAGAATAGCTGGTAAAAACCATGTAGCCGCCACAAGTATGTACCATTCCCTTAGGCTTGCCGGTTGAGCCGGAAGTGTACAGTATAAACAACGGGTCTTCGGCGTCCATTTCAACAGCTTCATGTTTTTTAGATGCATTTCGAATCAGATTATGCCACCACTGGTCCCTTCCCTCCACCCAGGTAATCTCCCGGTTGGTACGCTGACAAACGATTACACTTTCTACAGAAGGAGCACTTTTGAGCGCTTCATCCGAAATATCTTTAAGAGGAACGTGCTTATCGCCGCGACGCAAACCATCGTTGGTAATCAGCATTTTTGCTTTGCAATCGTTAATACGCCCGGATAATGATTGTGCCGAAAAGCCGGCAAAAACGATGGAATGAACCGCTCCGATACGTGCACAAGCTAAGGCTGAAATCACTAATTCGGGAGTCATAGCCATATAAATAACCACACGATCCCCTTTTTTGATACCTTTACTTTCCAATACATTTGCAAATCGGCACACATCCTCATGCAGCTGTTTGTAGGTAATGGTACGGCGAAAAGAATCGGGGTGATTGGGCTCAAAAATAAAAGCTGTTTTATTGCCGATGGTATTAAGATGGCGATCTAATGCATTTTCTGTGACATTTAGCTTACCGCCTTCAAACCACTTGACATTAGCATCCTCAAAATTTCCCGATTGTGTTTTATCCCAGCGTTTTCGCCAATAAAAAGTTCCCGCTTCGTGATCCCAAAACTTTTGAGGGTCTTGTTTACTTTCTTCAAACTTTTCTTTGTATTCGTCAAATGATTTTAAATTGAGCCACATAGTTTATTTTATTTTGTTAAAAGTATTTTCAGGATGTTGTAAGTTTTTTTGGGGATAATCAAGTAGAAACATTTTTTTGATGAGATTTTTCATTTATAGCTCACACTTTAAAAATCAGTTGCTATAACGTTCTATATTTTTAGCTTTGACTAACTTTTAGTTACAGTCCAATTTTCAGCTCTTAATTTTGATAATCCACAATAGATTTTTACCGACCGTCATGAAAAAATGGATGTAAAAGTGAGACCCTTTCGCTCTCAAAATCGCACTCAATTTTTTTTAAGTAAGAACTTTTCAGCCGGTTTTCACCCTGAAAATGACCGGTTTTTGGGGGTGAAATAAAAAAATATTCTGTCAGCTTGTGCGAGTTTGAGCGTACGCTTACTGCTCATCACCTATTGATTCGATTTGCGCTTATAGCAATGATGCAGCCTGCCCAATATCCGATGTTTACGCGTACGCACGTTAGCATTGGAAATATTGAACTTTTCGACAACCTCCTCAGTGCTTGCATAAGGTTTATCCAAAAAGTATTCGATAAACTCTCGAGACTCCTCTTCAAGTTCCTCTAAACATTGCTCTAAAATACGCTTGCGCTCTTTATCCAGCAGATTACTTATTTGCTCCTCTGGTTCAACGTGTGGCTCAAAGGTATATTCATCGTAACTGAATTTGTGCTGCTGTTTCTTATAACGCAAAAACTCATGTCTGCAGGCCGTTAACAGGTATCCTAAAATAGATTTACTGTTTTTGATGTTATTCTTTCGGATTTGCTCAAAAACATCCAGAAACGCTTGTTGTACGCATTCTTTAGCCACAGCCTCGTCAGCACTCATCACAATTTTAAGGTAGTCTTCCAGCCTTGGAATAATTTCTTCCAAAAGCTGACTTGCCCTGGAGTCATCCCCTTTACGAAGAGCTTCTATTAATTCCGAATAATCAACTCTGAGTTGTGCCAAATTAGCCAAACACTATTTTATAATTTTAACATTTAAGATGCTGTCCTTCTCTGCTACTTTTCATTTCTGAACTGTAACAATACCCGAAGATCCGAAATGTAAACAAGTTCTATAATAAGTGATTTTTTTTGAATTGTTAATTCATTTTAATCTTTTACTGGAAGCTTTGAATTTTAAAATTTAGATTAAATTTGTAACAAAAGAGACTAATAACTCTCTTTTAATGCAGTGAGGCTGATAAAGCCGTCAAATAAAGTTTTTCAAATTAATTTGTAACAAATGGCCTTCAGCTTACTCTTTTAATTAACCCAACATATAATCAATAAATATTACTACTATGAAATCACTAAAATCTCTTTTCGCTCTTATCGCCATCGCCACCCTTTCATTCGGATGCGCCTCGGTTACAGACGCCTCCCTAACCGATGATAACGCCAAACAGCCGGCCATCGAGTCTTCATCAGCCGACAACGGCGTATTTTCAAGTGGTGGCTTTGACCCAGAACCCATCCTTGAAAAACCTTGGTAAACAATTCAACTAACTAAATTTCACTTTTCAATCAATAAATCTCTTGATCGCTATGAAATCACTAAAATCTCTTTTCGCTCTTATCGCCATCGCCACCCTTTCATT
>CAZDGU010000001.1:483094-500180 GCA_964505215.1 uncultured Balneola sp.
CGTATTTTCAAGTGGTGGCTTTGACCCAGAACCCATCCTTGAAAAACCTTGGTAATTTGTCCTAATTTCTTAAATTAAATATGAAATTAGATAAAATTCAGGTTATTGGCTTTAGCTTACTTTGTACTATTAATTTTCAGCATTGCAGACACATCACTTGTTGATAAATCTAAGGCTCAAATAGAGTACTATATAAATAATATTGAGTCAGGAACTGAAGTTTCTCTAAATAGCTGGGCATTGTATGAAGCAGCAAGAGCCAATTGTGAAACGTTAACTTTCGCAAGATCTAAGTTAACAAAGCTTCCAGATTATTCTGAGTACTATGGTTCTATATCTTGTTCTAATACACAAAAGAGCAATGGAGTAAATAATAGCTTAGAATTCTTAAATCGAGATGAAATAAATTTATACTTAGAAATTTCCTCTAAAAGTGAGAGTGTAGATAGCTATCAATTAAGTTCTAATCAATATCTTACACACTACTTGCTCCTGATGGGCAATAATTATAAGGTTCATTACCAAAAAGAGTACTTAGAAAAAGTCCTTCAGAGTTGGATTGAGCAGTATGATGATTTAAAAAACACAGACAATGTAAAATCATCTGTTATTATTTCTAACATTATACGTGCAGCATATATATTAGACAAGTATGAAATACTCATAGCAAGATATAGTAGCTTTATTGAGCAAGACTTTTTACCAATCTCAGATCATAAACTTAAATTGTTAGGTGCACTCGAATATGCTTTTTATTTGTATGGACAATATGACAAGCCTTTAGAATTACAACGATCATATACCATACCATTAGCTGAATTTCTGGGTAATCATAGAGAGACTTTATCAACAAAAAATAGGCAAGCCATCTATTTGCTTCAGTTGGGAAAATATCATGAAGCAAAAAGTATATTTGAAGAGTTATATACAAACCCGGACTTTGATAATTCCTACCTATTGTTCAATAATCTTGGGATTACCTACTTAAAATTAGGCAACACTAATAAGTATATTGATTTTCAGCTGAGAGCTCTAAAAAATGAAGTGACGAATTATAACAGTCTCTTAAAAATTTATCGCAACTTATTTCTCTATTACTCCTCAATACAGGATTTAGGATCTGCCAGAAATTATATAGAAAAAGCGAGAGAGTTAGCTTCATCTAATTCCGATACTTTGGAGATTGCACTTATTGATTCCTACATAGGCACTTTTCATTGGAAAAATTATAACAACGCAGATACTGCATTTAAGTATTTAGACCACGCCGCTAATCTATTTTCACCAAATTCGGAATACAAAAATTATGTGAGCGTTCTATTTGAAAAAGGCAAGATTCAATCAAAAATTGACTCCTTAAAATTATCAGAAAGCACTTTCCTAAAAATAAAAGATCACGCCCTGTCAAATTCAAATAGTATCGATTATTTAGATGCCTTAATTAATCTCACATCAATCTATTTGAAACAACAGAAGCTTACAAAAGCTGATAAAATGCTAAGCGAAATCAAGCTTCATTCTATTAATAACCTGGACTTCCCTTCAACCGCAAAATATTTCACCGTTTTAGCCAAATACCTGCAGCTTACAGGGCAAGAAAAGCTGGCTATTCAAAAATTGGAGCCTGTTATCCATCAAATTATAGAGCGGTCTAAAAATAATACCGATTCCCAGGCAGGGTATTGGTCGGTAGAAGAAGAATACCTGGATGCTTTTGAGCTTATGATTGAGTTGTATATGGATAACGGAAGACAACGGGAGGCGCTTTCTTTGCTCGATCAGTTTAAAACAATTAATGACGCTTCTCTTTATAATAATCCGTTGATTAAGGCTTCCAAGCTCTCTGAAGAGGAACTGGCTGAGGAGAAAAAACTCAACCAGAAATTGCAGCAGCTTAGAAAGGATTTCTTAAATGCCGACCCGGACAAACGCTTTGCCTTAAATGCTGAAATTGACCGAACTTCTGCGGCTCGCGAACAAATTCTGGCTAAATCGCATTTAGCAAAAACCCAGAAACTGCCTCCCATGTGGACCATCCAGCGGTCTATTGCAAGTAACGAGCTGCTGCTTCATTTTACTGAAATTGGGCAGAACTTATATGTTGGCTATCTCACGGATGATGCAGTTCAAATAAAGAAATTCAGTTTTGATGCTCCCGTACAAAAGCTGTTCGAACAAGTAGGTGATGAGCTTGCATCAGGTGCTACCAACCTTGTTCACCTTCATCAGCTGTATAAAATTTTGGAGCTGGATGATATCTCCGGCCATATTCAACAGCTTACCGTAATTCCTGACAATGCGCTTTACCGAATTCCTTTAGAGGTCATACCCGTTCAAACGCCCAACTCAGCCTTTAGTTTTGGCAGTGCCCGATATATGATTGAAGACTATCGCTTTCGGTATTTTACTTCACTTCACGAATATGCAACCAATCGCAGAAGCTTCCATAGAAAATTAAATACAGACTTCAGCGGATTTGCCATTTCAAACTTTAGCAGCTTCCATTCATCAAACTTACCCTCCCTGCCTTTTGCAACCGTGGAGACCAAAAATATTGCTGCTGAACTTTCTTCACTCAGTGATAAGAATATTTATGAGGGTAACGCAGCTACTAAGCAAGCATTTAAGCAAAATATGGCATCTTCCCGACTGCTGCATGTGGCTACACACAGTGAAGTTTCGGATCAGGATCCGCTTTTTTCTACGATTTATTTGAATAACGGATTGAAAGCGCCGGATACCTTACAATCGGAGCAGGCGCTGTACGCTTATGAGCTTTTTGATACTCCGCTAAACAGCGAGTTTGTAATGCTGAACTCCTGCAGCTCAGGTTCAGGCAGATACATTCAGGGAAGTGGAATTATGGGAATAAGCCGAGCTTTAAGATATGCCGGTGCTAAAAGCCTGGCGCTTAATTTATGGTCGGTGAATGATAAAGTAGCGGCTGATTTTGCGACCGATTTTTATCAATCTTTGAATGAAGGTTCTACTAAAAGTGATGCTATTCGCAAAGCAAAACTGAATCAATTGAGAAAAGCGAATGCAAATCCACATTTTTGGGGAGCTTATATGATGATTGGCAATCCCGCTCCCATTACCGGTAAAACCGCGCACCCCTGGCTTTTATATGCATTTCTTTCTATTTGTACCGTTGGCTTAGGTTATCTGTCGTATAAAAAAGCTGCTTAGTGGTTTGAAACCATTTTTTCGGCATTATGGATAGGTTACCACTTTTTATGCTACCCTTGATAATGACGAAGAGAGATACTCTAAATCTGCGAACCTCTGCGCCTAACTCCGCGTTCCTCTGCGAGAAAAAAGTGAACGATAAACAGTGCCGGCTCTAAACTTTATTCGCCCATAGTTTCAAATGCTTCTATATATGTTTTTGCCATTCGGCTGTATGCCCCGTCTAATCTGTAGGCATTTCTAAATGCTTCTTCTGCTTCCTCTAAGCGATCTAACTGAAAGTAGGTATTTCCTAAAAACCAGTAACCTTTTTCAGTGGTAAGCACTTCTATATTTTCCTGAGAAATTACGATTTCGAAATGCTTAATAGATTCTGAATAATTCCCAATGTTATAGTAAATAGAGCCCAGACTTAATGCTACATCTGCCTTATTCTGTGCATCAGATGTGTTACCAAGTTCGTTTTGGAGCAACACTATGGCTTGTTCTGTATCCCCATCTGTGGCTAACCGAATTGCTTCTTTAATAACATCATTTGTTACCATGGCCGATGTTCCATCTGCATCTCTGACGACATCTAATCCAATGTGATCAACCGGTTTTACAGATAATCCGCCCGTAGTATCCATATTCCAAATACCAACAAAGGCAGCAATCAAAATAATAGCTGCTGCTGCATATTGGGCCGCTTTCGGGAATACAGATGTTGAAGGCTCTTGCTTTTTAAGATGCTTGCGATCTATAATTGCTTTAATGTTGGCTACACTTTTCATGTAATCTAAATAATACTCATCCTGAACAAGCTCTGCCCAAAGTGCATCTGTTTCTTCGGCGTTTAGTTCACCATTTACATATAGGTCTATCTTCCTCTCAAGGTCTTTATTTGTTTTGCTTTCAATCATTTTTGTACATTTTATTTGTGATTACTTTCTTTGTCATAAACGTGCTGCTTTAAAAAATCGAAACTTCCAATCCATCGAAACTCAGCATAGTATGATTCATTATTTTTGATTACTCTTTTAATCTTTAATTAAAAGGGTAACAGCGCCCCGTTTTGTTACACTTTTTTTTAAAAAGGTGCGCAAATATTGGCTTGCTACTATAAAGAGTATTTCAACCCCGATATGTTACAGGAAATAGTAAGTTTTTAGTTAACATTAGAAGATTCTAACCTTTCGTTTTAATTGTGTGATTTAAGCTTCTTTAAAATAACTTTCTCTAATTAAATCTATTATTAATTTCTTATGCTCGCAACCTACTATTTAACAAGTAAATAATCATAATGATTAAAAACTTCTATCCTTAATTATCTATTATACATTTATGCGCGCATAGCATGCTTTCCTTCAACCCAAAACAACATACGCTTAATGAGGAATTCTCAAATTATTTCTGAAACTGAAACATTCATTCGGCAAAATTTTGAAGGGGAAGGCACCGGGCACGATTGGTGGCATATTCACCGCGTTAGAAACACGGCCCTGACACTTGGCAAAGTAGAAAAAGCGGATTTATTTATTGTAGAACTGGCAGCTCTACTGCATGATGTTGCCGATCACAAATTCCATGACGGTGATGAAGAAATTGGACCTGCCACAGCCCAAAAATGGCTTCAACAATTAGAAGTTCAACCCCGCATAATAACTGCCGTTTGCGACATCATTCGAGGTATTTCTTTTAAAGGGGCAAAGGTAGCAACGCCCATGAAAACTATTGAAGGCAAAGTGGTGCAAGATGCCGACCGGCTGGATGCTCTGGGCGCCATCGGGGTTGCCCGCGCTTTTGCCTATGGCGGATATAAGAAACGTGAACTCTATAATCCGGATATTTTACCCGAAGAACACCACTCGTTTGAACAGTACAAAAAAAGTACAGGCCCAACGATTAATCACTTTTATGAAAAGCTGTTTTTGCTGAAAGATCGCATGAATACAGATTCAGGGCGCAAGCTTGCCGAAAGCAGGCATATATTTATGAAGCAGTTTGTTGCCCAATTTATGGGTGAATGGAATGGAAATGACAGCTGTAATAAGTAAAGTATATCTGCTTCAGTCTGAAAACAAATAGTGTGAAAGCATGCTGAGTACCGCCGTTTCTGCCCGCAGGCGATTTGGCCCAAGCGAGACTAAAGACGCATTATGAGCTTTAGCTAATTCCACTTCTCTTGCCGAAAATCCGCCTTCAGGTCCAACCAATAATAAGTTTTCAGGGTGAGAAAGTTCTTTAGGCTGCTGTGCACCTTCTTCAAAATGCGCCATAATGGGGTGATGAGAACCGTACACCTCAAAAACTTGATCCAGCGATTTCAGGAACCGCACGGCCGGCAGCCAGCTCCTTTTACTCTGCTTAAAAGCACTGAGCACAATAGACTGAATTCGGCTTTCATTTATTTTAGAACGCTCGGAATGATCGGCATTGAAGATGCAAATTTCCCAGGCATTCAATTCAACTGCTTTCTCAACGGCAAACTCTAATCGATCACGCTTTTTGATGGCCCCAAAGGCAAGTACTTTTTTTACGGGGGGCTCCGGTTTCTTTATTTTTTCTGTAACAGAGGAGATTAATTTCTTTTTAGAGATGGTTAAAATTCGGGTTTTATAATGCGTTCCCTTCCCATCGGCTGCATATAAATCATCTCCTTCCGAAAACCGCAGTACTTTTGCGGCGTGAATGGCTTCCTGACCTACTATTTCGAGCTGATTTCCTGTTATATTTTGGGGATGTACAAAAAATAAGTTATCCATGTGGGGCTGATAATACCGCCTGATTTTTGTTTTCAAGATGTTAGGGTTCACCAAAATGCTTCTGTGCAGAACCGTTTGCTACGGCTCTTTAAAATGCTTCCCCAGTTTTAAATCCTGCCCCTGGTAATTACTGTTAATTTCCTCCCCATAAACAAAATCGGGTAGCTCGGCATTGGGTTCAAACTGCATGCTGAATACGGTTTGTCCGTCTTCAATCATAAACGGCACATCGTGGGAGCGAACTTCCAGCACCGCCCGGGCACCTTTGTCTTTAGCAGATCCTCCAAAACCACTGTCAAAAAATCCGGCATAATGCGTTCTTAGCTCACCGGAGCCGGTATCGTAGGCCATCATTTCGCACGCTAAGTGAGGCGGAACGCGAATGCGTTCTTTAGAAGCAAATATATAAAAAGCTTCCGGCTCCAACACTAATTGATGATGTTCGTTAGCATAAATGGGCTCCCAAAACTCTTCTACCTCGTAGTAATTTATCTTTTCTAAATCTATATAATCGTTGTGTTTTTTGGCTTTATAGCCAATCACATCTCCCTTTTTTCCTTTTAACTGCACACTCATAAACAACCCTTGATTCACCTTAATTTTTTCCATTGAAACGGGTTTATGATCGTCATCAAACAAAAGTGGATCTGCATCATGAATACGAAGTAAGTCTTGATCCGGAATGATTTCAAAACCGTGGCGCACCCGCAACTGATTCAACCGCTGTCCCGTTTTTACCCGTATGGAAAACGACTTGGGAACTACTTCTAAATATAACTTGCCCTGATATCCGGGCGTTACTTCTTCAAAGCGATGTGAGTAATCGGTAACTACACGGGTGAAAACATCCAACCGGCCCGTGGAACTTTTGGGGTTAGCTTTGGCTGACAGATTTTCTTCGGTTGCCAATTTCACATCACGACTGCTTCCCTTCCCGTTAAACAATTCCTTTTGTAAAGACTGATTAGATTTTGGCAAGTGAAGGCTTTCTATCAGCGGAATTATATATACACAATTTTGCTCTAATACAGCTCCGTCAACAATAGAAAAATCATACATTTCGAGCTTGTTGATTTTTTCTGCTACCGTATCACTTTCCGGCAAAAAACTGCACCGTACCCGATAGGCTTTTTCTCCCAATCTCAGGTCGATGGAATTTGGCTGGAACTGATCTTCTTCAATCGGATACTTTTCATCAGCCCGAATAATGCCCAACTCGTGGAGCAATTTTAACTTTTGAACCGGTAAAATTCCTTTAGTACGAAGCTGAACTTCTTTTAGCGTTTGTGGCATAGAATAATAATGCGTGCTTATTTTTGTAGGAAGATAACGACCACATTTGAATATTCAATATGGAATAATTGATATTTAAACCAAACAATAGTTAAGATGCAAAATCGGTGAAATTATTCCCACTCAGAAATAACTATTTCAGGGCCATTTTCGGATTCCCGCCGCATAAAAATCCGGTTTCCTTTTGCATTCATAAACGTGTGGCCTTCGGGTAAATCCAAACTTACCAGCGCATTTCCACTTTTATCAAAAATCAACCAATCGCCTTTTAGCGCATCTCCACTGAATATATGTACCCAAATCCGATCATCGGCATCAGCTTCCAAACCGCCAATAACCGAGCGGTAATCCGGCATGTGAGAAAGTACTTCGCTTTTAAAGCGATCAGGATTTTTAGCATTTTTATAGCTCTGCATAAAAGCTTGCTCTTTTTCCTGCGAGGTTAGTTTTTTACGGGTATCGGGAAGTGACAGTACCCGCTTAATCTCTCCTGATTTGTTATAAAGCTTTACTTCCGGTTCGTTGTTCGTTGCATAAATAAGAAAATTATTAATGTTAGCATAAAACCCACGCTCGGCATAGGGTACACTCAGAATTCCGTTTTCATATTCAAACTCGGGGATAAAGTCTAAGGCAAATGAGTTTTGGGTAGTATCTCTTGTAAAAGAAGAGGTGTAAGGCACCATTACAATTTTTGTAACTCTGGGATTTTTTTGAGACGAGATATTAAAATCGTAGTACAAAGCGATGTATGTGTCATCGTTGTTGGCTATCAATTCCCTGAACATAGCGGCCGGGTGTTCTTTCATCATCGCGTATTGAAAATCGCTGATTTTACCCCGATTTAACTTCCCATCTTTTACATCATAGCTTGTTATTCTTGAACTCCTGTCATCTACAACACTAATGGTACTTCCTTTCACAATAACATTGCTGATTCTTTCAAATTCGCCCGGGCCACGTCCTTCTCCCCCCATAAATACCTAATACATGTGCCGACTCATCAAAATGGTACAGCTGTAATCTTTTTGCATCACCCACTATAAACTCACCATTTAAAACAGGGGCAATAATGTTAGGCTGAGCAAAAAACAGTTCGTCATTTGCTTCGGTGAAGGATTCCACTTCCTGCACATTTACTTTTTCAGGAAATTGAAATTCTTCCCCATTTTGTTTCTCCACTTCTGACGAACAAGAAATTAGTGAGGCTGAAATTAACGCTGTAATTATAAAGAGCTTATTCATGATGCCTTGAATGCAATTAATACTAATTTACTAATGATATAGTAATTAATATTGACGAAACATTAAAGACAAATAGTTTACAAACCTGAAGCTTCGTTTTTCCGGCGATCCCGCAGCTTTTTAAGTGCATATCCGCCTCCGGCCAGTGCCAGCAAGCTCAGCCCACCATCAATAGGAGCCTGGCCCGGTGCCGCAGGAAGGCTCGGTTGCGCTATTGCAATACTACTAATCAACAGCACGAGCAAAATGGTGAGAGAAACAAATTCCAGTGTTTTCATAGTCTTAGAATTTTGGAGTGAAAGCTTTTGGCTGTGATTTACTTAATCAGCGTCATCTGTCGGGTTAATATTTGGTTGCCGGCCTGCAGACGGTAGTAATAAATACCACTGGCCATATTTGCCGCATTCCAACTCACCCGATACGTACCGGTTGATTGCGCCTTATTCACTAACGTTTCTACCTGCTGCCCCATCACGTTATAAATGGTGAGTGTTACCGGCCCGTTTTCTGCCACGCTGTACTGAATGCGCGTGCTTGGGTTGAACGGATTTGGATAGTTTTGCTCGAGGGAGAACTGTTCGGGTTGCTCATTTGGCTCAGTTTCTACGGAAACGCCTTCCGGTCGGATAGTGATGCTAAAGCCGGAACTTCCCAATGATTTTTCGCGCGTTACGCTAACGGGAGAAAGCACGCTAAAAGCTGTTTTCTCTTTTACCATTTTTGCTTTGTTTGCTATCTGAAACGTACAGCTTTGCTGTTCTCTTAGGTCAAGTGTCTCGCCGGTATTATAATTGTTGAACACAATTCTCCAATTGTCAGGAATATTTTTAAGATCAGTCGCTCTCAGCGTCACTTCTCCGCCTTTTGCGGCATATCCGCCGTCTATTTTTCGGAAGAAATTAACTTCTAACGGAAACTCAACGTCTTCTTTTAGATCGAATGGCAAATTGTTGATGTCCATCAGCTCTCCATCTACCATGGTACTTAGGCTTAAGTGGTCGGTGTGATCGAGCGGCGATAATTTGAGCCCATCGTAATTATCTTTACCAATTTCGCCTTCATTTGTAAAGGAGAAGTAGGCATCATTCACCAAACCGCCCATTTGGGCAATCATCCTAAAAGAAGCGCTTTGTGTAGATTGCTTATAGAATGTATTGCCTGAAACACTTTTTGCAGCTTCTGTGAATGTGAGTACCGGACCGGTAGTTATTGTGGCTGCATTTTGGGTCCAAAAACCTTGGAAAGTGGCAATTTTACCGTCTTTAAGTGAACCCGCAGTGCCATTCCATGTACGGTAGCCACCACCAGCCTCTTCATTTGCTAATACATCATCACCACTATTGGCCTCAATAGGATCATAGCCATGGTCGTACACATAAACGGTGCCTTTTAAGTCGGTTGAGTTACTATATAACACATCCCATTCAATGATAGAAGCATACGGATTCCCTACCAAGCTCCAACCTTCTGCCCCTGAGTTAAGTGTGGTTGCTACGTTACCACTGTTTTCAGTACCGGAAAGAGAGAGAGTTTTTGGAAAACCTTCGGGTGTTCCATCATAATCATCATCGCTGTACACATAAGTGATGAATCCTTGACCTGAGGGCATAGCATCTGTTAAGTTGCTAATAGGGCCGAAGCTTTCTGTCCCTACATTAAAGGTTTGAACATTAGCAGCACCAGAAGTGTAGTTAGCACCTGAAAAACCTTGAGTCCAGATGGAACCGAGTAAATCAGAGTATTTACCATCAGAAACTGGCGTAGAAAGCATGCGCCAGCCTTCGGTGCCGTCAACTGTTACATTATAGGTTCCGATATCGTATTTAGACCAGGCAATGTCATCAACTATAATTTGATTACCGGTGATATTTTTAATCTCAATCACAATATCTCCAGACACGTTTATATTATTCACGGTAAACGCATGCATGTTGTAGTCATCAAAAGCAGTAGAGGCTCCTTGAGATTCTCCATTCACAAACAATTCAACCTGGCGGTCGCCACTACCGGTAAATCCTTTGTAAAGCTTGACAGAAAAATCACCTATTCCTCCGGAAATAGAGTTTGAGATTATTTTACTATTATCAGATGACTTTCTCAGCATAATAGCTTTTCCAGCAATTCCTGAATTATTTGCGTCTCCGTTTTCATCACGAGATTCAATATAATTCCAGATAATCCCATCATTTCCAACAAAACTATCATCCCTATAGCCTCCTGTTGCGTTAGAATTAGAAAAGTCTTCTACAAAGTCGGGAGAGCTAATTGTTATAGTTGAGCTAACTGCACCGGTAAGTGAGCCATCGGTGGCTTGGATGGTATAGTCCCCGTCTGTGTCAAAGGTGATATCATCGAACGTTACTACACCGGCTACCGCAGTTTTTGTGAGTGTTCCGCCTATAGTTCCAGGCCCGGAAGCTTTAGAAAGAGTAATGTCTTTAGTGTAATTCAAATCTGTACTTCCATCACCGCTTCTTTGAGCTACAACTCTAAATCTGTTTAAAGATTGAGCCTTAAACCCAATACCGGGAACTTGTTCAAATACCAGTTGATCGGCAGCAGCTAAAACCTCAAATGCAGCACTTGTTCCGGCAGTTAAATTGGAAGCATCATCAGCTGCAGATATAGTAACACCCAATTCGGCCGTATTGTAAGTAACTCCGGAAATGGTGACTTCATTTGTACCATCAGCTATAGTTCCTGTTAAGGTTCCACCTAATGCACCCGTCCCTCCATCTCTGGTTAATGTGATATCAACAGCACTTGAAACATTTGCAGGCAAGCCCCCTGAATCTTGAGCTTGTACAGTGACATCGAAAGGGGTGCCAACAGAGGGAACTGATGGACTTATTGAAGTAATTGCTAATTTTGTGGCAGGATTTGCAGCACCTAAAGTTGGGGTGATTTCAATGTCGTCAATGGCAATTTCATCCCTTGAGCCACTTCCACCAACGTCATCACTCGACCATCTTATGTAATAACTTACGCCATCTGCAATATTTAAACCTGAAATAGTAGTAGATTTATTTGTTGAGGCCCAGGCAGGTGAAGCATCAGCAGCTTGGGTAGTTGTATAATTTAACCCGCTAATATCTGTATAAGTTGAATTATCCGCACTATGAGAAAAGTTCAAAGAATTTGATCTTTCTTGGTCATTATACTCCCAGATATTATAAGCTATTGCCAAATCTGTAACTACCTTACCGGTATTATTGGTTATTTTTAAAGTTATAGTACCAGGTGTAAAATCAGATCCGATTGCTTGGAAACCCAAGGCATAATTAGATGTACCAACTTCAAAAGCATATAGCCCTCTGGTAGTTACTCCTCCGGTTGATCTGCCTCTTGCATAATCTCCTGATGTATTAGTCCCACCAAAATTTAAAACACCATCACTCAATCCTGTCACAGCCCAGGCATTTGAATTTAATTGGCCTGTAGCAGGAGTTGGCGAAAATCCAGTACCAGCGAAAGCACCCTCATTAACTCCATTGACAGTTGTCGTAAAATCTATCGTAATTTTAGACGCATCATTTAATGAAACCTGCCCCCATCCAATCCCCGAAAATAGAAAAAGAAGTGCGATAGTCAGTATCGTTTTTTTCATAACCTTAATCTTAAATTACAACTATTCCCCTTTTATGTAACTGCGAACTGATTACAAACAGGAGTTAATCCAGTAAGTTTTAGCGAGAGATTAGATATAAAACCTAATATCCACTTAAATCGTACATATTTTTATTTAATTTAGCAAGTTTCACGGAAGTGTGGTGTGAAGGACTTCTTATCATCGAGCCGAAAGAAGAGCTTATTTGGCAGGATAATGAATGTATGAAAGACAGAGATAGAAGGGATTGCTGGGAATATATGGTGCTTTTTTCTTTTTCAATCCCGGTAATAAAAAAGGCCCCAAAAAATGGAGCCTTTTAAAATTCTTATTTTTTCTTCTTATGTCTGTTTTTTCTCAGACGTTTTTTTCGTTTATGCTTTGCAATTTTTGCGCGCTTTCTTTTTTTACCACTTGGCATAAATACTCACCTTTAATAAGTTTATATAAAATTACTGTTGTTCGAACGCTTCAAAAATAAGAAGATTTGCAGCGTTTTCTAAATCAATTTTCAACCATATGAGCATCATTTACGGCTTCTTTAAAATCTTTTGATACTTTAAGCACCGGTGCGTACTGCTCGGGAACAATTACTTCTTCATTGGTTTTGGGATTTCGGGCAACGCGCTGTGCACGTTTTACCACTTTAAAGCTACCAAATCCACGCAACTCAATATGCTCTCCGCGCTTCATGGCGTCCATAACTGTTTCCATAAAACCATTTACAACGGCTTCGGTTTCTACTTTAGTTAACCCCACTGATTGTGAAATAATATCTACAATGTCTGCCTTTGTCATAGCTTAAACTGTTATTTATTAATTAAGATAATGCCTTAAAACTACCAATTAATAAACAAAGGTGTTTAAAAATCGTTCATTTATTGCTTTAAGTTTTTAACAAGAGCCTGGGGTTTATGGTTTTAAAAGAAACCGACATTTTAAATTATAAATTGCAGGTTTTTTTATGTGGGAGTTATGGTTATTGGGAAATTGGTTTTTGTTAATGGGTTTTTGCGTAGTTCAGCTTTTTTGCCCTTGGCCACGAGGACCCATCCTTGTTCCTTCCCTAACGCGCAAGCGCGCCAAGGAAGGAGACGCTTTGGTGAAGTTACTGTTTGGTTTTGCTGTAAAGCCGGAATTGATAATTTTAGTGCTTACTTATGGTGTAACCTGAAAGAATTTTTGCCAACGCGTCCTCTTTCCTTGCGGCGGTGCCAAAGTTTAGAAAATTTTACAGGTGAGCCGGAACCCCGAAATTCGGGGCAAAACTAAGATAGAGATAGCTCCTGTTGGATTGGGAGAAATTGGAGATTTGCAAAGTTTCTTCATTAGACAATGACCATCACATTCATCTTGAATATCACACCCATCACAGTCGGAAATGATTTACGAAAGACCAAGCGATCGAATGGCGATGGACGATTTGTTGGGGAATGATTATTGGGGAATTGGTTATTTGTTAATCGGGCTTTCCGTTTAATGCTCGAAACTCACACCCCATCACACCCATCAAAAAAATCACACCTATCACAGTCCAAAGTGAGGTGTTTACCAACGCACTCGCAGGTTCATCCTATTCATTCCGGCTGTGCAGTTGAGTGTTGAGGGCTAACCTCTTACTTCTCTTTTAAATGAGGTTTCCCTTTTTCTAATTTTAATTTCAGATGCCTGACAGCTTGTAAAGAAAAGCTATAATCACTCCAAAAAAGAAAATAAATTATACCTATTAATAACAACATCTTACAATTAATACATGTTGAATTAGACCGTTAATAAAGAGTTTGAAAAGCCAATTAATATTTAACTTTTAAACAGGTCTTTACAATTGCGGACGGTTCTTTACAAATGTTGTCCTTTAATATTCCCAAATCTTTTTTACTTTCAGCCTGCCTTTATTATTCCTTAACCTAATTATTTATTCATGGAAGTTTTTGAACAAGTTGTTAATTGGCTGAACAATTTAGTTTGGTCAACCCCTGACAAATTCCCGTTAATGGTAGTGTTGCTACTGAGCTTTGGTATTTTTATCACCCTCCGGCTTGGTTTTGTTCAGTTACGGCGGTTCACTCACGGCATAAAATCAGTAATGGGAGTGTATGATGATCCGGATGATATTGGCGATGTAAATCACTTTCAGGCTTTAACAACCGCGCTCTCTGCTACCGTTGGAATTGGTAATATTGCAGGAGTGGCTATTGCTATTCACTATGGCGGCCCGGGTGCTCTATTTTGGATGTGGGTTACTGCTTTTTTCGGGATGGCTATAAAGTACACCGAATGTACGTTGGCAGTTAAACACCGTATTCAAAATGCCGACGGTTCCGTTTCAGGCGGTCCCATGTATTATATTGAAAAAGGATTAGGTCCAAATTGGAAATGGCTGGCTGTATTTTTTGCGTCTATGGCCGTTATTTGTTCGTTTCTAACCGGTAATGCGGTTCAAGCCAATACTGTAGCAGACACCATGTACAGTACCTTCCAAATTCCAAGCTGGATTTCAGGCTTAGTAACAGCCGGTTTTGTTGGCGTTGTTATTGTAGGCGGTATTAAAAGAATTGGCCAGGTTACAGCTCGCCTAATGCCTCTTATGGCACTTATTTATGTATTAGGTGCTTTGGTGATTTTGACAATTAATGCGGGAGACGTAATTCCTGCTTTCGCAACTATATTTAAGTCGGCCTTCACCCCCGAAGCCGGATTGTTTGGCGTAGGATCAGGAATGTTTCTAACAACCTTAGTTTGGGGAATTAAACGAGGCTTATTTTCAAACGAAGCAGGTCAGGGTTCAGCTCCTATTGCGCACGGTGCCGCTAAAACTGATGAGCCGGTTCGCGAAGGCGTAGTAGCTTTATTAGAACCTTTTATTGACACCATTTTGGTGTGTACCATGACGGGATTGGTAATTGTGAGTACCGGCGTATGGGAAGACCAGCATAACATGGTATTTAACCCAAGCAGCCGCGATAACGCCGTAGAAATCACAGACGGCAGTAACACCTTATTTATTGAAGCCGGTGTACCGCAGAACGGTAAGGTGATGAGAAATGACTTTGAAACCGGCAAATTTTTTGTTGATGAGGCTCAAACTTCTCTATTTACCGGAAAGATTGTTTTTCAAGGTGAAGGCGGTACTTTTATTGATGATGAAGGAAATACTGTAGCCAACGTATATACCAAGATTATTGAAAACGGAGCACCACTTACGGCTCTGGCTTTTGAAAGAGGATTGGCTCCCATTTTCCCATACGGTAAGCACATTGTAACATTTTGTGTGCTGTTGTTTGGTATTTCTACCGCCATTAGCTGGAGCTATTATGGTGACCGTTCCATACAGTACCTGGCCGGAGATAAATCCATCATTTACTATAAGGTTGTGTATTTAATTATGCACTTTTTTGGTGCTATTTTCCCTCTTGCAACTGTTTGGGCCATCGGGGATATTGCTTTAGGTTTAATGACTTTCCCGAACATTATAGCCTTATTTATTCTTTCAGGTTCGGTAGCTGTAGCCAGTAAAAAGTACTTTAAAGAAATAGATGAAGCCGAAGCCCCGCAACAGGTGTAATATGAAAAATGTAACTGAAATTAATCATCCCGTTGTAAAGCGGTACCTCAGCATTCTTCGAGATAAAAGGACTGAAACGGCCCCATTTCGTCGAGCTATGGGAACTATCGGTACTATTCTGGCAGCTGAAGCGCTTCAGGATCTTCCGCTGAAAGAATATGAAGTGGAAACTCCTGTGCAGCCTGCTGTTGGGTACAAGCCGGCAGCTGAAGTATTTGTAATTCCTATTTTGCGGGCCGGCTTAAGTCTGGTAGATGGCATAATTAATTTCATGCCTGATGCCAAAGTAGGTCACATCGGCGTATATCGGGATGAGGAGACGCATCAACCCGTAAACTACTACCACAACTTTCCGGGCGGCTTACATGGCGCTTATACGCTGGTTGTAGATCCCATGCTGGCAACCGGCGGGAGTGGCTCGCACGCCCTTCAGTTTTTAAAGGAAAATGGGGCCGATAATATTCGATTCGTTACCTTAATTTCGGCTCCGGAAGGCATTCAACGCATTCAAAACGATCACCCCGATGTACCCATTATCACCGCAGCTATAGATGAAAAGCTGAATGACGATGCGTTTATTGTGCCGGGACTGGGAGACGCCGGTGATCGCTATTTCGGTACGCTATAATTTCCATAAGCTTTTAACGCTTAGCTCGTTTATTGTTATAAATGGTGATGGCATGTTGTGCTGTTGTAAATCCGAATTTGGCTAATTATGAGTAAAAGCTATCTCATTCTGCTTCCATTATTAATTGTGGTGATTACCGCTTCCTGTGGTGAACTTTCTGAGTACGAAAGTAAGCAGGTGCAAGAGGCTCTCAGCGATTCTCTATTTACGACTACCGAAAGCTGGGGCATTCAAATGGAAATATTAGAGCAGGAAAAAATTAAGCTCAAGCTGTCCGGGAGCTATGCCGCTTCTATCCAAAACGAGCACAAAAATATTACAAAAATTCGAGGACCGGTTTTTATTGAAATTTATGATGAAGAGGCCAATCCCGACACCTATGTACAGGCAGATAGCGCCGTTTATCATCCCGTAACTTCTGAATTTGAACTCTTCGGAAATGTGAAAGTGCAGGCTCCGGAAGGAAAGCGGTTGCGGTCTGATTATCTGAAATGGGAACGAGAAAAAGACCGGGTAAGCACTCCGGAATTTGTCATATTCATCTCCCCACCCGACAGCATTGCCGCCAACGGATTCTTCGGAAATTCGGACCTCACCAACTACACCCTAAACGAAGGCGGCGGCCGCGCAGTAATTGATTGATTAATTCCCTTTTCTTACCACAAAGGCTCACTATCTCTTTCTAAAAACTCCCCGAAACTCAGCGCATTCCTCTGCGAAAATCTGCGCGAACCCAGAGATGGCTACAACTACGATAATTCATTCAAATGGTTAGCTTTCTGAGTTTTCCCAATTATACTTCTTTCATTTACAGC
>CAZDGU010000002.1:0-354203 GCA_964505215.1 uncultured Balneola sp.
AGTAGCCTTTTAACAAATCATAATCCCTGCGCCGGTTATGCGGTAGGTCGTTATACCCACTACAATAATGGTTATCGCTTCCAGTTCTCTTCAGTAATAATTACATTCAGGTAAACTAACTCATTTATTATGATTACCGACTTTAAAGAGATCGAAAATTCCGCCTTAAATCTTGACCGGAAGAATAAAGCCCGCCTGGCTGATAAATTATTACAAAGTATCCATGGCAAAATTGATCCTGAAATAGAACAGGCTTGGATTGATGAAGTTCAAAAGAGAAAAGAATCGCTTAAATCTGGCGAAGCCTCCCTTCATTCGGCTACAGATGTTTTAAAAGAAGCGAGAAAACGTATTCAAAAGTGACTATTAAATTTCATTCAGAAGCCAGAAAAGAATTCTTTGAAACTTCGGAATACTACGAGGAGCAGGTTGTTGGCCTTGGGGATGATTTTATTAATGAAGTAGAAAAAGTTTTAGATGTCATTGAACAACAACCTTCATCCGGAACTAAAATTACAAAGACAGAACGAAGATTTTTGGTTTCCCGCTTTCCGTATGGAATCATTTACTCTGTAGAAGACGAGCTTATTACCATATTTGCCGTCATGAATTTAAGGCGAAAACCAGGGTACTGGGAATCTCGAACCTAAAACCGTGGGTATAACAATGCGTTTCAAGCGGATTTTAACGTAGCCTGAGTTGCCACTTAAAAGTTTTCGTGCGTTATTGCCGTTGTCATAAATCATCTTGTTAAAACCGCTTAAACGCCGGGTCGTTATGTGCCCGGCCAGGCTTTCAGGTTTTGTTTGTTTTGATCAGAGCTTTTTTGAGGTTCTCAGCTTTTGGGACATTTTCGCTATCTGTTTTTGAGCATTTCCCCTGAGATTCGCCAGTATTTTGTGGAGAGTAATACCGATGGAAAACCCTTCAATAAAAATCAGCGTGATTTTGTAAATAAACGTTCCGAAAATCACTTTGAAACCCATCCTTTTGGCACAGAACTGGATGTGTATAAAGAGCAGTACGAGTGGGCGGCTCATTCCATTTATCCCCAAAAAGTAGCGCAAGAAGCACCGCGCGTTATTGTAGGAGGTCCGGAGTGCAAGCAGCCGTACAGCGCATCGGTTCTAAATATTTCTGCCATGAGTTACGGCTCGTTAAGTGCCGCTGCGGTGCGTGCGTTAAACAAAGGGGCCAAAATGGGCAGCTTTTTTCATGATACCGGAGAAGGCGGCATATCTTCATATCATTTAGAATATGGCGCCGATTTAGTGTGGGAAATTGGTTCGGGTTATTTTGGATGCCGAACCCACGACGGCAGCTTCAATCCCGATCTGTTCCAAGAAAAAGCACGTAAACCGAAAGTTAAAATGATTGAGATTAAGCTTTCTCAGGGTGCCAAACCGGGACACAGAGGCGTGCTTCCGGCTATTAAAAATACCAAGGAAATTGCCGAAATCCGTGGAGTTAAACCACATACCAAAGTTGTTTCTCCCGCTTATCATAAAGCCTTTTCTGATGCAGAAGGACTCTTAAATTTTGTGCAGCAGCTGCGGAAGCTCTCGGGAGGAAAGCCCGTAGGATTTAAGCTTTGCATTGGCATTAAGCAGGAATTCACCGACATCTGCAAAGCCATGATAAAAACTAACATAAAACCGGATTTTATAACCATAGACGGTGGCGAAGGCGGAACCGGTGCGGCCCCTATCGAGTTTTCAGATTCTATTGGCATGCCATTGGAAGAAGCACTCGTTTTTGTTACTGATTCGCTGAATGGATTCGGCTTGAAGGAAGAAATACGGATTATTGCTTCCGGAAAAATCATTACCTCTTTTGATATTATCCGAGCCATGGCGCTGGGTGCCGACATTTGTAACAGCGCCCGGGGAATGATGTTTGCCTTGGGTTGCATTCAGGCTTTAAAATGCGATACCAACGAGTGCCCAACCGGCATTACCACGCACAATCCAAACCTCACGCGCGGACTGGTAGTAAAAGATAAAGCCGAACGGGTTAAAAACTTTCAGCAACAAACCGTTCGATCAGCAGGTGAACTTTTGGCAGGAATGGGCTTTACCGAATTTAGTCAGCTAAAACGTTCTCACATCAACAAAAGAACAGAACCGGAAACCTTCCAAACCTTTGAGGAAATTTACCCCTCGGTTAAAAAAGGAGCTTTCATCAGCTCTTGAGTGGTGTTTTTCTTTACTATTTGTAAAGAATCCGACTTCCGGCTTATAAGTGTAGCATCTTTTTTTAATTATGCATTTGAGCCGAAGGTTCAGGCAAAACAAAACTACCCAAATCCCTTCAACCCAACTACCACCATTTACTATCATCTGCCTAAAGCGGAAAATGTGACGATGAAGGTTTTTAACGTAATGGGGCGGCATGTGGCTACTTTGGTAAATCAAAAGCAACAGGTGGGCGAACATCAGGTTACTTTTAATGCTAAAAACTTAGCCAGTGGAATATACTTTTATCAAATTAAAACCGCCCAATTTTCCCAAACCAAAAAAATGATGCTTATAAAGTAGTATTAAAACAAAAAACCGGATAGCGAAATTTCTTCACTATCCGGTATTAATTACTGATTTACTTTTTGTTGCTATTCCTGCAACGACTAAACGCCGGCTTTTTTCTTTTCTGCGCGTTTGCGGTCGTTGTGATCGAGGAAGGTTTTGCGGATGCGCAGGCTTTTTGGAGTTACTTCCAGCAGTTCATCATTATCAATAAATTCAATGCACTGCTCCAGGCTTAGCTTGCGCACTTGGTTTAGTTTTACAGAATCGGCCGTTTGTGTGGCGCGGTGGTTGGTCAGGTTTTTCTTTTTAACCACGTTTACCACCATGTCATCACTGCGTTTGTTAACTCCTACAACCTGTCCCATATACACCGGGTCTCCGGGCACTACAAAAAACTCACCGCGATCTTGCACGCCTTCCAGCGCGTAGCCGGTGACATCACCCTGCTCAAGAGCAATTAATGCACCTCGATTTCTTCCGGGAATTTCTCCCGCATATGGCTCATATTGATCAAACTGCTGGTGCATAATACCTGTACCGCGCGTTTCGGTAAGCATTTCGCCTCTAAAACCAATCAAGCCGCGCGAAGGCACTCGAAATACAATTCGGTTATTCTCGCCTTCCTGACTCATAGAAGCCATAATTCCTTTTCGCTTCTGCAGGTTGTCAATCACCCGGTTGCTGTAATCGGTATGCACATCAACCACCACTTCTTCTACCGGCTCGTGCTTCACACCATCAATTTCTTTGAAAAGCACTTCGGGACGAGAAACAGAAAATTCAAATCCTTCACGGCGCATCGTTTCAATCAAAATAGCCATTTGCAGCTCACCCCGACCCGACACTTTAAAAATATCAGGACTTTCGGTAGGCTCTACAATCATAGCCACATTGGTTTTTGTCTCTTTATACAGGCGATCTTTTATCTGGTTTGATGTTACATAATCACCTTCCTTTCCGGCAAAAGGAGAGTTATTTACCCGGAAGTACATGGCAATAGTGGGCTGATCTAAATCCACGTATTGCAGTGGTGTCATATCTGAAGTATCCGTGAGCGTGTCGCCAATATTTACCTCTTCATATCCGGCTAACGCAATGATATCACCGGCGTGGGCTTCTTCAACCGGCTCGCGCTGCAAGCCGTTAAAGGTAAATAATTTTGTGGTACGCGCCTTTTCTTTAACCTCGCCTTTACCGTCCATTAAAGCTACTTCCTGGCCAACTTTAATAGTGCCTTGTTCAATACGGCCCACGGCAATTCGGCCTACATAGTCGTTCCAGTCAATACTGCTTACCAACATCTTGAACTTGGCATCTGTGTCATGGTCGGGCGCCGGAACATGATCTACTATTTTATTAAGCAGCGGAGAGATATCTACATTTTCATCTTCCAGCTCATCTTTGGCAATTCCTTCTTTGGCTATGGCATAAAGCACCGGAAAATCTAACTGCTCGTTCGTGGCATCCAGCATCACGAAAAGGTCAAAAATCTCATCCAGAACGGCATCCGGCCGTGCGTCTTTTCGATCAATTTTATTGATAACTACAATGGGCTGATATCCAAGGCTTAGCGATTTTCTAAGCACAAATTTGGTTTGCGGCAGCGGGCCTTCGGCAGCATCTACCAATAAAATTACCCCATTTACCATTTTAAGCACGCGCTCTACTTCTCCGCCAAAGTCGGCGTGACCGGGAGTATCTACAATGTTAATTTTGGTGCCGTTCCAGTTAACCGCCGTGTTTTTAGAGCTGATGGTAATCCCCCGCTCTCGTTCCAGGTCGCCGGAGTCCATTACGCGGTCTTCTACTTCCTGATGTTCTTTAAACGTACCGCTTTGTTTTAAAATTTGATTAACAAGGGTCGTTTTGCCATGATCTACGTGAGCAATAATGGCTATATTTCTTAAATCTTGTGGCATTAGGTGTATTATATTAAAATGGAATTCTCTTCTTGGCTGACGTTTTTTCTTATTTCGCTCCAAAAAAGTTGAGAGCCTTAAATATACAGGTATTTTGAGGAATTAGTTATTAATTAATTCATAATAAATGCAAGCCGTCTATTATAACAACGTGTGCGCAGTTTGGGTTCAATAATACTTCACCCCTTGTTATTCAAATACCTTTAAGGACTATAAAATCTTTGGATAATTTTGTTATTTTTGAAGTTACTCTACTCATTTCATTCTTAAAGTTTTAGCTACCATTGTATGCCTGCACCTTCTGATACCCAAAAGCCAAATGCTGCTCCTGTACGCGAAAACAAAATTCACCGAATTACGATTACCGTATTATTGATTCTGATGCTGGGGCAGGGCGTCTTTTTAGCTATTGAGCAAAACTTTACAGCTTTATTTCCGGTAACGCTCATTATTCTTACCATGTTTTCGCCCATTATTTTCAGAAAAAGACTGCAAATGGAACTGCCGGCAGAGTTCCACCTTACCGCTGTTCTCTTTACGTTCGCTGCTTTGTATTTGGGTGAAATCCAAAGCTTTTATGAGCGATTTTGGTGGTGGGATATGGCTCTGCACACCACAGCCGGCTTACTGCTTGGCGTAGTCGGGTTTTTGCTTGTCTATATTCTAAACGAGTCAGATCGGGTATCTGTGCACCTGACCGATGGCTTTATTGCATTTTTTGCCTTCACCTTTGCCGTAATGATGGGTACTTTTTGGGAAATTTTTGAATTTTCTATGGACCAGATTTTTGGCTTGAATATGCAAAAACCCATGCTGGGCGACCCATCCGGCCTCACCGATACCATGTGGGATATGATTGTAAATGCCCTTGGTGCAGCCTTTATTTCGCTTTTGGGCTGGCGCTATCTAAAGCTGGGCGAATCCTTTTTTATGAAAAAATGGATTCGAACATTCATTAGAAAAAATCCCGGCTGGTTTACTAAATAGCTACTTTTAAAACCGAACTTCTCCAATCACCCCAACTCGATGAAAATCGGCTAAGGGTGAATCTTGATAGCCATAATCCAGAATTATTTTAGAGCGATTCTCAAACACATAGGCTATACCTGCAGAGCCTTCTCTAACCGTTCGCACGTCTAAATCTACGTTGTATAATTCTTCGGCACGGAGGGTAAGCGATACCGGATATTTCTTTAGGGGTTGAAGTTCTCCAAAGGCACTCCATCCCTGTAATTGGTATGCTTTATTGGTGATTGGATGCAAATATCTCGCCTGCCCGTCTCCTACCGAATTAAAAGCCTGCACAACTAAGTTAAATTGTTGTGATTCGTAGGTTAAGGCTGCACCTATGAGCTCAAAATCAGGATTAAATTCAGCATTTCCTTTTCCATAAGCACCAAAAAACGTGGTTTGAATGCCGGGAAAAGCCTCTAAAAGCGGACGAAGCGAAAGCCGGGCTTCAATCAATTTATTATTGTTTTTTTCGATAGCTGAATAACCGCCTCCGTTATAAACTCCAATAGCAAAGCTGCCAAATTTACCCGCATTCGATTTCAGTCCGTCCATATCCAGCTGCTCGCCTAAACCCGTTTCAAAGTTCACCCCATAATCTGCAGAAGACAGAAATTTATTTTGATCTAAAAACATACTTTTCTGTGCTCTATAGTCATTTACTTTCTGCTCAAAGCCAATCCAGGGCCTGCCTACAACACCGCCTGAAAAGGACATTTTACTGAAAAATCCTGATGCCTTAACATCATATTTCACATACGCATATTTTAGGCGCAGCTCAATATCTCCGGCACCGTCCCCTTCTTCATCAATCGATACATCTTGAGTTACACGCACCCCAACCTGTTCCGAAAGTTGCCCTCTGAAATTGACGTATCCGCGCTTTATAGAAAAGCGGTTTTCATAGTCATCATCCTGCATGGCATGTTCAAACGAAAGAAACAGCTGGCCGTCTATCTCCACATTCCGATTGATTTGCTGCGCAAAAGCAGAAACATTAAACAGTAAAAGAAAAAGAATTATTGTAGCAGGTAATTTTAAATTCATACGATTTGTTATTGGCTGTGCTCAGTAATTGCTAAAAGGTAACAGTACTAAACAAAACCTGTAAAAGATTTTATTTATAAGTTTGGTGCGCTTATCGGTCAAAATATTATTCTCTAAATAGGAGAAGAGTATATTTATGAAACAAGCACCACAGCTCAGCAATCCGTTAGGAACGATATTTAGCATCTTAACGGTTGTTTTCCTTTGCCCTCACCTGCAAAGTTTAATGAGACTATTCTTCATGAGACCTTTTTTAACTTCTCTATTTTTGATTTTTGTTCTGCTTAGTGCTAACGGTTTAGCTCAAACTACCGGAACCATTACCGGCCACGTTACCGATGCCAAAACCGGCGAGCCTCTGATTGGAGCCACCGTTATTATTGAAGGAACGGATCTGGGAAGCGCCACCAATATTGAGGGGCGCTACACCATCAATAATATTCCCACCAAAACTTATAACGTGAAGGCTTCTTTTGTGGGCTTTATTGCACAAACTCGTTTTAACGTGGTAGTACGTTCGGAGGGAAATATTGATCTCAACTTTAATCTGCAAGAAGATTTGCAGGAGCTGGATGAAGTCACGGTAACGCCCAATCCCTTTCAAAAAGAAGAAACTACGCCGCTTTCCATACAAAAATTCAGCCAGGAAGAAATTGCGGCTTATCCCGGCGGTAACAATGATATTGCGAAAGTGGTGCAGTCGCTGCCCGGCGTTTCCGGCTCAACCGCAGGGTTTCGGAATGATGTGATTATCAGAGGCGGTGCTCCTAACGAAAATGTGTATTATCTGGATGGTATTCCTATCCCCGACATCAACCACTTCTCAACTCAGGGCAGTGCGGGCGGTCCGGTTGGCCTGCTTAATGTTTCCTTTTTTGAAGGTGTATCGCTAACGGCCAGTGCTTTTGCTGCAGAATATGACAACGTGCTTTCAGGTGTGCTTCAGTTCAATCAACGCACCGGAAATGACCGCGAATTTAATGGAAACCTGAGAGTAGGCTCCAGCGAGGCGGCGCTTACGGTTGAAGGTCCTCTTTTTAAAGGAGATCGTGCAGAGGCCAAAACCACCTACATTGCATCCGTTCGGCGCTCCTATTTACAGCTGCTTTTTAAAAGCATTGGTCTCCCTTTTTTGCCTGATTATTGGGATTATCAGTTCAAAGTAAATCACCGCATTAACAAGCATAACTCTATTTATGTAACCGGCGTGGGATCTATTGATGATCTGTCTATCAACGAAATGGACGATTATGATGCAGAGCAGTTAGCCATACAGAATCAAATTCCCGTAATAAATCAGAATAGCAATACGGTGGGCGTGGGCTGGAGGCGCCAATTTAAAGATAACACCGGTTTTATGAATACCGTAATCAGTAATAACACACTGGGGAATAATTTTTACCGATATCGTGATAACGTGAATGAATCGGGATTGTATTTAAAGAATGAATCACGAGAAACGGAAACCCATTTGCGGTATAAAGTGACCAAATTTATTGATAACTGGACGCTTACCGGCGGCTTTAACATCATCAACTCCGATTATAGCAACAAGACTGAAGACCTGATTAACAGCCGGCAATTCAATACCGATCTTAACTTTTTTCGATACGGAATTTATGGGCAGACTTCAGGCCAGTTTTTTAGAAATCGCCTGAGTTTGTCTTTAGGATTACGAGCCGATGGAAACACATTTACACATTCCGGAAATGAGATTTACCGCACGCTCAGCCCAAGATTTTCGCTTTCCTACAACCTCACCCCAAATCAAAAATGGACCTTGAATTCTTCTGTTGGTCGATATTATAAAATTCTGCCTTATACCACGCTTGGCTTTCAAGACAACAGCGGTGCCTTTACCAACAAAAATACAGAGTATATCCGCAGTGATCATGCCGTGCTTGGGCTGGAATATTTGGTATCTGAACGTGCCCGGATTTCTGCCGAGGGATTTTTCAAATGGTATGATGATTATCCCATTTCTACCACCGACAGCGTTTCGTTAGCCAACAAAGGCGGCGATTATGCGGTAATTGGAAGTGAATCTGTGCGTAGCATGGGTGAAGGGCGAGCGTACGGCGTTGAGCTTTTATATCAGCAAAAATTTACCGGTAAGTTTTATGGCGTAGCCGCTATCACTTTTTATAAAAGCGAATTCACCAACCTGCTGGATGGAGCATATAAATCGGCTGTTTGGGATAACAGCGTACTTGTTTCGCTGCTTGGCGGCTATAAATTTGGCAATAACTGGGAAGTGAGCGGGCGTTACCGTTATTTAGGATCATCGCCGTATGCACCGGTTGACAAACCAAAAACACTGCAAAATTATCCGGCTGTTTTCCGTGATTATAATCGTTTGGGCAGCGTTCAGCTGGATGCGCTCAGCCAGCTTGATATTCGGGTTGATAAGAAATTTAACTTTCCCAACCTCAGCCTTGATGTGTACATCGAAATCCAAAATGCACTGTTGCAAACCGAGCCGTCTGAACCTCGTTACGGCTTAAAGCGTGATGAAAACGGGGAAATTATAAAGCCCGAAAGTCTGGTGCAGGTAAACTTAAATGAAGACGCCAGTGTTTTACCTTCGGTTGGACTTGTACTAAATTTTTAGTCAAGTACGGTAAAATAGGCCACGGCTTTGGGTTGAAAGCTGCGCAGGTGCAGCTCAAACTGCTCGGCGGTTTGCTGGATATCAGGAGTTACAAAGCCGGTATTGTCCTCTACAATTTTTGAATAGGGAACATACACTTCGTACGGATTGGTTTTCTGAACCGCCGCGTACTGCTCGATGGGCACATCGTATTTTATGGTAACTGAAGACGGATTGTAGTTTACGTTTTGCCCGCGCGGAAGGTCCCGGGTTCGGATATAAACGGTAGTTTCACCTTCCGTAAACTCAGAAACATTGGCTTTATAGGTAATTTCACTCTCTGAAAGTGAAACCACGCCACGGGCATCTTCCAGCATCAAGGTAGTAGAAATATCATCGCGGATGTTCTCCAAACGCAACGTATCTTTTACCAGCCATTCTGTAATGTCCTTAATTCTTGACTCAGCCCCCGTTACCGTAATACTGTCAGGGCTGTAAGCCGGTTCACCCACTAAACCATAGCGTTTCTGAAAATTCAGCTCACTGACTATTCGAACGGGTACTTTTTTAGACATTTTCGGCTCCATGCTAACCGATAGCATTATGGGCTGCACTTTGGAAATATCAATATCTTGCAGGTAGCTGAGCCGCTGTCGGGTTTGGTCAAACAAATTCACTTCATCCCCTTCAATATTCACCACAATGGTAGGCGGGTCATTATATAATTTAAGCAACTCCCAGCCATTACCCGATATGCTTGCTTGCACAAAATCGGGCAGTGCTTCGGTCAAAGCCTTGTTTTGAGGAACATTGCCGGCCTCAATAGGAATATTAAGATTAATACTGAAGCTGCCGCCCAGATTTACAATAAACCACAACAGAATAGCCATAATATAGGCCACCAGAAATACGATAACCTTTTCGCGGCGCACAAGTTGTACACTGGTTTCATCAACGCCGGGTTTTGTACCGGGTTTCAAAAACTTTTTTACACGCTCAATAAGTTCGATTTTTTCGCTTTCAGCCATATAAGAATATAGATGCAGAATTAAGGTTTATCAACTAACTGCGCACAACAATATCGCCCACAATATCGCCTTTTACTTTTGCATTCAGCCTTTTAGCAATGCTAAATCGGCTGGTGTGAATTTCGTGGCGCCATGACGGATGTTTCACCTTCATTACCAGCTTATTGCCTTCAAAATGCAGGTCTTCCACTTCATCGGCCATCCGCTCTCCCACCACGTCAGCAAAAGCAGACAGTATCATACCCTGCTTCAGCTTTCTTTTTTGAGGGAATTTTTCAAGAAATTCTTCTAATACAGAACTTAATGACTTTGGCGTATCAAATCTCATGGGTGGTTTTGTTTTATACGTCCATCTTTTACGCTAAACAAGCGGTTATTTTCACCATCAAAGGTAACATAATCTTCGAAGGTGTTAGAGTTTGCTGAAGTTATAAATATTTGGCCTTTATGTTGCTCTAAAGCATCTAACAGAATTTTTGTTTTTTGGGGATCCAAATCACCGAATACATCATCCAGCATTAATATGGGAAAATCATCCAGCTCGTCAGAATAGTAGTGAAGCTGCGCCAGTTTTAAAGAAACGCCAAACAGCCGATGCTGCCCCTGCGATCCAAACCGGCGTAATTCAAAATCATCTAAGTAAAACACTACTTCGTCTCTATGCGGACCAATGGTCGTAATTTCGCGTTCAATTTCTTTGGGTTGAGCCTTTTCCAGTTCTGCGTAATATGCTTTTTGTATAGCTTCAACATCATCAGTGGGCTCACACAATGTCTGATATTCCAGATTTGTTGTCAAATCCATCCCGGAAATCATGGCGTAATCTTCGGCCAAATATGCTTTCAGATTTTCTAAAACCCGATATCGTTTTGCCACTATTCGCGAACCGGTTTCAACCAGCTGCACATTCCAGGGTTCCAAATAAGCCTCCAGCACCGACTGTGGTCCTCGAAATTCTTGCAGCAGAGAATTCCGTTGTTTACGGATTTTACGGTAATCAATTAAATCGCGCAGATAAGCCGGCGAAATTTGGCTTATAAAAGAATCGAAGTAGCTGCGACGTTCGGCCGGTCCTTCCAGCGTCAGCTTTTTATCATCAGGCGTCAGCGTAACAACCGGCACCATGCCGATGAGGTCAGAAAGTCGGTCTAAAGGCGCATCATTCACAAACATCTTTTTCCCATCCCCGCGCGAATAAGTGCAAGACACATCAAATTCGGAGCGGATTTCTCCCTCAAAATGCCCGTTTATCATAAAAAAGCTTTCTTCCTTATTCACCACATAAGTATCAGTGTTCGATACAAAACTGCGCGACATGCACAGGTAATGAATGGCATCAATCACGCTGGTTTTACCCGAGCCGTTGGGCCCGGTAATCACGTTTAAATGAGGCGCCCAATCTACTTTGGTCTCTTTATGATTCCGAAAATTAAGAAGTTCGACATGAGTGTTTCGCATACGCGTATGGTACGCATTCTAAAGCTTTTTTGGAGAGATTGATTTACCCAAATTATTCATGAAAAAGGAGAAGTAATGGTAAGTGTGATATTATTAACTATACCCGAAATCATAGGCAGTAAAAATTTGGAGTCAAATAATAAACCTAAAGTAATTCCGAGATACAAAAAACCGACTTTCCTGAAAAAAGCCGGCTTGAGAAAAGCTACTATCTGTATTAAGTAAGAGCCTGCCCGATGCCATTCCTTACAATAATTTATTCAGCGACTTTAACACGCCTTGTAACTTTAACTCAGATAACAAAAAAAGCCCTCTGACAGAGGGCTTTTTAAAGGTATTCAAATCAACTTAAAGCTTACAGGCCAAAAGCGTCTTTGCCTAAGAACAAGGCATTATCGCCCAGCTGTTCTTCAATCCGAATGAGCTGATTGTATTTGGCCACGCGGTCGGTTCGGCTCATAGAACCTGTTTTAATTTGCCCGGCGTTGGTGGCTACGGAAAGATCGGCAATGGTTACATCTTCCGTTTCTCCCGAGCGGTGAGAAATGACGGCCGTATAACCATTTTTATGTGCCATTTCGATGGCATCCAGCGTTTCGGTGATGGTTCCAATTTGATTTACTTTAATCAAAATAGAGTTAGCAATACCGCGCTCAATTCCGGTTGCCAGGCGCTCGGTGTTCGTCACAAACAAGTCATCACCCACCAGCTGCACTTTATCACCAACAGCTTCGGTCAGTTTTTTCCAAGCGTCCCAGTCATCTTCCGCCAGTCCGTCTTCAATAGATACAATCGGATATTTATCCACCCAATCGCTCCAATACTCAACCATGGCATCGGTATCTTTTTTAGAACCGTCGCTCCAGTGGAATTCATACAATCCGGTTTCTTCATTATAAAATTCAGATGCTGCAGGATCTAAGGCAATTACCACATCATCTTCGGGTATATATCCGGCTTTTTCGATGGCTTTCAGAATTACCTCAACAGCTTCCTCATTCGATTTCAGGTTAGGGGCAAAACCACCTTCATCACCAACAGCGGTACTGTAACCTGCTTCAGAAAGCACCGATTTCAGGTTATGGAACACTTCAGCACCAATTTGCAGCGCATGGCTGAATGAAGTTGCGCCGGATGGCATAATCATAAACTCCTGCATGTCCACGCTGTTATCTGCATGCGAGCCTCCGTTAATGATATTCATCATAGGCAGCGGCATTACTTTAGCATTTACGCCGCCAATATATCTCCATAGTGGCATTCCAAGCTCTTTAGCTGCGGCTTTGGCTGCCGCCATAGAAACTCCCAAAATAGCATTAGCTCCTAACTTTGATTTGTTCGGTGTCCCATCAAGTTCAAGCAACAAGTCATCCAGATCTAACTGGTTAAAAACAGGAAATCCGTACAGTTCTTCGGCAATAGTAGTATTTACATTTTCTACCGCCTTCTTTACGCTTTTACCTAAAAAATAGCTCTTATCCCCATCGCGCAGCTCAACGGCTTCGTGCTCGCCGGTTGAGGCTCCAGAAGGCACCGCTGCACGGCCCATGGTTCCACTTTCCAAAATTACATCTACCTCAACAGTAGGATTGCCGCGCGAGTCAATTACTTGCCTTGCCTGAATATCTTCAATAAAACTCATTCAAATTCTCCGATTAATAGTTAGTGAGATTAATAGCTGGAAGTTACTATGTTTTAACATGTACATAAAGCCCATTCAGCGGAAGTTTCGTACCTTTAGTTGAAGATTATATAAACTTTTAAAAAGCTTTTAACTGTGACAACACATCCCTGGATTATTCTATTCGATATTGACGGAACCATGCTTACCGTAAACCGAAATTTTAACCGTAAATTACTCCGCGAATTATTGGATGAACATCAAATTCACTATCCGCAGATGGAGGGTGATGCTTTTTCGGGACGAACCGACCACGATATTTTCACTTCTTTTTTGGTGAATCATGATTATGACAATGCGTTGTACCAAAGGTTTAAAACCGCCTATCTGAATCGTTTAAACGAACGGCTGGATGCTACAAAAGTTAAGCGGCATGATTTTGTGGACGACGCCATTGCCTACTTCTCCCAAGAGGGTTTTGTGCGTGGTTTGCTTACCGGAAACTACCCGACGGCTGCTTCCTATAAACTGCGAGCTGCAAATATTGATTATGATTTTTCGATAGGTGCTTTTGGTGAATTTGACCTAGACCGAAACCGCCTTCCGCACCTTGCTATTGATGAAGTTGAAAGCAAAATGGGCATTCAACCCAATCCTTCCCGGTTTGTAATTATAGGAGATACGCCCCGTGATGTAATTTGCGCCAAACAAGCCGGGATGAAATGCGTTGCCGTTACCACCGGTAAGTACGGGCATGATGAACTTGCTGAACATCAACCCGATATTATTATTGAAAGTCTGGCAGAACCTGAAACCTGGTTCCCTGAACTGGCTTAAATTACGCTATTATCGGTTTACCACATCCAGCCAAAAATAAGTGAGATCTGGGCGGTGCCAAAGTATTTACGCGGATCGTTTGCTTTTTCAATAGGTACAGGCGTGGCATTTTGGCCAACCTCTACATAATCGGGGCCAATGCCACATGGATTTAAAGGAGCTTGCCCGGGGCGGCTAAAATCAGGGCGGCAAGGTTCCATAACCTGAATTCCTTCCGTAAAATAGTTCATGCTATAGCCAAACTGCACACTGGATAGGTTGGCGAAGTTTTCGCCAAAGTCGATACCGACCACAAACTCCCCACCCATGCCCCAGTGGGTTTTACTGTTATCCCAGCCGGAAAATATATCATTGACCCGTTCAGCAAAACCGTAAATAGCTGCATCATTTTCTCTAAACCCATTACCTGAAAGATCATTAAAGTACGCATACGAAACGGCAAAGGTGGGGCCGGCGCTTAATGAACTATATACGCGGAAGTTATCCGAAATCTCTTTAGCAAAGAAACGCTGCTTGATACCTGCATATAATGGAATTGCAAACACCCTGCGGTATTTTTCGGGTACGGTTTTAAAACCAAAAGTATAATTGATAAATGTTTGTTCGGTTGGGTCTTTCAGGCCTTTTGCTTTTAGAGTGAGAATAGCCTCGGTGTATTTACTTAACCCAAAGCGAAACTGCCCGCCGGCGCCAACGCCGTAATCACTGAGCGAGATTTCGAAACCAAATCCGGTTTTATAACCTTCATCAAATAAATTACGCGGTTGCTCTCTGGTTTCCACTTCCGGCTCACCGAATTGCCCAAAAGCCGGATAACTGCAGCTAAATAGTACAACAAACAGGGTAATAACTTTAAAAATATTCATTCAAAAAGAGGGTTAGGTTAGTTTAAACAGCTTATTTTACATTTAAAGTAATTATTTATTCAATTTTTTATTGTCTTAATGCAATAACCTGTTATTTTCAGCACAATTTGATTTAAATAACATTTTCATAAAATAACTAATTCAAGCTATAAAGCATGAATTCACACACAACTTATTTCGTATTCGGACCAACCGCAACGCTTCGAAGAATGTCTTCCAAGATGTTTAAAGATCATCCGCCAAAGTTCTTATATGAATACTCGCCGGAAAAATCTTCAGAAACTATTTATGTTGCTGTTTATGAAGAGTACGAAAAACAAATAAACTCCAGTGTTACCTTAACGTGCATTATTGAAAGTTCAGGAAAACACAATAAAATTGTTCTTAAGAAAACCGGCGGACGCATGGGCTTTCGTGGAAGTTCACTTTCCGAAGAACGAAATGTAGAGTCGAATGTTATAGACTTTATTCTGGACTTCTCAAACCGCCACGGCTTAACACTTCAGGAAGAACAACCCCCAAAAGAAGAAGAGGAATAATTTCACATGGCCAAAGTTCCTTCCGTATGGACGGTACTGAGCATGTTGGAATGGGCCACCGCTTTTTTTGAAGAGAAAAATGTAAACTCACCGCGAATGAGCATCGAGTGGCTGCTTGCGGATGTACTTTCCGTTAAACGCCTGGATCTTTATCTGGAATACGACCGCCCTCTTTCCACCGCTGAACTTGACACTTTACGTCCTTACGTAAAACGTCGCGCAGCCCACGAGCCTCTGCAATATATTACCGGCACCGCCGATTTCCATAACATTAGCTTGAATGTAGCCCCCGGAGTTTTAATTCCCCGTCAGGAAACAGAACAGCTGGTAGATTGGATTCTCCAACTTCACCCAAACCGCCCAAACTTCACCGTGTTAGACGTTGGAACGGGTTCGGGATGTATTCCCATTGCGCTTAAAAATGAACGCCCTGACTGGGATGTTTATGCTATCGACATTTCTGAAGAAGCACTGCAGCAGGCTCAAAAAAATGCAGAGCTAAATGAAGTAGAAGTTCACTTTGCTCAAGACGACCTGTTTAATCCCACCCGTTTTACAGACACCACATTTAATCTTATCATTTCTAACCCTCCGTACATCCTTCATTCCGAAAAACCTGCCTTAGACGATGAAGTGAAAAACTACGAACCTGAAGTAGCTTTATTTTGTAATTCTACGCAAGAGATGTACGGTGCTATTGAAAAACTTGCACGCAGTTTTCTAAAGCCTGAAGGCTCCGTTTATTTAGAATTACACGAGCACTTTTCCCCAGAAGTTTCTGCCTTATTTACAACAGACTATTGGAAAGTAGAAACAAAAAATGACTATAGTGATAAGCCTCGTTTTTTAAAGACATCTAAGCAGTGAAATATTTTAATATCTGCTAAAAATGGCAGGCACTTTTAAGCACTTAGAGATTGTGGAAAACTTGTGGAAAAGTTTTTATTCTCATTTTTGAAATATCAGCATAATAGGAGATATGCCATCACAGCAATGTTAGGGGCTGTCAAGTCGAATTTTATAGAATTTTATAGAAATGCTTAAGCCACTGCCTCGCAATGAGTTAGGTGCTTTTAAAGAATGTGGATAACTTTTGGATAATAATTGATATCCGGTTTGACAAGGGGCTAAGAAATCCCCATTTTCACCGTTGCAGAAAATCAGCACTCACGCTTCTTCTTGTGGATAACTGATTTTAAGTCAATCAAACATTTTACATTATTTGCCTAACACCTTTAAGGGGGATCTGGAAAGTTGCACGAGTTATCGGTTGAATCAGTATGGGAAAATTGTCTGGATATTATCAAGGATAATATCAGCTATCAAAAATACAAATCGTGGTTTGAACCCATAAAACCTGTTTCACTAAAAGATGATACATTAACCATTCAAGTACCCAGCCAATTTTGGTATGAGTGGCTGGAAGAACATTATTATACCATGTTACGCTCAACCTTAGCCAAAGTACTGGGACCGGAGGGCAAGCTTGAGTATTCTATAGTAATGGAAAAGTCGGACCAGTTTGAGCATAACCGCTCGGTTCGAATGCCGCAACGTCCTATGGGGCCGGTTCAAACACAAGAGTCTGACAGCTTTCCGGATTATCAACCCGATCGTATAGAAAACCCATTCGTGATTCCGGGAATCCGTAAAGCAAAAATTGACCCTAACTTAAATAACAGTTACGTATTTGATCGGTTTATTGAAGGAGATTGTAACCGGTTAGCGCGTTCAGCCGGCATGGCTATAGCCGACAATCCCGGAAGTAACTCTTTTAATCCGTTTTTTATTTACGGTCCTACCGGTTTAGGAAAAACCCATCTGGTGCAAAGTATTGGTAATAAAATTAAAGAGAAGTTTGGGGATGAGAAGTCCGTGTTATACATCTCTTCAGAGTCTTTTACTAATGAGTTTGTGCATGCCATCCGAAATAACCGCGCCAGCGAATTTTCTATGTTCTACCGAAATATTGATGTGCTGATGGTAGATGATATTCAGTTTTTTAGCGGGAAAGAAAAAACACAGGAAGAGTTCTTCCATATTTTTAACGCACTTCATCAGGATGGAAAGCAAATTATTCTAAGCAGCGACCGTGCTCCTAAAGATGTACCTGATATTGAAGAGCGCCTGATTTCACGTTTTGGCTGGGGACTCAGCGCCGACCTCAAAATGCCCGAGTACGAAACCCGGTATGCTATTCTGGAACGCAAAGCCAACGATAACGGCATAGAAATTGATGCGCAAATTATTGAATTTATTGCACACAACTTCAAATCTAACGTGCGTGATTTGGAAGGCGCCATCATTAAATTGTTAGCCCACGCCTCTCTTCAAAATATCGAAGAAATTGATTTACCCATGGCTAAGCGCGTGCTTAAAGACATGGTGAAAGACTCTAACACTCAAATATCCATTGAGTCTATTCAAAATTATGTGTGCGATTATTTTGGTATTGATACGAACAAAGTACGAGAGAAAACACGTAAACAAGAAATTGTGGAAGCGCGTCAGATTGCAATGTACCTGTCTAAAAAGTTTACCAAGTCCAGTTTAAAAACCATTGGGCTTCACTTTGGCGGGCGCGATCACTCCACCGTAATTCACGCTATTTCTACTGTAGAAGAGCGCATTTCAGCCTCCCCAAAACACAAGCAAATGGTGGAAGATCTGCACCAGCGCATTGAAGTAGCCAGCTTATAATTGTGGACCGGCTTGCCATAAAAGGAATGAAATTTCATGCTCGCCACGGCGTGCATGATCATGAAAAGCAAGAGGGCAACTCGTTTGAAGTGGACGTTATTTTTGAAGGAGATCTTTCCAAAGCCGGTAAAAACGATCGCCTTACAGATGCCATAGACTATACCATTGTTCATAAAATTACTGCCGAAGTTATGCATGGAGAATCAGCAGATTTGATAGAACACTTGTGCTATAAAATTGGTGAAAAAATTCTTGCTGAGTTTTCTTCGGAATTCTCATTTGTGGTAAAAGTTCGGAAACTGAATCCCCCGCTTTCTTCTCCCACTCATTATACAGAAGCAGAGATGACATGGCCCAGGTAGTTATAGCTTTAGGCTCGAACCTGAACAATCCGCATCATCAGTTACAAAAAGCACACACTTTTTTGGAGGCTCTTTCTAACAGCGAGCTTAAAAAGTCTGCTATATATAAATCAGAACCGGTGGGGCCTTCTACGCAGCCTTTTTTAAATGCCGTGCTTGTATTGCATACACACTTGGCGCCGGAAGCACTTTTTGAACAGTTAAAGGCACAGGAAAAAAAACAAGGCCGCCCATCTCGTTATCCCAAATGGACAGCCCGCACGTTAGATCTGGATATAATTGCATATGATAACTTGGTGGTTGAAACAGATACCCTTATTATTCCCCATCAGGAGTACACACGGCGTTTGTTTGTTTTATTACCCTTAAGGGATGTTTTTCCGGATTGGAAAGACCCCGTTTCAGCACAGCCTATAGACCGGCTGATACAACAAGCCCCAACACTCGAAATTGTTAAAACTACATTGACCTGGTAGCTGATGCCCAATTCTTATGATTTTATTGCCATAGAAGGCGTTATAGGAGCCGGTAAAACCTCGCTGGCTTCTCTGCTGGCAGAACGCCGCAATGCACGTTTGGTATTAGAGGAATTTGAAGACAATCCTTTTTTACCAAAATTTTATGAAGATCGCGAGCGCTATGCCTTCCAAACACAATTGGCTTTTTTGGCCAGCCGTTTTAAGCAGCAGCAAAACATGATGAGCCAGGATTTATTTCACCAGCTCACCATTTCGGACTATATTTTTGAGAAAGATCGTATTTTTGCCCGCCTTAATTTAGACCAGGATGAAATGGCACTGTACGACAATATTTTCAACATCATGACGGGAATTGCGGCTCAGCCCGATCTCATCATCTTCATACAGTCTTCGGTAGATCGCCTGCTCGAAAACATAGAAAATCGCGGGCGTGAGTACGAGCAGAACATCACCCCGGATTATTTAAAGGAACTTAATGATGCTTATAATCATTTCTTCCATCACTATAACCGGGCTCCGCTCATTGTTTTGAATGCTTCTGAAATAGATTTTGTAAATAATGTAGAGCATTTGAATTATATAGAAGAACAAGTTTTTGAGAAACCGGTTCACACCAACACGCATATTCACATTGCCCCTTAGCAACCATGCTTAGACTCATACTTTTTAGCATCGTATTTTTCCTTTTGATAAGATATATCAATCGATTGTTCTTACCTTCCCGCAAGCAAAACAAAAGCTTTAATCCATTTTACACCAAAAGCAACCGCCGCCAAAACAACTTCGACGATATTGAAGAAGCTGAATACGAAGATTTATCTAATAAAGACCACTAATTACGTTTTATGAATTTTGAAGAGAAGCTGAATAAAGGATTTGAATTATTACAAGAAAAGGACATAGACTATGCGCTTGATGTAGCCAGAGAGCTGCAAAAGGAAGTGCCCGACTCGCATGAAGCCTATTATTTGGAAGCTCTGGTAATGCAGCAGTTAAACCAGTGGGATCACAGTCAAAAGGCCATTGAAAAGGCTATAGAAATTGATTCCGATAACGCAGCTTACCTAAATCTGCGCGGAAACGTACGCATGCAGCTTGAAAAGTTAGAGGATGCTGAAAAGGATTTTGATAAAGCTATTGAGCTGAACGACTCTTCGGCCGCTCACCGCAATAAAGTGATGCTGATGCTGATGACCGACCGCGGACAAAAGGCAATTCCCTATCTCATCGAGCTTATCAAAAAACACCCGCAAGATGCTGAGAACTGGATTTTAATGGGTGATATGATTAAAAAAGGTGGCCAGGCCGACAAGGCGCGCACTTATTATGAGCAAGCCCTGAAAATAGATCCCGAAAATGATTATGCCAGACGTCAGTTGGAAGAAGAGTAAAACCTAAATTAAAAGTCCTTACAAATAAATTCGTCCATCGAAAATCGGTCTTTCGCAGATCAACCCTACTGAATTGCGATAGATCGATGGACCGAACGACCGATTTGGGATTTTAATAAAGTAGTTTTAGTATTTGTAACGTAGATTAGCAGCTCAGACTGATACTCGGCAAAACTCATTTCTATTTTAGAGGATTTTTATTGCTAAGCGTTGAATTTTGAGGGGTAAAAGTGCTATCTTTGGCATCCTTCAAAACCAATTATGCTCACGTGGCGGAACTGGTAGACGCGTGCGCTTGAGGGGCGTATGGCCTAACGGCCATGGAGGTTCGATTCCTCTCGTGAGCACTTAAAGGCTATATAAATTATTGATTTATATAGCCTTTATTTTTTTGTACCGATTTTGTTACCAATCTTTTGGTTTTTTGAGGTGAGTCGGCAAGCCATAAAACATTGGAATCAACTGAAACAGTAAATGATTCCTAACACCACTAAAGCTTACTTCTACAGAGAGCTTTTTTAATAAAAACTTATCCAATCCCATTGTTTTATATTGATGATAATCTTATAAAGCAACTTGCTGCTCTCATCTCCGTAAGGGATTGAAAATTTAACTTTTCTTTGTGCAACACCATGAATAAATCTCTGAAGATATTTGCTGTAGTGGTTATCACCTTTGCCCTCTATTTTATCTTAGATGACCTGCTCTTCCACGTTTTAAGAAACCGGATTAATGATATAGTAAACCAGCTGGGTTTAAGTCACATTTTGGCATACACTCTATCGGGCTTACCTCTGCTCGCCGGCCTCTTCTACCTTCACAAACCCAACGTAATAATCAGCAGCGTGGGTTTAAATCGATCCTTTACTCAAGGTGTACTTTTTGCTTTGATGTGCACCCTTCCAATGTTTATTGGGTTCGCATTATTATTTAATTTTAATGCGGAGTTAACGTTAAACACGTTTTTAATTTCAGCTTTTTCAGCTGCCCTTTTCGAAGAGCTTTTTTATCGGGGATTTTTGTACGGTCAGCTTTATCGATATACCAAATTGGGCTTTCTGCCTTCGGTAATTATTGGAGCTGTTTTATTTGCATCGCTTCATCTGTATCAAAGTGACGATTTTTTGCGATTAGTGGGAATTTTCCTGACTACATTTTTAGGAGCAGGCTTATTTTCCTGGGTTTACAGTGAGTGGAATCATAATATATGGATCCCCATTTTTATTCATTTCTTTATGAATTTTTCCTGGATGCTGTTCGCTGCCGGTGATGATGCCCTGGGAGGTTTATACGCTAATATTTTCCGGGTTATGACCATCGTTCTGGTAATTAGCGCAACGGTAATCTATAAAAGAAGAAAAGGCATTCCGCTCGAAATCAATAGAAAAACATTATGGATTAAGAAAGAAGCTCGGGTTTGACCGAAATGCTCAGTCAAATTTCAGTTTATACTGTTATTGCTTTGAGCTCATATTTTTCTTTCAGAGCTTCGTTTCGCAGCCGGTCATAATCATACTGTTCTTTTTTCTGAGATTTGGGTATAAGATTAGCCAATTTATAAGCAGCACTCCCCGGTGTGAGAGTATATTTATCGGGGTCTTCTTCCTGCACAACCAGTTCCTCAAAAAATTGTGATACACTTATCCCTTTACTCTTGGCTATACGCTTGGCCCGCTCCTTAATAGTTTCTTCAACCGATAGATTCAAACTTTTTTACTCATTGTAACTCTATTTTATTTATGCGCACGCTCAATATATCAAATGCGCATATTAATTAAGAAGCCCGAGAACAAGAAAATGTTTTTCAAACTATTATGCGATTTCTTGACATGCTGATGGTTTATAACTATATACTAACCAATTAGTATTAATTTAGCCGTTGCCATGAATTACAAAACCTTGCTTACATTTCTTTCAGTATTTATTCTTTTTGTCAGCTGCACTTCAAAACAAACGCAGGAGGAGGCTCAACTCCGGGAAGTAAAGCTTGACACGCTCCATACCTTTATGAACTATGAATCGCATGAAATTGTGCAGCCCGGTGCTTTGGCAGTTCTTGAAAATGGAAACTTAGCCGTAGTTGACGGTAAGCTTAAAAAAGTGTTTATCGTAAATCCGGAAGGGGAATTACAGGCTGTTTTTGGAAAGGAGGGAAAAGGCCCGGGCGAGTTTATCCGTCCGGCACAAATTTTTGGCCAAAATAATCTGATTCACATTGTAGAAACGAACCAGTACAAAGTGCTGGAGTTTGACTATAACGGCAATTTCATTGACAGCTATCCCTATCAAAGTAAAGCCTTCGATCGCAATATTGCTGTAGGCGCTAACCGGGTTTATTATACCGGTGCTTCGGGAAGAAATAACAGCCTCATTGAAAAAGTAAGCCCCGATGCCGATTCCTCCCTGTTTTTTGGTCAGCCAAAAGGAGATTTTGTTGAAGAAATGGATATGGAGAAAAGCAGAAATGATTTTAAAAATGGAAAGATTCCACCCTACTTCAAAAATAACGTAAACCTATTTCTGGATGAAAACCATCTGTACGCCTTTCTGGATTCTTACAGCGAACTTCGAAAATTTGATTTGAACGGAAATCTGGTCTGGAGTAAGCATATTGAGCTGCCCGACAACCAGCAGGTTTTTGAAACTATTATAGAAGCAGTGACAAAAGCACCCAGAGGGCTTCCTTTTTTAAGATATACCACTGATACAAAAGCCTATCGCAATCACATATTTTTATTGGGAAACAAAGCTTTAAATAGCCCTCAGCATTTTGTGGAAGTAAACGAAGACGGGAAGATGATTACCATCTTTCAAATGCCCGGAAAGGATGATTATTTTGCCAATTTTGCCATTAGTAAAGACGGTAAAACGCTTTATTTAGCCGACCCGATGAACGAAGCTGTGTATAAAACGCAACTACCATAGGTTCAGAATAGGCATCTCACTTTTGGCAGGGTTGAGAGAGAACACCTTTGGTTTTAGACTTAGCTTTATTTCAATAACCGGTAAATTCCATTTAATTACTTTTCCTATCTACTATAAAAAAGGAAACGCTGAACATCTTTTTTTCTGTTGAACCGATAGAAATTCGGTTTGATTCTGTATTTTTCATCGTATATAAACCCGGAAATTATGATTAAAACAATACTCAGTGCTTTGCTTATTTTAGGCAGCATAAGTCCATTATTATTAGCTCAATCACAAGTTCAAGGAAAGGAGAAGAAGTTGGAAGAAGCAACATTTGGCGCCGGATGTTTCTGGTGCGTAGAAGCAATTTACGACATTGTAAAAGGTATAGAGGAAGCAGAAGCCGGCTACTCGGGCGGACACGTTAAAAATCCTGCTTATCGAGAAGTAACTTCCGGAAAAACCGGACATGCTGAGGTTGCCCGCATAGTTTTTGATCCGGAGGTCATCAGTTACGAAGAGCTGCTGGAGATATTCTGGCACACGCACAATCCCACTACCTTAAACCGCCAGGGAAATGATGTGGGGCCGCAATATCGCTCTGTTATTTTTTACCACAACGAGGAGCAGAAAAAGATTGCCGAACAATCACTCCGAGAAACAGATAAGTCAGATTTGTGGGATGATCCGATTGTAACTCAAATTGAGCCGCTCGAAAATTATTATGTAGCCGAAAATTATCATCAAAATTATTTCAAAAACAATCCAAATGCCGGATATTGCTCTTTTGTAATCGCGCCCAAGGTGAAAAAATTCAAAAAAGAATTCAGCTATCTGCTTAAAGACAATGTGGATGGATAAATGTACTTTACCTAAAACCAACCTTTAATATTTGCCTTATGAAAACCATCATTCAACATCTCTTCTTACCGGCTTTGGTTCTGCTTTTTATGTCGGGAACCGCCGTTTCTCAAGAACGAGGAAGCGACAAAGCACGGGTCAGCCCGAACGCATCCGTGGCTCAAACCATTGGCACCACAACTGTGAGTATAACCTATGGGCGGCCTGCCCTGAAAAACCGAAGCTATTTTTCAGAAAATGCAGAACTTGCGCCTGCCGGAAAGGTATGGCGAACGGGAGCCAATGAATGCACAGCCATCACTTTTTCGGATGATGTGATACTGGGCGATAAAAAAGTTAAAGCAGGTACTTACTCGCTTTATACCATTCCGAATAATGATACATGGACCTTCATTTTAAACAAGAAACTTTCGTGGGGTACGCAGTATGATGAGAACGAAGATTACGTACGTGTTTCCACTGCAGCCGTTGATAATAACGCCTCCGATCACGAGCAATTTATCATTTATTTTGATGGGCTCTCCGACAAAAAAGCACATCTAAACCTACACTGGGGCACTACAAAAGCAGCCGTTCCGATTTCTATCGGCTCTAATTAGCAAAATCTTTTCCGAAAATTTATAGCGGACTGAATAAGCTAAAACATTGCAATTCAGTTCGCTTATTTTTTATAACGAAGTGTTTTCATATTCTTCTGAAACTAAACAGATTCTAAAAAACAGGTCTAATCATTGCTACAAAAGATTTCCATTCAGTTCCTTATACTTACAGCTCTACTTTTAAGCTGCACCGCTCCTGAAAATAATCCGCCTCCTTTTATGATGGGTGATTTTGCAGATGATTACGGTAGTGATTTCACTATTACGGACAGCCTCTTTTTCCAAAAGCCCGGCTCTCGCTATCATATTTTAAAATGGAATGTGGACGAGCAATATATTCTTGCACAAAATGATGCAGCCAATCCCTATGACCCACTTTTATATACCCGAATAGACTGGATGCGTTTCGAAAATATGGATCCTTATACCTGGGGATTTTGCATCAGCGCATACAAAAAAACTTCGTTAGACTCAGCCGAAGCGGTACAAATTGCTGACAGAAGCGCCCCAAAAACCGGCTGTAACGGCCTCCCTTTTTCCAGAATGAAGCCGGCGGGAGATTGAAACAGTTTTGAAAAAGTTATTCGGTTTTAGATTCTGTCATTACAGTAAACTGAGAATCCTGCTTTATTAATTTCATTCTATCTTAAACAAAAAAATCCCTCGTACAAACAACATGCACGGGGGATTTTTTTATTCATCAAAACTTTAGAAAATAAAAATGGGCAAGCGACCTATATCACGCCGCTATGGTGGTTGCTACTTATTCATTTTTGACATAAACATTTCTAAAGTTGTAACATATAAAAACTAAATATATCTTGCTTATAACCTAACTATAATATAAAAAGACAGATGTCATGAATAAAGTTAGTTATAAAATTTGGCTTGATAATGTGTGTGTGTTTAGCAACAATTAATTTGTTTGGTCAAAATCTGACTTATGCCCAAAAAATTGATTTTGCAAATAATCAATTCCGATTAGACAACCCAAAGGAGCTTTTTACGGAGATCAATTCAAGCAGTCAAATAAGAGCAAACAGCTTGCGGTTTCAAAAACTCATTGATTCAAAGAAATCTAAACGAGTTGATATTGTTAAGTTACCTGATAAAATTTATGACTTAAAATATTTATCTTTTTATGTAGATGATGATTGCCCTCCAGGACAAATATGCAATCCACAATTATTAACCGTTAATAATGATGATATAGGGGAATCTATGCAGGAATCTACATTAAAGGTGGCAGAATTAAATCATGTTTGGCCTAACCCCTTTAATCCCACTACTAACATATCATTTACCTTAGAAAAATCAGAAAAAGTAGATTTATCTGTATTTACAATGTTAGGGCATAAAGTGGCTACCATTGTTACAAAAAGGCTGGGGAAAGGAAATCACACCTATATATTTGATGCTAATGAGTTATCAAGCGGCGTCTATATGTTACGCCTGCAGGCGGGTAATAACATACAGTCCCAACAAATCACATTAATCAAATAGAGCTATGAATACATTAATACATATAATTGTCTGGAGCTTGCTGATGCTGTCAGGATGCGGACTTTCTGACACCGAAAAACCCAACGAATTCGAAAGCTATTTTAAAACAAAAATCAATGGAGAAATCTGGAGTGGTGACAAACCCAGAGCAGCATTTACTTACATTGAAGGAGATACTTTATTTCAAGTTTTTGCCTCAAAATACGATAATGAACTGTATCCTTATAATGATAATCTTGGCTTTTCTTTTTTTTATGAAAATAAGAAAGAGGTTTATTCAGTTTTAAGAAAACTGCAAAAACATGGAAAAAGCACTGGTGCGCTTTACCTTGAAAAAGATGGTGATGCAGTAATAGCCTGGTATTATCCTATTGAAGATGATATAAATACTTTTACTGTTGAGATTAAAACAGACGAGCATGGGAGGAGATATGCCAAAGGCACTTTTGCCTTAAAAGTAGTAATTGACCCTGATTATGACCGACCGAATAATAATAAATACCGCCAACAACCTGACACCGTGCTTATAACCAATGGAAAATACAAAGTATTACTGGAAGAATAGACACATCAAATATGGTCTGTTATTAATCAAGCATTAAGCTTATTTAATATTTTTCTACCAAAACTTTAGAAAATAAAAATGGGCAAGCGACCTATATCACGCCGCTACGACCTAATTACCGCTGCTGCGTTCCCGCCCTGACGGAGTTCAAAGGGAGCTGGCTGTATAGAACTTGCCCAAGGCTTAAAGATACGGTTTATTTGGCTCCATTTTCAAGCAAAATTTGCGTGTTTTTTATGGATGAGACCTTTTTATTTCGACATTAAATATATTCTTAAAGTTTAAAAGTTCGTATCTTAAAAGGCTAATCTAACGAGTTAAAATAATGTCCGATCTCCCCTTTTACGTACTCCCTGTTGTTATTTTTCTTTCCCGTATTGCTGATGTTTCTTTAGGAACTTTGCGTATAACTATGGTTTCGCGCGGTTATAAATGGCAGTCTGCGCTACTCGGTTTTTTTGAAGTGCTGATTTGGGTAATTGTGGTTTCCCAACTGCTTAAAGACGTAAATAACTGGGTGAATTATGTGGCTTATGCAGCGGGCTTTTCTGCCGGTACTTTTATCGGGCTTTATATTGAAGATAAGATGAGAGTGGGAACCGTTTTGGTACGTATCATCACTCTCACTAAAGCGAAAAAACTGGCTGAAGCACTTACAGAAGCCGGCGTTGCCATTACCAGCGTTGATGCTAAAGGAGGTTTCAGAAATGTAACCGTTATATTTTCTGTGCTGAGAAGAAGACGGCTGAATGAAATCTACGAAATTGTGCAGGATATTGATCCGGATGCCTTCTTTTCTACCGAAGACATTAAGTACTCGAACAAGCATCAAGATCACTTATCGCGCACTAAACCGCGCTCTTCCGTTGACCGCATGCTTCGGATTCGAAAAAGCGTATAGGCAAAGTCAGTACTCAGGTTTTGACAAATAGAACAAAATCTAAAAACCAATTACTGCCCCTGTAGAGTAACGACCAGCTTTCTTGAGCCGCCTCTGTTTCGGTGTTCACACAAATAAATACCTTGCCAAATTCCCAGATTAAGCCGCCCGTCCGTAATGGGAACGGTAACCGAAGAACCTACCAGCGAGCTTTTGATGTGGGAAGTCATATCATCGGTGCCCTCCAGCGTGTGTTCGTACAGCGATACATCTTCAGGAACTGCCCGATTGAAGTGAGCTTCAAAATCTCTCCGTACCGAAGGATCTGCATTTTCGTTGATGGTGAGTCCGGCACTGGTATGTTGAATAAAAATATGCGCCAGACCAATTGTGATTTCTTTTATTTCAGGAATTTCTGATAAAATTTCATCCGTAACCACATGATAGCCTCTGGGTTTCGGTGAAAGCTCTATTTCTTTTTGATGCCACATGGTTCTAATTTTTGATAGATTTACTATGCTTAAAACGCTGCAACTTCACAATAAATGAAAACCCAATATTTCGTTTATATCTTTTAGGCCGGCTCTTTTTCTTGAAACGGAATCATAACCTCTTCTACGGTTTTTGTATCCTCGAAATAACTCACTACTTCTAACAGCACCTCATCCACTAAAATATCCGGACAGGAAGCGCCGGAAGTGAGTGCTATTTTGAGAGGCTCCTTATTAAAAGGAAGCCAGCCTTTTGTCTCCTTCATCTCTTTCTTCCACTGATCAAAGTGACGGATTACTTCCTTCTGCATCTCAGTTTTATCCCGCACGTGATAGGTTGGAAAGTGATGCTCTAAAATCTCCACCAAATGCATGGTATTAGAAGAATTATAGCCGCCTACAACCATCGCTAAGTCTGCATCTGTTTCAGCAACAGAAAGCGTGGCCGATTGGTTTTCGTTGGTTGCGTAGCAAAGCGTGTCGGAGGTGTCAGCAAAGTGATCGAGGATATTCGCTTCACCGTATTTTTTGATGGCAGCTTCTTTTAAAATGTCCATCACTTCCTGGGTTTCATTCGCCAGCATTGTGGTTTGATTAATCACCCCAAAGCGCTTCAGGTCTTTTTCTATGCTGAAGTTATCTGTCGATTTGTGTCCAAAATATTTCTCAAAATCAGACTCCGGTCGATCTCCCGTTAAAATATCTGCCAAAATTTGTGCTTCCTCCGGATTCAGCACCACCACCACTTCAGAATGGGCCGCACTTTGCGAAAAGGTGGCCCGGGTTTCTTCGTGCTCGTGCTTGCCGTGCACCACCAAACTATAATCTTTTTTGCCCAGCTGTTTTCCTCGCTTCCACACTTTTTCTACAAACGGACAAGTAGTATTAAACTCGTACGGGTTGATGCCGACGGCCTCCAGCTGCTGCTGAATATCTCGCGTGGTTCCAAACGCCGGAACTACTACAATATCATCTTCATGCAAAGAAGAAATGGGAATGCGTTCGGTTCCGTCCGTATCAAACAAAAACTTCACCCCGCGCTTCAGTAAATCTTCATTCACCGTGGGATTGTGAATCATCTCGCTAAGCAGATAAATGTTTTTATCCGGATGTTCGGCCACCGTTCGATAGGCAATATCGATGGCATTTTCCACGCCATAGCAAAAGCCAAAAAAGCGGGGAATGTAGAACTGAACCGGGCCAAAATCGATCAGGCTCGGCTGCAGGTCTTTTTTCATGGGGTCCAGAATTTTAGTCGCCTCTTTCACCGTTTTTATAATCGGCGACTGATACATTTTGGGGATGTCAAACTTTTTGCGTGCCACTGGTTAGGTTATATCTCTTCAGTATTTAGTAATTGGTTAATTGTATTATCCGGAAATGATTTTTTCAATATCCGCGCGTTCTTTAGGCACATCATTCAGGTTTTCGTAACCGTCCTCAGTTACTACAATATTATCCTCAATTCGGATGCCGCCAAACTCGAACATTTTGGTCAGTTTATCTGCATTTAAGAACTTGGATTGAAGGTCGTTCTCAATGGCGGGAATCAGCAGTGCCGGCACAAAATAGCAGCCGGGCTCGAGGGTAATTACCATGCCGGGCTGAAGGTCTCTGCGAGCGCGGAGAAACTTAATTCCCGGTCGGTCAATGCGTTCCACTCCTTTGGGATAGCCGCCTACATCGTGCGTATCTAAACCTAAGAAATGGCCCAATCCGTGGGGGAAAAAGAGCGCAAAAATGTCATTTTCCATCAAATCATCAATCGAGCCTTTCACGATGTCCATTTCCTTCAACCCTTCCATAATAGTACGGGCGGCGTGCATGTGCAGATCTTCCATTTTTACACCCGTTTCCACTTTTTCGATGGAAGAATTAAGGGCATTTAAAACAGCATCATATACTCCCGCCTGCAGTTTGCTAAATTTACCATTTGCCGGATAGGTTCTCGTGATGTCTGAAGCATAGCCTTCGTATTCGTGGCCTGCATCCAATAGAAATAAATCCCCATCCTTAATCTGGCTGTTATTTTCTACATAATGAAGAATGGCACTGTTTTTTCCACCTGCAAAAATTCCGTTATACGCATCCAGCTGCAGCCCATTTTCATACTGTATTTTGGTGAACAGTGCCTTTAGCTCGTACTCATACATTCCCGGCTTTATGGCCTTCATCACCTCGGTGTGCGCCAGATTATTTACCTTTGCGGCTTTGCGCATATACTCCAGTTCTTCATCCGTTTTAAGAACCCGGCAGTAGGTAAGGGCATCTTGCAGGGCTTCAATATCGGCTTCAAAACCACGGTTTAAATCTTCAATCAGCTCAGCATCTTCTGCGGTTAAGCAGTACACTTTTTCCGGACCGATTTTATTCAGCACGCTCAAAATTTCATTCCCGTAATGTAAATGGTCGGGTTTATATTCTTTTTGATAGGTGTCTAAAGATTTTACATATCCGTGCCAAACCGCATATTGTGCATCTCTTTTGGGCACAAAAAGATGATATTCTTCGGTGTTCAAATCTAAAACCAGCGAGCAGTCCGGCTCATTTACGCCTGTTAAATACCAAAAATTAGACTCCTGCCGGAAAGGATATTCATAATCCGTTTCGTAGCGGTACAGAATTTCGGCGCCTTGAATAAAAACGACTCCGTTTTGGCCTTCATCAAATAGTGAGAACAGTTTTTGGCGGTGATTTTTGTGCATCATAGGGAAATGAATTAATTAACAGTAAGACCTCAAGAATACCAAAATAGCGAACGAATATCGACTTTTACCCTCAGGAATGTTCAACTAATAAATCGGACATGGGAGCTACGATTTCGGTTATATCTTGAGCGAAGTTTAGGGATAGCTGTGCGGCTGCATCAATTTCAAAAATACCTTTTCCGGAATGAATCTCTCCGTTCACTGTCTCTTTTTCTGTTAACAAATGAAACGAAATGCTGCAGAAAGCGACATTTTGGCCTTCTTTATTGAGAATGGCATTCAGTCGGGTTCCATTGTATGAATTTGCTGAAATACTTAACGCTACTTTCAAGTTTTTCTTCAACCCAAAAATGCGATAGTAATGAGCCAGAGCAAATTCGGGCGGCTGGTCCTCAAATTTTAAATAGGTAACGGGTTGAAGTGGATCGCTGAATAGCGTATTGCAGGATTCAACAGCATAGGCACGAGCTTCGGGTGGAATACTTTCGCCAATAAATGCCCGATTTTTCCAATACTCAAAAACTCGCTGATGTGTATTTTTGGGCTGAAATGGTTCGGGTATTTCTGCTAAAGGATGTACATTTTGCCCCTCAATCTTAAACCAAAAATCGGTTGTGCCATTACTTACCAATAGAAAAGGAGCTCCTACTTTTTGATTGTATCGGGCAATTTGAATGGCTGCTTTTTCATCTAAAGTAATGGCGGGCGCCTTACACTCAACTAATAAAAGCGGTTTAAAATCGGCATCGTAGCAAATGATGTCGGTTCGGGAAGAGGATTTATCACCGGCCAGCTTTACCGGACTTTCAAAAGAAATACGTGAGGAAAAAAAACCGGCTTCCAAGGTAAAATAATCGACTAATGCCAGCCTCACTTGTTCTTCGGGACGAATGGCAAAGGTCTTTTTTAAAATGGGATTCCAGAGCTGTTTGCTCCCATTTATAAATCGAAATTGCGGATAATGAGCCAGTGATTTGCTTAACAAGGAAAGCCTGAATGTTCTGAGTGAAAATTACTTATGGCACCTAAAGTGATCATTCATTTTATAAATAACAATCCCAATGGCGGCAAGCCATCGGGATGTTAATGAATATCTTTTGAGCCCGGCTCTAATTACGCCTTAGCTGTTTCCTTTTTGCCGTGCAAACTGCGCTTAATAAGTACCTGCTGAATAATGGAAAGCACGTTGAAAATGAGGTAGTACAGGCTCAATCCGGCTGCAAAGTTGTTAAATACAAACAACAACATAAGCGGGAAAATGTATTGTAGCATTTTCATTTGGCCGGCCATTGGATTACTGCCACCACCGCCGCCGCTCATTCCACCGGTAAGTTTACTTTGTACCATCATAGCCGCCGTCATCAACAGTACAAATCCGGCAATGTGTTCACCTAAAAACGGAATACTGAACGGAAGGTTAATAATGTAATCGGGAGCTGATAAATCTGTGGCCCACAGAAACTCTTCCTGCCGTATTAAAATAGAGTTCTGGAAATAACGCCAAAGCGTTATAAGAATTGGAAACTGCAGCAAGTTCGGTAAACATCCGCCTAAAGGGTTTACCCCATTTTTGCGGTATAAATCCATTGTGGCTTTTTGCTGCTTCTGCGGATCATCTTTGTACTTCTCCTTAATTTCAGCCATTTGGGGCTGCAATTCACTCATCGCCCCCATACTTTTGTAACTCTTATAGGTAAGCGGCGACAGCACCAGCTTAACCAGCGAGGCAAATACAATAATGATAATCCCAAAGTTGGCGGTGAAATTCGTCATAAACTCAAAGAACGGAATCACAATCCAGCGCACAAAAGGCTCGGAGAACCAGCGCAGCCAGCTCCAGCCGATATCTACCATATCGTAAGCGCGTTCATCAACCTTCACAATTTCACGGTATTTCATTGGACCTACGTACAGTTCAAATGAAGCTGAACCGGAATTATCAAGATCGGTGCGAATGGCTGACGAATAGCGGTGTTCCGTGTTTTGATTATCTGCTTCTCCGGTCACCTCGCCCACAAGAATAGCGGCATCGGTTGGAGACACCGGCTTTATAAGCTGTGTAAAGAATTTAGTTTTTGTAGCGGCCCAGTCAATAGTTCCGTTAATGGTGTTTTCTTCGCGGCCGGCATCACTCACCTTAAATTGTTCCAGCTCTCCGCCTGCATAAACATAAGCTGAAGTTGCAAGCGCATCTTGCGTTCGGTCCTTTTCGGTAGAACGGAGCGGCGAAGTCCACCCGAAGTCTATGCTTCCGCCCACCACATAATCACGCAGCCCCACAAACTGAACATCCGCGTCAATTTGGTAGCTGTCACCCTTTAAAGTATAGGTAATTAATACTTTGCGACCGTCCTCTAAATCCAATTCATACCGGATTTCTCGCTGCTCACCTTCTGCAATATTCATGGATGAGCCGGAAGTAACCTGCTTAAACAGCACGCTTTGCGTTTCAACATTATAATTATCTATGGATAGAAACCCGATATTATATGCTGAATGCGTACTGTCGGCTATAAGCTGAACCGGACGTCCATCCCAGGTATCATATTCGTTTAGGATAAATGAGTTTGGGCCTGCACCTCGATTGGTAAATGTAACCGTATAGAGTGGCGTTGTTACTACAATTTCTTTCTCGTCCGTTACGCTGCCGGTGGCAAAAAGGCCTTTTACTTCAGGAGTTCTATCCTGTGTTTCGCGAACCTCAACTTGTTTTTCAGGTTCCTGAGAGGCTTCAGAGTCTGCGAATTGTTCTAAAGAATCTTGCCGGCTTTGTTCAACTAAAGCCAAGCTGTCTTGAATTGCTTTTTCACGTTGCTGCTTAGCTAATTCTTCTTCCGATGGCATTGTAAAGTAGAACCATCCTAACATTAAAAGAAAAATTAAGACAAATCCGGTGGCGGTATTCTTATCCAAAAGTTTAGCTATTTATTAAATGAAGGTTGCGAAAGCAGTTGCTTGCGCATCTGTTGTAACAGTTGAACCACATCGCGCCGGGCGGCATCAAACGTCAGGTTTGCATTTTTTGCTATCAGCACATAATGAAGCCCAATTTCTGATATGCCGGGCATTTCTGTAATAATATGTTGATTAAGCCGGTAAGCCTCTCGCAATAATCGCTTTGCGCGGATGCGCTGCACAGCATTACCCATTTTTTTGGGAGCAATAAAGCCAACGAGGACACGCCTGTCAGCTTCAGAGTATGCGGCATAACGCAAATGTACTTCCTTGGCTTTAAGAAGAAAGGAACTTAAAAACAGCTCCTCAAAATTTCGCTTACCACTTAATATATGAGATTTAGAAAGCGTAAAATTCTGCTTAGGAGAGTCCGTAAGCTTATTTAGCTCCTCTTCTCTCATCGCTTACAGTAAGCTTATGACGGCCTTTCTTGCGACGACTGTTTAGTATCTTTCGTCCATTTTTGGTGGACATGCGTTCGCGGAATCCGTGTTTATTCTTTCGCTTTGTGTTACTGGGTTGGTACGTACGTTTCATGAATTGGGATATTTAACGTTCAATTTCTTATCCGAAAAAGGCTTTAAATATAAGGAGAATCTCTACAAAAACAGAACTATTATTTATACTAAAAAGCAGTTACACACTAACATGGCTGATTTCAGAATCTAAACACTTTTTACAATGCGTTTGCATAGTTTGCAATCTCCCTGTAAGTGATTAAATTCATTAAAATAACAACACCATTATATTATGGATTTTTCTTTTGCGAAAAAATTTCTGCTTACTTTTACTTTTCTTTATTTGAGTTTTTCCGGCGTAGCTAAATCTCAAAGCAGCACGCATAAAGACTCGTTACTAACCGCAGCTTCTCAACTTTTTGATGAAGCCAAAGAGCAACAAGCGCTCCAAATATTTTTAAAAGTATTGGAATTAGAGGAGGATAACTTTCAGTCGCTCTGGCACAGCAGCTTTTTATACGCACGCATCGGCTTTCGGTTAGACGATGAGCAAGCCAAGAAAAAACATTATCAACAAGCTTTGCATTATGCGGAAAAAGCCATTGCTGCACAGCCGGAAAACGGATATGCTCACTTTGTAATGGCCGTCGCAAATGGTCGGCTTTCAGACTTAGCCAGACCAACCAGACGCATTAAAAAATCTCATTTGGTTAAAGAACACGCCGAACTGGCTGTTTCTAAAATTCCCGATTATGGCCCGGCCTGGCACATGCTTGGACTCTGGCACAGTAAAATTGCCAATGTCGGTTCAGCTAAAAAACTTGCAGCAGGCCTGTTTTCAAAAGGAGTGCCTAAAGGCGCTTCTAACGAGAAGGCTGTAGAATATATCACCAAAGCTATTTCCATCAACCCTGAGCACACGCTTCGTTATAAACTGGATTTAGCTAAGCATTACAAGCGGGCAAATCAACCCAAAAAAGCTATTCAAGTACTACATGAAGTGCTCGATCTGCCGGCTCAAAACCCTATTGATGAGTGGGAACAAAACGAAGCAGAAACCCTATTGAAAAACTTACATTAAATAAGAACTTAACTATGCTTATTCAATTATGAGCCTTTCTTAATTAGTAGAGTTGGGAAACAATTAATTATCTTTATCCATTCTGAAACAGGTGTTTTAGAAGAATTTATGTGCATCAAATCTATAGTAATATGAAGAAATTTCTACTCACTACAACCTTTATCCTAATCACAATTGCTCCATTTGCAAAGGCCCAGATTAAAGTGAATGAAATTATGGCCTCTAACAGCTCTACCATCGCCGATGAGTATGGCGAGTTTGACGATTGGGTTGAAATTTACAATGCCTCTGAGATTTCCATTAATATTGGCGGGATGTATGTAACGGATAATCCGTCTTCCTTAAAAAAAATGGCAAATTCCTGACAATCAAAGTTCAGAAACCACGCTGGCACCCGGAAGTTTTACGCTTTTATGGTTTGATAAAGATCCCGAGCAGGGCCCGTTGCATATAAACACGAAGCTAAGTTCCGGTGGAGAGTATGTTATTATTACAGCCAAAGACGGAGTTACCCAAATAGACTCCGTTTCGTTTGGTGCCCAAACAACAGATATAAGCTGGGGACGAGTAACGGATGGCACCGGAGAGTTTCAGTTCTTATCACCCACTCCGGGCGCTACCAATGCGGGAAGCGAAGTGATGGAAACAGCTAAAGAGCCCACGTTTTCCTTAGCATCAGGTTATTATTCAGGCACTCAGGTTATTGGAATTTCCTCCAGTGCTTCCGGTGCTGAAATCCGCTATACAACCGGCGGAAGCGTACCCACAAGCTCCTCAACCCTATACACCGGCCCCATCTCCATTGATACTTCAACCGTAATTCGAGCCATTGCAATTGAATCGGGGAAATCTCCCAGCAAGGTTGTTACTAACACCTATCTTTTTGCTGAACCGCACACCATTCCCACCGTTTCGTTTGTGATGGAGCCCGACAGCCTCTTTGATTATGACAAAGGCATGTATGTGTTAGGCGACCCCAGCGAAGCTGATGCTGAATACCCCTATCGCGGAGCAAACTTTTGGCAAGACTGGGAATATCCCGTTCATATAGAATACTTGTCCACTTCGGGAAACACAGAGTTTGAGTTTTCGGCCGGAGCAAGTATTGGCGGGAACTTCAGCCGTGGATTTGCTAAAAAATCTTTCATTATTAACAATAACTCCCGCTACGGAATAAAAGAGCTCAATTATAAATTATTCCCCGAAAATGACTACAAAACGTATGACGGATTTGTACTGCGTGCCGGAGCAGAAGAGCGCTCCCGATTACTGAATGAGCTGATGTACACCGTAAATCAAGAGTGGAACCATCACACTGATATGCAGGCTTACGAGCCGGTGGTGCTGTATATAAATGGCCAATACTGGGGCATTTATAATCTGCAAGAGCGTAAAAATGGTGATTTTGTGGAAGCTCGCTACGGTTATAAAGACATCGACATGATAAAAGATTACAGCGAGGTGAAAAAAGGCGATGACCTCGCGTACAGAGAGCTTTTAAGTCACTTTCGGGATGAAAGCTTAACCGGAGATGCCTTTTTTAATCTGGCTGATTCGCTTATAAACCTTGACAGTTTTACGGATCATTGGGTTTATCAGGTATATACTTCTCACGGCGATCCTAATAATCTTCGGTATTGGAAAGCTCGCGAGCCGGGCACTAAATAGCATTTTATTTCGCATGATTTTGACTGGTGGGCAGATTTAGGCGAAAATCCGGCCAATTATAAAAATAAGTTCACTTATTTTTTAAGCAAAGAACCTGCCGGATTCTGGCTTTTGGGGCGCATGATGCAAAACCAAACCTACCAAAGCATATTCCTAAACCGACTGGCTGACATGCTGAATACCGCTTTTGAGCCTAATTATTTATTAGCAGTTATAGACTCTATAGATACAGCCATCGACCCCGAAATGCCTCGTGATATTGCACGCTGGAGTGATGGCTGGGCAGATATTGGCGGTCCCACTAATTATGATATGGAATATATCCGCTCTATTACCGAAGATTATATTTTTGATTACCCCCAGCATTTATATGCCGAAATTAAAGACACCCTGCAAACGGACACCACCCGTGTGCAGCTGGCAAAAACCCAAAATGGGCGTATTCAGCTTAACTCCATCACCCCAAACACTGAGCAGGCAAGCTGGTCGGGCGTGTATTTTAAAGAACACGCGGTAACCGTAACGGCACAACCAAGCCACGGCTATATGTTATCCGGCTGGACGGTAAATGGCGAGCCGGCAGGCGATAATCCTACGCTTAGCGTTTCGCTGAAATCAGGCCCCGTTGTTGAAGCTTCTTTTGCGCCCGCAGCTGATAAAACCATCGTTATTAACGAGATTAATTATAATCCCAAAGATGATTTCGATGCCGGCGATTGGGTTGAACTTCATAACTATTCTACGCAGGATGTAAATGTGTCCGGTTGGGTATATAAAGATGATGACGATACTCATGTTTTCACGCTTCCCGAAGGAACGGTGATTCCGGGCTTGGGATATTTGGTAATGACCAACAACTTATCGGCTTTCAAATCCCTTCACCCCGGAGTTTCGGTGGTTGACATTCAGGTTCCGTTTGGGTTGAGTGGCAAGTCGGATGATGTGCGCATTTTTAACAGTTCCGGCGTTTTAATTGATGCCGTTACCTATCACGATCGCGCTCCCTGGCCAACCGCAGCAGATGGCGAAGGCTGCACGCTGGAGCTCAGCAATCCGGAGCTGGATAACAGTAAGCCGGAAAACTGGAATGCTTCGGCAGAAATTGGTGGAAGTCCGGGTGCTCAAAATGGCACGTATGTAACAGATGCAGAATCTGAGGCTGAAAATCTTCCGCAGGAAATCAGTTTATCGCAAAACTACCCGAATCCATTTAATCCAACTACACAAATTGCTTTTTCTGTGAAGGAAGCTTCCTTTGTGAACCTAAGCATTCACAACATATTAGGGCAAGAAGTACAGCAGCTGGTTAGCGAAAGAATGGCAAGCGGAAATCATCAAATAACCTTTGATGCGCAAAACCTGCCAAGCGGCGTGTATATTTACAGACTGACCGTTGGGCAGCGCTCCATCACCAAAAAAATGATTTTACTGAAGTAATTAACATTACTGACCGATTCATTTTTAGGAATGAACCGACCATAAAAAAAGCCTTATTCAACTAAACACATGTTGAATAAGGCTTTTTGCTTTTTAAGTTTCTAAGACCACTTTCGCACGAACTGTAAAAGGTCTATTCACCGGGATTTTATTCCGGTTTCCAGCCCTTCACTCCGTCGCGGATTACATCTGCCAGTTTAGAAACGGGCACTCGCTCCTGGCTCATGTCATCGCGGTAGCGGATGGTTACCGTGTCTTCGCCTTCCGACTCCACGCCGTCAAAATCAACGGTTACGCAGAAGGGCGTTCCGGCTTCATCTTGTCGGCGATAGCGCTTACCGATGGAGCCTGATTCGTCATATAAAACAGAGAATTCTTCACGTAAATCATCTTCAACTTTACGGGCTAAATCCTGCAATTTATCTTTTTTGATGAGCGGGAAAATCCCTACTTGCGTAGGCGCCAGTCTCGGATTCATTTTCAGCACGGTCCGCGTATCGCCATCTACTTCTTCTTCGCGGTAGGCATCGCAGAGAATCATCAGTGCAAGGCGATCTAAGCCAACCGAAGTCTCAATTACATACGGGATGAAGCGCTCCTGACTTTTCTGGTCGAAGTACTCCATTTTTTTACCTGAAAACTCCTGATGCTGGGCTAAATCAAAATCCGTCCGGTTGTGCACGCCTTCCAGCTCCTGCCAGCCAATTGGATATTTGTATTCAATATCAGCTGCAGCGCGCGCATAATGCGCCAGCTTATCTTTTGGATGCGGATGCGTACGCAGATTTTCGGTGCGAATACCAAGGCTTTGGTACCAGTTCAGTCGTTTTTCTAACCACTTCTCATATTCACCTTCATCGGTGCCGGGCTTCACAAAGTACTGCATTTCCATTTGCTCAAACTCACGCATGCGAAATACAAACTGACGGGCTACAACTTCGTTACGGAAAGCTTTACCGGTTTGGGCTATCCCAAATGGAATTTGAACCCGTGCTGTGTCCAGCACATTTTTGTAGTTCACAAAAATTCCCTGAGCCGTTTCGGGGCGTAAATACACGCCGTCTTCTTCGGTAGAAGTGGAGCCAAACTGAGTTTTAAACATCAGGTTAAACTGCCGAACTTCAGTCCAGTCAAAAGCGCCGGATTCGGGGGCGCGAATTTCATTTTCTATAATAATTTCGTGTAAATCTTCGGTCAGGCTTTTGCGTGAGCCGGAAGTATCCAGCAGTTCCTGCAGTTCATCTGCTTTTTCGTCTTTACCGTCTTTTCGCAGCTTATCAATGTGCTGCTCAATAATCATATCCGCGCGGTAGCGTTTTTTCGACTGCTTGTCATCAATCATCGGGTCGTTAAAACCGCCCACGTGCCCACTGGCTTCCCATACTTTGGGATGCATAAAAATAGCGGCATCAATGCCTACAATATTATCGTGGCGGCGGGTCATTTCCTTCCACCATGCGTCTCTGATATTACGCTTCAGCTCAACCCCAAGCGGCCCATAATCGTACACGGCGCTAAGTCCGCCATAAATTTCTGAGGATTGAAAGATGAAACCGCGGGCTTTAGCCAGCGAAACAATTTTATCAAGGTTGTCCAAATTCGACATCGACATGTGAGTATTTTACAATTCAATAAATTTTGTGAGCGCCAAAGATAAGGATATGCACATCGAATTGGGAATTTAGAACAAGAAACTTTAATCGGTTCCTTCTCTGGGAGGGATTATTTATGTTTGAGGCGAGATTTTAATCACCCAATTATGTTTTATTCATGCCAAAAAAAGATCCTGCACTTCCTAAACTTCCCCGAAAAACTAAAAAGCAGAAAGAGCGGGCTGCAGAAATTTTAAAGCAACTGTATCTGCATTATCCCAATGCACACTGCGAGCTGGATCATCGCAATCCCTTTGAGCTGCTAATTGCCACCATTTTGAGCGCGCAATGCACCGACGTACGCGTAAATAAAACCACGCCCGCTCTTTTTGAAACCTATCCCACGCCGGAGCTGATGAAAGATGCTCCGCTCGAAGAACTGGAGCAGCTGGTAAAATCCACCGGCTTTTACCGAAATAAAGCTAAGGCGCTAAAAGAAACCTCGCGTATACTGTCGGAAGAATTTGACGGTGAAATTCCCCAAAACATGAAAGACTTGCTAAAGCTGCGCGGCGTAGCTCGCAAAACAGCCAACGTGGTGCTGGGAAATGCCTTCAACATCAACGTTGGCGTAGTAGTTGACACGCACGTAAAACGCTTTGCCAATCGCTTTGGACTAACCAAAGAGAAAAATAATACCAACAAAATTGAGAAAGACTTAATGGCTTTATTCCCCAGAGAAAGCTGGACGGATTTATCTCATTTAATTATTTTCCACGGGCGCGGTCCGTGTAAAGCACGGATTTCAGAAGCGCCGGATCATCCATTGTGCGAAAATTATGGCATCAACTGTAAATGCCAGAAAATGAGAGCAGAAAACATTAGCAAGTAAGAGCCCTCGCAAACAACCCTCACAAATTTATTAACGTGGCCAACACACCTGACTCTATTTTCAATTCCTTCTCAGAACCTATTCCTCCTCTTCGGTATGATGTCCAAATTATTCCGGTAAAGCAGAACAATGAGACATTCTTGTATTTTCAAGACCAAATGGGATATGCCAAGGCCGATTTTGCCATTCCCTATTCCGCTCAATCCATGCTTTCTCTGTTTGACGGCACCCGCTCGATAGAAGATATTCTGAAGTTTGGGGATGATGAAATCACCAAAGAAAAAATACTTGAATACGTTCAGTTTTTGGATGAAAAAGCGCTGCTGCATTCACCTCACTTTAAAAAACTGGCTGAGCAAACAGAAGCAAAATACGAAGCCGCCGCCATTCACCCCTCTAACACAGCCGGCATTTCTTATCCGGATGATGAAGACGAGCTGACTCACTTTTTGAATGAAGCTTTTGAGAAACTTCCCTCCGAAAATCCTGTGGATTCAGCAAAAGCACTGTATGCGCCGCATATCGACTATCGCGTGGGGTTGAACAGTTATGTGAAGGCCTTTTCGGCAATTAAAAACATCACCCCAAAGCGCGTGGTAATCCTGGCCACTTCGCATTATTCAGGATTACATCCGGATGTGTATGAGGAATATCCTTTCGTGATTTCAATCAAGGATTTTGAGCTGGTGAACGGAACGGTGAAAACGGATCAAAAAGCGATTTCCCGCATTCAGGAAAAGGTGAGCGGACATGAAGTTGAATTCGGCGTTACGTTCCAAGACAGAGCGCACCGGATGGAGCACAGTATTGAGCTGCACGCGCTGCTGCTTAATCATCTTTGGAATCATTCCTTTGAAATAATCCCCATTTTGGTTGGCAGCCTGGACGAGCTATTCTACAAATCGGATGGATTTCAGGGACAGCAGGTTGAAAAGTTCTCTTCCCTTTTACACGAGCTTTTTGCGGATGAAGATACTTTTTTCTCCGTAAGCGGAGATCTCGCTCACGTGGGGAAAAAGTTTGGCGATAACAAACCGGCCAAAGAGCTATTCGAAGAAGTGCGCACCTTTGACGAACGCTTTCTGGATGCAGGAGCGCACGGAAGTCCGGAAAAAATATTATCCATTATGAGCGAAAAATATGATCCCTTTCGCATTTGCGGATATCCGCCGCTGTATTCATTCCTAAAAGCTTTTCCAAACCTCAGCGGCAGCCTGCTAACCTACGATATTTGGGATGAGGAAGAGCAGGATAGCGGCGTAAGTTTTGGAAGTATTTTATACGCCTAAAACCGCTTTGGGTCCCGGCCTCTATTCCTGAATTTTCATTTTATCCGCAAAATGCAGGCAATAATCGCGCAGATCTTCGGCCATATTTTCTTCGTTGGTAGATTGCTCAAACGTATTGGCCATGGTAAGCAGCGTTTGATGAAAAAATATTTTCATCTCGTCAATAGTCATTTCTTTAGTCCACAAATCCAGCTTAAGCGTGTCTTTTTGGTTTGAATCCCACAACGAAAGCAGCATAGCCCGGGTTTCTACCTCATCTACGCCCTGCAGGTCGTCTGCCTTCCACACAATGTTCGTTGGAATGTTGTCTTTGTCTAATTCTACGGTAATATTAATTTCTTTCTTTTGCATATCAGAAGGTTTTAAAATTCACCTAAAGCTAAGGGTTTATTTAATGAATTATGGCCGGTTTCTTTTTCAATCTTTCTCTCAGAAATCAGGAAAGGAATAAATTTACTCCCGTGCCAATTAATGCATATTTTTAGCCCTTCATTTTCATTCAGATATTCATCACACTTTGTTAGCACTCGAAAACATCACCTTACATTTAGGCGACCGCACGCTGCTGGACGGCATCAGCACGTTCATTAATCCCGGCGAGCGTATTGGCTTAGTGGGTCCTAATGGCGCAGGGAAATCAACCTTGCTCAAAATTATTATGGGCATTTGGGAACCGGATGACGGAACCATTGCATTGGCCGGCGAAGAAACGCTCGGATATTTGCCTCAGGATGGAGTAGATCCGGATTTTTCTCTTTCTGTGATTGAAGAAGTGGAATCGGCTTTTGCAGAGCTTTTTGAACTGGAAATGAGCGTGAAAAAAATTCAGCAGCAATTAGCCGAAGCAGAACCCAACAGCGCCGACTACCAACAGCTGATGGAGCGCTACGGAAAGCTGCAAACGGAACTGGAAACATCGGGATTATACACGCTGCGCGCCGAGGTGGAAAAAGTGTTGATGGGCCTCGGTTTTGATGAAGAAGACTTTCACCGAAACACAACGGAATTTAGCGGAGGCTGGCTGATGCGTATTGCGCTGGCCAAACTGCTGCTGAAGCGCCCAACCTACTTACTACTGGATGAGCCTACCAACCACTTAGATATTGAGTCACTGCAGTGGATGGAGAATTTCCTGAATACTTACGAGGGTGCCGTGGTGGTGGTTTCGCACGATAAAGCATTTTTAGATACCATCACCAACCGCACTTTAGCGCTCCGAAGCGGCGATATGTCTGATTATGCCGGTAACTATTCTTTTTATGAAAAGAAATGGGCTGAGGAGCGAGAGCTTCTTCTGAATGCTCAGAAAAATCAGGAAAAGCAGATTAAGGAAACGCAGGAATTTATTGATCGCTTTCGATATAAAGCCACCAAAGCCCGGCAGGTGCAAAGTCGGGTAAAACAGCTCGAAAAAATGGAGCGCATTGAGCTGGAAGAAGAGCAAAGCAAGGTTTCATTCCGGTTCCCCGAACCTGAGCGTAGCGGACAAATAGTGATGAAGCTCAAAAACATTCACAAAAGCTACGATGACACGCCCGTTTTTAATGGCATTGACTATGAAGTAGAACGGGGTGATAAAATTGCGATTGTGGGTCCTAATGGCGCCGGAAAATCTACGTTAATTCGGATTCTGGCAGGTATAGAACCCTTTCAGCAGGGCGAGCGGGTAGAAGGACATAACGTAACGGTGAATTATTTTGCCCAGCATCAGGCTGAGGAATTAGATCCTAAAAAAGATGCGCTGGAAACCATGCACGATGCAGGCTCTGGAGAGAAAGAAAGCCGTTTGCGTACTATTTTAGGCTGCTTTTTATTTCAGGGTGATGATGTTTTTAAAAAAGTGAAGGTGCTTTCGGGGGGAGAAAAGAGCAGGCTGGCACTGGCAAAAATGCTTTTATCTCCCGCCAATTTGCTCATTTTTGATGAGCCAACCAACCACCTGGATATGAGCAGTAAAAATATTTTACAGCAGGCCATTCAGCAGTACGAAGGCTCCTGCATAATTGTATCGCACGATCGGGATTTTCTGGATCCTATTGTTGATAAAGTGCTGGACGTGCAGCCGGGCTACATCAAAACGTATTTGGGGAATGTGTCGTATTATTTAACCCGAAAACGGGAAGAAGCGGAGTTAGCGGAAGAGGCAACCAAGTCTTCACCCCAAAAAACCACTGAAAATGATGCGCCACTTTCGCGAAAAGAGCAACGCCGCCTGGAGGCCGAGCGAAGAAATGCGTTAAGCCGTAGAACCAAGCCGCTGCGGAAGAAAATTAAAGCTGTGGAGCAGGAAATTGAAGAAAAAGAGCTTCGAAAAGCTGAAATTGAAGAACAAATGGCCCGGCCCGATTTTTACGATGATGCCGAAAAGGTGAAAAAATTCTCATTAGAATATGACCGGCTTAAAGCCGACCTTACAGACCGATACTCAAAATGGGAAGAATATCAGCAGCGAATGGAGTCTATAGAGGAGGAGTTTGAGCAATGAAAAATTTGAGAGCACCGGTTATGTTTGTGATTATCGGTATTTTTTTAGCGGTGAATTTTGGAGCTTGTTCCTCTTCTAAAGAAGTGGCTAAAGCGCCGGATGAAAGCTATTCCGAGCGGATTTCTCTCAATATTAATGAGGCCGTGTATTTTGATTTTGTGAAGCAGGAGAACAACTGGAGTGGAAATCTCACCATTTATACGCTGAATGATGAAGGCGAAAAAGTGGTAAAAACACGGATGACATCCGTGGCAGACAGCACCTGGGATGATTTTGGGGAGTTTGTGAATTTTTTAAAGCTCTATGAAATTCCACCTCAAAATGAGATTGAAGGCTGGGTTCCGGATTCAGGTGAGCTTCCAAGGCGCGTGTACAATTTTGAAGTATTTGATGGCGATACCACGCGCACCTATTCTTATCAAGATCCCATCAATGGAATTCGAAATTACTGGCAATCACAAAACGTACTCACTTTTGTGACGTTTATTCAGAATGATTTGCACTGGCGGGAAGTCTCGGAATAAGCTTTTCAATTTCCGATTAGCTGCTTGCCTTTTGACTATCCAAAAAGGTTACTTCGCAAAAATCTGACTCTTATCTGCAAAGGCTTTGAACTCGAGTGCATTTCCGCTGGGGTCCAGAAAAAACATGGTGGCCTGCTCGCCCGGCTCACCTTCAAAACGGATGTACGGCTCTATCACAAACTCGATGCCTTCCTTTTTCAGCTTATCGGCCAGCGCTTTCCATTCATCCATCTCCAGAATCACCCCAAAATGACGCACCGGTACGCCTTGACCATCCACCGAATTCTGTGCCGATTCTTTGGCCTCTTCCGGGCTTAAATGCGCCACAACCTGATGTCCCCACATGTTAAAATCAATCCACTGATCGGTGCTGCGGCCGGTTTTACAGCCCAGCAAATCATGATAAAATGCGAAGGTTTCGTCTAAATCTTTTACGGGAAATGCCAAATGGAAAGGATACGTTGCGTTACTCATAATGATGGTTATATTTAACGGTTCAATTTATAATACTGCACTTATGAAATCTAAAAAAGTAGAATTTACCGGAAGTCTTGGAGAAACCTTAGTCGCTAAGTTTGATTTCCCGGATAATGAAGAACACAAAGGAACGGTACTGTTTGCTCACTGTTTTACCTGCTCTAAAAATTTAAGAGTAGTGAGCACTATTACCAAAATATTAGGTGAATTGGGCTTTGCTACCTTCCGGTTCGACTTTACCGGCCTTGGAGAAAGTGACGGTGATTTTGCCAACACCAACTTTTCCTCTAACGTGGAAGATTTGGTGTCTGCTTATGAATATTTGGTGGATGAGCAGAACGCGCCTTCTATTTTAGTAGGACACTCGCTGGGTGGCGCTGCGGTACTGCAGGCCGCGCATCACATGGATTCTGTGAAAGCCGTGGCTACCATTGGGGCTCCGGCTCACCCCCAGCATGTGCGTAAAAACTTTAAGCTGCAGTTAGACGAAATTGAAGAAAAAGGGAAGGCGGAAGTTACCTTGGCAGGACGCAAATTCACCATAAAAAAACAATTTTTGGATGATTTGAAGGAAGCCAAAATGACGCAGTACATACAAAACTTAGGTCGTGCGCTCATGGTTTTCCATTCCCCGATAGATAATACCGTGGGCATAGACAACGCCGGCATGATTTTTAAGTCAGCAAAACATCCAAAAAGTTTTGTATCCTTAGACAATGCCGGACACCTTCTTAATGACAATAAAGACAGTATATACGTTGGCAAAGTACTGGCAGTTTGGGCAGAAAAATACCTTTAATCTCGAATATGTTATATGAGTGAATCCATTGATACACTCCAGCTGAATTTAGACAGTGGCGGCCTCCACGTGATGAATGTCTCACTGGCCATCATTATGTTTGGAGTAGCGTTAGAGCTTACCATTGATGATTTCAAAAAAGTAGCTAAAAACCCAAAAGGAACCGTAATTGGGCTGGCTTCACAGTTTTTTTTATTGCCGGCACTCACTTTTTTAATGGTGATTGTGTTAGAACCGCATCCTTCTCTGGCCTTAGGCATGATGATGGTTGCGGCGTGCCCCGGAGGGAATATTTCTAACTTCTTTTCTTTATTAGCTCGGGGAAATCCGGCACTTTCGGTAAGCATGACGGCCTTTGCCACCTTGCTCTCCATCATAATGACGCCCTTTAATTTTACCTTTTGGGCCGGTTTATATGAACCTACAAATATCATCCTAACCGAAATTCATCTCGACTTATTTGAAGTTTTTCGAATTATCGTGCTCATTCTTGGCATTCCTTTGGTTTTAGGCATGACGCTTCGGCACTTTAAAGATAAATTTTCAACCCGTATCTCCCCGTACATAAAAAACTTTGGGATTGTATTTTTTGCGGGATTTGTAATCATCGCCTTCAGCATGAACTTTGATAACTTTATCAAATATGTTCATATGGTTATTGCCTTGGTATTTTTTCATAATGCCATTGCTCTGAGCAGTGGCTACGGCATTGCCTATTTATTTAAGCTGCCCCGCAAAGACCGCAAGTCTATTTCTATAGAAACCGGTATTCAAAATTCGGGGTTGGGTTTGTTGCTAATATTTAATTTCTTTGACGGGCTCGGCGGCATGGCTTTGGTTGCCGCATGGTGGGGCATCTGGCACATTATTGCCGGGCTCAGTATCGGGTGGTACTGGTCAATAGGAAAATCAACTTTATATCGCGTATTCACTAATGCGTAAAAATTATTTGTGGTATCAGTTCTGGCGTTATGCAGTAGTAAGGAATGGATTAAAGCTCTTTTATTCCAAAATCATTATCAAAAACAGGGAAAAACTGCCAAAGAACAAACCTATTTTGTTTGTTCCCAATCATCAAAACTCCTTTATGGATGCTTTTTTGATTGTTACCTCCATCTCTGTTATTACTTATTTTTTAACCCGGGCCAGGGCCTTCAACCCACCTATTATGGGCTGGTTTTTACGCTCATTAAATATGCTGCCGGTATATCGGGTGCGAGATGGTTTCAGTTCAGTCCAAAAAAACAACGCTATTTTTGATGAGTGCTACCGCTACTTAAAGCGCAACCAAGCCGTTATGATTTTTGCCGAAGCCAATCATAACTTAAAAAAGCGCATTCGTCCGCTCAGTAAAGGATTTACGCGTATCGCTTTTGGGGGTGAAGAAAAATACGATTGGGAATTAGACTTGCAGGTAGTTCCGGTGGGCATCAATTATACGGCACACAGAAACAGCCGAAATACCATTCAGGTAAACTTTGGTGAAAGCATCCCCGTGAGCAAATACCGGGAATTATATAAGCAGGACGAAAAGGAAGCTGCTGAGCTCTTAAAGCAAGAAGTCTCAGACTCAATGAAAAAACTGGCTTTTCACGTTCAGGATTTGGGAGAATATGCCGCTCAGGAAATTTTATGGGACACGCTGGAGCCGAATGAACAGCTCATTGTAGATCCTGATACGGCAAACCCCCGCATTGCAAAAGCCAAACCTCATCTTACTGAGGAAATTAAGGAGGAAGCCAAAGAGCTGAGAAAAACAGCCGAAAAGCAGGACTTTTCGTTGCGAGATATTACGCAAGGAAGACGCTGGTCGGCTGCGGATTATCTGCTTGCCCCTTTTTATCTCTTGGTACTTTTAAACAATATTATTCCATATCAACCGGTAAGATATTTAATGAAAAACGTAATAAAAGATCACGCATTTGATGCTTCCATCAAATTTGTAGCCGGCTTGTTTATTCTGCCTATTTTTTATGGAATAGTTTCTATCATTTTAGCGCTTTCCGGTCTTAGCTTTCCGTTTATAGCCGCCTATTTTGGAATCAGCATTTTAACGGCTCCGGCCTTCATCAGGGCCAAGGAACTATTCACCCCAGCCCTGAGTAAAAAGCTTAGCAAATCAAACCCTGACCTATTGAAAGAGATTAATGCCCGCTTAGAACCTTTCAGAAACCTGCGACAGCAGATTTTAAGGGAATGAAGCAAAAATGTTTAATGTTCTTTAATCAAGCTTTAACCAAAAAATAATTCCTATGAAATTTATACCCTATCTAACTATTGCACTATTAATTGCAGCAGGTTGTACCAAAACCGTAGAAAAAGAAGTAACTAAAACTAATTTTGAACATACCCAATTGGTAGCAACCGTTATGCCTGTGGGAGATAGCGGCGTTTCCGGCTCTGTTACGTTTACCAAAGCCACCAATGCCGTTTCCATTGAAGGTCAGTTTGAAGGCTTAGAGCCCGGAAAGCATGGTTTTCACATTCACCAGTATGGCGACTGCCGTGCTGAGGACGCAACCAGCGCAGGCGGCCACTTTAATCCGGACGGCCACGATCATGCAGGTCCTGAGGATGAAATGCGCCACATGGGTGATTTAGGAAATATCGAAGCTGATGAAAACGGCTCTGCATCCATTAATGCAACAGATACAGTGATTGATCTGCAACAAATTTTAGGCCGGGGACTTGTCATTCACTCCGGAGAAGATGACTTAACCTCTCAGCCAACAGGAGCCGCCGGAAGCCGTGTAGCCTGTGGCGTAATTGGTATTGCGCAGAAGTAGAAATGGACATCAACGTATTTACTGCATAGCAAAGAAGAGCGGCAAGAAAAGTCAGGGGTGATTTTTACTAATCGCACCCGCTACTATTCCCAATCCGCATAAATTTGCTTCACTTCTTGGGCTGAAGTTGCTTCCAAAGCAGCTTCAGCCATTTTTTTTAAATCAGCTTTTGGTTTTGAGGAAAGCAGTTTACTTATTTTCGGGATAGAAGCAGGCGCCATGCTAAAGCTGTGAATCCCCATTCCCATTAAACAGGCTGCTCCTACGTTATCGCCCGCCAATTCTCCGCACACGCTTACGGGAATGCCGGCGGAAGCGGCTCCCTTGGCAGTTTCTTGAATGAGCCGCAGCACAGCGGGGTGATAGTGTTGAAATAACGTGCCAATTCGCTCATTTCCACGATCTACAGCTAAGGTATATTGGGTGAGATCGTTGGTTCCTACACTAAAAAAATCGACTTCTTTGGCAAATGCTTCTGCAAAAATTGCCGCGCTGGGCACTTCAATCATCACTCCAATGGGCAGATTTCCATCTATGGGCAAACCTGACTTTTTCAGCGTTTGCTGCATGGCTTGTATTTCTTCTTTAATAGCTCGCACCTCTTCCAAAACGGAAACCATGGGCACTAACACTCGTATTTTTCCGGGGTGATGTCCGGCCACCTTTAAAATTGCTTTAAGCTGTGTTCTCAGTAGTTCCTTTTCTGCAAGTAACAGGCGAACCCCACGATAGCCCAAAAACGGATTTGCTTCCCGGATAGCCCTTCCCGCCAGCTTATCGCCGCCAATATCAAACAAACGAATGGTAACTGTTCCCTCAATTTCTTCTATAATTTTGGCATAGAAAGCCTCTTGTTCAGCTTGGCTTTTTTTCGCCTCTTTACCAAATAGCAAGCCTTCCGTTCGCAATAAGCCGATACTGTGGGCCCCGTGTTTTTTTACCTTAGGAAGCTCAGCCTCAAATTCGATATTGGCTCCAATTTCAAAATTAATGCCATCCGAAGTTTCAAACTCAATGCTATTATAATCATCTTCGGCAGCTTGCTGCTGCTTTTCCCGGTAACTATCCAGCGTTTCTACGCTTGGGTTTATCAGCACCGAGCCGGCGTCACCATCAATAATAATAACCTGACCGGAACCTATTTTTTTAATCGCTTTTCCGGCATTCACTATGCAGGGAATTCCTAACGATTTTGCAATGATAGCTGCGTGAGAAGTAAGCCCGCCCTTTTCCAGCACCAGTCCCGCCGCTCCATTTTCGTAATAAGAAACCAAATCGGTTGGACTGATTTGCCGGGTAACAATTACAGTTCCGTTTTCAATATTCACATTACTCTTTCCGGCCTGATTGTTAACCTGAGCAATAAAGCGGTCACGGATATCTTCCAAATCCACAATGCGCTGGCGAAATAATTCCGACCCATTTTCTTTAAGCAGCTCAATAAACTTGCAATAGGTTTCATAAATGGCAAAATCTACGCTCAGTAAATCGTTTTCAATAATACTGAGCACAGACTTTTCAATTTCCACATCTTCTATAATCTGCTTTTGGGTGTCAATAATACCGGCAGAGCCCGAATCTTTTAATTCCCGGGCCATCACTTCCAGCTCGGCGGCCAGCTTCTTCTGTGCTTCTTTAAACTTATTTTTATGCGCTTCAACCTCTTCTTTTTTTATAGAAGTTGATGCAACCACACTTGATTTGGCATGTAACAATACGGCTTTTCCAATAGCCACTCCCTCACTGACGCCATGTGCTTCAATTATAATTTCTCCGGCTTTGGCCGCCTCCATATCTCTCCCTTTTTATTCCTCTTCCATCCCAAATTTGTTTGTTATCAGGTCGGTTATAGCCTCAAGTGCCTCCTGCTCATCCGGGCCTTCCAGCTCCAGCTCCAGTTCAGCACCGCTTTCTGCGGCTAAAGTCATCACTCCTAAAATACTTTTCCCGTTTACCCTGTAGCCGTGGCTGTGAATAAAAAACTCTGATTCAAAAGAGCTGGCTAATTTCACTAATGCAGCTGATGGACGAGCGTGCAACCCGGCGGAATTTAAAATGGTTATTTTCTTTTTAATCATACATAAAGATAGTTATTTCCGGCGTTCTAAAACCTACTTGGAAGATGAAATAATATCTGGAATTTGCCAACTTCAAAAGCTAAAAAATCCGTTAAAATTAACGGTTATCAATAAATTATTAACTTTTTAAAAACCCATTAATCTTTCACCTAATGTTTCTTAAATTCAGTTCAACTTAAAAAATCAAATTTATGTCCGTTACAGAAAAAGAAGTACACAAAATCGCAGACCTTGCAAGGCTGCAATTATCTGAAAAAGAGGCTGCTTCCTTTGCCCAAGATATGAATAAAATTCTGGGCTATATGGATTTGCTTAACGAGCTGGATACCGAACATGTAGAACCACTCAGCCATGTTATAGACATGGAAAGCCGCTTGCGTTCAGACAAAGCTGAAAAACCGCTTTCTCACGAAGATGCGCTCAAAAATGCTCCGGAAGCCGACAGCGACTACTTCCGCGTACCAAAAGTGATTGAATAATTACCCCTCTCTTAACTTCTCTTTATGACCTCCCAGCCATCCTCGCCTGATTCGGATTTCTTTAACCGGCTTTCAAATACCAAGCAGCATGTAATTGCGCTGCTTATTCTTTTTGTGATTCCTTTGGTGCTTTTTACAGCAACAACCATTGGTGGAAAAGAACTTCAGCGCCATGATACCACCCAATGGCGCGCCGGGGCAGAATCGGTTATAGAATACCGCGAAACCTACGGCAAGGAACCGCTCTGGGTAACCAATATGTTTGGGGGAATGCCTTCTTTTGTGGTTTCTACCAAAGATGCCGTTCCGTATTTGAATAACCTCAGCAGGTTTTTCAACAAAATTTTTCCGGCCTTTGAGTATTGGGTGATGCTTGGAGGCATGTACTTCCTGCTTTTACTGATGGACTTCAGAAAGTTAAGCGCCGTTCTGGGAAGCGTCATGTATTCGCTCACTACCTACATTCCCATCATAATTGTAGCCGGCCATAACACTAAATTCAAGGCTCTCGCATTTGTACCGTGGCTTATTGCAGGCTACTGGCTGCTGGCCCGGAAAAAGAAAAAACTGCCCGGACTACTGCTGTTTTCCGTAGCCCTGACGCTGGAACTCCGCGCCGGACATCCCCAAATAACTTATTACACATTCTATCTGCTTGGCTTTTTATGGGTGTTTGACAGCTGGAAATCATTCAAAGAAAATAATCTCAAAGAATGGGGAGTGATTACAGGACTATTCGCCATTGGCGGTTTGATTGGGATTATGGGGCACGCACAAAGCCTGCTCACCCTGCAGGAATATTCCCAGTACAGCCTGCGCGGCGGCTCAGCCTTAGATGATTCTACGGGCCTCAGCACCGGCTATGCTTTCGCATGGTCGCAGGGAGTTTGGGAGACGCTGACGCTGATTGTACCTAACATTTTTGGCGGCGCATCACCTGATTATTGGGGACCGAAATCCTTTACTTCCGGTCCGCATTACATTGGTGCTCTAAGCCTGCCTTTTATCCTGATGGCGCTGCTGAAAGAGCGCAGCCGAACGATGTACGTAATTTTTGCAGCCGGTACGCTCGGCATTTTATTTTCCTGGGGCTCTAACTTTCCGCTGCTTAATGAGTTCGCTTTCGATTACATCCCTTATTTTGACAAATTCCGCGCACCGGAAACCTGGTTATCCTTCACTGCTTTTTGCTACAGCATAGTGGCTGTTTTTGGGTTGAAATGGCTGATTGACTTTGTGAGCAGCAAGCAGAAATCGATTCAGCAGCTGTACGTGCCCATTGGCGCCACACTGGCCATTCTTGTTTTTCTCTTTATTCGCGTTAACTCTGTAGAATATACCCGTCCGGGAGAAGTAGCTAATATTGCCAACCAAATTGCGCAGCAGAATCAGGTTCAACCTACAAATCCGCAGGTTCAGCAGCGGGCACAAAGCTATGTAAACACCCAGCTGGTTCCCGATCGTGAGGAAAAAGCCAAAAAAGACGTACGCCGCCTGGCTATATTTTTAGCCATCGGCATTGGGTTGATGTATTTGGCATTTGCACAAAAGCTGCCCATCAGCGTTGCTCTTTTAGGGTTTATTCTGCTGGTAGCAGCCGACATGATTAGCGTGGACAAGCGCTACATTCCTGAAAAGGCCATTGTTTCAGGAAATGTGAATGCTGCCAAAACGCTGGAAGCTCAGCGCACCGATTTGGACACTTACATTCAAGAACATATTGCCGAAAACACCGTTTATCCTTATCGGGTTTTACCGCTTATGCGCGATCCGTACAGTGATGCCACCTCTGCTTATTTTTATCCCATTATGGGCGGTTATTCGGGCGCTAAGCTAAGTGTGATTCAAGACGTGATGTATGGAAACGGACCGCTTAACATTCAGAACCAAAACTTCAATCCCGATTTACTGAACCTGCTGAATATCAAGTACGTAACGTATCCGCAGAGTTTACCTCTTCCGGGTTTCATTCAGGTTTTTCAGGGACAGCAAGGAATGGTTTTTGAGAACACCAACGTGCTGCCCAAAGCCTTTTTTGTGGATTCGGTTATCACTGCAGAAAATCCCAAAGAGGCTTTTGATTACCTGATGCCGGAACGGGTCAATTTTGCTCAAACCGCCGTTGTAGAAACTTCAGCCCCTATTTCCACTACCTCCGATTCTACCTCAAAAGTAGAAGTAACAGCATATACCGGTCCTGAAATCACCTTAAAAACCCAGCGCAGTAAGCCCGGCTTTTTGGTGCTGAGTGAAGTGTACTACCCCGCCGGCTGGACGGCCACATTAAACGGCGAAGAAATTCCCATTCACAAAACCAATTACTTCCTAAGAGGCCTTCAAATACCCGAAGGTGAGCATACGGTAGAACTTCGTTTTATGCCGAAGATGTACGTACTGGGCACAAAGTTAGCCTGGTTTTCGTTGCTTTCTCAATTAGGAATAGCCATCTTTTTTGGGATCACACTCATCAGGAACCGAAACTCGAGCAGTGAATAACTCTCAGCAAAAAACGGCACTTTTATTTACATACTATTGGCCACCGGCAAGTGGACCCGGCGTTCAGCGCTGGCTGAAGTTTGTAAAGTTTCTCCCTGAATTTGGATGGAATGTAATTGTAGTTACTCCCAAAAATAGCAGCTATCCAAATGCCGATTATTCGCTACTTAATGAAATCCCAAAAAATACGCGTGTAGAAACTACGGGTACGTTAGAGCCCTTTCGCCTGTTTAATATTTTAAGCGGCAACGCTGATAAAGGAAAGCAGAGCAGCGTGGGAATGGGCGATATTAAAGGCGAGCCTTCCCTCGTTAAAAAAGTAGCAGCTTACATCAGAGCCAACATTTTTATTCCTGATGCCCGGCTTGGCTGGGTGCCTTTTGCATATAAAAAAGGAAAAAAAATAATCTCAGATACGCCCATAGATTTAATAATTACTACCGGCCCGCCTCACAGCTCACATAAAATTGGACGTAAACTCAATAAAAAGTACCACATTCCCTGGGTTACAGATTTTAGAGATCCGTGGACTAATATTTATTACAACGCTTTTTTACCTCGCACGTCCTTTGCACAAAAAAAAGATCAAGCATTAGAAAACATCACTTTAAGTCAAGCAGATTGCACCATTGTTGTAAGTAACGGGCTGAAAAGAGAGTTTGAAGGTCGGGCGCAAAATATTCAGGTAATTCCCAACGGATATGATGAGGAGGATTTTAGCGAAGCTCCTGATTTGAAGCCTTCTTCCGTTTTTAATCTTTCGTACATAGGAAATTTCAAATCAAACCAGAATATTTCTGTTCTTTGGAAAGCAATTGCTGAATTAAAAGAAGAAAGTGAGTCGTTTTCAAAACAATTTCGCCTCTCTTTTACCGGTAATATTCATGAGGAAGTATTGCGTGCTATTCAGTCCCACGGAATAGGTGATTTGCTGGAAACTCAAGCTTTTGTAAAGCATAAAGAGGCGGTAAAAATAATGCGTGAAGCCGACGCTCTGCTGTTTCCCATTCCCCTTGCTGATAACAATAAGCAAATTATTACCGGCAAGATATTTGAGTACCTTGCTTCTCAAACTCCAATGCTTTCTATTGGCCCGGCTGATGGCGATGCTTCAGCTATTTTGCAAGAATGCAACCGAGCCGTTATGATAGATTACGACAACAAAGAGGCTGTTAAAAAGCGGCTTGAAATGCTTTTTGAACAATGGAAAGCGGCAGATAAAAAGATCAAAGTTGAGGATCAAAATCATAAAAAGTACGCCCGAAAAAGTTTAGCCAAAACTTTGGCTGATGTATTTAATGAGGTTACCTAATATGTGTACACGCATTCAGGTTGATATTTCTGCCTTCACCCGCTCATCCGGTTTTTATTCTGATATCCCTCTAATACTTACCGTTAAGAGCTTTGACCTGCAGGCTATTCGAAAAAGGTATTTGGCTTCAAAAACCAATAAAAGCGGCAAAGCCGGAAGCGTGGAGCGCCGGAAGCCTGCGGAAGGCGGCATTACTTCTCTAAAGCTTGCCAAAGGTGAGATTCGAGAAGAAACCATTCTATGTAAAACAAAGGAACCCCGCGGTATTGATGTGACGGACCAATACTTAGGCATTGCCAACGAGCAGGCCGTTTACATTTTAGATAGTGAGGGGAACCAAACTAAGCTCCAAAATCCTTGGTTTTCGTACATACACACGGTGCAGTTTCATCCTGAAAAAGATAATCACATTCTGATCTCATCTTCCGGATTCGATTTAATTCAAGAGTATAATTTTGAAACGGGAAAGCCGACATTTGAATGGCTGGCATGGGAGCATGGCTTCAATAAAGCCCACAATCCTGCTACCGGAAAAAGCATTATCCTCACTCGCAAACCTACAGAAGCTGAACAGTTAGCAAACCAAGAAATAAATCACCTACTGATTGAAGATCCTGCCACGGATACGCTGCCAACGGCAAAACGAGCGGCTTTTATAAACTCCGTAACCTATCACCCCGAAAAACCGGGCTTTTTATTAGCCACATTTTTTCATGAAGGAAAAGTGTATCAAATTGAGAAAGAAAGTGGTCGGGCAGAGGAAATACTCAGCGGGATGAAAAACCCGCATGGCGGGCACATTCATCAGCAAAAAACAATAGCAACCAGTACCGGAACGGGTGAAATTTTTGTGAAAGAAAAGGGAAATATCACCGCACTTTCAACCGCCAACTTGCCCGGAAAACCTGCCGGACTGGGAGAAATGGAATGGGTGCAAAATACGCTGAGCGTGGGAGAACATTTGATTGCCATAGACTCGAACCGTACGTCTTTTATTGTCATACATCCGGAGAAAAAACAGTATGATATAATTCCGTATAACAACCACTGGGCCGTTCAGGATATGGTTTTAGGCACTCCAACTTCGGCTCAGAAAAAAGCTCTTCAAAAAATTAAATAAACCAGCGAATCAGCTCAAAAGCTTCGGCATATTCTACATTAATTTGAGTACCTCTCATTTTAGCCAATCCGTAGAAAAACTCCTCATCCATGTATGGACGAAATGCTTGACTTTTATATTCAGATATGGCTTTCATTTTTGCTTCAATGTGCCGACTTTCTAAAGTAACATGAAAGCTGTTGGTAAAAGTGAAGTTGTTCCAGGGAAGCTCATATCCTAAAATTTTATGATGTTTAAATGCACGAATGCCTTCTTTATATACGGTATGATGGTCTTGGTGAATATCCTCAGCATTAGGCAACAGCACTAAATCTGGCTGATATTTTTTCTTCAGCTTAATCAGCTCTTCCAATATTTCCTGGCGATATTTTGGAAACTCACGGACAGGAAAATCATATTTAATAATATGGTCGGTGGGAATACCCAAATGGGCGGCCGCATTGTCCAGCTCTTCATACAGCTGATTTTCATGATAACCTTCCGGAAGTGATTTATTACACGGGGAAAAAACGGCATAAAATACCTCCACGCCCTCCTCCCTAAGCCGCTTGATTGAACCGCCACTCGAAAACTCCCCATCATCTCCGTGCGGGGCTAATACTAATACTTTCTCAATTCCTTGAATAGCCATAATTATTTTATCTTTATTGGTTTTGAAGTTAAAAAAGGCAGAGATTAAATAGAAGTTTGTTAGTAAAAAATAGATTAACAATTATAACCAGCTTAACCAAGCCGCTGATTTTATGAAAAAGAAACCAACCATATTATTTATTCATATGGGCAAATCCTCTTTTGTGAAAGAGGATTTAGGTGTTTTAAGTTCTTTCGGTGAGCTGTCTGTTTTTCATTTCAAACCTACAAAATCATTTTTGGCATTAGTAACCACTTTTGCTCGGCAATTATATTGGCTTATTGGCAATATTCGTGAGGCACAAGCTATTTATTGCTGGTTTTCCGATTATCATTCCTTCCTTCCTGTTCTTTTTTCTAAATGGTTTAAAACTCCTTCTGTAACTGTACTTGGCGGATTTGATTGCAATAAAATTAAACACCTTAATTACGGTATTTTTTGCAGCAAATGGCGAGCCCCGCTTGGAACCTATGTACTTAAAAAAAGCACCCTGTTGCTGCCGGTTGATGAAACGTTGATTTCAACTGATTCAATTTCCGAATATTGGCCTGAAGCACATCCCAATGGAGTAACTTACAATGTTTCAGAGTTCCGATCTAAATGGATATCTATACCAACAGGCTATGATCCTGAAGCTTGGAAACCGGGCCCTACAAACAGGGGAAAAATAGTATCGACCATTGCCTTTTGTTCAAATATGAGAACAGTTAAAATAAAAGGCTGGGACTTATTCATTGAGGCATCCAAATTAATGCCCGACTATGAATTTAGAATAATTGGAGCTTCTAAAGAATTTACTGCCCTCTTAAAGCAAAAATACAATCCCGGCGAGAACCTGCAGTTCATCCCACCTCAAAACAGAGAAAATCTTGAACAACTATATCACCAAAGCTCTGTCTATGTACAGCTATCAAGGGCAGAAGGCTTGCCAAACGTACTTTGTGAAGCTATGATGTGTGGATGTATTCCGGTTGGAAGCCCGGTTTTTGGAATACCAAACGCCATTGCTGATTTCGGCTTTATTGCTAAAAAACCGGACCCGGAAGTGATTGCCTCTCTTATTTCTAAAGCACATGAACGAAATGGAACCTTTAGAAAGGAGATTCATAATCACATCACTTCAAATTATTCTCTTGAGCTAAGAAAGAAAAAATTGGGAAATATTTTGGGTCGGCTTATTGATCCTGTGTAATCAGGCCTCTCAGCTTTTTTCTAAATTTAGCATGATCCATGTTAGCAGGTATTTGAACTTCTGTACATTTTATATTCATAAATACCTTTTTTAAAACTTCATGCCATCTTTTAGAGAGCAGTTCTTTTAAAAAAGCACCGTCCTCTGTTTCATCTCTAAGCAGGGTTTTAAACTCATCTATAAGTATGCTTACAGATTCAGTTGCAGCTTCTTCTGCTCCAAGTTCGGTAAACACTATTTCTGCTGTATTCGACCTTTTTAAAATAAAATAATGCGTAGCTTTTAAAGGCTGAGAAACATAAGTCCCAAAAAGCTGGTCCGGCGAAAGTCTTCTTCTTGCTTTTGCCAGATTATAAAAAGAGCGCACTTTCCAATGCAATCTGTCAAAAAAGGTTCTTCCTTCTAAAATCTGCTCTTCCATACCTTTATATCCTACCACGTTATAGGCATAGATTTTAGGGAAGTTTAAATTAGGATATACCATGCACTGTTTGTCTAAAACCACCATATCATCGGTAACAAACACCCCATTTCCATCTCTGCAAAACTCCAGCTCAAGAGAGGTTTTTCCCACTCCGCCTTTCCCGCCAAATATTATCGTTTTTTCGCCTATCTGTACACAAGAGCCATGCAGTGGGCTTTTGTTTTTCATCAAAAATGAAGCAGGCACAAGCACCTGTTCATGAAAAATCTGCCCAATTCTTTCAATTCTATCATCATAGCCAAGACTCATCCATCGCTGGATTGCTGAATGAAGCTTATTAATCGGCACAGTTAATCGAAAATTAATGGCTGTGCAATTCTCCCCGTTTCCATAAAAATTGGTGGTAGCCAATATAGTGTTAATAGTACCCAGGAGGTTTTTATCGCTTGGCTCAACAGCTGGCAATTTAGAGGTACTTATCTCAACAATAATATCACTATCATCTTGGTCTGCGGATGGGTAAAGCTGAAGCTCTTTATTCAGGTAATCAGCTATTAAGGGATCTTTATAAATAAGCCTAAAATTGTTACCAAAAATTCGGAAAGACGAATTAACAGTGGTACCATCCTTATCTTTTATCACTTTTGATGTTTTTAAGTTTAGCGTTATCCTCCAAGATAAGAATTCTAAGTTGTGCAACCTGAATATAAAGTAAATGTAAACTTCCTGTGGGAATCATAAAGCGGCAAAGTATCCAGAATACGGTGGTTATTTATGTTGGGATTGTACTTGGTTTTTTGTCAACTATTTATCTTTACCCTAACATCCTAAGCACAGATCAGTATGGGCTAACCCGCGTTCTGCTGTCTTTTGCCTTCATTAGTACAGAATTTGCCCATCTTGGCATCAAAAATATAGCCATTAAGTTTTTTCCGGAATTTGAGAATAAGGAAAAGGAACATAATGGCTTTCTCTTTTTTGTTCTTATAATTCCTCTTTTAGGATTCTTATTATTTTTGGCTACGGTTTTCCTTTTTGAAAGCCAGATTATTGAGTTGTATTCTCGCGATTCAATACTGTTTGGTGATTACTATTTCTACCTCATCCCCCTTGTGTTTGGTATTCTCTACTTTGATGTACTTAACAGTTATATAAGAGCAAATTACGATTCCGTTCCAGGTTCAATAGTTAATGAAATTGTATTAAGAGTATTCAGCATTACCTTGCTTATCCTCATGTATTTTGAGGTGATTAGCTTTCAAGTGTTTATGGCAGGATTTGTATTAAGCTACCTTATTCAACCCATCATTCTTACTGCTTACCTTATCCGCAGCCGTAAACTTTATGTAAAACCAAATTTTAGCTTTTTAAATAAATCGTTACTTAGAAGAATCGGAAACTATGGTTTTTTTGTGCTTCTGGGCGGACTCTCACACCTTATCGTCAGCAATATAGATATAGTAATGCTCGGTTCATTATCGGGGCTTACCGATACTGCCGTGTACACCTTAGCTTTTTATATAGGCAGTGTTATTGTTGTACCTCAAAAATCTATTGGTAAAATTGCCCCTTCTTTGCTTGCTAAGCATCTGAATGAAGAAAATCTAAAAGAGGTTCAACGAATTTACAAAAGCTCATCTCTGAATCAATTAGTGGCCGGTTGCCTTATTTTTATTGGTGTGTGGGCAAATATTGACAACCTCATTACGATTCTTCCGGATACTTACTCTCAGGCTAGATGGGTAGTTATTATTATTGGTGTTTCAAAACTTATAGATATGGCTGGCGGGGTAAACGGGCTCATCATTATGAATTCCCGGTACTATAAATTCAATTTAGCAGCAACGCTCATTCTTATTTTCTTCTCTATTATTTTAAACTTGTTCTTGATTCCCATTTATGGAATAGTTGGGGCTGCTGTTGCTACAGCTACTTCTCTGTTTATTTATAACATGGCAAAAAGCATATATATATGGTTCAAGTTTGATATGCAGCCATTATCACCAAAAATTTTATTGGTATTCATTTTATCGGCTTTTATTCTAACTGTAAGCTGGCAAGTACCACAAATAAATGGGGTATATTCCGACATTATCATCCGATCTATTGGAATTACACTTGTATATGGAGTGGCGGTGATTAGTCTTCATATTTCTGATGAAATTTCTTCACTATGGGGCGATTTTAAAAGCAGATTTAGCTAAAAACTTGTGAGTATTCTCCCAATTCCCCAAAATCCTCTAAGAAACTCTCCCTCACTCCCCTTATCTTTGGTGCTGTCTTTTAAACCGGTTTCACTTCAACCCAAACATATACATGGCTAAACCTAAATTTACTTCTCACGTTGGTATGGTGGACATCCTTCCCGATGAATCTCCAAAATGGAGAGCGCTGGAAAACATCATTCATGAAGAAGCTGCTAAGTTTAATTTTGAAGAAATTCGCACGCCTATAATGGAGCAAACTGAGCTGATTGTTCGGGGTATTGGTAAACTTACCGATATTGTTTCTAAAGAGATTTTTGCTTTTAAAAAAGGGGACAGTCATTATGTGCTGCGGCCGGAACTTACGGCACCCGTAGTGCGCGCCTTTGTGGAGCATCATTTAGAACAGCGGGGCGGCTCACAAAAATTGTATTATATGGGCCCCATGTTCCGTGCCGAAAAGCCACAAAAAGGCCGGCAGCGGCAGTTCCATCAGTTTGGGGTTGAAATTATTGGCACGGACGATCCCGTGGCCGATGTGGAATGCATCGCCTTTATGATCCAGATTTGTAAACGAATCGGCATCCGGAATTTTGATTTAAAACTGAATTCCATCGGTGACCCGGAAAGCCGGGAAGCGTATAAAAAAGCTTTGAAAGACTATCTAAAGCCGCATCTTACCGAGATGAGTGAAATTTCAAACAAACGCTTTGAAAGTAACCCTTTGCGCATTTTGGATTCTAAAGAGGAAGAAGATCAGGAGTTCATCAAAAACGCACCGGTTATTCAAGATTATTTGAATGAAGAATCAACCGCTCACTTTAACCAAGTTACCGACTATTTAGATGAGCTGGGTATTGAGTACACCTTAACGCCCCATCTGGTGCGCGGCATGGATTATTACACCCGAACGGCTTTCGAGCTTACCAGTCCCGATTTGGGCTCTCAGGATGCTCTTGCCGGTGGCGGTCGCTATGATTTACTGGTTGAAGAACTTGGAGGACAGCCCACACCTGCTGTAGGCTTTGCTGCCGGAATGGAGCGCCTGCTCATCGCCTGCGAAGAATTAGGCATTCAGCTGGGCGAGGAAAAGTCGGTAGATGTATATGTGGTAACTTTAGGTGACGCCGCCAGAAAATGGGGACTTTCGCATCTACCCAAGCTAAGAGCAGCCGGACTTTCTGCCGCCATGGATTATAAAGGCCGTTCTATGAAAGCTCAGATGAAAGATGCCAATCGCGAACATGCCCGTTTTACCATTATAGTAGGAGATAATGAGCTGGAGGAAGCAAAATTCACACTACGTAATATGAAAGAGAGTGAAGAAAGCGCGCTCAGTTTCGAGGATATAATTACCAAGCTAACGGCTCACAAATAGTGTTGTAACTATTATTCTGCTAAAAAACATACGCAGAGGCGTACGGAACCATTGTCTTATATGCAGGCTAATTTACCTTATAGATTAATTAGATACTGCACTCACTGCTACTTTTTTTATCTTTGAAGCCTAAATTTATTTGAAAATTGTATATAACAAACCGTAATCAAAACTTTTGATTGCGGTTTTTTAATCTTATGACTGAAACCATTCTAATAGGTCTTACCAGCGTAATTGTTTTTGGAGTTGGTGCACAATGGCTGGGCTGGCGCTTAAAGTTACCCGCTATTTTACTGCTCTTACTTTCCGGAATTTTAGCCGGCCCCATCCTCGGGTTAGTTGATCCCGATGTGCTAATGGGTGATTTACTCACTCCATTCATTTCCGTTTCTGTAGCAATAATTCTGTTTGAAGGCGGCCTCAGCCTGCGCTTTCACGAACTAAAAAATGTGGGCGGGGTGATTAGAAACCTGGTGAGCGTTGGTGCCTTACTTACGTGGGTGCTGGCAGCCGTAACCGGTTTTTACTTGTTTGATTTAGGCTGGGAACTTTCCATTCTGCTGGGGGCCATTTTAGTAGTTACCGGACCCACCGTTATCATTCCGCTGTTGCGGCAGGTGCGGCCGGCGGGGCAGGTTGGCTCTATCTTAAAGTGGGAAGGCATTGTAATTGACCCTATTGGGGCCATGTTAGCCGTTCTTGTTTTTGAAGTTATTCTGTCCGGAGGAATGTCGGAGGCCACGCATTTAGCCGTTGCCAGTATTTTTAAAACCGTGTTTTTTGGCACTATAATCGGATTGGCAGGCGCAGCTTTTCTTTATTTTATATTGAAGAAACATCTTTTGCCCGATTTTCTCCAAAACCCCGTCAGCTTAATGACCGTGGTATTGGTGTTTGCTGCTTCCAACTTAGTTCAGCACGAATCAGGCCTTTGGGCTACTACCTTGATGGGAGTTGCACTGGCAAACCAAAAAGCAGCTCGCATTCATCATATCGTTGAATTCAAAGAAAATTTACGGCTTTTACTGCTATCCGCATTGTTCATTCTTTTAGCGGCAAGGGTTGAATTGTCCAGCCTTGTTGATACCCTCAATGTAAATATGTTGCTGTTTTTATTTGCTTTGATTTTTGTAATACGTCCGGCTTCCGTCTATTTATCTACCATGTTTTCGAAGCTGAACTGGAGGGAAAAACTCTTTTTAAGCTGGATGGCACCGCGTGGTGTGGTGGCAGCTTCTATTTCTTCCATTTTCGCTATTTCACTCATGCAAAACGGATATCCGGAAGCACGGCAAATCATTCCTATCGTTTTTATCACCATCATCAGTACGGTAGCAATTTATGGATTGTCTGCCTCCTGGGTGGCACGCAAGCTGGGAGTTGCAAAACCTATTCCACGCGGATTCCTGATAGTAGGAGCTCACGACTGGGCTATTGATATGGCCGAGGCTATCAACAAAAGTGATGTTAAAGTAACGGTGGCCGACTCTAACTGGAAAAATATCAGTCAGGCAAAATCTCGTGGATTGGATACTTACTATGGAAACGTGCTGGCAGAATATACCTTGGATGACATGAATTTAGACGGCCTGGGTAAATTACTTTCACTTACCTCTAACGACGAAGTAAACGCACTTGCAGCTATCCGCTTTGCGGAAATATTTGGCCGCTCTCAGGTATTTCAGCTTTCGCCAAATGCCAAAACCGGAAGCACTAAAAATGATGTAACAACTCAGCTTACAGGCCGCACACTTTTTAAAGAGGACATGAGCTTTGATAAAATTACTCAGCTTTATGAAGACGGAAAAGTAATTAAATCTACTCCTCTTACCGAAGAATTTGGCTACAAAGACTTTAAAGAAAAAAATGGCCCCGATGCTTGTGCCTTGTTCTTAATTGGAAGCGATGGGAACGTTCAACCTTTTGTAGTTGATAACCCTATAAACCCGCAACCCGGAGATATTTTAGTTTCCATAGCCGAGCCGCATACTGAACGAATAAAGAGTAAAATCAAAGATTAAACGTTTAAATTACTGTCGTTAAAGCTCTCACTCATGTTTAAAGACGCTCTCATTTCTGAATTTAAAACAATTCCTACGCCATTTTATTACTATGATTTGGATGTACTGGATCAAACGCTCAAAGCCATTCAAACCCATGGAATTTCCAAAGGATATCATGTGCATTATGCGTTAAAGGCAAATAATCAGCCCAAGATATTGCAACGTATAAAACAAGCCGGCTTAGGCGCCGACTGCGTAAGCGGGGGTGAAGTGAAGCGCGCGCTGGATGTGGGATTTGAACCTCAGGAAATTGCTTTTGCAGGCGTTGGCAAAACAGATAAAGAAATTGAGCTGGGACTTGAACATGACATTTTTTGCTTTAACTGTGAGTCTCCCCAAGAGCTTGAAGTGATCAATGAGCTGGCCGGAAAACAAGGGAAAAAAGCTCGTATTGCGCTTCGGCTTAACCCTAATGTGGAAGCCGATACCCACAAATACATTACCACCGGTTTGAATGAAAACAAATTCGGCATCAACGCTTCCGACCTGGACAGCGTGCTGAATTTACTGCCAAAGCTTGAAAATCTTGAACTGATTGGTATCCATTTTCACATCGGTTCACAAATTCAAAAATTCACCCCTTTCGAACAGCTGTGCCAAAAGGCTAATTCCATTAATAATTATATAGAAGAGAAAGGTTTTAAGCTTACGGTTATTAACGTAGGCGGTGGGTTTGGCATAAATTATGAACACCCTGACGAACATTCAGTGCCTGATTTTGAGCGTTTTTTCGGATTATTTGAGCAAAACATTAAGCTTAAAGATCATCAGGAACTGCATTTTGAACTGGGGCGATCGGTAACCGGGCAGTGTGGCAGCCTGATTTCTACCGTACTTTATACCAAGTATGGAGAAACCAAAAACTTTGCCATCATTGACGCGGGCATGACCGAACTCATCCGCCCCGCTTTATATCAGGCGGCGCATCGTATTGATGTGTTGACAAGCACAAAGCCTGAAGAAACGTACGATGTAGTTGGCCCCATTTGCGAGAGCTCAGATACCTTTCGCACCGACATTTCGATTCCAAAAGTAGAACGGGGTGATTTAGTTGCCATCCGCAGTGCGGGCGCTTATGGAGAAGTAATGCGCAGTGCGTATAACCTGCGGGATGTAAATGTCAGCATATTTTCGAATGAGATAACTTCTCGCGTTTAGTCCGGCAAAACTTTTCTTACACCTTTTTAGCAAAGTAGTTATTACTGCCTGATGGGTGATTATTGCACCAATTCTCTCCGAGATTTACCATCTGCGAGGTTTTCGGCTAAACAAAAGCCGTGGCAATCCGGTTTTATTTGGATGCGCTCTTGCCAACGTTTGCACTCGTTCTGAACTGTGATATTTGTGATTGGTGTGATGGGCAAGCCGGGTTTTGGGCATTAATCAAGAGAATTCCATAATGCCAACCATGCTGAAATTAAAATTAACCTCTGAGATCTTTGGCAAAGAAGCTATTGCTCAATTATGGGATTTAATATCTTCGAGGTTTTGTATAACCTTAAAATAAAAAAATCCGGTTAAGTCAATTACTTAACCGGATTTTCAGTAGGCGGTGAGGGACTCGAACCCCCGACCCCCTCGGTGTAAACGAGGTGCTCTAAACCAACTGAGCTAACCACCCTGATTCGTTCGAAGGCGACAAATATAAGAACATTTATCACTCGGACAAAGAAAAATTACAGTAAATGTTGATTTATTGGTTAACACTGTTAACTTATACCCTCAACTCAAAGCAGAATTCTATGACAACTGATAAAAACAACTCTCGAAATGCCGTACTCGTTGATGGCTGCCGAATTCCATTTCAGCGCTCAGGCACTCATTATAGCGATCTGATGGCTTACGATTTAGGCCGCATGGCCATTGAAGGACTTCTGGTCCGAAATGCCGTAAACCCCTCCGCTATCGACCGCGTCATTATGGGCACCGTAATTCAAGAGGTTAAAACCAGCAACATTGCGCGCGAAAGTGCTTTAGGCGCCGGTATTCCAAAATCTGTGCCCGCCTTCACCACCACTATGGCGTGTATATCTTCGAATCAGGCCATTACCTCCGGCATGGATTTGATTCGCTCCGGACAGGCAAACATTATTTTAGCGGGTGGAACCGAGACCATGTCCGACATTCCGGTTCGATTTAAAAAGAAATTTCGACAGAAGGTGTTGGAAGCTCGCAAGTACAAATCTCCGCTCGATTTTCTCAAGTTTTTTAAAGGATTGGGCTTCAAAGATTTTCTACCTGAACTGCCGGCTATTGCTGAGTTTTCAACAGGAGAGGTAATGGGCGAAAGCGCCGACCGTATGTCTGCCCGCTTTGGGGTGAGCCGGGAAGATCAGGACGCGTATGCCCTTCGGTCTCACCAGATGGCTGCCAAAGCTACAAAAGAAGGATTATTGGATGAGGAGCTGATTCCTGCTAAAATCCCTCCGAAATTTGAGGTTGTCAAACATGATAACGGCTTTCGGGAAGATACTTCCATGGAAAAGCTGGCTAAACTCCGCCCGGCCTTCATCAAAAAACACGGAACCGTTACTGCAGGTAATTCCTCCTTTTTGACTGATGGCGCCTCCGCCAGCTTTATTATGAATGAACAAACCGCACTCGAGCTCGGATTAAAACCCAAAGCCTACCTCCGCGAATATAATTTTGTATCTCAAGATCCCGGCGAAGAGCTGCTGCTGGGCCCGGCTTATGCCATCCCAAAAGTTCTGGACGCCATGAACCTTACTCTAAAAGACATGGATGTAGTTGAGCTCCACGAAGCCTTCGCCGGACAGGTGCTTTCCGTTCTTACCGCGTTAAACTCACATCAGTTTGCCAAACAATCGCTTAACCAAGACAAAAAAGTAGGAGAAATCCCCATGGAAATTTTAAATACCATGGGCGGCTCACTTTCTTTGGGACATCCGTTCGGAGCAACGGGAGTACGCTTAGTTACCACTGCCGCAAACCGATTAATACGGGAAGATGGCACCCTCGCCCTAGTATCTGCCTGTGCCGCCGGTGGACAAGGACACGCTATTGTTTTGGAGAGATATGGGAATTGAAAATGAATCGAATTAAAATTGTAAACCAAACTCAACCACCGACCACCTCTGTCTCCTCCTTCGCAAGGAGGAGGATTCTTTAAAAACTTCAATCCATGAATAACCGGAAAAGTATTTCAAAGCTTAGAAAGTCTCTCCTTGAGAAGGAGAGATTTAGAGAGGTCGGAAGTTTAAGACTTTGAGTGCAGAAACAGCTGAAAAATTAATAATAACCATTGAGCAATAATATGAGCTACTTAACTATCACCCCAAAAAATGATGTTGCTATTGTTACGCTGGACTTACCTGATGAAAAGGTAAATAAACTGAATGAAGCGCTGATTGAAGAGTTTACCGGCTTTCTGGATGAGCTTGAATCGAATGATAACTGGATGGGCGCGGTGCTGATTTCGGGCAAAGAAAATAACTTTATTGCCGGGGCTGATATTGAAATGTTTCAAACCCGTAATACCGCCGGGGAAATTGAGCAGCTTAGCAAGCAGGGGCACGCAATTATGAATCGTATTGAAGACTTCCCAAAACCCATTGCGGTGGCTGTGCATGGCAGCTGTATGGGCGGCGGGCTGGAGCTTTCGCTGGCTTGTCATTATCGGGTATGTTCAAACAGCTCAAAAACGGTATTTGCCCTGCCGGAAGTTCAGCTTGGTATTCTTCCCGGAACGGGAGGCACGCAGCGGCTGCCTCGAACTATCGGTCTTCAAAAATCGCTCACTTATATGCTGACTGGCAAAAATATATACGCTCGTCCGGCCTACAAAATGGGACTGGTAGATGAAATAACTCATAAAGATGCTATCGAAAAAGCGGCAATTAAAGGCGTTCAAAAAATAGCGAACGGAGATTTCACTCGAAAAGATAAACGCGGTTTCACAGAAAAGCTGTTGGAAGGAAATGCTATAGGTCGCAGCATTATTTTTTCGCAAGCTCGCAAAAAAACGCAGCGCCAAACAAAGGGAAACTTCCCTGCACCTCCCAAAATTATTGACGCCGTAGAGTATGGCTACAAGCATGGTCTAAAAAAAGGATTGGAACACGAAACCGTATTATTTGGTGAACTCGGAGCCACACAAGAATCCCGAAATTTAGTAAACTTGTTTTTTGGGATGACGGCTTCCAAGAAAGTTCCTAAACCGGAATTAGCGAAACCGGTACATAAAATCGGTGTTTTAGGGGCCGGACTCATGGGCTCGGGAATTGCAGATGTAAGCGTGAATAAAGGAAATTATCGCGTACTGCTGAAAGATCAATCCATAGAAAATGCGGCTAAAGGGGAGCAGAGAATCTGGAAGGATTTGAATAAAAAAGTTAATAAAGGCATCATCTCAGAATTTGAGCGGGATGAGACTTCCGCAATGGTAACCGGCGTAGATTCTTATGACGGATTCTCTGACGTTGACTTGGTTATTGAAGCTGTTTTTGAGGATTTAGATCTCAAGAAAAATATTGTATCTGAAGTTGAGCAACATACTCCGGAACGTACTATTTTTGCTTCTAACACATCTTCGCTGCCCATTTCTAAGATAGCTGAAGGCGCTAAGCGTCCGCAAAATATCATAGGGATGCACTACTTTTCTCCGGTTCAAAAAATGCCGTTGTTAGAAATTATCACTACCGATCAAACCGCTGACTGGGTTACGCAAACGGCTATTCAGGCCGGGGTGAATCAAGGGAAAAATGTAATTGTGGTGAATGACGGTCCGGGATTTTATACCACCCGCATTCTGGCTCCTTATATGAATGAAGCGCTGCTTTTACTGGATGAAGGTGCTTCCATTGAGTTTCTTGATAAAATGATGAAAGACTTCGGTTTTCCCGTAGGACCTATGGCGCTGTTTGATGAAGTTGGAATAGATGTTGGAGCCCACGTTGCCGAAACTATGGCTCCTATGTTTGCCAAACGCGGAGTTGAAGCCACTCATAAGGCCAACGAACTGCACGATGCCGGCTATCAGGGTCGCAAAAATAAGCGTGGAATGTATCGGTATGAGTCCGGGAAGAAAAAGGAAGTGAATACAGAAATCTATCAACACTTTGGAGGCTCGAATCGAACCAATCCGGATAAAGAAATCGCCCAGCAGCGCATGCTGTTAACCATGGTTAATGAGGCAGCCTGGTGCCTGAAAGAAAACATCATCACTTCTCCCACCGATGGAGATTTAGGCGCTATTTTAGGGCTCGGATTTCCGCCATTCCTGGGCGGCCCTTTTCGTTATATTGACCAAAAAGGAGTTCAGCAGGTATTAGATCAGCTAAACGAGTTCACCGAAAAGTTCGGCCCGCGATTCAAACCTGCATCTATATTAGCCGATTATGCAAAATCCGGAAAGAAGTTTCACGAGGGTTAATTGGCGGGTGATGTGATTACACTCTGATAAAGCCACCTCGCAGCGTGCACAGCTCCTGCGAGCGTTGCGCTGTTACTCAACGCTTGCGCTGCTCACTACCCTACGCCACTTCAGCGAGATTCTTCACTCCGCATCCGCTGCTCTCGGCATTGCTTTTCTTTCGTGAGGAGCACGCGCTGATGAAGTCAGCTGCCATATTCCCGAGATTGCTTCGGCTTTTAGCATAATATTCGTGGTTCTGCAAAATCACGCCTCGCAAAGGTAAGCTTTTCGAAAAATCACCAACAAAAAACCGCCACCTTTACTTTAATAAAGATGGCGGCATAATCGTCAGGCTCAATACTGCTATTTCACATAACCAGGCAGCAGTTCTAAGAATCGGGCTGAGGTTTTAATGCCTCGGTGGAAATCCTTTAAGCTAAAATTCTCATTTGGAGAGTGGATAGCGTTACTGGTAAGTCCAAAACCCATCAGGATGGATTCAACCCCAAGCACGCGCTTAAAATCTGCTACAATGGGAATGGAACCGCCTTCGCGGGTGAATAATGCTTTTTTATTATAAACATCTTCAAAAGCCTGGGCGCCGGCCTTCATTCCATAAAAATCGAGATCTGTAACGGAGGCATGTCCGCCGTGGTGTTCTTCCACTTTTACCGTTACCGTATCGGGGGCGAGTGATTCTACATGCTTTTTAAAAAGCTGAGCAATTTTCTTTGGGTCCTGATCGGGAACCAAACGCATGCTCACTTTTGCATTGGCTTTAGATGGAAGAACCGTTTTAGCTCCTTCTTGGGTATAACCGCCCCAAATTCCGTTTACATCCAGCGTTGGACGTGCAGTGGCACGTTCCAGCGTGCTGTAGCCTTTTTCGCCGTGAACGGCTTTTATGTCCAGCGTTTTTTTGTATTCATCTTCATTGAAAGGAAGTTCGGCAAAAGCTGCTCGGTCTGCCTCGGTAAGCGGAATGACGTCATCATAAAATCCGGGAATTTGAATTACGCCGTCTTCATCTTTCAGCTTGGCAATAATTTCGCACATTACATTCAGGGGATTTTCAACCGCGCCGCCATACACGCCGGAATGCAAATCGCGGTTAGGTCCAACTACTTCCATTTCCATATAAGCCAACCCACGCAGGCCATAAGTGATGGAGGGCTGATCTTCGGCAAACATAGAAGTATCCGAAATTAGCACCATATCGCAATCTAACAGCTCTTTATGGCTTTCCAGAAACGGTACTAAGTTCGGTGAGCCGATTTCTTCTTCCCCTTCTAAAATAAACTTTACGTTTACAGGAATTTCCTGCCCGGTTTTAACGTAAGATTCTACCGCTTTTATATGGGTGAATGCCTGTCCTTTATCATCACTTGCACCGCGGGCATAAATTAAACCGTCTTTAACAGTGGGTTCAAATGGAGGCGTATCCCAAAGCTCGTCCGGGTCGGAGGGCTGAACGTCATAATGTCCATAAATAAGCACCGTAGGTTTATCATCATGCGGGCAGTGCTCTGCATATACAATAGGATTTCCGGGTGTCTCATACATTTTAACCGTATCCAGCTTCAATCCCTTTAACTGGTTAGAAAGGAAATCGGCAGCTTTTTTAATGTCTCCCTTTTTCTCTTTATCGGTGCTTACGCTGGGGATACGCAGCAGCTCAAACAGCTCTTCTACAAATTGATCTTTATGCTGTTCAATGTAATCTTGATGGGTGCTCATGTGCTTATTTAGTTGTTAGTAATTATAATGAATCCTCAACCCTTTAAAGTAACTACTATCTGCTACAAATTCCTGCTTCATCAGGCTTGTTATAGAGTTTTAACGCCTTCTTTTTGAAGCCAGCCGTACTGCCCATTACCTAAACGCACATACAACCAACCGGGCTGTTCCTCACTTTTCCAGGTATCAACGGTTAGGTCGTAGCCTTCGTAAGCAATACTTTGCAATGGGGCATCGGCCTTAGGAGCCTGAAGCACTCGCTGAGACCGGGTTATGAGCACAGCTTCGTGGTAGCGCTGATTTACATAATCGGCATAAAAAGCAGATACCGCCAGCAAACTGCCACATATTATAAACACTAACATATAGGGAGAAGCTTTCGCTAACGGCAGCTTTTTTAACCAACCTAAGTATAGCAGAAGCAAGCCAATTAGAGTAATAAAAAAACCGGTTAAAAATAATCCTGATGCGCTTATCCCATCGTTAATCCAGTCAACGGCTTTATCCCAGGGCAGTTTTGGCAGCTTTGCCGACTGCCTGCTAAATCTACTGTTTACGAATTCAAGGGCGTCTTCTGCTTGGGCTTTTGTGGTGCTGAAGTGGCGGGCTTTTAGAAAATAATATTTGGCTAATCCCATAGAATCAAGCTGAACGGCGGTTATGCCCATGTTCAAATACAGAGCGCCGGATACTTGTTCCATTTTATCTATGGAGTGATATTTTTCCATAGCCTCTGAGAATTCCCCTGCTTCAAACAGCGTGTTGGCTTCGTCAAAAACGGCCTGTGGGGATTTTTGAGCAGACGCCGAAAAAGAAATCAGTATTAATAAAATACACGTGCATATAATTCGGCTCATCCCAAATCTCCCATTTCTTTAATTAAAGCTTTGGTTTTTTGGATATCCGCATCCAGCGATTTTTGATTGGCATTGGGAGCGTAGGCGATGGTTGCACATTTAGAAAGCACTTCTTTAAGCCGGACAGAAAGATCGGTTCCTGCCTCTTTCTTAACTTCTTCTATAATTTGCTGATGTGATAAACCGGCGGGCGGAAGATTTAGTTTGTCCGAAATATATTGAATCAATGCTTTTTCAATCAGATGATACCCTTCCTTAACATCCGCAGCTTGTGCGGCATTTTCTAAGGTTTTGGCTGCTGTGGAAGCTGCCGTTCGGGACCGTGCAAAAGCCGTATCGGTGTGCATTCGTTCATTATATTTTTTGAACCCAAAGGCCGTGCCTGTAAGCAGCAAAGGCAATACAATGCACAGCCAAACCCACGATTTTTGATGAAGCGGTTTTTGGGCATCAGGCACCCACTGTGCAAGACCGGTAATGGGAGTTACGTTGAGCCGAAGATCGGTTTGAGCCACTACCTTTGCATCCGGATCTCGTTTGGCAGTAAAGCTAAGGGCAGGCAACCGAACGGTTTCATACTTCTTGCTATTCGGATTATAGTAAGCTATACGGGCTTCCGGAATACTAAAGCTCCCTTCATTCCGTGCAATTAAAATATCTGTAAATGTCCGTGCTCCCGAAATTCTTCTGTTACGGCGATTAATTACCGAGCTTTCTTGCGGATTGTATTTTTCCAGCTCTTCCGGATACTCAAATTCCGGTTTATTTATAAGCGGAACGTTCCCAACACCCGTTATTTCTGTAACAACTTCGATGGTTTCACCCACATAAGCATCCGTTTCCGAAATGGATCGTTTGATTTCAAAGTCACCTACGGCTCCAATAAAGTTGGCATTTTGCACAGCCGGCAAGCTCTTCACATTTAAAACCTCAGGAGTTGATTCTATATTCATGCGTTCCTGGCCAAAGCCAAAGCCGAAAGGATCGGAGGGAGAGCGTTGTTTGCGTACTGTAACTGTAATCTCAAAGGGACTAATCGTCAGCTCTCCAGATTTGGTGGGGAAGAGCGCATATTGGATAAGCCGCGCTCGCTGATACCTCACACCATTTACAATGGTAGAACTGGTTTGTGCTCGCTGGGGATATTCGAGCTCTTCCTTCCAGAAACCTTCTGCTTTCCAACCCGGTTTGGGCTGATAAGAAGAAACCTCAATACCATTTTTGAAGTATAAAACCACATCTACCACCACCTGTTGCCCTACAACCGGAGTTTTGGTTTGAGGCTCTAAGCGCACATAAATATCGGGGGCTCGCTCGGCATTATTTGAATTAACCGTTCCCGGGTCTATCACATTAAAGCCAACAGTATTGGTGTAAAAAGTTTCTCCTTCCACCTCCACCGGAATGGAAGGCACGGTATAACTTCCGGGCTTTTGAGCGATGAGCGCGTAGCCATAGGTGTAGGTAACCGATGGTTTCCCGTTAATTAGGGAGTATTTTTGTCCGCGCGAGGTACTTCCTCTCAGCCATCTAAGCCCGTCAATGGGTGGCAGTTCCGGCTGCTGAACCGAGCCCATTCCCTCGCCGGTAATGGTAATTTGTAAATTTACTTGCTCGCCCGCATAAATATTGGTTTCTGAGAGAGAGGCCGACACTTGTACACTTTGTGCCCATCCCGTTGCGTACCAAAAAGCGGAAAACAGCAGTATGAAAAGATACTTTTGGCTACCAATCCTTTTCATGCTTGGCACTTCCATCCGTTTTTTTCTTCTTGAATTCTTTGAGCAGTTCTTTTTCTTTTTGAGCCAATGCTTTTAATATTTTCTCGGCATCTTCTTTACTTATTTGCTGAGATTTTAAATCCTCAGGGTTTACATCCTGATTATCTCCCTGCTGATTTTCCCCTCCCTGCTGCTCATCATCATTCTGCTGTTCGTTATCCTGTTCTTGCTCGTTTTGCTGATTCTCCTGATTTTCCTGGTTCTGATCCTGATTATTCTGCTCGTTTTGGTTCTGTTGCTGTTGCTGCTGTTTTTCTTGCTCTTCTTGCAGCTTTTGCATCAGGGCATTCAGCTTGGGGTCGTCAGGAAAATATGATAAGCCCGTTTCAACCTGAGCAATGGCCGTTTGCAAATCTCCGTTAATAAACGACTGTGCTCCGCCATGGAAATACTCCTCCACCGACTGCCCCTGCACAGAGACAGCCATCAGCATCAAAAACGTAAAAACTGCAAAATGCTTCATTGTTCTAATTATGATTTATGTCATCCACATTTTTAATTCGTTCTATAAAATCGTTGAAAGCACGTACGGTTTTATCCACATTCAGCGCATCCTGCATGAGGTTATACGCCTCTCCATACTTTCTTTTTGAAACCAGCTTTTCGGCCTGCTTTTTCATAGCCAGGGCATAAGCACTGGGCTCCGGTGGCGGCTGATTTTCCTCATTTTGCTGGTCACCTTCCTCCTGATCTTCCTCTTCTTTTTTAAGCTGAGCCAGCGCCCGCTCATAATTGTGTTTGGCATCCATATCATCAGGAGATAACTTCAACGATTTTTTGAAGTGAGAAGTTGCCGGTTTCCACTCTTTATTTTCTGCCATCAACGTTCCAATATTATACTCCGCCAGCGCCTTTTGTTCCGGGGTATCAACTAAAGCTCGAAACTCCATAAAAGACTGAATAGCCTCTTCCACTTTTCCTTGCTTAGCTTGTGCATTTCCTAAATTAAAATACAGCCGTTCATTTTCCGGATCTTGCTCAATGGCCGACAGGTACAGCTGCTCTGCCTCCTCATAGTTTCCTTCATCATAAGCTTTATTTGCTTCCCGGGCATCATTTAGCCCTGCGGCTACAAAAAACAGTAAAAGCAATATATAAGAGTAGTTACGTAGCACAGGTAATTACATTTTTTCTGCTAAAGCAATGGTAGCATCGTCCATTAACATATTAGTGAACACATCGTTCACGTCGTCATTATCTTCAAACTTTTCCATCATTTTCAGGTTCGAAAGTGCCGTTTCCTCATCCACTTTTGTTAAGGTGGCTGCTTCACGAATCAGCGTTGCCGACTCAATATCATAACCGGCTTCCTCAAGGTTTTTACGTACTTCAAAAAGCTCTTCACGAGCGGTGAAGACTACGAACATTTCGTCTTCTGTATCCACATCTGAGGCGCCGGCATCAATAGCATCCAGCATAAATTCTTCATCGTCAAGATCGCCGGCGGGAACCTGAATCATTCCCTTTTGCTCAAACATGTATCCAACGGAGCCGGAGGTTCCCATATTGCCACCGTGTTTGGTAAAAATATGCCGGATGTCACCAACCGTTCGGTTGTTGTTGTCGGTGGTAACTTCAATAAAATAAGCAATACCGCCCGGTCCATAGCCCTCAAAAGTGGTTTCTTCGTAGGTGGTGCCGTCGCCATCTTCGCCGGTTCCGCGCTTTATAGCCCGTTCAATATTATCCTTTGGAACGTTGTCAGCTTTTGCATTCTCAATAGCTAACGACAGTCGAGGATTGCCATCTGCATCACCGCCGCCTTCCCGGGCAGCTACGGTAATTTCTTTAATATGTTTGGTAAATATTTTAGAGCGCTTGGCGTCTTCTTTTGCTTTTTTGTGGCGAATGTTCGCCCATTTCGAATGTCCGGCCATAGAATGTATTTGCTACTTTTATTATGCTTTACAGTGTCTAAATATACAAAAATGCCTGCTTGAATTAGAGCCCGTCAAATATTTTTTTACTGACGTATAACCTCCGCTTTTCTATAACTCTTTGAATCCGGAAGCTTTTATATAAGTTGCCCGTGTATGTTCTGAGCTGCCTCAATCACCTTCTCTTCCGGTACAATAATATTTAACATTCGCTTTTCTTTGTTGAAGGAAATCAAATCTACATTCACTTCTCCCATAGCATCTAACACCTTTTCTGTAAGCGAATTACCTTTATGCTTGGAGCTTCCAATAATAGAAATCAACCCTTTATTGCGCGCAATGGAAACCTCACCAATTTCTACAAATTCCTTATCCGGTTCTGCCGGCAGCTCATCTTCAGAAAGAGCAATGGCAACTGAAGCTCCCGTAATGTTAACGGTATTAAAGCTAATCCGATGCTTTTCGAGCAGATTAAATACTTTAGGCAAAAATGAGTGTTCCATAAGCGTTTCATACGCGCTCACGGTTAGAATAGCCATTCCCTTTTTGAAAGACAGTACCGGCACATCTATCCTATGCTCAGTATCACGTATAATTTGGGTTCCGGCTGCTTCCGGCTCAAATATATTTTTAACAAGCAGCGGAATATTCCGCTGCTGCGCCGGTTTTAGGGTTGAGGGGTGGAGTACTTTAGCTCCGGAAAAGGCCATTTCCGTTGCATCAAAATAATTGATTTCCGGCAGAGGCTTTGCTTGGGGAATGAACCGAGGATCGCCGGTATGAATGCCGCTTACGTCTGTCCAAATTTCAATGGTTTTGGCATGAACGGCGGCTCCAATTAAACTTGCGGTGTAATCGGAACCTTCAACCCCCAAAGTGGTGATGGTTTTCTGCGCTGATTCCCCATAATAACCTCCAATAATGGGAATAAATCCGCTTTCGAGCACCGTTTCCAGCGAGCCACAACGCTGATTAATTTGCATTACATTCGGCGTGGCCTGTCCGTAATTATCATCCGTTTTAATGATTTTTCGAGCTTCTATATGCTGGGTAAGCATATCTAAAGCCAGTCCGCACTGTGCCAACAAATAGGCCGATATTTGATCACCAATGCCTGCAATGGCATCCTTCATTTGTGGAGAAAGCTTTTTTTGCCGTGCAGTATAGCTAAGCAGCTTATTCAATTTGCTTATTTTTGCCTGCGTATTTTTAGCGCAACTTTCCTTTATGAGCTCATTTTTTGCATGAGGGTGAAGTTTCAAAAACTCATCCACAATGTTTTGATGCCGCTGTTGTATTTCGGCAGAAAGCTCCAGCGCTTGGTCATGCTTTCCTTCAGCCGCCAGCTGTCCGGCCTCAATTAGCTTCCGGGTTGTATTTCCAATTGCCGAAACAATCACTACCGGAAATTCATATTTGCTGATAATCTTCAGCACCTGCTCCCAAGCCTGTGCATTGCCCATTGATGAGCCGCCAAATTTAAGTACGTTTATTTGCATGAAATTTTCTTGGTAAAAATGAACGGGTGGAAAGTAAGAGGATTATGCTCCTATTTCACGCTAAAAAAGCAGATTGCAAACAGTTCCTAAATCCGCCAATTCCACGCACTATTTTTTACTTTGGCAAAGCTCAACCAGCACTCCGTGATTATCTTTTGGGTGTACAAAAGCCACCAATTTATTATCGGCGCCATCTTTGGGTTTCTCATTCAGCACGGTGAAACCTTCTTTCCGTAACCGGTCTAATTCTGCATAAATATCATCTACCTCAAACGCTACATGATGAATTCCTTCTCCCTTTTTTTCAGTGTATTTGGCTATCACGGAATCGGGTGCTGTTGGCCCCAGCAGCTCCACTTTCGACTCTCCCGTATCAAAAAACACCGTTTCTACTTTCTCGCTTTCTACAGTTTCAGTTTTTACAGGTTTAGCATTTAAAATTTTAGAATATGTGTCCGTAGCTGCTTTCAGGTCTTTTACGGCAATGCCAATATGATCGATATGCATAATAACTGTTTGCTAAGTTGTTTTGGGTTGAAGTGAATGCTTTCGAGTAAGATATTTATTTATCCGTTTCAACCCAATATAATGGCGCTGCGTGTACAAACTACAGCCTTTAATTCCACACTACATTTTTGATCCCGTTAAGATAATTGAGAAGCATTAGTGCCAACCAAAAAGAGAGAAAGATTTTAAAATTATTGGCTCAAAGCAGGAACTATTGGATTTAGCCGTTGCAATAATACGTGCTGCAAATAAGATGTGACTGCACAATTTTAATATGTTGACAATGAGTATCATTTCTATATTGTTGCATGATTGAAAAGTCCACACATAAAATTCATTTTAATAATGCTGATAACCTTTCAGAAGTAGAAGATAACTCTGTTTCACTGGTTGTAACATCTCCTCCTTATCCCATGATTGAAATGTGGGATGAAAGCTTTTCTACTCAAAACAAAGACATTGCAAAAGCACTGGAAGCAGGTGAGCCTGAATATGCCTTCGAGCTCATGCATACAGTTTTGGATGAAGTATGGAAAGAATGTTCCAGGGTTTTGTGTGACGGAGGCGTTGCCTGCATTAATATAGGAGATGCCACACGAACAGTTGATAAGAAATTTCAGCTTTTCTCGAATCACGCGAGAATTATCTCTTCCTTTGTTGAACTGGGTTTTTCTAATCTTCCAAATATCATTTGGCGAAAACAGACCAACGCACCCAACAAATTTATGGGGTCAGGAATGTACCCGCCCGGCGCATATATCACGCTCGAACATGAGTTTATTTTGGTGTTTCGAAAAGGAAATAAGCGAGAATTTTCAGCAAAAGAAAAACAGAACCGCAGAGAAAGCGCCTATTTTTGGGAAGAACGTAATAATTAGTTCTCAGATTTATGGGAATTAAAAGGAACAACTCAGGTCCTGTCTGCAAACGGTGCAAGAGACAGAAGTGGTGCGTATCCTTTTGAAATTCCCTATCGGCTCATTAACATGTTTTCAGTTAAAGGTGATACCGTACTGGATCCATTCATTGGAACCGGAACCACTTCGCTTGCCGCCATTGCGTCAGGGCGAAACAGTATCGGATACGAACTTGAGGCAGAGTTTTCCTCCATCATTGAACAAACTTTGGAATCTGATTCAAATCTGGAATTAATAAATAACACTATCCGCAAACGCATTCTAAATCATAAAAAGTTTATTAATCAACGGATTGAAGAAAAAGGTGTAGAAAGTGTAAAGCATTATAACGAATGGTTTGGTTTCCCCGTTATAACAAGGCAAGAAAAAGATCTAAAACTTCAATTTATTGAGAATATTCAAAAATCAGATAGCGATCTTTTTGAAGCTTCTTATTTTCAGGAAACTTTGCTGGATTATCAAGGCTCTCAGTCTCTATTCTCACAAGTGTAGCTCAAAAATCGAATTCAATAGTAATTCCACCTTTCTTCTTCTCATAATAGATAATTTGAACACTGATTTCTTCTGCAAGGCTCGCCTTTGATCTGTACGTGTGAGGTTTAATGCTTACGGGTATTGTCGGCTTTCTTCCACTTTGGTGGCAAGTTTATAATCCATTTCTTTAATGTCCGCTACTTTCTTCAGAATGGCTTCTTGAAAGCGGAGGCCAATGAACGTTTTATACAAAACCAAGTCTTTGACCCAAGCTTCAATCATATTACGATCTATTTTTTGGATCGCATCTTTGAGCTTATCAACCATGTCCTCAACTTTATCGCTGGCTTTATCTCTTGCATCGGGATGCCTTTCTTCATACCACTCGACCCACTCACCAATGGTCCTCCCATCAAATTCCTGAATCAGATCACTCATTTGGCCTACTACCTTAGGTCTTGTTCCTTGTGAGTTTTGGTTTGCTAAGTTTAGTATTTGTGTAGTGTACTTAGGAAAATCAGGAACCTCTCCAACTACTACATCCTTAATCTCATCATTGTAAATCTTAACTTTTGTGCTCATAAATTTTCAAATAATTCACTCAATGATATTTCAAAAGCCTTCGCTATTTTTTCGATATTGACAATCGATACATTTCTTTTCCCCTGTTCAATCCCGGCAATGTACGTTCTATCTAATCCACAGATATTTGCGAACTGCTCCTGGCTTAAATCCCGCTGATGTCTCAGCTCCCGAATTCTGCTTCCTATTTTACTTTTGATATCCATCGACAGAGAATAGCACTATTGTAGCCGATAAATCAACGGACTATGAGTCACATTTTCTGCTGAATAGCATTATTTAAGCAGGTTCATATCTTTAATTCCACACTACATTTTAAATAGCGTTTAATTATTATAAGCAAGATTTTGAAACCGTTGGTTTCCATTCGCGTGTACTTAAAAGTTCGTGATTTATAAAAACAAAATAATACAAACCGAATAACCATTTATGGCGCATCACCCTCTAAAAACTTCAAAAAGCTATCCTTTCTGGCTGAAGTCTTCCGTTATTTTGGTAGGCTTAAGCCTGTTTTTTGTGATTATGAATTATGGAAAGTTCATACTGATGCCACTGGCTTTCTCCGCATTTCTGGCCATGCTGCTCAGTCCTTTGGTTAATCTTTTTGAGCGCTGGAAACTCGGCCGCGCCTTCAGCATTTTGCTTACGCTGTTGTTAGTCCTCATTGTTCTTGGAGGAATTTTAACACTGATTTCGGCCCAATTTGTGCAGTTTTCAGAACGAATTCCGGAAGTCACCGAAAAACTTAAAGCAACCACAGCAACCGCTATACAGTTTTTAGAAGAAACCGTTGGAATATCGGAAGAGGAGCAGGGAAAATATGTTCAAAAAGGCATCAATAATATTATTGACGGCAGCGGCGATTACCTCAGCTCCATTTTAAGCGTTACCACCAATATGTTCACGGTGATGACGCTGATGCCTATTTTCATATTCTTCATGCTGTATTATCAGGAAATGTACCGCACCTTTTTTCGAAAACTGTTTGCTGCCCGCAGCGAAAAAACTGATGAAATTGACGGACTGCTCGGCCGCATCCAAAATGTAACCCAAAACTACTTGGTGGGCATGCTTTCGGTGATTGGCATTTTGGCCATTTTAAATACTACCGGATTGTTTATCATCGGCTTGGAGCACGCGCTCTTTTTTGGTGTTTTCGCCTCTCTGTTAGCCATCATCCCGTATATCGGTATTATTATTGGGGCTCTGCCGCCACTGCTGTTTTCACTGTTACTCACCGATTCGCTGCTGACACCCGTTTTAGTAATCGCCGTTTTTGGCATTGTTCAGTTTCTGGAAGGCAACTTCATCACCCCGAGAATTGTAGGCTCAAAAGTATCCATAAACCCTTTTGTGGCCATGATTGCGCTAATTGTGGGCGGAGAGCTTTGGGGCATTTCCGGAATGATTTTATTCGTACCCCTCATCGGAATTTTAAAAGTTATTTTTGATCAAATCCCTGAAATGGAGCCTTATGGCTACCTGCTTGGCAACTCCGTTCAGTACAAAACGAAAAAGCCGGCAAAGGATTAGCAAAACATTTACACGTCCGGAAAAAATAGATCTCGCACGTAAGTGTAATTTGCCGCCATGCGCCCGATGGGATCGAACGCCTCGTAATTCACCTTGTCGTTCTCCATATACACCTCATCTTTAATATGGTAGCAAACCAGCTCGGCAATCACTTGTGTAAAATCACCCATCTCCATTATTTTTTTAAGCTTGCACTCCATATTTATTGCTGCCTCTTCTACCAAAGGAGCCTTCACAAGCCGGCTTATTCCCAGCGTCAGTCCTACTTCAGAAAACTCGCTTTTTTCCTTCAAATAAGGACCACTGCTCTTTTGCATTTCCGCCGCCAGCCTTGCTGATACCAAATTTATCACAAACTCCCCTGATGCTTTAATATTGGCCAGCGTGTCTTTATCACCATCTTTACCCACGCTTCGCCCGTGCCCAATTGAAATGATAAACAAAATCGGGTTATGGGAAATAATATTGAAATAGCTGAATGGCGCAAGATTTTCCACCCCCTGTTCATCTATGGTTGAAACCCACGCAATGGGTCGCGGAACTACCGAGCCTTTTACGAGCTTGGCTACCTGCCGGTTTTGGAAATCAGATTGTTCTATAATCACGGACGTACACTTTTGGGTTGAAGTTGACGCGTAAAAGGTACTTAAATTTTATGGTTTGAAATGAATGGCATTCTGCCCTATTTGGCATCAAAAAAAGCTTTTACTTCTTCCGCACTTTTAGTACATAGCACGCGCTCTTTCTCATACTTTCCCTTTCGGGCAATACGCACGCCGTAAGCAATATCATCAATACCATCGGTTGTGTGGGCGTCGGGGTTGATGGACGTCATCATGCCTGTTTCCCGTGCTTTATTTCCAAACCGCCAGTCTATATCAAGCCGCCAGGGATTTGCGTTAATTTCTATGGCTGTGTTGTGTTCGGCAGCTAAAGCTACCAGCTCGTTTAGATCTAAATCGCTGCCATTTCTTCTCAAAAGCAGCCGCCCGGTTGGGTGTCCCAGAATTCGCGTATATGGATTTTTGATAGCATTTCTCATGCGCTCCATCATTTTATCGCGCGGCATTTCCAAGGACTGATGCACGCTTGCGATCACAAAATCAAAGCCTTCCAATATTTCGTCCTCATAATCCAGGGAACCATCCGCCAAAATATCCGACTCAATTCCCTTAAAAATCACAAAGTTTTTTCCGGCTGATTTGAATTCCTCATTCAGTTCATCAATTTCATCCCACTGCTTTTTTACTTCATCAATGGTAAGTCCGCCTGCGTACGCTGCAGTTTGGGAATGATCAGTTAAGCCCAAGTATTCGTAGCCGCGCTGCATACAAGCTTCCGCCATTTCCCGGATAGAAGATTTCCCATCACTCCACGTACTGTGGACATGAAGTACACCTCGAATGTCAGCATCCGTAACCAAATCGAAGCTTTCTTGTTCTTCATAAATTTCAAATTCACCGCGATCTTCGCGCAGCTCCGGCGGTACAAAGTGAAGATCCAATTTTTGATAAATATCGGCTTCTGTTTCGAAATTAACAGGAGCGTCGAAGTCGGTATTTCCTTGTTCATCCAGCTTAAACAGCCCATATTCATTCAGGCTCATTCCACGATCTCTGGCCCGCTGGCGCATTACCACATTATGCTCTTTGCTACCGGTGAAATACATCAACGCCGCAGAAAATTCGTTTGGAGTTACAATACGCAAATCAACCTGCCGGCCTTCTTTGGTGCGCACCGAGCTTTTGGTGTCGCCTTTTCCTAACACTTCCGTAACCCGCTCGTGATTGGTAAATACTTCAAACAGATTTTCGATATGCTGTTTTTCGGCGGCAATCAGGATGTCAATATCTCCGATGGTTTCCAGTCCGCGCCGGTATGAGCCGGCCACTTCAATTTGCTCTACCCCTTCCAAATCTTTGAGGCTGTGATAGATGGCTTCCGCAATTTCTTTGGCCTCGTCGAGGCGGCAGCGCTCATCAAACTTTTCCATCCATTCAATGGATTTCATGATTTTCTCTGCCGACTTTTTCCCTAAGCCCGGAAGAGAAGCCACTGAGCCGTCTGCAATATTTTGCTTCAGTTCATCCAGCGTGCTGATGCCTAATTCCTTATGAATTTTATACGCATTTTTTGGCCCCAATCCGGATATATCCAGCCACTTAACTAATCCTTCCGGCACCTTTTCGCGAAATGATTCCAGCACCGGCATTTCTCCGGTTTCGCTGAGTGCATAAATATCTTCAGCAATAGATTTTCCGATGCCTTTAATATCGGTAAGCGTTTTGCTTTGGATGTATTCGTTAATGTCATCACTCAGCCCTTCAATAGTTTGAGCGGCTCGGTCAAAAGCTATTATTTTAAATCTGTTTTGGCCGGAAAGCTGCATTAATTTAGCAACTTCACGAAGTTTTTCTGCAATATCCTGATTAGTAAATGACATGAAAATGGTTTGAATGTTTTGAAGTATTCGGAATGATAGTAACTAATGAAGTTGCATTCAAAGAGGTTCGCTATATCACCCCAATAAACAAATTTAGATTGAGGATTTTGAACCGACTTCCCCAAAAGAATCACTTGTTAAAACTGAAATCAACAAAAAAGGCGCACCGTTTGGCGCGCCTTTTAAGCTGAGCAATCCATTACTGAATGCCCGAAATATTATGCGAATTTTTATGGGAAAATGCCCATTTGCTCGTACATAATTCCAATTTTGTTAATGGCACTGATGAAGGAAGATGTTCTGAGATCGTCCAGCTTATGCTCATTTCTTATTTCGGTAAGCTCCTGATAAGCATTTATCATGGTTTCTTCCAGTCCGGAGTCTACCAGATCATACTCGTCGGCACCATGCGAAAGGTCAGCCATTTCAGCATCCGAAAACTTATTGCCTGTAATATTTTCAATCACGCCAAGAATTTTCTTGTAGCTGGCCTCATCCGATCGTTTACTTAAGCGCCCGTAGCGTACGTGTTGGATATTTTTCAACCACTCAAAATAGGATACAACCACACCGCCGGCATTCAGATATGCATCAGGAATCACAAGTACTCCTTTGTCTTTCAGAATGTCGTGTCCGTCAGTAGTGGTAGGCCCGTTAGCAGCTTCTGCTACTATTTTAGCTTTAATTTTATCTGCATTATCTCCGGTTAACTGGCTTTCAAGAGCAGCCGGAATAAGAATATCACATTCCAGGAAAAATGCATCATCTCTGTTTTTAAGCTCTTTAGTATTTCCATAACCAATAATAGACCCTGTTTCTTTACGAAATGCCAGCATGTCTTCCAGATCAATGCCGTTTTCATCATAAACAGAGCCTTCTATTTCAGCTACTCCAACTAATTTGGCGCCTGCATTTATCATGTTTTTAGCCGCACTGTAGCCAACATTTCCAAGACCTTGAACTACAAATGTTTTGCCTTCTACGCCAACATTAAGGCCCAGTCTTTTCATGTCTTCTTTGTTTTTACACGCTTCGCGAATACCAAAATAAACTCCGCGTCCTGTTGCTTCTGCTCGCCCTCTTACACCGCCTTGCTCAATAGGTTTACCGGTTACACAACCTTCAGCATTCAGGTCTTCTTTCATTTGGCGGTAGGTATCTAAAATCCAGCCCATTTCGCGAGCTCCGGTTCCATAATCCGGTGCTGGCACGTCAACACCGGGTCCAATAAATCCTTTTTTAATCAGCTCGTAGGTATAACGGCGGGTAATACGCTCCAGCTCAGATACGGAATAATCGCGCGTGCTGATTTTAACACCGCCTTTAGCTCCGCCAAAAGGCACATCTACAATTGCGCACTTGTACGACATCAGCGCTGCAAGTGCCATGGTCTCATCTTCATCAACCTTATGACTAAATCTAATGCCACCTTTGGTAGGTGTTTTGTGATGGCTATGCTCTACTCTCCATCCCTCAATTACTTCTATGGTGCCGTCATCTCTCCGTATAGGAAAAGTAACGTGGTAAACCATATTACAGATTTTAATTTGTGCCAAAAGCCCATCGTCAAAACGGGTGTATTTAGCGGCCTTATCAAAGTTGATATTGACCTGTTCATAAAATTTATAAGTGGACATATATTTTCTCCTGTGGAAGTTTTAAAGTACCTGATGGTCGCAATTATATCACAGATAAACAAGGGTACAAATTGAGCTTTATCAGCAAATAACAATTGCTTTTTAAGGGAAATACACATCCCGATTCTTTAAAAAATTATTGATATCTGATTTAATTATTTAGGTGAAGAGAGGAATTTAGAAGCTATTATTTTGACTTATTAGAAATACAATTTGAAAAGATTTGATTGATAATTGACAATGTTAAGAATAAGGAGCTTTTAAACCTGTGCGCTCATTAACTTTTTAACAACAACAATCGGGTAACTCTCAAAAAACCGGCAACAAATAACTTACTATATTTTCAGTAATAATTACATGCTCCGGTGCGAACGGCGTAGCAGATAGGGGAAACTTTGTAGAATCACAATGAGAACTATTATGATGGGAATAATCTCAAATGAATTTTGCTGCAAGGCACTGCCCAGGTTTATTAAGTGAAGGCTAAATAACAGCCCCGATGTAAACAACGAGCAGCCGTAAGCCCAGGAGGCGCGCGTCCATAGCGCAAAACTACTTACCCACGAGGCAATGCAGGCTATAAACGCACCAATTAATCCCAATACCGGAAGGGTATTTTCCTGAAATTCGAAAAGCTGTTCGGCCATGAAATTGCCTTGAAAAATGCTTATTAGCCGTACTGCTTGGTATAAGCCTACCAACAGAAAAAATAGTTGCAGAAAAAGATGTATTCTGCGGTCTTTTATATTCATTTAGAGAAACAGATTGAGTTGAAGGTCCTTCATTCCTCCATAGCTCAATCATGATAAATTGTTCCCCTAATTAAGCATAAAAATTAGTTTAACAAGGTGTTCTTAAAAATGGGCTCTTCTTGCCTGAATGCATTTACTGTAAATAAAATGGCGATAGCACCTATTACGGCAAAAAAAGCATCTCCCGCTAAGCCTACTGTTTCCACAATGGCAAGGCCAACAAGGGATCCTAAAGCACCAAATATAAGACTGGTGTACATTTCAACGCCTCTGTTACCGGTAATCATTCGACTTATCCAGCCGAGGCTTAATCCTATAGTTAGGTAAGAAAGGAAATACATGAGTGTCATAATGCCTCCGGTTATGTTAATATGTATTAAATAAAAGATATTTTGCGGTATTAAGTTCCATTTGCGTTCACAAGTTTGCAAAAATTAGTATAGATTCAACCCACTAATAACCAATCTAAATACTATACCTATGAAACACTTATTTACTATTTCACTGCTTTTGGGCTTTTTAGTAGCAGGTTGCGCCCCCAGTGAAAAAGATATTTTTGACAAAGCCATGGATATCCACGAACGAACCATTACTATGGATACACATGTTGATATTAACGTGGATAACTTCACCCAAGAAAAAAATTACACTCAGCGGCTGGACTCGCAGGTTGATCTTGTTAAAATGGAAGAAGGAGGCTTAGATGTAGTTTGGTTGATTGTTTATACCGGTCAGGGAGAACTTACGCCAGAAGGATATGCCAAAGCCTACGAAAATGCGGATAGCAAATTTAAGGCTATTCATCGTTTAACTGAAGAACTGGCTCCCGATCAAATTGAGCTGGCCACTACGGCTGCGGATGTTCGTAGAATCATAGCTGAAGGTAAAAAAGTAGCTATGATTGGTGTTGAAAATGCGTATCCCATTGGCACTGATCTGTCCAGAGTTGAGGAGTTTTATAACCGAGGAGCTCGCTACATGTCACTTTCGCATAACGGCCACAGCCAGTTTAGTGATTCCAACACCGGCGAGAGAGATGACGTGTGGCTGCACGACGGCCTGAGTGAAGAAGGACGGCAGGTGATAAAGGAAATGAACCGCCTGGGAATTCTGGTTGATCTTTCGCATCCTTCCAAAAAAGCTAATATGCAAACTATGGAGCTTTCTAAAGCACCTGTAATTGCTTCTCACTCTTCGGCCCGTGCAGTAAACGATGTAAGCCGGAATTTAAGCGACGAAGAGCTGTTAATGCTGAAAGAAAATGGCGGAGTAGTACAAACCGTGGCTTTTAGAAGTTATGTGGATGCCGATAAACATGCAGCTTATCAGGAAGCTTCGCGCACCATTTTAGAGGAAGAAGCAAAAAAAATCGGTTTAGAGCTTTTAAGCTGGGGTGATATTCGTGAACTGAATGAAGAAGATCGCGACGCATATATTGAGCAATATCGAACCGTTCAGGATAATGCCGAACCGCGCATAGAAAATGAAATTCACGACATAGCACCTCCGGTTGATGTGGCTGATTTTGTAGATCACATAGATTATATGGTGAACCTAATTGGAATTGAGCATGTTGGAATTAGCTCAGATTTTGATGGCGGCGGCGGCGTTTATAACTGGATGGATGCCTCTGAGACCTTCAATGTAACACATGAGTTAGTAAAGCGCGGTTATACCGAAGAAGAAATCGGCTTGCTGTGGAGTGGAAACATGCTGCGCGTAATGGAAGAAGCTGAGCAGGTAGCTAAGGAAATTCAAAGTCAGCAATAATAACTTAATTCGTTATTAACTGTTCATTTTTGTTTAAATGCCGATGCTTTTGCGTCGGCATTTTTTGTTTCATTTCATGAATAAAATTAGGCTTAAAAGCGCTTTCACAAAGAAAAATTAGAATACCATCATTTACTTTAAACCCATTCTTAATCTTTTTAACTTTGGTCTGAATTTCAATCAAACAAAAAAATAGTGATAGCACAAGCCGACGTTGCTACCGACGTTAAAATTATAAAAGCAGACTTAAACAATACTAAACATGCCTCAGATATAGTCAAGATAGTAGATCTTTTTGCACGCGATCCGATGGGGCAGGATCAACCTCTGGATGAGGAAGTGCGTGTAGATATGATTGCAGAGATGAAAAAAATTCCAACCACAATGACGTACATTGCCTATGCCGGTGAAAAAGCATTGGGTATTGTTACTTGTTTTGTGGGTTTTTCTACTTTTACAGCAAGCAAGGTTTTCAAAATTCATGATGTCGCCGTTCATCCGGATGCGCGCGGAATGGGAGTTGGAACCAAACTGCTTAAGCATGTAGATCAGGAAGCTAAAGATATGGGTTGCTCTAAAGTAACGCTGGAAGTTCGGGAAGATAATCCGGCACAGCGCCTATACGAAAAACAAGAGTTTGAATACGGCGAGCCAAAATGGTATTTCATGACCAAACACTTGAACTGATAAGTAGCTCCCTACTTTAGTTTAGGGATTTTTATTACATAGCCACTTTCTTATCTATGGAGAAAGTGCCTTTTTTTATGCAATTATATTTTCTAAAGTAAAACCAACCTTTTATCAACACCTGACTGCTAATTGCCTCTTTTTGGCTTACTGAGTCGCGCAGTGTTTTACGCAGATGTACGAAGATTACTCCATCACCCCAATCGCCTTTAAGAAACAGCCGCATCAGCCAGTGCTAAAACGGCTTGAGTATATAGCGTACTTGGATTATAACGCATCACAGCTTTTTCTATACTTCCGGTAATTTCATAAAAGTGGGCTAAATAGTTAGCCACCGATTTAATATTGTTCGACATATCATACAAATCGGTACCCACAAACCAGCGGTTTAAAGAGTAGGGAATAAACTGCGCATACGACATGGCCCCGGCATAGCTCGACTCCAGCGACAGCACATCTAAGTCATTTTTTTTCACAAAAATAAGCAACTCCTCCAGCTGAGCTTTGGCAAATTTACTGCGATGGCCTTCCGCATACATAGAAACGTACGCATTAAACGGATTGTAACTCCCTCTGTAATTACCAAACTCCGATTCAATCCCGATGATACCGGCAATAACCTGCTTTGGAATGCCATATCTTTTCTCAGCCTCAGCAAGATCAACCGCGTATCGACTCATAAAGTCTGCAATTATCTTTTCTTTTCGCTCAAACCCAATTATATCCTGATAATCTTCAAAACTCTCAATTCTGACCTCAGCTGATTTAGTAAACTTTGCCGTTATATCTTCAATCAGTTGAAAACGGGAATCTTGCAGTAGGGCATTAAACTCATATCCCTTTGCTTCAAAATAATTGGCCAGCTCTTCGATGTTTTCCTTTTTAGAAGAACCTGAGGTATGCCCAAATATGGAAATGGGTATTGTAATAAATAACAGTAGAAAAGCGATGTATATTTTTTTCATAATCATATCCATAAAACTTTGAAATGGAGCTATAGAATAAGAAATACGTACGGCTTTGAATAATTAAAATTCAAGCTTTGTTAAGTTTTACAATAGCTTTCAAAAAGCATAACACAAATATTATTACGCATAAATACATATTAGCTTCATAATGCATATACATAATTGAGCCCTTTATGTGAATAATACTTCTTAAAACACCTTTTAGAGCCTTTTAAAAATTGAACTCTAATTGCGTATAAGCTTTCTTATCTCGCAAGTTAAGGTTCGATAGGGTAATACCCAGCAGCCGAACCGGTCTTGTGCCTACTTCAGTTTCTTCCAGCTGCTTTCGCACCACTTCAATTATTTCATTATATCTATTTGTGAAGTGAGGCAGCGAATAACTGCGGGTGATGGTATCAAAGTTTTTATATCTGACTTTGAGCGTAATGGTTTTGCCGGCTGCATTTATCTTCTTCATACCTTCTGCTATAGACTGTGCCAGCTCTTCCAAAAAATTATAAATCCATTCTAAGCTGACTATATCTTCAGAAAACGTACGCTCCTTTCCATACGACTTTCGCACCCGGTGCGGCTTCACTTCCCGATGATCAATCCCCCGAACTATACTGTAATAAAAACGCCCGGATTTCCCGAAAGCTTTCACCAAATCAATTTCGCTCCACTTTTTAAGGTCGGCGCCCGTTTTAATGCCTACGGCGTGCATCTTCTTTTGAGTAGCCTTGCCAACTCCAAAAAACTTTTTGATGTCTAACTCTTCTAAAAAAGCCTCTGCTTTATCGGGACTGATGAGCGCTATTCCGTCAGGCTTATTTAAATCGGATGCTATTTTTGCTAAAAACTTATTGTGAGCAATGCCGGCCGAAGCTGTGAGACGAGTTTCTTCAAAAATGCGCTCTTTTATTTCTTTGGCAATTAAGGTAGCTGAAGGCAGGTTTTTATGATTTTCGGTTACATCCAAAAAAGCTTCATCCAAGGACAGCGGTTCTACTAAATCGGTGTATTCAAAAAAGATTTCCCGAATTTGCTGAGATGCCTTTTTATAAGCATCAAACCGGGCCCTCACAAAAATACCCTGTGGACAAAGCCTTATAGCCCGCGATGCCGGCATTGCGGAGTGAACGCCGAACTTCCGAGCCTCATAACTGGCCGTTGCTACCACGCCGCGCCCGCTGGGTGAACCGCCCACAATAACCGGCTTTCCTCGTAATTCCGGGTTATCGCGCTGTTCTACCGCCGCATAAAATGCGTCCATATCAATATGAATAATCTTTCGGATAGGAAAATCAACAGCCATAACATAAATTACACATATCCGAAATTTTTAAAAAATTTTTATGAAGATTAGAATCTTTCATCTAAAACGCTATAAGGAAACATTTTGGCTTTCATAATCATTTAATTGAATGAATTTTAAGCAACCAAAAATAGTGTATGCGATTACTGACTTACCGATTTTTTCAATGCATGGTATTAAGCGCAGTTCTTATAATTAGCGTGAGCTGTTCTAACTCCACTGATTCTGATAATTCTAACAATAAAGGCTCCTTTTCTCATACTAAAAACCCCGGCCACTCTGCAGTAAACTTTCTTTCCGATAAAAATTACTCCGAACTGGTAATTGAAATTGATTACATGCAGGGCTACGCTCCCAATTCTGACGCTTTAGACAGCCTGAAAGCTTTTCTGTCTCGCAGGCTTCAAAAAACATCGGTTACTATTTTAGAACCAACGTCTATCCCGGCTTCCGGTCAGCCTTCTTATACCGCAAATGAAATCAGAGAATTGGAGAAAAGTCATAGAAACCATTTCACCGATGACAATACTTTAGCCGCTTATATGATTATTACAGACAGCCAATACGAACAAAAGAATGTACTGGGAATTGCTTATTACAACACTTCCACTGCATTTTTTGGAGGAACCTATGATGAGGTGAGCGGAGGCCTTGGCCAGCCGTCCCGAAAGCTAACGGAGTCCATTTCTTTCCGGCATGAATTTGGTCACCTTTTGGGTTTGGTAAATATTCCCGGATCAGGGGTTGAAATGCAGACGAACCATCAAGATACAGAACATGGAAGCCACTGTAATAATGAGAACTGCCTGATGTATTATGCTATGGAAAATGCCAACTTGTTTGACCAGTTCTTTGGTTCAAGTATTCCCAAACTGGATGCCAATTGTATAGCCGATCTTGAAGCCGTTAAAAATTGATTCTTTCGGCTTTTCGGTCTATCCCTGTTTGAACTTATAGAGATTTTCGGCACCTACCTTTTGCTCTCCCTGCGAAAGTGCGTACTGCGAGTCAAACAACACGATAGGATTTTCTTCCATGTCTTTGGTTACATGGGTTGAGTAACTGTTTTCTAATTTTTCGATGATGTCTTCCCGGTCGTTGGGCAGCCAGCGGGCGCAATGGTAAGCAACCGGCGTTTTAATCAGCTCTACGCCATATTCTGCCTGCATTCGGTGTTCTACCACTTCAAACTGAAGCACGCCAACGGTACCTAACAAAAGCTCGTTTCCTACTCCATGCGGCACTTCAAACACGTGTACCACACCTTCTTCTGAAAGCTGCTTTAATCCTTCGCGCAACTGTTTTCTTTTGAACGGATCTTTAGTCGCTACTTTTTGGAAATGCTCGGGTGTAAAAAGCGGAATGACGTCAAACTTAACCTCATTTTTCTCAAACACCGTACTTCCGATTCGGAAAGAACCGGGATTGAAAATAGAAACAATATCGCCCGGATAAGCCTCTTCCATAAGCTGGCGGTCGTCTCCCATTAATGTATGAGGGGTAGACATTTTTATTTTTTTATCCAGGCCGGCAATGGTTACTTGTTGTCCGCGCTCAAATTTACCGGAGGCAACTCGTATAAAAGCGGCACAATCACGATGATCGGGATTCATATTGGCCTGCATTTTAAAAATGAAGCCGGAAAAACCATCATTCAAATCCCGTGCAACTCCTTCCGGAGTGAGGTACTGCTGTGGATGCGGCGCCAGCTGATGGAAATAATTCAAAAATACATCCAGCCCGAAATTATGAAGTGCCGAACCAAAGAAAACCGGTGTTACTTTTCCGGTATTGTACGCCTCGCGATCCATGCTTTCAAACATATCATCAATCAGCATTACCTCTTCTTCAAACGCCTCTTTTTCCGTATCCGACATGGAAGATACTTCCAGTGCTTCTTCCAGACTTAAGACTTCGGTAACAGCTTTTTTGGCACCATGCTCCGTTTTTTGATACAAATGTACTTTCTTTGCAATGGCATCATAAATTCCCTGAAATTTCTGCCCATAGCCCATAGGCCAGCTTGCCGGAACGGCTTCAATTCCCAGCTTGTCCTCAATATTACTAAGCACTTCCAGCGGCTCCATTCCGGGACGGTCGCATTTATTTACAAAGGTGATAACCGGCACTTCGCGAAGCTTACACACCTCAAAAAGCTTCTCGGTTTGTTCTTCCACGCCTTTGGCAACGTCAATTACCATCAGTCCGGAGTCGGCAGCTACCAACGTTCGCAGCGTATCTTCAGAAAAGTCTTTGTGACCGGGAGTATCCAGCAGGTTGTATTTTATCCCGTCTTTTTCGAATCGCAGAACGGAAGACGTTACAGAAATCCCGCGCTCCTGCTCAATAGACATCCAGTCGGAGGCAGCGTGGCGGCTGGCCTTTCGTGCACGGATAGAACCCGCCTCGTGCAGGGCTCCGCCATACAGCAATAGCTTTTCGGTGAGGGTAGTTTTACCCGCATCGGGGTGCGAAATAATAGCAAACGTTCGTCGCTTTTTCGCTTCTTTAATAATATTAGATTCGGCTGTGGCCGTGCTCATATATGTAATGGATTACCTGATTTTTAGAAGCCTGTAAGATACGATTTTTTGAGTGGAAATTGTAGGGCGCATAGTAAGTTGATATTTGGAATAATAAACCTCTTTATCCTTTCTCACGCTCTGGCAGTTTGGGGATGAGGAAATGGGTCGCAGGCAGGTTGATGCTCTGCTCAAATAAGAACACTTCCAGCATTGTCTTCTCTGCCCATTCTTACTCTTTCTACTTTAGACGTTTTTTACTGTCCATTCGCTGGTGTAAAATTCTAATAATTTCAACAACGTCATTTTCCGCTTTTCTGTAAAAAATCAGATGGGATTTGATTTTCGTTACCCGATAACCCTTACGAGTTTGTTCTATGGATTTTCCAAGCAGATAATTGCCCGCAATACATTCAATCTCTCCGATTATTAAGTCATAATATCTGTCGGCTTGCTCTTTACTCCATGTATGAAAAGTATAAACCCAAATCCGGTTTAAATCAGCAATCGCTTGTTTACTTATGCGATATTTGTTTTTACTCATACGTGCCGGTGATGCAATTCAGTCAGATTTTCTTTTGGGTCAAAATTTTCGACAAATCCACTTTCTTCGCCTTTTTCAAGAGCTTTAATTAGTTCTCTTTCCTTTTTTTCTTCACGCTCTAACAATCGCAATGCCGAACGAATTACTTCGCTGGCAGAACTGTACCTGCCAGATTTCACTTCTTCCTTAATGAAATCCTCAAAATAATTTCCGAGTGATACCGATGTATTTTTACTCATTTTCTTCCGAGTTTTCGTCAAATATACCAAAGCTTGGTAACGCAGCCAAATTGCACACAATGGTTAAATATAAGAATATAACGGGCTGAGCTCCTCCTCTACCTGCTTCCCCTCGCCCCAAACCACCCGGTTGGGAGCGCCACCCCAGACCACCCGGTCTAAAATAACACCAACTTGTTTGTGTGATATTAATTTCGCTTCTTCAAAAAGCTTTAGCTTCGGGTTGATTACATACCGGGCTTCACTGAACATTAAATCAAAGGAAAAGAAATGGAAGAAGTTTTTGTTGAAGATGCACCCAAAGCCATTGGCCCGTATTGCCATGCCATGAAGGTGAACGGACTGCTGTTTTGTTCGGGACAAACTCCCTTAGATCCGGAAACCATGGAGATTGTTGGAGATACTATTGAAGAACAAACGCGCCGCGTATTAGAAAACCTAACCACAGTGTTAGCTAAAGAGGAGCTCACCCTAAAAGATGTGGCAAAAACCACGGTTTACCTCAAGGACATGAAAGATTTCAAAGGAATGAACAAAGTGTATGAACGCATGTTTGATGGCCATAAACCTTCAAGAACAGCCATTTCTGTAAAACAAAACCCATTAGATGCCCTGGTTGAAATAGAATGCATAGCGGAGTTAAAGCATAGGGTCTGATTATTGATCACTGTTTACTGGTCACTGGCCTCTGTTTATTCCAGCTCCCAAATCTCTGCTGTTTTTCCACTTATTGTGATGTTTTTGTTTAAGGGATTCCTTTCTCCCGAAACAACATTCACCCCAACTTTAAAACGATCTAAAACCTCAGCAAAGCGGTTTTTGTTTAGCGTTACGGCTTCTTTATTTGCATTCAGAACCACCATTACGGTTTGCTTTTCATGAGTTCTGAAATAAATGTACACGTTATTTTCGGGGATGAAGTGTACCAGCTTTCCCTCATGAATGGCAACCGCTGTTTTGCGCCACTTATTCAGCTTGGTGATATAGGCCAAAATCTCATTTTCTTTTGAAGTACGTCCTTCTTCCGTAAATACGCTGCGATCATCATCGGGCCAGCCGCCGGGCATGGTTTGTCGCCAGGCCTCATCATCTCCGCCGCGATATTCGTGACCCATCATTAATTCGGTTCCATAATATACCTGGGGAATTCCGCGGGTAGTCATTAAAAAAGCATAGGCCATTTTGAAGAAATCCTCATCTTTACCCACCGTTTCATAAATCCGCCCCATATCGTGATTATCCAGAAAAATAACATTAAGCATGGGATCCGCATATACAAAATCCTGAGAAAGCACGTAATACAATTTAGTGAGACCGGTCATCCAGCCAAACTCTTCATTAAAAGCTTCTCGCACGGCGTTGGAAAGCGGGAAATCAGTCACGCTGGGCAGGTTTGAATTGTATCCGTCATCCGTGCCCGGCTCATCATATTGCCAGTAAGCCTCGGCAGGTACCGTGTTTACCCACGCCTCACCCACAATATTAAAATCTGGATAGGCCGCTAATACTTCCTTCGCCCATCGCGCCATATACTCCTGATCGGGATACACATAAGTATCCATCCGAATGCCATCGATACCGGAATACTCAATCCACCAAATGGTATTTTGAATGAGATAATCGGCCAGCAGTTCATTTTTTTGATTCAAATCGGGCATTTCCTCCACAAACCAGCCGTTCGTCAGCTTATTAAAATCATACTGTGAAGCGTAAGGATCGGAAGCCACAGATCCGCGAAAGTTGGTGGTGCCAAATTTCTCAAAATCGTGCAGCCAGTCGGCCGTGGGCAAATCTTTCATCCACCAGTGCCGGTCGCCAATGTGATTGTGAATCATGTCCATAATCACCTTCATTCCTTTTTGATGCGTGGCCTCAATCAGCGCTTTATATTCCTCGTTGGTGCCGTAGCGCGGATCTACTTTGTATAAATCGGTGGCCGCATAGCCATGATAAGCACCGTATTCGGGCGACATATCATTTTCTATAATTGGGGTGAACCAAATGGCCGTCATGCCCAAATCTTTGATGTAATCTAAATGCTGCATCACTCCGGCAATATCTCCTCCCTGACGCCGCTCGGGATTGGAACGATCGGCCGCTTCTAACATTCCTTCCACCGAATCATTATCCGGATTTCCATTGGCAAAGCGATCCGGCATCATCAGGTAAATTACATCGGAAGCATCAAATCCCTGATGGCGATTTTCTTCAGACTCTCTCGTTTTCAGCTCGTAATTAACAGAAATTCGGTCTTTTTTGTCTCCAACTTTGGTTAGAACTATTTCCATTTTCCCGGCTTTAGCTTCTTCCGAAATCTCCATATAAAGAAACAGGTAATTGGGCGAATCTACGGCCGTCTGTCGGGTGATGTTCACTCCCGGATATTCTATTTCAGCCCGATATAAACCCAAATCATTTCCATAAAGCTGAATTTGAAGCTCGTTCATCGCCATGTTTGTCCACCAAAAAGGAGGATCTATAACCTGAATTGAATTAGGCGCTTGAGCCTGAACAGCCACAGTAGTTAATACAAAAAATATGAGTGAAAGTAAGCGTAGTTTCTTCATGAGTATCTGTATTGGATTTTAGCTGCGTATAATAATGATAGCCTCACACATTAGCTTACTAAATATACAGGTTTTGGGACCGGGTGGTCCCTTTGGGCGCTCCCTACCGGGTGGTTGGGAGCGAGCGTGGTTGTGGAGCGAGAGCTATAGCTCTATCTCTTGCCCGGCTTTAGGGTAAACGAATCTCCCTCAGTTAGCAGTTTGAAGTTTACGCCGCGGTTTTCGGGCTGACGGATGGCTTTGGCAAAATCGGCTTCGGGTTCTTTCATTCCATCATCGGCGAGGGGGAAAGTGCCAAAGTGCATTCCAAAACTGATTTCGGCTCCTACATCTTTATGGGCCTGAATGGCTTCGGCAGGATCTACGTGAATGGGTCCCATAAACCAGCGTGGCTTGTACGTACCAATAGGAATTAAGCCAACTTTTATAGGCTTGAACCGAGCCCCGATTTCAGAGAAAAAATCTCCGTATCCGGTATCTCCGGCAAAATAGACGTTTCCTGATGAGGTGTTGAGCACATATCCGCCCCAAAGCGTTTTGTTGCGATCAAATAAGCCGCGTGCCGAAAAATGCTGAGCGGGCACAAAGTTTATCTTCAGCTGTTCTGATATTTCATGACTTTCCCACCAGTCTAAGGCTACAGTTTGTTTGAATCCTTCTTTTTTCAGCAATTCATCAACTCCCAATGGAACCGCAATCAATGGATTAAACCGATTATCTAATTTCTTTAGGGTTGAAAGATCCAGATGATCGTAATGATTGTGACTGATGATAACCAAATCTATGGGCGGCAGGTCTTCAAACTTCACCCCCGGCGGGCGCATTCGCTTGGGACCTGCAAAACTGAACGGACTTACCCGATTGCTCCAAACGGGGTCGGTGAGAATATTTAAGCCATCGGTTTGAATGAGAAAGGTGGCGTGATTCACATACGTTATAACCAAAGAATTATGAACTCGTTCAGCCGGCTTTTTTGCGAAGGTTATTTCGCTTTCGGAAAGTTCATTCCACTCTCCCTGATTTCGGGTGAAATACCACTTCATGGCATCAAAAAAACCTTTATCAGGCACATTATTGATGTTTTGAAAAGTGGTTCCATTAAAATGGGTTGATGCTGAACCTTTATAACCCGGCTGAGAGAAAAAGTAGCCAAGCGTTATAATTAACAGCATCAAAAAAGCCGCGGCTCCTATTAACCACATCATAATTTTCACCAAGAATTTCATAAAGCCTCAGTTAGCCGTAAAACAGTTACTTCGCTATTCGGTTATTTTTCGCTTTTCAAATGCTTTTCGAAAAACTCATAAATGCGTCGATATTCATCATACCAGGCATCTTCATCCCGAAAGCTGTGGCGCTCGGTAGGATACATCATCATCTCAAAGTCTTCGTTTCCTGTTTGTATGAGCCGCTCTATATAGTGCACAGCATCCTGAAAACCTACGTTATCATCAATCAGCCCGTGCAGCAGAATAACCGGTTTTTGGAGTGAATCGGCATAAGTAACGGGCGAGCTTCTGCGGTAATGCTCGGGATTATCTTCGGGAGTTCCCAACCGAGGAAGCGTGTACCATGGATTGGCGTAATAGTAATTTTCCCAGTTGGTAACGGAGCGAAGTCCGGCCGCGGCATCAAAATGCTGAGGCGCAGTACCCACGGCGTAGAGAGCCATAAATCCGCCATAACTTCCGCCATAAATACCTACACGAGAGGTATCGGCCTTGTCGTAATTGTCGGCTAAAAAGCTGAGGCCATCTATAATATCTTCGGTTTCATATTTGCCCATCCAGTTGGTTACATCTTCGCGAAATTTGCGGCCGTAGCCCGTGCTGTGCCTGTAATCAACTTCAATTACATAGTAGCCCTGGTGCGTTAAATATTGGTGAAACATATACTCGCGCCAGTAACTGCTCGACCATCCTTTGTACACATTTTGGAGTGAGCCGGCTCCGTGCACAAATACCACCACCGGATTTCCTGCGGGATTGCGTTTTTCGGGTTTTAAAACCGACATGGAAAGCTTGGTTTTTCCATCACGACCTGTAAAACGCACGTAATCTTCTTTTTGCCAGTCGTATTCGTAGAATGAATCAGGAACGGATTGGGTAAGCTGCACTTCCCGATTTGGGATGTGCGTATCGGTTACGTATAAATCAAAAGGCTCATTGAAATAGGTTTTACTGTACACAATAAACTGACGATTCGGACTCAGGTGAAAACTGCGGCGATGCCCTTCTTCCGTAGTTAATTTTATGGGAAGATTGGTGGTTAAATCCAGCTTGTGCAGCTGAATTTCGCCGGGATCGTTTTGGGAAGTTGCCATGGCTATTGTGTTTTCATCCAGCCAGGCAGCCCACGGAATATCATATTCGCCAAATGTGTGCTGCTTTAGGTTTTTCCCGTCCGGATCAACTGTGTAAATATGATTCCACCCGTCCTTTTCACTTTGAAACATCAGCTTGTCGCCGGCAGGAGCGAAGGCGCGCCGGGTGCCATACAGCCAGCCATCGGTTTCATTTTTGAATACCGTAGTCGCCTCTAACGTGTTTACATTATACACCGTGATGGTGCGTTTTTTCATGGCGGGATCCATGTAATCCAATGCCAGGTAATTTCCCGTTGCGCTCACGTCTGTGCTCAAATAACCGTGATGGGTAAAAATGATTTCCACTGTACCGGAATCAACCCGAGCAATAGAAATTGTGCGTGTTGGAATGCCACGAGAACTTTTTCCGGGCTTTACCATTTTTCCTGCATATTCCGGAAAGTAAACATCAATATTGTTTAACCGCTCCGTTTGGCTTACTACCAAATCATTTCCGGCCCAGTGAGAGATAGAGTAGCCGGCATCTCCTTTTTTCCTTTGGGTGATTTGCTTTACAAATGCTTCCTCAACCCCCGAAATCCAAACATCTCCATTTTGTATGAATGCAAAGCGTGTGCCGTCATCATTCCATTTTGGACCATAATCATATCCTTTGGAAGACACGATGGTGCGTTTGTTTTCAAAATTGTGATCGGCTAATACTAAATTTCCTTTTTCAACAAATAACACCCGGGTGCCATCGGGGGAGAGCGCATAATTACGAACCACACCTTCGGGAGCTTTCTCAACATCTTTTCCATTCAGACGAACCTGAAATAAGTCGGTGTCGGAGGTTGCCGAATCACTCCAGCTAAAATACACGGTTCTGCCATCCGGCGAAAAATGAGAGAAAGAAGGACGAGTTCCCGGTATAAATGGCTCGTGAAAAATATCCTTCATGGTCAGTTTTTCGGGAAATTGCTGGGCAAATCCATTTAGGCCGAAAAGACTAATTAACAATACGGTGGCAAATAGTTTTCTCATGATTGCGTGCATATAATTCTGGATAAAATTTGGATGGCTAAGAATACTGACAATAGCGGATAATATTTGCAAAAATTGGTATAGCTTACAGCCAGCCTATTTGGTCTTCTTTTTTTTCAACCGGTACATACTGTTCAAAAATCTCATGCAGGTTGCTGTTTTTTTGCAGCTCTCTTCGGGTTTCTGAATCAAGATAGGCTTCAATCCGGCCAAAATGTAAAATGGCAATATCATCACACAAATTTTCTACTACTTCTAAAATATGGCTGGTTATAATAATGGTAGTACCTCTTGCTTTCAACCGGCGAATAATATTCTTCATTCGTTCTATGGAGATGACATCGACGGCTTCAAACGGTTCATCCAGTAATAATAATTTGGGCTGAACCAGCACGGAGGTTACAAAAGCGAGCTTCTTTCGGCTGCCGGATGACAGCTTGCTTACTTTTATTTTGGCAAAATCTTTGATTTCAAAATAATCTAAGAGGGAGTAAGCTTTTTCTACCAACCCGTTTTTTTCTACCTCGTAAACATCACACACATACTCCACAAACTCTATGCTGCTAAACTGTTCAAACAATAGCGGTGGCTGCAAAACTGAGGCAGTTATTTTTTTAATTTCAATCTCATTCTCACTATTAAATGGCATTCCATGGATAAGCACTTCTCCTTCTTTGTAATCCAACAGGCCGGTTAAAATACCAATCAGTGTGCTTTTTCCGGCTCCATTGGGACCAATCAACCCAAAAATAGTTCCTTTAGGAATGTTCAGACTCAAGTTAGAAAGCACCAGCGTGTTGTGGTAGCTCTTGCTAAGATTTTTTAATTCTACTGCTCGTTCCATAATCTCATAAGTACTCGGTTTTTAAATAGGCTCACCAGCACATCCATGTGCCGCCAAATATAAACGACCATAATTACAATTACAGAACTCATGATGGTGATGCGATACCATTCCAGGCCGTTTAAAGGCACAAAAACAAAATATCCCACAGTAAAAATCAGGAATGAAATAGCGAAAGTCACTTTCTGAGGAATAATAGGGTGCTTATAACTGAACGATGAATAGGTGGCTTTTTGATATTGAAAATATGAGCTCCATATAAAAAGAAGCATGAACATGAGAAAGAAAAACGTATTGGCTACAAAAATTTGCAGGGGTGAACCGATTTCAGGAATAACCAGCAATTCAAAAACGGTAATTATATAAAAAACCAGAAGAGGGACTATTATCACCCCTAAAAACCGCTCTTTTAGCTGCTTTTCTAAAGAAATGGGAAATTGCAGATGCAGCAGAAGCTCCCGATTTTCGTAACCGTACATATTGGCCATGCCCATGGCCAGCAGCGCCACCGGAATGCCTGCCAAAATAGTGGGAATTAAAATAGTTTTAGCCACTTCATAATCTACACTCAGCAGCAGCGGCACGTACACCACGGGAATGATGGTTAGCGTAAGCACCTGCAGGCGATTATATGGATGCTTCATTACGTAGAAGTAATATTTACCTGCATTTCTGCCCAATAGCTTTTTCAGCACCGTCCAAAGATTTCCGTTTTCTTGCTCGGCCTTTTTAAGTCCCGGATTTTGTAATCCCTCCCTGGTTTTGTTGTAGTGATCTATGACGATGAGTCCCGTTAAAACGGCAGCAAATACAAAAAGAGCGCCGGCAATGCTCCAGCCATAAAATTCAGTAACCGTTTTGGTGAGCAAGCCGCCGGGCAGCCATCCCAAAAACTCATTTACGGTATCAACCTGTGGAATCCATTCGGCAAATAGCCGCCGCGAGTTGGAAGCAAATAAAGAAATCAGCTGAAAAAGCCCAAAAACAAGAATTAAAAAGGTGATAATCACCGCTATAAATCGCTGTTCAACAACGCGAATAAACCGATGCTTGACAGAGTAAATAAGCACATAATTTAATGCCACAGCCGCCAACGCCACCGGAACCTGATAAGCGGCTTTTACCTGAATCAACAGAAAAATAAGCCACGTGAAATTATAAATGATGTTTACCGGATGGAAAAAACTTATAACGGTTAAGTACTTTGCCAGCCGTTTTAAAGGAAATCCAAATCCGAGTAGCTTTCTGTTTTCTTCAATATTCATCAGTCGCATATTGGTGAAGGAGAAATGCATCAGCCAATAGACGTTGGCAAAAACCAGCAAAATAAATGTGTAAATTTGTGGAGTTAGCCAGGGAAACTGCACCTGCATCCAGGGGTCGGAGTCTGCAACAACAATCAGAATAGCGGTGCCGGTTAAATTCACCAGCATTACTCCTAAAAACAAAATATACCCAACAGTAAGCAACAGCTGAACACGGTTCAGGTTTGAAATAAAAATTCGCCAGTTTAATGAAAGCAGCCTGTAAAACAAGGAAACGGCGTTTGGGTTATGGTTAGGCATGAACCGCTTATGATAACTGAATCAACATTCATTCTCTAATTGGAATTTTCACATACAACGAGCTTAAAAGAAAAATTCCTAAGGCGAAAGCGCGGGGCAATTCAACCAAAACAAAAGAGCTATAAAAAAATCCCTCCCAGAACTTTATACCCGGAGGGATTTTTCATGGTTGAATAATATGTATATCTTATATCGCTTAAAACGCAATGCCAACCGTAAGGGCAAAAGCTCCGTTTTTGGCATCGTTGTTGAAATTGTCGTTGGCAATATCGGTTAGCCCGGCGGTGTAGCGCAGTCCCAGGCTGATTTTACGAATATCAATGCCTGCTCCAACGGCTACACCGAAATCGGTATCTTTAGCCTGATCGTTTAGATTTATAGCTCCATCGGCATTTTTAATTTTCGAACTGAGATTAAAGCCCAAATATGGACCAAAAAACACGTTCGGTTTTATACCTGCAGCGCCAAATCCGAATTTAAGAAGTACCGGAACCTGTAAATAGTTTATATCAAAAGAGGCATCGCTTCCTTCGATATTTGCGCCGTATTGAGCAAACAAAACTTCCGGCTGTACGGCTACGGGAGTGCCGGGAATGTTAATGTTGGAGTAAATTCCGCCTACAAATCCGGGCTTGTATTCTACATTATCGGTGTTGTTGAAAGTGGCCAGATTTCCTCCGGCTTTAATACCAAATTTGGGTAAAACCTGTGCATGAGAAACACCGCTAAACAGAAGTAAGGCAGCTAATATGGATCCTGAAATTACTTTTTGAAACTTCATAAATATTCTTTTTAGTTCTTGTTAACACTGAGCCTGTCCAAAAGCAGTTTTAGAAGGCTTTTGCTTTTTATTTAAGTTCTTTGTTTCGCACAACCGTCTTTTACTCAGACAGGTGCATGCGTAAAAACTTACCTGTATAACTCTCTTTATGTTCCATAATTTCTTCAGGTGTTCCCGTTGCAACAATCTGGCCGCCACTAAATCCGCCTTCCGGACCAATGTCTATAATCCAGTCGGCACATTTTACAACATCCAGGTTATGCTCAATAATAATTACCGAGTGACCTTGATTAATGAGCTCGTTAAAAGAATCCAGAAGCTTGGCTACATCCTCGAAGTGCAAACCGGTGGTAGGTTCATCAAAAAAGTAAAGCGTGTGCTCGGTTGAGGTTTTGGAAAGAAATTTAGCCAGCTTTACGCGCTGTGCTTCTCCGCCGGAAAGGGTAGTGGCGCTTTGCCCTAATTTTAAGTAGCCGAGCCCCACATCTTCCAGCGGGCTCAGCTTATTTATGATAGAAGCTTCGTCCACAAAAAACTCGATGGCTTCCGAAACGGGCATTTCCAATACATCGTGAATATTTTTACCGCGATATTTCACATTCAGCACATCTTTGCGGAAGCGCGTTCCGTTGCATACCTCGCATGTAAGTTCAATATCGGCCATAAACTGCATTTCAATACGCTGAACGCCTTCGCCCTGGCAGCTTTCGCACCGTCCGCCCGGCACGTTAAAGGAAAAATGTCCCGGCGTGTAGCCCATAATTTTAGCCTGCTTGGTGTTGGCAAATAAGTCGCGGATTCCGTCAAAAGCTTTGGTATAGGTGGCGGGATTTGAGCGCGTTGAACGACCAATCGGACTTTGATCTACCATTTCAACCCCATGAATAGAAGCCATTCCCGATAAATCTGAATGGCGTCCAACCTTATCGGTATAAGAACCAATGTGTTTTTGAATGCCGGCATACAAAGTGTCGTGCACCAGAGTTGATTTTCCTGAACCTGAAACGCCGGTTACTACCGTCATGAGCCCAAGCGGGAAATCAACATCTATATTTTTGAGGTTGTGTTCAGAAGCTCCCTTCAGCGAAATCACTTTTCCGCTGCCTTTTCTTCTCTTTTTGGGAACTGGGATACTCTTCCTGCCGCTTAAAAACTTTCCGGTTAAGGTATTGGCTTTCACCAATTCATCAACCGGACCTTGAAAAACTACTTCTCCGCCGTGCGTTCCGGCAAACGGGCCGATGTCAATTACCTTATCGGCGGCTTTTATCATCTCAGGGTCGTGCTCTACCACCAACACGGTATTTCCAATTTCCCGCAACGATTCCAATATCTTAATCAGCCGGTCATTATCTCTGGGGTGAAGGCCAATTGTCGGCTCATCCAACACGTATAAACTTCCAATCAGCGAGCTCCCCAACGCGTTTGCCAGGCTGATACGCTGCGATTCTCCCCCGCTCAACGAATTAGCCAGTCGGTCTAACGTGAGATAATCCAGCCCCACTTCATCCAGATACTTCAGCCTTTTTCTGATTTCATATAAAATCTGTCCGGCTACATCTTCCTCAAACTTAGAAAGCTCTAAATCATCAAAATATTTGCGGGCATGGCCAATGGTCAGCTCCGAAACCTGCCCCACGTGCAAGTCGCCCACTTTCACGTACAGCGCATCTTTCCGAATTCGAAATCCTTCGCAATCCGGGCACCGGCTGTAGCCCCGATAACGTGAATACAACACACGCATGTGCACTTTATAGGACTGACTTTTAATCTGATCAAAAAACTTCCAAATGCCGATGTATTGGTCTTTTCCTTTCCAAATTACATCTTTCACTTCTTTGGGAAGATCGGCATACGGCGTGTCGATGGGATATTTTTCTTTGGCGGCCACTTTAATTAAATCCCGCAAATGCATACTGAATTTTTGAGAAGTAAACGGAGCAATAGCTCCATTCCGAATTGTTTTTTGGTGATCCGGAATCACTAAATCCTCATCAATACCGGCCACTTTTCCAAAGCCTTCGCAGGTATCACAAGCCCCAAATGGATTATTGAAAGAAAACATTTGCGGAGAAGGCTCAGTAAATTCAATTCCATCCTTCTCAAACCGTTCGCTGAACTTCAGCTCTTCACCTCCGCGCATTTTTATAGCACAGCGCCCATTCCCCTCCAGAAAAGCCGTTTCCAGCGAATCGGCAATACGCGTTCGGGTGTCGTCATCATCCTTTAAAACCAACCTATCAATCAGCACGCGGTATTTATCCGCTTTAAATTTCTTTGGGTTGATGTCATCTACGGTTAAATCAACCATGCTTTCATCTTCCACATTCAGCAGACGGGTAAGTCCTTTTTCTTTCAGCACTTTAAGCTCTTCTTCCAGCTTTTTTTTCTCGTGCTGTGGAATAGGATGCACCACATAAAAACGCTCGCCTTCTTCCTGACTCTCAAACAACTTCGCAATAGCCGTTCGTGGCGAATCTTTCTTAACTACCTCGCCCGAAACGGGAGAAATGGTTTTGCCGATTCGGGCAAACAGCAGCCGCACATAATCATAAATTTCGGTTGTGGTGCCCACCGTAGAGCGCGGATTAGAAGTAGTGGTTTTCTGCTGAATGGCCATTGCAGGCGAAATACCCTGCATAAAATCCACATCCGGCTTATCCATGCGCTCCAAAAACTGCCGAGCATAACTCGAAAGGCTTTCCACATATCTGCGCTGGCCTTCCGCATAAATAGTATCAAAGGCGAGGCTGGATTTCCCCGAGCCCGAAACGCCGGTTACTACCGTTAATTTATTACGCGGAATCTCAACATCAATGTTTTTCAGGTTGTGCGTCCGTGCCCCTCTAATTATAATCGGGCGCTCTTTTACTTGCTTTTCTATCTCTTTCTCAGCCGTGGTTGTGTTCGACATAAAATATTTTATTCTAAAATTAATCGACCCTGAATATACGCATTTGTTTAGAGGGAACCGATATCATCAACCAACAAAAAAAGCGAGAGATTCTATCCCTCGCTTTTGAAAATATTTATTAACCGAAGCAGAATTGTTACAAGTACTTTAACCGCACAGAGCCGCCGCTGGTTTTAGCATCTACTTTTGTTCCGCCTCCGTTAAAGGTGCCTTTTACCTCGTCTTTTTCTGCCCTCCCGCTAAAGTTCTCCAGTTGTGCATATACGCGATTGCCATCCAAATCAACCTCGTAGCCATTTTCTTTAGGAACCGTAAGCGTTATGCTGCCGCCGGAGGTTTTTAGGGTAATAAAATCGGCAGGGGCCAATACTTCAGCCCGGATGGAGCCTCCACTGGTTTTGGCGTCTACATTTCCCTCCAGGCCGGAAAGCCGAATACTGCCGCCGCTTGTTTTAACAGCTAAACTGCCAAAAATAGTTTCCCCGCGGATGGATCCACCGCTTGTTTTAGCATCCACATTACCCTGTATTTCCTTCATCGTAATGCTGCCGCCCGAGGTTTTTAATTCCATATTCCCTTTAATTCCTTCGGTGGTAATACTGCCGCCACTGGTCTTTAGCGCTTGGGCGCCGGTCAGATTTTTTGCGGTTAAGCTGCCGCCGCTGGTCTTAATATCGGCAGCCGTTTCTCTGGGCGCATAAACCACAAATGAAATTGAATAGCCGTTTTCCCAACCCCAGCCAACTGCTGATTTACGCTCGGCTATAGCCTGTACAGTGTTTCCGGTTTGGGAAATATCAATGTTATAATCATCAAGATTTGCTTCTCCTGCGCGCATATATTTTCCTCTTTTGCGCACATACATTTCTACCTTCACTTCATCTTGGTTTGAACCGATAACGGAAATACTGCCTCCCGAAGTGTTTACCTGAAGGCTTACCGGACCGTTTATGCTAAAGCGCTCTGTCTGATAGGCATTTTCCCCAGATTGAGCGAACGAGCTTTGAATACCCGCTAAAATCAGCGCCAAAAATAAAGCGGCCGATTTGCAAAATTTTATCAAATAGTTTCTGTTTGAACTCATATTTTCTCCATTAGTTTTTACTCACTCTCGTTACACGCATGTTCTTTTCAGTAGTTACATTTTAGTTGGCTAAAAATTCACTTTTGTGCATTTTTTCGCCTTAATATCACGGAGATATATGAAGTTACCTTTCATTTTTGCAAAACGCTTTGTTGCGGGAGAATCTTTCACCGAGTCTATCCCAAAAGCAAAAGAGCTGAACGATAAAAACCTTAAGCTTACCCTCGATTTGCTGGGTGAAAATGTGAGCAGCAGGCAAACGGCAACCGACACGGTTGACAATTACATCCGCTTGTTAGACGGCATTAAAGAAGAAGATTTAGTAAGCAGTATTTCTATTAAACTCACCATGCTAGGTTTAGATATTGACAATGACTTTACCCGCGAAAACCTATTCCGCCTGCTTGATGTAGCCCAAAAACACAACCAATTTGTGCGCATTGATATGGAAGGTTCGGAGAACACGCAAAAAACGCTCGATATTTTCACCGAGGCTTTCGAGAAGTACGGCAGTGCACATGTGGGAACCGTTATTCAGTCTATGCTCCATCGCAGCACAACCGATATCCAAAACCTGGCAGAAGCCGGTGCCGATATTCGTTTGGTAAAAGGAGCTTATAGCGAGCCGGCTGATATTGCCCTTCAACAAATGCCGGCCATTCGTGAAGCTTTTAAAGAACAGGCTAAAGTACTGTTGGCTCACACCAAATTTCCCCGCTTTGGAACTCACGATGACGAGCTCATCGATTGGCTCATTAATTATACCGCTGAGCAAAAAATTCCAAAAGATGCCTTTGAGCTGCAAATGCTGTACGGACTCCGCGAAGAAACCATGGTTCAGCTTACCGAAAAAGGGTTCAAAACCCGAATTTATGTTCCTTTCGGCACCGACTGGTTTCCCTATTTTACCCGCCGTTTAGCCGAGCGCAAAGAGAATATTTGGTTTGTGCTGAGTACCATGTTCAAAAAATAATTCTCTTTTTGTGTATGAATGTGTTTGGGTGTTAGAGTGTTCGCGTTTTCTCCGATTCATTAACACGTTCACACTCAAACACTTTAACACTCTACTCTATGGAGCCTGAACTGCATCGGTACTTTATTGGGGTGATTTTTATTTTGGCGGGAATCTTGCATTTTGTGAGGCCCGAGCTTTTTATGAAAATCATGCCGGATTACTTGCCTTGGCACAAATCGCTGGTGCTCATCAGTGGTTTTTTTGAGATTGCCGGAGGAGTTGGAATGATGATTCCCGCCCTTCAAACCTACGCTGCCTGGGGATTAATTGCCCTTCTAATTGCCGTTTTCCCTGCTAATATTGAGATGTTTAGAACATATTATCGCAAACGCGGATTCACCCCATTTGTTTGGGCTCTGTTATTTCGACTTCCACTTCAGTTTGTGTTGATAGGGTGGGTGTATTGGGCAAGTTTGTTTTAATGATTAATTGGCATATATCCCATCATTAAAATCTTTTCAGATCTTTGCATATCAAATCACGCTGTTTTCTAACTTACATGCGTACATGATTAAATAATCAGCTACCTCTTGAAAAAGATTCTCCCCTATATTATTCCAATGTTAGCCGGAACAGCATTACTGTCCATCCCGCTTTTGCGCGATCTGCATTTTGAATCGGCTATGCTGGCGGCTGTAATTGGTTGTTTTTGGGGCGGATGGCGGGCCGCTGGTTCCATTTCCAAACAGGATTTTTTAAACTCGATCCGTATTCTTTGGGTGATGTATCTCGCCTCCACTCCGTTGTTTGTTTTTGCCTTGATTACCGGCTGCCTGACTTTAGACGGCATTGGTTTTTGGATTTTCATTCCTCTCCCAAGCATCTTTTTTGGAACAGCGGTTGGCCGACTGGTTCGCAAGTTTAAATTTCCCTTTCCCAAAACGCTCACTGTTTTAATGCTTCTTTTTTGTGCCGTTGGCGTTTGGATGATTGAGTTCTTCAGCTTTCCACAGGTGTATTTCTATAATCATGTTTGGGGATTGTGGCCCGGACCTATTTATGACGAAGCCGTACAGCTTACCGATTCATTATTTTACTTCCGGTGGATTACCTTGTTGTGGATTATCATGCTGTGGAGCATTCCTTCCTGGAATAAAAATATGCCATCCAAAGTACTCACCGTACTTGCTGCCGTCAGTCTTTTATTCAGCTACATGAATTTAGATGAAGCCGGAATTATCAGTCCCCGTGAAACCATACAGCAACGGCTGGGCGGATTTCATCAAACCAAGCACTTTGAGCTGTTTTATGATGAGGACTTTTACTCGCAAAAAGAAATAGAATATTGGGCGCTTCGGCACGAGTTTCACTTTCAGCAAATAACCGATATGCTGGAAATAGACTGGCCTAAAGACCGAAAAGTTGAAAGCTATCTGTATGCCCACGCCTGGCAAAAGAAGAAGATAACGGGCGCTAAGTTTACCAGCTACGTTCCTATCTGGCTGGAGCAAGATCAGCTTCATATCGCAAAACAGCAGCTGGAGCGCGTTTTAAAACACGAGCTGGTGCACGTACTTTCCAAACAGTTTGGCAACCGGTTGTTTAACGGAAGCCGGAGTATTGGTCTGATTGAAGGCCTGGCGGAAGGAATCACAAAAAATGCATCGCCCCGCTCAACCTTGCATCAAATTGTAGCGGCCAAATCTCCCAAACCTACCGCCGCGGAGATGAAACGGGCATTATCGTGGCGGGGATTTTATGGGAAAGCGGGCGCAATCAGCTATACCACGTCCGGCTCTTTTGTGGAGTTTTTGCTGAATCACTATCCGCCCGAAAATTTCAAAAAGGCGTATGCAACCGGCGATATTGCCACAGTTTATTCAGCGTCTATGGAAGAACTGACCGCTCAATGGCATCACGTATTAGCCGAAACGCCAACAGATTCGGTTGATGAAACTACCTCCGATTTCGTTTTTGCACAGCAGTCGCTGTTTGAGAAACCTTGTCCCCACGCAGTTCCCCGCAGGCTGCAACTTTGGGACAGTTATCGTTTTCATCTGGCAAACAGAGATACTGTTTCCGGCTATAAAGTTTTGGATGAATTGCACCGCCGGGAACCGACCAACGAATGGATTAAAAACCAATGGGCGCAGGCTCAGCTCCACCAACAAAAGCCGGAGCAGGTTTACACTGCCATCACCCCAAACGACACACTGATAGATTTACAGATACTAAAAGCCGATGCCCTTTTTCTGGCCGGAAAAACCGAAAAGGCTGATTCACTTTTATCCGGCATCACTCCAAAAATAAACGAATCTTCCGCTCCCAAATTTGGGCTCACCCTGAAAGTGCGAGAAAGTAAAACCCAGTGGAAATATCACTTAGAACGCCGGTATTTGAATCAATTCCCGGAAACAATTGCCGAATTTAATCAACAAAATGGAGCCAATAAGCTGCTTACTTTTTCTAAGATTATAGAAGAACGCATAGATTCCTTAATCGCTCCATTTGCAACGGAAATTCACCCAACATTTCAGACAGAAGCCGAATTTAACATCCTTTTGAAAGCTATAGACCGGCTCGCATTTTTAGGCTATACTGAAGCATCCAAAAAGCTGATAGCATTACTTGAAAAACCCACGCTTCGTCTGCGCTACCGCGAGCGTTTAGTTGAAAAGAAAGTATGGGTGCAATTTGTACATTCCCTGCAATCGGTTGTAGATTAGCCGTGTTGTTTTTTGAGTTATCAGCGGACCGATAATCACCCCAAACATTTGAAAATATCCAGGAAAAATAATCGAACAATCAGCATATCGTACCTGCTTGGATACGGACTACTGCTGGTATTATTTTCGGCTCAGGCTGCCCGGGCGCAGGATTGGCGGCTTTCGGCGAGCTACTCGGTGCAAAGTGTGGGTATTGATTATACGCCCAATCCCAATTATCAGGGTCAGGTGGGCACTATTGCCAAAGGAATGGCCGAGGTGGAGCTGGAGAAATATTTATTACATCGTTTGTACGTAGCCGGAAAGGGTGAGCTTCTTGTGCATGACCGGGCGGATTTTGTACTGGGCGGACCTATTAATTTCAAACAGTTTAACCTCGGTGGGACTATTGGATTGCAGTGGCCAAAATTTGGTGTTTATGCGGGTGCAAAAGCCGGCGGTATGTGGGATTTCCGCATACGATCTACCCATCGCATAACCGGGCAGGTCAGTTGGGTTGAGCCGATGGAAGACTCCGGTAAGCTGACGGGCTCTTTAATTGGCGGCATCAAATATTACCTGCTTAACTTCATCCGGCTTCAGGCCGAAATTGCCCAAACCACAAATTTACCGGTAAATGTAACGCCACAGCACAGCTTCACCGAAAACCCGGCCGTGCGTTCTTTTGATGTGAATCCTATTTCATTTTCGGTGGGAATTTCCATTGGCATTCCGTGGAACAGACCGGCCAAGCGTTCACCCAAAGAACGAAAGCTGCCACCGCTTATGCGTCTTTCCGGAGTGAAGTTTGACGTTCCAATGAAATCCACTTTTGTGACTTCTAAATTCGGTCCGCGCTGGAATAAAACTCATCAGGGCGTGGATTTAAACGCTAAATTGCGGGATAAAATAGTTGCAGCTGAAAGCGGCGTAGTGATTAAAGCCGGCCAAGGAAGAGGGTTTGGAAAAATGGTGCGCATTAAACACGCCAAAGGTTTTGAAACGGTGTATGCGCACATGAGCCGCATAAAAGTCCGCGAAGGCGACCACGTTAAAAAAGGCCAAATAGTAGGCAAAGCCGGAAATACGGGGACGGCTACCGGCGTACACCTACATTTCGAGATTTGGAAAAACGGAAAGCCGATAGACCCCGAATCTGTTATTCGGTTTTAAGACTGATTTTCTTTATGCCCAAAAGGCATAGTCGTGAAACCTAACCAGATAAGCCGAAGCTCAAAGTCCTAATCACGCTCCGCAGATTTATCGGCTACGTTTGCCCGCTGAAGCCGGGCAAAGCTCCGCTCGAAAGGACAAACAAAGTGGATTAATTAGCACAGCCTTTTTGTAGTCTAAGAAAATGTGTATTAAGTTTAGCTGACCCGCCATTTCAACTTTTGTCTATGCGAAACGCCATTTTTGTACCACATATTGAATACCAGCAGTATTCAGAAAAGGAAATGAAAAAACGAGCTGAAGATTTTTATCAGCTGCTTAAAAAGCGGCGAACAGTCCGTGATTTTTTGGATCGGCCGGTTCCCAAAGAAGTCATTGAACACTGTTTATTAGCAGCCGGAACGGCACCGAATGGGGCCAATAAACAGCCGTGGCATTTTGTGGCGGTGAGTGATCCGGAAACGAAAAAGAAAATCCGGGAAGGGGCTGAAAAAGAAGAGCAAGCTTTTTATAACGAACGCGCTACTGAAGAGTGGCTGGCCGATCTTCATCCGCTTGGAACGGATGAGCATAAACCGTTCCTCGAAAAGGCTCCGTACCTGATTGGCATCTTTTCTCAAAGCTATCAGCTTACTGAAAGTGGGGAGAAGAAAAAGCATTATTATGTGAAAGAGTCGGTGGGAATTGCCACAGGAATGCTTATCACCGCGCTGCATAATGCCGGCCTGGCTACGTTGACGCACACGCCCAGCCCTATGGGATTTTTAAATGAGCTGATGGGCCGTCCTTCTCACGAAAAACCATTTCTGCTGCTGGTAGTCGGCTATCCCGAAAAAGGAGCAAAAGTGCCCGATATTTCAAAGAAATCGCTGGATGAGATTGCTACGTTTATTTAACCCGTGAATTCATGATTACGGGGTTGAAAACTCATCCCGAACTCCATTTCAAACCGATGCTCAGGTGTGTGATTATTCACCTAAATACGTTTTTCTTAGCTCTTTAAAAAACGTACCTTAGCAGCGGCTAAACACAACATTATTTTATATTATTTCTATCTATGGAAAAAGTAATATCCGGTATTCAGCAAATTGGCATTGGCATTCCTGATGTAAAAAAGGCAACCGACTGGTATCGTCGTCATTTTGGAATGGATATTAAGGTTTTTGACGATTCAGCCACGGCGAATTTAATGACGCCCTACACCGGAGGGGAAGCCCACGATCGAACCGCTGTGCTGGCTATGAACCTGAAAGGCGGCGGCGGATTTGAAATCTGGCAATATACCAGCCGAACACCTCAACCGGCCGATTTTGACCTGATGATGGGCGATTTAGGCATCAATGCCGGAAAAATTAAGTCTATTGACGTGGCTCAAACTTATAAAGAAATGCAGGCTGACGGGGTAGAAATAGTTACGGAACTGGCTAAAAATCCTGCCGGCGATCTTAGCTTTTTTGTGAAAGATTTGTATGGAAACATCTGGCAGGTTGTAAAAGGACTGGATTTCTTCAAAACAAAAACTCCGGCATCAACCGGGGGCGTGGTGGGAACCGTGATTGGCTCTACGGATATTGACGCCGCCCGAAAGCTGTATTCTAACGTGCTGGGTTACGATGAAGTGGTGTACGATGAAACGGGCGTTTTTGATGATTTTAAAGGACTGCCCGGCGGAGATCATAAATACCGTCGCGTGCTGCTACGCCACTCAAAACCTCGCGCCGGAGGCTTTAGCCGGCTTTTTGGTCCTACCGAAATGGAGCTTATTGAAGTGAAAGAGCGCAAACCTCGTAAAATTTATGAAGACCGATATTGGGGAGATTTAGGCTTCATTCATTTATGTTTTGATATCCAGGGCATGGATGCGCTTCAGTCCGATTTAAACGAACAGGGTTTCTCTTTTACCGTAGATTCGGCCGACAGTTTTGGCATGGGCAAGGCAGCCGGGCGTTTTACTTATACCGAAGATCCGGACGGAACGCTGATCGAATTTGTGGAAACACATAAAGTGCCGATCATCAAAAAAATCGGCTGGTATATTGATATGACTAAACGCGATCCGCGAAAAAATCTCCCTAACTGGATGATAAGCGCCCTGCGATTTAGCCGAATGAAGGATTAAATAGCTGAAAACCCTTTAGTCTTATTTCAGTCTGGTTTCCCGAAGTCTCTGACTGTTTAAATCATTCCACTACCGAAAAACCGGACTTTGATTTGCAGCCTTAGAGCCGGGCAACTTTTTCCAAAAAGCGAATCGGCTCATTTTGCTCTGTCCGTTTGTGTGATAAGAAGGTTCTACCCGAAAATGCTCGTGCATACAGCTTTGGCACACTAATATCTTTGAGCCTCCTAAATACACAGCTTCCAATCGAACTTTAAAACCACCGATTGGGCAGATTTTTTCTTCTTCGGAATTACAGAAATCGCATTCGTTCAGTTGTTCTTTTGTCTCAGTATTCATCAGTCTGGGATTTGAATGTATGTTGAAGTATGTCCTTAGGTTTTCACTCATGAGGTATTGCTTTACACAGCCACCGATTTTGCACTGTAAAATTGTAGCACGTCTTCTAAAAACAGCGTTACCTGTCGCTCATATTCATTTTTATTACAGAGATAAGCTTTTGTGTGCCGCCCGCCTTCAGCCATCCAAAGGCGTTTTATGCCCTTTTGTTTTGCCTCATACAGCTCACGGCTCATAGATGGGGGAATGAACCGGTCGTTGCTGCCATGTATAAACATGATGGGGATTTCGCTTTTTGCAACCGCAGCTATTGGGTTCACATCCTGGAAACGAAACTTTGCATATAACTTCACAAAAAAGTGAATGGTATGATAAAAAATGAACACCGGCGCGTTATACAAATACTTAATTTGGTATCGGATTAACTGCTCCATGTTGGAATATGGAGAGTCTGCCACCACAAACTTTACATACCTGTTAATGTGCAAATATTCTAACGAAGTGCCCGCGCCCAACGAAATACCGTGCAGCCCAATAATAGCATACGCTCCTTTTTTCATTGCAACCCAGCGCACCCACTGCTCAATATCATGCTTTTCATAAAATCCGTAGCTGGTATGCGTTCCGTCGCTTTCCCCGTGGGCACGCTGGTCGATGGCTAAAATGTTAAAACCCTGGCGGAGATATAAATCAAAAAACCGACACGACATTGGGTGAGCCCGCGTATATCCATGAACCAAAATAACCACCTTATCCGAGTTCGGGAACTGCTCTATGTAGCAGCCATGCAGTTTAAAGCCTTCCTCATTTGTGATAACAATACTTTTTTTGGGCAGCTTATCAAACTTATCCCGACAATACAGCTTTTTCTTTTCCACTCTGTTGAAGCATTCCTGGGTGGTGAATTTTTCTTTTTTGGTGATGGTGCGATATCCAAACATAGAGATTGCATAAACAACAGCTGTTGCACCTGCCAATAACGTGGCCGAAATAATGAATAAAATGGTCGTAAACATAGCTTATATCTTTTGGTGATTTGTGTTGCACCAAATTAACAGCTACGCATTATTTTACGCTATCTCTCACGTTTCATTCTGTTGTTTATTTGTTCCAATTTGAGAATTAGAACATATTTGAGCCACAAGTTTATTTTTTCACTAACCAAATGTACACGAATATAGCCTTCACCAAAAACCCGTAGAATTCTCAATTATAAGGTGTAGCTTAAGTGATGAAATGAAAAGCACAAAGCAGTTTAGGCGTTCAGCTCGGAGGGAGAAACTTTATATTCTTCTTTAAAGCATTTGGAAAACCATGAGATGCTTTCAAATCCAACGGAGTATGCAATTTCACTTATGGTGCCTGACTTATTTTCAACCATAGCTCTGGCTTGCTCAAGGCGTATTTTTCTGATGAGCTGAACCGGCGTTTCTCCTAAAATACCGGTTAATTTACGATGCAATGTGGTGCGTCCAACGTTTAACATCGCCGCCAGGCTTTCCACAGAAAGAGAGGAATCATCCAGATTTTCTATAATGAATTTCTTCACATCTTCCACAAACTTTTGGTCGGCCGATTTTAGCTTTTTAGTATCTACATTCAAAAAGCTGCTATCCGATTTGAACCGCGCTTTCAGTAGCTTTTGGGAATTCAACGTGCTCTTAACACGGGCTTTCAACTCGTCCATGTCAAAGGGTTTTACGATGTAATCGTTGGCTCCCAAACCCAAGCCTTTCAGCGTATCGTCTTTGGTGTCTTTTCCGGTAAGCATGATAACGGGAATGAAATTGACGGCTTCATCTTTCCGAAGCTCTTTTACCATCTCAAATCCATCCATTTCGGGCATCATCACATCACTGATGATTAAATCCGGCAAATGTTCTTTGGCTTTTTGAAGGCCTTCTTTACCATGATTGGCTTCAATGATACGATAACGCTCGCGCAGATGGCTAACCACAAATTGCCGCAGCTCCTGATTGTCTTCCACAACTAATACCGTGGTGTGATCTTCCTCATCTAAAGCCGAATTATTTTCTAACTCCGTAATCTCTTTTCCATCAACCATTATGGGTTCGGCTGTAATAGAAGGCGCATCATTTGACTTTTCCTGAATCTCAGCATGGGGAAGTTCATGTGCATTAAGCGGCAGCGTAACCATAAAGGAAGTTCCTTTGCCCAGCTCACTTTCGGCCGTAATAGTTCCACCGTGCAGCTCAACCAAATGCTTCACCAAAGCCAGGCCAATGCCGGTACCGTGCTGCAGCCGCGATTTTGAATTACTCGACTGATAAAAGCGATCAAAAATAAAGGGAAGATCTTCCTGAGAAATCCCCATGCCCGTATCGCTTACTTTTATGACGGCCTTATTGTTCTGCTTGGTAAGCGTAATAGAAATCTCTTTCCCGCTTGGGGTGAATTTGAAGGCATTTGATAGCAGATTGGTAACCACTTTATCAATTTGATCCTGATTGTACCACGCATCCAAACTGTCGGGTGTTTGTATAGAAAAGTGAATATTTTCCCGGGTAGCCAGCGGGTTAAAATTATGAGCTATGGATTTTATAGAATCAGCTAAATCAAGATTTTGTACTAATAGTTTGTCATCAGAAGCTTCCAACCGGCTGATATCCAAAATCTCTGATACCAGCGTTAGCAATCGCTTGGCGTTGCGCAGTGCTAACGAAACTTTAGAGCTTTCCGCTTCTCCCAAATTACTTTCTTTATTTTTTAAATCTTCCAGCGGACCGATGGTAAGGGTGAGCGGAGTGCGCAGCTCATGCGAAACGTTAGAAAAGAACTGAGTTTTTACAACATCCAGCTTCCTTAATTTTTCAGCTTGCTGAGCCTTCATTACTATCATTTGTTGATGTATGCGCCATTTCGACAAACGATGAACTGTAAAACCTATTCCTAAAACGCCTGTAATTATATAAAGTGCGTACGCCCACCAGCTGCGGTACCACGGCGGAAGAACCGAAAAATGCACCGATGCCGTACGCCCGGTAACGTCATAAATATTGCGAGCCTGAACTTCAAACGTGTACGAACCTTCACTTAAATTGGTAAAGTCCCGGTAGGTTTCGCCCGTCCATCCGGACCAATTGTCGTCCAGCCCCTTCAAACGATATCTGTAATCAGTTCCCTCAGAGGGATAATAAGTAGCCGCACTCCAGTTAAATCGAATAGCCTGTCGGGTAAAATGAATCTTATTTTCTAAGGTTGTTTCCAGCGGACCATATCCGCCCCATAGCAGTGAGTCGGTGTTTAGGCTGATGCTGCGCACCAAAGTATTAAAGGTGTATCTGGGAGCTTCCAGCAAGGAACGCTTCAATAAAAATAAGCTAGAAAGTGTGCTATACAGCGTAGTTTGTTCGTCCAGTGTTAAAAATAAGATTCCATCCCCAAATACGGATTGCCTTCCATAGGTTAAGCGATTAAGCCGGTAGTTGCCTTCTCCATCAGGTATCATCTCAAATATTCGTTTTCCACCAAAATCCATCCACACGTGTCCCAGCTTATCTTCTACTGTGGGCCAGGCTCTGCGTCCATTTTCGGGAGGGAATGCTTCTACCAGCCGCATATCTCTGACTATGCGCTGCTGCTCATCATCAAACCGAAAGGTTCCTTCTTCGGTGATAAAACCAACTTTTCCGGCAATTTTAGTTGTGTAATTATAGCTTGCGGCCGGTAGTCCGTCTTCCTCGGTGTAGTGCAGAGTTTCCTTTAATTTGGGTTGGCCTTCCTGATCCTCCAATCTATCCCGATAAATTCCCCAATTGCCGGTTCCTCTCCATAAATCGCCGTTTTCATCTTCTGTGAGCGTATAAATTGGCTCCGCAAATTCCACCAGTGGATAGCTCGTATAGCTTCCATCATTGGTTTGCTTAACCACATCAATTCCTCGTCCTGCATAATATACATACGCAAGATTCTTATACCGTTCGGAAGTTGTGATAACATGGGCAGAGCCTCTTCCCAATTGTGTTATTTCTCCTTTTTGATAAACATATAAGCCTTCGCGAGCGCCAATCAACAATGCATCCCCGATGTTGGAAGCCTTCCGCATACTTATTCCCGACATTTTACGCTTCCAGCTTTGTTCTTCCCATGCAAACATGCCGTTATCGGTTCCTACATGCAGTACTCCCTGATGTTCAATAATGAATTGAATATCTACAAAGTGTTTTTTTGCATCAAAAAGAAGCCGCAGCGGACTGTTATACTCGATGAAGTTAATGTACTGATTGGTAGTAGCCCAAAGATTCCCCCCCTCATCCACAAACAAACCATTTACTTCATCACTGGAAAGACCATCCGACTGGGTGAGATGATTCACTAATTGTCCCGCCGGCGTGTAAATATAAATGCCTGAAGAGGTTGCAAGGGCAATATTATCATCTCTCAGTACTACCGCATCATGGATGTAGGTATTTCCTTTTATATCTGAAAACCCATTTAATGGATGTGTTTCACCTCCTTTATGCACAAACACGGTTTGCGAGGTTATAAACAAGGTTTCATCTTGTACTTCCACTACTTTTACTAACCGCGAGTTCTGAAAGCGTGTAGAAACCAATTGGAAAGAATCATCAACTAAAGCCATTAAGCCGTGGTTCAGATCATTCACGTATAACGTGTTGTCGGAAACACCGCAACCTATAAAGTCAGGATTTTCCCAAGTAGTCATAACACCATCTTTCCACCGAAACAGGTATGGATTGGTGCAAAAAAATACCGACTCATCCATAATTTCAACATACACACGGTCAAAGGTTTGGAGAGAATTGGGTGCATGAGATAACAAGGACTGAAACTGAAGCTGTTGCACAGAGTCGGGAGCCAGATAGCCAAAATCTCCGCGAACGCCCACAAAAATAGTTCCTTCTTTATCTTTGGCCAATCCATAAGCGGCAGAGCGGTTAGGCGGTTCAATAGTAGTCCAATTCACCCCGTCATATTGCTGAATACCAAAGTTATTATTCCCGAAATACATGATGCCTCGGTCGTCCTGAATGATATCCCAGGAATTAATACCTATCCGAAAATTAGCATTAAGTGTTTTTATAAAAGGCCGGGCGGCGGGAGAGAACCTGTATTTGGCAGAAAAATCATTTTCAAAGGAAGAATTCACATTTTTCGCATTTTGAGCCCAACTGACATCAACCCAAAATAACATGGCTGCAATCATCACCCCGATATAATGGACTTTCCCTCTCACGGCTTATTTACCCTTTTTAAAAGATAAAAAGCAATGAACTTACCGGATGGGCTACAGCACATATACCGTTGAAAACTGCCGCCCATCATATTTTGGCTTTGCGGCAGCCCAACTGTATGTACATTTGCACACAGAACAGAATTACTATTTAAGCTATTACACAACCTAACCCCAGCTTTCGTCCAATCCTTTTTTGTTTGTACTAAGGGCTAAAATAGGAAAAACACTTATTTTATCAAGGGCTTTTTCTCTTAAATATTAGCTGAATTAAATTTGAAAGCCGGCAGATGTGCTATCTTTTAAACTTTTCTGAATACCACTATTCCATTGTGCCCTCCAAAACCAAAGGTATTGCTCATAGCTACATTCACCTTTTTTTCAACGGCTTCTTTTAACACAATATTCAGGGTTGAAGGAATTTCCTCACAAACATGCTCTGTATTAATGGTTGGTGGAATCACGCCTTGGTTTATTGATTTGATGCATATTACCGCTTCAATAGCCCCGGCAGCACCTAACAAGTGGCCGGTGGCAGATTTTGTTGCACTGATATGCACATTAGAAGCCCCATTTTGAAATACATTTGCAATGGCTGTGGTTTCACTTTTATCGCCCATGGGGGTAGATGTAGCATGCGTGTTTATGTAGCCTACATCTTCGGGGTTGAGCCGACTTTCGGCCAGCGCCTGCTTCATAGCTACTGAGGCTCCTTTTCCATCCGGGTGCGTGGCCGTCATGTGGTGAGCATCGGCCGTCATCGAAGCGCCGGTCAGTTCAGCGTAAATATGGGCTCCCCGGGCTTTGGCGTGCTCATATTCCTCTAAAATGAGTGTAGCAGCTCCTTCACCCATCACAAAACCATCGCGGTCTTTATCAAAAGGGCGAGAGGCGTGCTGAGGATCATCATTCCGTTGCGACATAGCGCGCAGGGCTGAAAATCCACCAAAAGAAGCTTCTGTAATAGCCGCTTCTGAGCCACCGGTAATCATCACTTTGGCTTTACCCCATTGAATGTAATTCATGGCATTCATAATGGCGGTGTTTGAGGTGGCACAAGCCGAAACGGTGGCATAATTAACACCCATCAGTCCGTATTTCATAGAAATAAGTCCCGGTGCCATATTGATGATGAGTTTGGGTATAAAATAAGGGCTGAACTTGGGTTTACTGCCATTGCCGTTATAATTTGTTACCTCTTCCTGAAACGTAAGCATTCCGCCTTGACCGCTGCCCCAGATTACCCCGGTATCAAAAGGATTCATTTTATCGAAATCAATCCCGGAATCTTCAACGGCCTGATCGGTAGCAATCATAGCGTATTGAGTGTGCGGATCGGTTTTTCGAATGGTATTACGATCCAAAAGCTTAGAGGGATCATAGTTTTTTAATTCACATGCAAACCGGGTGCGGAAATTTGAAGCATCAAAGTAGGTAATTCGGTCTGCTCCGCTTACGCCATTACTCAGATTGCTCCAAAATTCCTTAACAGTATGCCCAATGGGCGACAATACACCCAGCCCGGTAATTACAACACGGTTTGGTTTATTCATGGTTTAGCAACATTTGCCGGCTTTATGCAAAAGCCGGTATTTATAAATAGGTATTTTTAGTACTGGTTTTTAACAAGATTTTCTTCCGCATTTAAAGTCAGATCTAACACATCCGAATACGAAAAGCTGACGATCTTTTTATCGGTGCCATTTTCCAGCATTACCTTATACTTGGTTGAGGAGATGTTAAAATCATAAACCGTTATCTCGTTACCGGTCATTTGCCATCCGTCAAAGCTGTTTCCGGCTAAATGAGACAGCAGTACTCTTGGCAGAGCCGTGTTTTTCAGGTTGTAAATACCTTTAATCAGCTTTCCATCCTTATCATAATGGGCAGTTACAAATAAGCCATCTCCTTTTAAACGGGCCGTACGCGCCTGCGGATAGTCCTGGACGGTCTCATCGAACTTTACATGCCAGCCTTTTTCTTTCAATTCCCGGCTTTCAACAACGCAGTCTAACACCTGCAAGCACGCATAGTCTTGCTCGTTAAGTGGAAGTATTTCTCTATCGTCCGGTTGAGCTTTTACCGGAGAGGCACTGAAAAATATGGAAATACCTAATCCAACAATTATGGTAATGACTGATTTTACTATCGAGTTTTCTGTTTTGATTTTTCTTTGAAGTGTCATGATTTCGATCCTTTTAATTAGTCTTTATGAGTTCGAATGCAATCCGGTTTACTTTTCTCACACAGACTGCTTTCGTCTGTCAGAAAGCTATTTGAAGTCGATTTACTTTGCTATCTCATTTGTTGCAATGTGTTGTTTGTTTGTACTAAAGTGGGAGAAATGGGGCTGTAGTTTCTTAAACGAATAGTGAATGAGGTGGGAAAGATGTTGAGACTTGGAAGGCAGAAGTCAGGACTCAGAATTCAGGATTCTGAATGTTGAGTTTTATGGAAGGGAGATAAATGGTGGGTGCTCTCTTTGTAGATATACCGGCGACAGCTTTTTTGATGCTAAACCACAGCTTAAAATAAAATTGGTGATGGCGAAAAAGCTATCGAGCAGCCTTTTCGCCCAAAAACCCCGGCCATCACCAACTTATTGCTTATAGATTATACTATAATCTAAGCAAATGTGCTTTTATGTTAGCTTTATTTAATAAGCATCATTTTGCGGGTTTCCACAAAACCCGATGCTTGCAGGCGGTAGATGTACATGCCACTGGCTAAGTGGGAGGCATCAAACTGAATTGCCTGCACACCTTGCCCCATTCTATCATTTACTAAAGTTGCCACTTCCTGCCCAAGCATATTGAACACTTTAAGCGAAACTTCTGATGCTTGCGGCAGATTAAACGTAATGGTTGTACTCGGGTTGAACGGATTTGGATAATTTTGAGCTAAAGAGAATTTATTTAATTCTTCTATTTTCTCATTTCCCACAAATATATCATCAAGATCTACATTCACAAATTGCACCTCAACGCTGGACGTTCCACGCGAATTTGTTGCGGTGTAGGTCATTGGAGAAGGGGCCTCTTCATCTACAACCCAGTAAAAACGTCTCGTTTCAGGATTAAAAGTTGCGGTAGCAGGCATATTGGTAACCGATACTTCCGGGATGGTGAAATCAATATTTCTCGCACTTATATAAAGCAGCAACGTGTCGCCCATAGAAACATTCAGCGGACCATCATTCATAACGGCCGGTATTTTTCCACCTACTGTAATGCTTCTGTTTCCGGAATTTGTACGAGCATCTATATAAGTAGTTTGATTTAGATATCCCTCTTCCTGAGTAGATGCTGGGAATGCCCGATATCCCTGCACTATCATTTTTTTCATTTGATAGTCCCAGCCTAACGTTGTGTAAACTCTGGTTCCATCCTCAAGCAATAAAGTATGTGAACCGGAGGCATATGTGGTGTCATTTTCTGTATTTAAATTCACATTTAAAGTACCAATATTCAAACCCTCATCGTTATAAAACCATGTACTCTCTCCTGATTTGTATAACATTTTGGTTAAATAATCTGTACCGTACGTTTCTTGTAATACAAGCACATATCTGTCTTTTTCGGAGTAGAAATCTTTAACAAGCTTATAAGCTTTTATTGTCTTTCCTGTCAAAGCAAGCTCTCCTTCAGTATTCAACTGATAATTTTGCACCTCAATTTGATTACCGTTGGCATCATAATAGAACTGTGTTTTCATGGTTATATCATCAATAACAATATTTCCTTTTTCATCTACGCTATCCGGATACACGCTGTACACGATCACAGAATCTACCTCAGTAATGGTTGGATGGTATGTGTCGTTGGGATCGGGGTTTGGAAAGGTACGCTGATAGCTTCTGTAAAAGGTGTTGATGTTCCAGGCGCTGTCTTGCCACACAAATCCCCGGCCTTCTACATACTCAGAATGGTAATCAAAATACAGACTGTCTGTGCCTTCAAGCACTTTTTTTACATAATTCCAGTTTTTGCTTACCTGATATAACGTGCGGTCATTATCATATTTAGTAAAACTATAATTCCAGTTAGCAATAGAGCTTAACGAGTCGCTATTAAAGTATTTTCTGGAATTCAGATTATAATCATCATTAAAAATATATCTTTCCTCAGAAGCGGGCACGTATTCCATAGTTTCCTGTTTGTATTTCTCAGTAAACCTTAACGTGTCGTATCCGTTTTCGTTTCTGAAAGAAATTCCATGCTCATATTTATACCAGCCCAGGTCCGCTGAATATTGATCTCTATAGTATTCATAATCGGCGTTATTCGCGGGTGTTTTTACTGTTCTGTAATTATTTCCATAATACGGTGTTGGTTCATAGCTTTGATAGTACAACCAAATAGTACTGTCTTCAGAACTTGTGGATGAGCGTATGCTTGTTTGTTTCTTTTCCGGCCACCATTTGGTGCTGTCCGGTTGTTTTATATAAAAATTGTAATAGGTTCGAGAGTCTTCATAGGTTTCGCCTTCCGTCCATCTGTAATTATAATTTGTCATTTTGTAGATACTGTCATTCGGGGCTTTATACTCTGTAAAGTTCCAGGTGGTATCGCTGTTTACCTGTATCTTACCTTTTAATTTTCGGTTTACATCCTCAAATCTTTTTCTCAATTCACTGTCACCCCGTAGTACCTGTAAATCAGCAGCTTTTGCTTGCCGAGAAACCGCATATATAAATGCTTGGTGAGATGCATCTTTATATTGAGAATCTATCCATTGCTGCAGCTCTATTGACTGCCCGAATATTGATGCTGTAGAAATCAACACCCCAACAAAAAGTAACGTTATCTTTTTCATCTTTACACGATTAATTGATGTTTGCAGAGCAATCCTATTACTCTTTTAGCAAATTCATGAATTAACAGAAGATGATAAATCACCCAAACAGGGTATTATTCAGGCGTGGCTTTTTCTACCTGATATTTCGCTTTAGCGCCAGACGCACAGCCGCAGCCCTGGAATTAACCTGCATTTTTTTGTAGATATTTTTGATGTGTGTTTTTACCGTCCATGGGCTTAAAAATACGGCCTCGGCAATTTCTTTATTAGTTTTGCCGTCTATAACCTGCTCCAGAATGCGAATCTCGGCCGGGGTTAAGTTAAAAGGAACCAGCCCTGTTTTTGCATCATTTTCAGTGATTTTATCTATTGTAGAAACCAGTTTCATGAGCTTGCGGGCTATGGCCGGAGAGATGGGAGAGCCTCCGTTTTTAACTTCCTCAATAGCTTTTACAACTTCATCGATGGGTTCATCTTTCAGAATATACCCGGTGGCACCCACTTGAATAGATTCAAAAATTCGCTCATCATCCTCAAAAACCGTAAACATGATGACATCCGGTTCTTTATATTTTTGTTTGATTTGAAAAGCAGCTTCTATCCCCGATATTCCCGGCAGTTCAATATCCATCAAAATGACATCGGGCTCCGTTTGTGCTTTCTCCAGATATTCTAAACAGCGCTCTGCGTTTTCAACGGCAAAAACCCGTTCAATATGCTCATAAAACGACAGCAACTCCCACAATCGCTTTCTGAAAATACGGTGGTCTTCTACAATAGCTACACTGATTTTTTCCATACCCTTCCCATATAATATTTGTTTTAGGCAAGCTGGTTAAATTCTTCAAGCATAACAATAGCCCAAAAGTGGTATTTATACTGCAAAACTTACCGTGATTTCAGTGCCATTTTCTTTACACAATTCCAGCACTCCGCCTATTTCCAGAGCTCTTTTCCGCATATTTCCCAAACCATGGCCTCCATTATAATTTGAGTTTTCTGCTTTAAAATTACCATCATCTTTAATATACACTTGCATGAGGTTATCTTTCAGGGTAAAGGTGAGCGTAAACGTAGATGCCTCTGCATATTTCAGCGTATTCTGGGCGGCCTCCTGTATAATGCGAAATAAATTCAGCGCCTGCACTGAGCTTAGAATTACCTCTTCATTAATGTTATTTATGTAACGTACATCCAGTTGCTTATTCAAAGCACTTTGGGCATTAAAATAATCTTTCAGATGGTCAATAAATCCTTCTATAGAAAGACTGTTTTGGTTCAGTGCCCAAATGGTTTCTCGCAGCTGCGTGATAGTAACGTGGGCATCTCCCCGCAAAGAATTCATCAGCTCGGCCGCGCGTTCCTGCATGTTTTTCATACTGTATTTTTCAATCAGGCTTAAACCCGAAATTATGTTTGCAAGCTGCGCTCCCACGTGGTCGTGCAGATCTCTGGAAATGCGCTCCCGTTCACTTTTCAGCCTATTTTCTATTTCCATTTTATGCAGTTGTTTACGCAACCTGCGCTGCGCAATATATCGGATGCCTGCAATAAACCCGATAATGACTAACGTTCCATATAACACTCTGAACCACCGGGTTTGCCACCAGGGCGGGGTGATTTGCAGCGAAAGGGTTACTCCATCTTCATTCCAGACGCCATCGCTGTTTGCAGCCTTCACCTTAAAACTATATAAACCGGGTTTTAGATTTGGGTAATCTGCAAAATTTCGGTTTCCGGTGTGTACCCAGTCTTCGTCAATTCCATCCATTTTGTAGGCGTATGAATTCTCCGACGGAGAATCAAAGTCGAGGGCGGCAAACTCAAAAGACAAGAAGTTTTGATCATACGGAAGTGTCAGTTTTTTTAGGTAAGCACCGGCCGTATCGGTAACAAAAGGCTCATTAAAAACACGAATGGAAGTAAGCTTTACGGATGGCTTTTTATTATTAAAGTGTAATTTTACGGGATCAATAATATTGAAGCCGCCAATACCGCCAAAAGCTAATTTTCCATCTTTCAGTTTTAGAAAAGCGCCTGTATTAAATTCTTTATTCTGTAAGCCGTCACGTTCCCCGAATGTTTGGAATGAAAGCGTTTGGGTATTTAATCTCGCCAAGCCGTTATTGGTGCTAATCCAAAGGTGAATATTATCCGATTCCGGCAAAATACCATAGGTGCTGTTATTGGGCAGGCCCTGCTGCGTTCCTATGCGTTTAAACGTGTTATTGCTCGAGTTCCATCGGGTAATTCCACCGCCGTAAGTGGCAAACCAGTACGTATTGTCGTTTTGTTGATACATACTGCGGCCATCATTAAAAGAAATAGAATTTGTGTTTTCAGGATCATGCCTGAGCACACGAATTTGTTGTACCTGGCGATTATTGATTGCAATTTCAGTGAAGCCGTTATTCATCGTGGCCAGCCAAATATTACCATTACGATCCTCATAAATGCGCCTGATTTTATTACCGCCTATTTTATGTTCAGAATCGGTATTTTGGCTAAAATGAATAACATTTGCCGGAGTTTTTGTGAATAAATCAGATGGATTTTTAATCAGCTGTAAGCCATCACCTTCATATCCAACCCAAAGCCAGCCACGGCTGTCCATTAGTATGTGATGCAAAGAGTAAGAACGCAAAATGCTGTTTTCGGGCGTAAAATTGCGGATGGGTTTTCCCGGCTTTCCCTGCTCGTTGACAGGCACAAAAAAGAGTCCCTCCGCAACGGTACTTACCCATAACCCCTCCTTATCTCTTTCAAATGCCCATATTTCGGTTTTCGCAAAAAACTCACTTAAAAGCGGATAGCGTATCACTTCATCCCGCACGGCATCCATAAAATAGAGTCCGTCCCTTCCGCCAAACCATACGCCTTTGTTGGGTTCTTCTTCTAAAGCCAATATAAACGGCGGCCCCATATTGGGGTAATGTTCGGGTTTTATTAATTGAATAGCGGCTTGTTCTTCTATCCGTATAAAACCATTGCCCCAGCTGTAGGCCCAAAGCCCGTTTCTTGGGTCGCGATACAAAGCGGTAGCAACGAAAAGCTTGCCATCTACATACACATCTTTATACATCCGCTTTCCTGTTTTTTTGTGCTCAAGCATCAGTCCCCGGTTTGGTGTAGCGGCCATCAAATACGTGTCATTTTCAATAGCCCGGCAACAGTTTCGGGTATTTGACATACCCGCGCGCATCGACTCTTGCACATAATCAGGCAGCCGGTTTATTTGAATGTTGAGAATGCCGTTATTTTTGACGTACACATTCAAATACTGATTATGAGTAACCGTTAATCGCGAAAAGTTTTGAGAATTTAAAGATGAAATCACCTTTATTTCCTGCGCATATAAGATGTTTTTAGAGACACCGGTTTTAAAAGCCTGCATCTCGCCTGCAGAGATGTAATACAATCCTGAAAAAGAAGCACAAAGCAGGCTTCCGTCATTAAATTGGATAAACGCATTGGGACTGAATAACTCTTTCTCACGATCACTTGAACGACTCCGTATTTCTGCCGCTCTGAATTCATTCCGCTCCGGAGTGAAAACACCAAAAGCTTTATCGCCTATACTGGCTAAAAAATCGCCGTCTTTATCTTTTATTAACAAATATACCGGAGCAGCCGGAATGCTTAAGCTGTCAGTTTCATCATGCCGGAAGCGACTAAAAGTTTCTGTTTTTGGGTTGAATTTATTGATACCACCATCGCGGGTTCCAATCCACAGCATTCCCATTTCATCTTCTAAAATTCCGTGAATAAAATTGTCTGAAATGGAAGCGTCATCAGCTGGATTATGGCGGTAAATTTTTACTGATTTTCCGTCAAAACGGTTCAGCCCGTCAATGGTTCCAATCCATAAAAAGCCGTTGCTGTCCATGTGCAGGCCGGTTACCGTGTTATGCGATAAACCGATATTCCCCGAATGATAGTGCGTATAGGAAAAGTGGATAGGTTGGGCTGATGCCATCAACCCATTTAAAAACACCCATGCCAATAAAGTGGCTACTCGTTTCAAAAGCGATCCTTATGTACCAAAGCTTATTTTATTTGCCGGATAATATGTGAATTATTTTTGATTGTTGAAGCTCACTAAAGAAAATCTAACCTCAATACATAAACCGCTCTATAAAGTGGGTAAAAGCAAAGCCACTATTCAGAGGTTGTGAAAAACCTGTCAGCTCTGCAATAATTAAGGATTGCCTTGAGGAACGTTCTTTTTGGGAATCAAAGGCTCGCTTCCTTCTAATTCATCCAAATCTTCCGGCTGTAATTCTTTTAGATAATGGGCGGCCTTGGTTGAGTCGTACCGAATTTGGTACCGCATATTTTTGGGATAGATATGCAAAAGCCCCGTTAGTTTTTGATCGCGGAAGAGCAGCGTAGCTAAGCCGGTGTCCTTATTTTCAATATTGGCAGTAATGGCGGTTATATCGCCAACAGATTGCTCTACACGGCGTATTTGAAGCTGAAGCACAAGGGCCGAATCTTCGGTTGCAAGCATAAAGCTGTCTCCTTTTTTCAGTGCTGCAACGGCTTCGGTATCTACCTGAAAATACATTCTTGGACCGGAACTGTGGCTTTCACTTTGAGGAGTTTCTGGACTTTCTGATTCCGCATTACTCTTCTTTTCCGAGCTTCCACAAGCCGTCACAAAAAATAAACAGAAAAAACAGACTGCGGCTACAATATGAGTTCTTGGTGTTTTCATCTTATTTAATCAAAACCATTTTACGTGTTAATGTTTGCGCGCCTGCCTGCAGCCGATACACGTAAATTCCACTGGCCAGGTTTTGAGCATCAAAAACAGCCTGATGTTCGCCGGAGGCCTGCTTTGCATTCACCAGCGTGGCCACTTTCTGCCCCTGAGCATTGAACACCTCAAGGCGAACCTGCTCCGGATTACTCAGCGTATAATTAATGGTAGTAGCCGGATTAAATGGATTCGGATAGTTTTGTGCTAACGAAATATGCACCGGTGTTTCTTCTGTTTCGTTTGAAACAACATCATTTACCGTAAGCGTGACCGGCACGGTTATCGCTTCTTTATCGGGGTCGTTGGTAAAGATGTTTAACTGCGTTTCGTAGGTGCCGGCGGCTACTCCTTCCGTATTAAAATCGAGCGTTAGCTGCTCTGTTTGGCTCTCAAAAGCAACGCCGCTGAGTTTAGGAGCGTCCAGCCACGAGTAGATTCTTGAAGTTTGTTTAACTTCTATATCATCAACATCTATATAAGAACCAAGAACTTCATTTCGGTGCACAACCTGGATTACACCGGGTGTATTGCCTGCTAAATAATTATTTTGCGCAAGCAGCGACCCTTTGTAATAATAATCTATGGTATGATTATCGGTATTATAGATAATTTTCAGCTCGCCATATACATTAGGTAAAATGGTAGCTGAGGTTGAGTAGAATGATAAATTACCTGTTTCTGTTAAATCAGCCGCATAAATCGTTTGGTCAGAAATAATCACCCCGCTGGAAAAGTCGCTTGTAAACCCATCGTAAATATGGAAGTCGAAAGTTTCACTAATATCTGAAATCGAGAATTTCAGTGAAACCTCATAATTACCAAAAGGCTGATATCCAAAAAATGGAGAAGCTACAAATTGTGTACTTCCTCCGTCATATTTAAGCCTCAGGTGCTGATTTTGCGAAGCCGGATTTTGATCGGAAATAATAAATTCAGAATCCGTCAGTGCTCTCCAGCCCGTGCGGCCACTGTAATTACCCGTAAAAAAGATGTCATCTGTTTCGAAAGAGGTTGTATAAAGTACTTCTGTTGTTTGCTGTAAATCTTTACGAAAAGCAGTCTGTGGCGAATAGTTGGCCGGTGCCCGAACGGAGTTTTTCAATTCGACGGGCTTTATTTGTTGTGCAGAAGAGGTTGACCTTTTTCTTTTGCCAACCGACAAAGGCACAAAATCGAAATCAGCATTCCAAACCAAAGGACTGGAGCCTGTATTCGTAATGTCAACATTTACGGATAATTGCTCTTCCCGGTTCATATTCACATCTATTGATGTGGCTGATATTGCAGCAACTGGAGCATCTACCACAGAAGGTCGATAACCTGCAATGGAGCGCTTAATTTCGCGCATACTTCGGGCATTATCTTCGGGAGTTTGAACATTTCGGGTTCCGGCTTTTTTGCCTAAATATGTTAAATCCGGGCTGGAAAAAAGAGGCGCCTGGGTTAAACCGTCAGGATATGCCATTACGGTGTGAAAGTTGTTGGCTGCATCCTGATAGCCCGCGGAATAATGATGAAGACCGCCGGCATCATCAGCCGGATTGCTCTGCTGTGTTCGAGCGTGAGCATTCCCCATATTATGGCCAATTTCATGAATCAGCGTATATCCGCCGGCCACCTGCTGCACTCGATTCAGGTTAAAACCAAAGCCGGGGTTTCCTCCCGTATCACCTAATCGCCAGCCTAATCCTCCGGTATCGCTGATTTTAACCAATAACGAAACAATATCGGCTCCATATTGATTGCGTAGCGTGTGCACATCTTCCATATATCCGTTATAGCTTGGATCGTCAAATACCGGGTTTGCCGGGTTTTGGGTAAATCTTCTCAACCTCACGCCCGATTCTACACCGTCCGTTTCTTCATTATAATCGGTTTTATAGGTGTGAACCAACCGCAAATTGATGTTCGTATTACTGTTATCCAGAGCAGCTTGAGAGTTAGCCATAGCTTGTGCAATCACACCTTGGATATTACCCCATGAAGAAGTGGATGCCCACGTTTCGGCCGCGTTGGTGTAAACCAGCATCAGATCTATGGTAATACTGTCATCCACGGCCGCATAAGCGGGTGCCTTGGCTTTTTTCAATTGTGATTGTGAGGCTGACTTCCGCTTTCCGGCAACAGCCTGACTTCCAAACTGCCGCGGCGGTGTAACAGGAACGCCCTCTCCTTCATGAATACCGCAAGCCAGCGCTTTTTCATCCACAGGTTTTTGTGTACTGATATAATTTTGTTCGTTTTCTGTACTGAAATTGAGATACTCTGCCTGACTGTGAGACTTGTGGTAAAGTCCGTTTAACCTTCCTTCCGCATAAGTAAAAACAAAGGTATTTTCTCTTTCGCCCAAAACTCTGGCAATAACAGAAGTATAGCCCGGCAGATATTCTTTTTTCTTAGTGACCACAAATGTTTTTGTCTGATCCCCAAAGTCGAATTCAAAATGCGCCCCTTTATTAAATTCCGGGTGCTCAATGGCTTCCTCATTCAGTGAGTAGTACACACGATCGGCCTCGCCCGCCATCTTTTTTTGCACTGTTGAAGGCACCGTTTCATTAAGTTTAAAAAGCTGCTGAGCCTGCGCAAAAGTAGCCGTACACAGCATAAAAAGAGCTATTAGAAATATTCTGAATGTTGTCATTCTCTCATTTTTTAGATTAGATTCGGCTCAATATCATAAATTTCAGTGCAAAAAAATATTTTTTATGCAAAGCGGTCGGCCAGGCGATTAATTAAATATCCGCTTTCCTCCAGCGCCTGAGTTGCAAACTTCCCAAAGAAATCTGTAACACCTTCAAACTCTTTGATAAATCCTGCACGGTCGTTTTGCTCAACCAGTTCGGCTAATTTTTTATGGTGATTGAAGAACTTCAGCAGCAGCTCTCGCCGTTCGGTATTCGCAAAAACAATGTCTGCGTACAGTTCAGCATCCTGAGCAAAAATACGCCCGGTCATCATCAGCTCTGCACGATAAATGGGGGAAGAATAATCGAGCATATCAGACGGTTTCAGATCGTAGTGCTCCATAAAAGAGCCGTGCAGTAAGGCCACAAAATGGCGCAATCCCTGCACCAGATGCATAACGTGATCATGTTTTTGAGGCTCGGCTTCAATCACGCGCATTCCCCAAAGGCGGCATTGCTCGATAAACCATGAAGCCGTTTCGCCATCGCGGCCATCACAAAAAACCATAAGCTGCTTGGAGAGATTTTGCACATCCGGGCCATGCATGGGATGCAGGCCAATCACCGGACCCTCATGCGCACTCAGCATACTTTCGATAGGGTTAGTTTTATTACTGGTGAAATCGGCCAGAATAGTTTCTTTCTTGAGCCGACCGCCTAAGCGCTCAATAACGCTTTCCGTAACGTGAATAGGCACTGTTACGATAACGAGATCTAAGTTCGGTGCCATTTCTTCCAGCTCGTGCCAGTTTCCTTTATCAATGGAATAGGTGACGTGCCCGGTTTGCTGAGCCATGCGTTTGTAGAGCTTTCCCATTCCACCTTCACCCCCAATAAAAAGAATATGCTTGGGCTCGGAAGTTGCGATAGGGAATTTTGCCTGAGATTGCGTAGCGCGTGAAGCCGTCATAATCATGCGCAAGAAGTCTTCGGCCCAGTTGGGGTCAATGCCTTTAGTTTTGGCAAGCTCTTTAAATGCATCCGACTTTTCCTCTTCGCGGGAAGGCACAAAAACCGGAAGCTGATTTTCTACTTTTCGCTTAATTACATCCCGAACAATATCACTGCGTTCGGCAAGTAAGTCTAAAATATGTTCGTCAATTTCGTCAAGACGTTTACGGGGAGATTCTAACTCTTTATGTCGGTGAGACATGCGTTACTTTTCTGTTTGTTAATTGTGTAAAGGTTTTGTTTGGTATGGCTTTGCCCTATAAATATGGCACGTATTATTCCATTTTAACGTTTCCTAAGTTACGTTACACTTTGTACCTTTAAAAGATATTTATGACAAAATTTAAGCTCCATTCGCCTTACGAACCTGCCGGTGACCAGCCTTCTGCCATAGCTGAACTTACGGAGGGCATAAACGCCGGCGACACCTATCAAACGCTGCTGGGAATTACCGGCTCCGGAAAAACCCGTACCGTGGCCAACGTTATTGAAAATGTGCAAAAACCCACGCTGGTAATGAGTCACAACAAAACGTTGGCCGCACAGCTGTACCGGGAGCTAAGCGACTTTTTCCCCAATAACCGGGTCGAATTTTTCATTTCCTATTACGACTATTATCAGCCCGAAGCTTATCTCTCTACGCAGGATAAGTACATTGAAAAGGATTTGTCGATTAATGAGGAAATTCAGCGCCTACGGCTTCGTGCCACCAGCTCGCTGCTTTCGGGACGGCGTGATGTGATTATTGTTTCTTCAGTAAGCTGCATTTACGGAATTGGCTCTCCTTCAGAATATGAAAAGTTGATTCTGAATTTGGAAGTCGGACAGGAAATTCCCAGGAATACCATTTTATACGATTTGGTGGATTTGCACTACAACCGCAACGACCTTGAATTTAAAAGAGGCACTTTTCGCGTTCGGGGTGATGTAATTGACATCTATCCCGCCTACTCCGATGAAGGCTTACGCATTACGCAATGGGGTGATGAAATTGAATCGCTCCAGCTTTTTGATGTGGATACGGGAGCCGTGCTGGAATCGGTTAACGAATTTCGCGTTTATCCGGCATCGCACTACGTAACGTCCAAAGCCAGGCTGGAGCAGTCTATTGAACAAATACGGGAAGAGCTGCAGTGGCGCCGACAAGTGCTCATTGATGAGGAAAAATTTCTGGAAGCCAAGCGCATTGAACAGCGCACACTGTTTGATATAGAGATGATTCAGGAAATTGGATACTGCTCCGGAATTGAAAATTACTCGCGCTACCTAAGTGCCCGAAAGCCCGGCGAGCGCCCGTATTGCCTGTTCGATTATTTTCCCGATGATTTTATGCTGGTGGTGGATGAAAGCCATCAAACCATACCGCAAATAAATGCAATGTACGGCGGCGACCGTTCCCGAAAAATGGAGCTGGTTGAGCACGGTTTCCGATTGCCTTCTGCCTTAGATAACCGTCCGCTTACTTTTGAAGAATGGGAAGGACTGATAAACCAAGCCATATTCGTGAGCGCCACGCCGGCCGATTATGAGCTGGAGAAAAGCGGCGGTGTTTATACCGAGCAAATTATTCGCCCAACCGGACTGATGGAGCCTGAAATTGAAGTCCGCCCGCTGGATAATCAGGTGGATGACCTGCTGGATGAAATTCAGGAAAAAGTGAAGAAAAAAGAGCGCGTGCTGGTTATTACGCTTACCAAGCGGTTGAGTGAAGAGCTTAGCGAATATCTGAAAAATCTGGGCATCAGCGCGGCGTACATGCACAGTGAATTAAATGCCCTTGAAAGAATCGAAGTTTTATATAAATTTAGGCGCGGTGATTACGACGTACTGGTTGGGATTAACCTGCTGCGTGAAGGAATTGATATTCCCGAACTAAGTTTGGTTGCCATTATGGATGCCGACAAAGAAGGCTTCCTTCGTTCTGAAACCTCGCTGTTTCAGATTGTGGGACGAGCCGCACGAAATGTGGGCGGTAAGGCTATTTTATATGCCAATAAAATGACCAAAAGCATTCAGAAAGTAGTAGATGAAACCAAACGCAGGCGTAAAATTCAGGAAGCATATAATGAGAAGCATGGCATCACCCCGGAAACCATTCAAAAAGAATTGAAGCCGCTGGTTGATCCATCATTAATTTCGAATGAAAGCTTTGATTTTGGTCAAACCGATGACGAAATGGAACCTGACGCGCTGGAAGTGGTGAAAGTAGCTGAGGAAGGCATTCAGTACAAAGCCGGCCCGGCCATGAAGGAAATCACCTTCGAAAACAAAGACAAGCTGATAGAGCACCTTCGCAAAACGATGATGCATGCGGCCAAGAACATGGAATTTGAGGAAGCCGCGCGAATCAGAGATCAAATTGGACAATTAGAAGACGAACTGTAATATTTTTTATGAAAGGAACCCTCGCTTTTTTAAAGTCATTTGCCACCGATAAAGGAGTAGCCTCCATAACGCCATCCTCTAAATACTGCGTTCGGAAGTTATGCGAGCACATCAACTTTTCTACAGCGAAAATTATTATTGAATACGGCGGCGGAACGGGCGTTTTTACCAAGCATTTTTTACAAAAAATGAGCCCGGATGCCCGACTTTTTGTATTCGAAACCAACGACAATTTTTACAAAAAGCTCAGCCAAATTGACGATCCTCGCCTCACCGTTTTTCATAAATCGGTGGAAGATATATTAGAGCTGCTACCTGAAGATGTGATTGGAAATGCAGATCACATAGTTTCCGGCATTCCCTTTTCCTTTTTTGATTGGGAAATGAAAATTGACATCCTCCATAAAACACAAAAAGCACTCAAAAAGGACGGCTCGTTTTTAGCCTATCAAACGCCGGGACATTTAAAAGAACCGCTGACTGAAGTATTCAACAATTACACCGCCAACCTCTGCTGGAAAAACATCCCGCCTTATTATATTTATGAATCGGTGAAAAAGCCTTAATTTCGGGTTATAAAAACAGAATAAAAGCCAAAAATGTCTGATAAAGAAATCATTCCTTTATCAACAAATCCTATCCATATCCAAGGTTAATAATTCTTATCTTTAAGGCTTGAAACTAAAAGTATGATTCTATATCAGATTCAGGTTTAAAAGTAGTTATGGCAATTAACAAAGAGCAGGTAAAATCGGCACTCAGTCAGGTTTTACATCCCACCGAACAAAGCGATCTCATCTCACTGAATATGGTTGAAGATGTGATTATTCAGGACAAATACATTTCGTTCACCCTGGAGTTTCCGGAGAAAGATGAGCGTCTCGAAAAGCAGCTTATTCAGCAGTGCGAAGAAGCTATTCTGAAATTTATTGACAAGGAAGCTATTGTAGATATTCAGCCGGCTGTTAACCTTTCCCTAAAGCGGGAAAGAGAAGCTGCGCCGGAAAGAAAGCCGCCGCAGGAGCCTCAAATACTGCCGGGCGTCAAAAACATTATTGCCGTGGCTTCGGGTAAAGGCGGCGTGGGGAAATCTACCGTTGCCGTAAATATTGCCGCAACGCTGGCCAAGCGCGGCGAAAAAGTAGGACTGATGGACACCGACATTTACGGCCCCAGCATTCCCACCATGTTCAACATTCACGACAAGCCGAATATTACCACTCAAAAAAAACTGGTTCCTCACGAAAAATTTGGAATTCGCCTGGTTTCCATGGGTTTTCTGGTTGATGTAGATCAGGCTATGGTGTGGCGCGGACCGATGGTTACCAGCGCCGTAAAGCAGTTTATGACCGATGTGGAATGGGGCGAACTGGATTATTTGATTTTGGATCTTCCTCCGGGAACCGGCGACATTCAGCTCACTATTGTTCAAACCGTTCCGCTTTCCGGAGCAGTTATTGTTTCAACCCCGCAAACCGTAGCGCTGGATGATGCCCGAAAAGGCGTGGCCATGTTCAAAAAAGTGAACGTACCCGTGCTGGGAATGGTGGAAAATATGGCCTACTTCACCCCGCCGGAACTGCCTGATAAGAAGTATTACATTTTCGGGAAAAGTGGAGCTTCCCTTTTGGCGCAAGAAATGAACGTGCCGGTTTTAGCGGAAATTCCGCTGCAGCAAACACTGCGCGAAGGTGGCGACATTGGAAAGCCCATTGTGCTTGAAGATTCAGAATCGCCCGCAGCTACCGCGCTGATGCAGGCCACCGGCAACATGCAGCAGCAGTTAGCCCTTCGGAACCAAGAACAGGATCCGACTAAAAAAGTAAACATTAAATTCAGGTCTTAGTGTAAAAGACCTTCAATCCCGTTTTTCCATCTGTTTTGCGGAGCCTGAACTAAGCTTCAATACGAAATTTCTGTGAATAGGTGGAAAATACGAGTAACCATAAATGTATGGACTTAATGTATATCCTCGATCTGACGGGGACTTTTGTTTTTGCCATTAGCGGAATCAGAATGGCTTCGCGCACCAATATGGATATTTTTGGTGCGTCGGTTGTGGGCTTTGTTACCGCAATTGGCGGCGGTACCGTTCGCGACGTACTGCTCGACAATCACCCCATTACCTGGATGAGTGATATGTGGTATCCGCTGGTTATTTTGGCAGCCGTGCCCTTCACCTACATTATGGGGAAAAGGCTGAAAGACTACGACAAACCACTGTTTATTTTTGATACCATTGGTATTGCAATGTTTACCATTATTGGCATGGAAAATGCGCTGGAGCTTCAATTCAATCCATTTATTGCCGGCTTAATGGGAATGATTTCAGCCGTTGTAGGCGGTGTTACCCGCGATGTGCTGTGCCGCGAAATACCGCTCATTTTCCGTAAAGAAATTTATGCCACCGCTTGCCTGGCCGGTGCCGTTGTTTTTTATCTGGGCATTATGCTAACCTTTCCCCAAAACCTAAATTATCTGGGTACCGTATTATTCATTATTACTATCCGAACTGTTTCTATAAAATGGAACCTGAGTTTGCCCAAGATGAAGTCGGCTTAGTGTTTGAGTGTTAATGTGTTTGGGTGTTAGCGTACCTTTATCAGATATCAGAAGTTATTCTCTAACACCTTAACACCCTAACACGTTAAAGAGCAAAATTGCATTCTTTCTTTAACGCCTTTTCCAGCATTTGCTGATATTTGTCCGCTTCTATTTCAACGCAGCCGAATTGGGCTAAATGCTCGGTATAAAACTGAGTATCCCAAAGCCGGAATTCGTTTTTCTGCAAAATTTGGTGGCAATAATACAAGGCCACTTTATCAGCCCAGTCTTCTTTTTTGAACATGCTTTCACCGAAAAAGGCCGCTTTTAACTTCACTCCATACAAACCGCCCACCAGTTTTTCATCCTTATAACATTCCACGCTGTACCCACTCCCCTGCTGATTGAGCACATCGTAAGAATTGAGAATTAAATCATTAATCCAGGAAGTTTCCCGATTTGCGCATTCTTTTACCACTTGACGGAAATTGCCATTCACCCGAACTTCAAACCGCTCTTGCCGAATGATGCGTGCGAGGTTCTCGGAGGTATGAAAGTGCCCAACCGGAATCACCCCGCGCAAACGGGAGGTGTACCAGTCAACATTATCAGCACTTTTGTGCTTGGCCATCGGGAAATATCCCTGGCGATAAGCATCCAGCAAAGCTTCCGGAGGAATGATTTTCATCACGCCCCCGGCTTCTTTATTCTCCACAAGAAAAACATCATAGCGATGTAATTTTTCTGATGTTAAAAGTCACAGTATAGCATCGAGTTTTGACCAATGGGTGAACCGGGTGGCGGAGTAGGCGTATTCGGCACTTTAAACTCATCCGGGCTTGCCAGATATTGGTCTATGATGTAAACGGCATATTTACTGCCCGCATCTTTCTTTTTGGAAAGCCTGGACTGAAGCTCCATCAGCTTTTTGTGCGTAATCGCTTTGGTCAGTGGATTTGCTTGCGAGCTCGCCGCCAGCTTTATCATATTATGCAGCACCACGTGATTCGCCACCTGCTGAACAGAACCCATATAACCGCTTTGTTGTTTCTGATCCCAGCTTACCTTAATCAGCTCATTCAGCACGGTTTCCAGGCTCAGATTATTTGCTCTTGCGCTATATTCTACCAGCCGGTTTGCGCGCTGTGCATTCAATATCAGCGAAATTGACATATCGGCTGCGGTTTCTGCAATGGCCAGCGCATCCAGGGCCGGACCGGCATTTCCTTTAAATAATTCGCGAGAATAGCCAAGGGCTGAAGGACGGGGAGGAATGAGATCTAACAGATTTTCAGGAACGGCTAACACTTTCGGATCAATCGTTTTCAGCATTTCTGTCAGCGCTTTTTCCTGGGTTGATTTAGCTATTATTTTCGGCTCCTGCAGCTTATCACCCTTTAAATTGTAGCTATAATTCAGTCCGCCAATTAGCTTAACGGTGCCTTCTATCTGAAAGCGATGGAAAAAATACATGGGAACCAGCACTTCTTCCAGCTTAGCCATGGGCTCTCCGGTTTTAATATTCGCTTTCCCAAAATTATTGAGCGCCACTTCACGAATATCCAGAATTTTGGAAAGCTGAGACGCGGGATCCGTTCCAAAATCCCAAAGATGTGCATCCGGATGAGCTCCGCTTTGGGGACGAGCATCGCTGTCGGTAATGTACTTCAGTCCGGCTGCGTAAGCTTTGTCTAAAATTTCTTCTAAGGCTGCTTTTTCATCGGTTCCTTCCGGAAAATCCTGATAGCCATACGCTACGGCCACTTTATCCCAGGCGCCCATTCCCACCGCATAGGGTTTGGAAAGATCAATTTCGCCATTCACTAAGTTAGGCTGGGGATGAGGATAATCCATCACGGAAGCGTCCCAATTTGTACTGGCCGCAAAGTTATGAGCAATGCCCAGCGTGTGACCCACTTCATGAGCTGAAAGCTGACGGATGCGCGCCAGCGCCATTTCCTGCATCATGGTATTTTCTTGAGACTCATCCGCATAAGGCGCTAACAGGCCTTCCGCTATCAGAAAATCTTGACGAACTCGCAGCGAGCCCAGCGAAACGTGTCCTTTTATAATTTCTCCGGTTCGCGGATCGGTAACTGACGAGCCATACGACCAGCCGCGCGTAGAACGGTGCACCCACTGGATTACATTATAGCGCACATCCAGCGGATGCGCATCTTCGGGCAGTATTTTTACAACAAAAGCATTTTTATATCCGGCAGCTTCGAACGCTTCATTCCACCAGCGCGCGCCGTCCAACAGAGCACTTCGAACGGGCTCCGGCGTTCCGTTATCCAGATAATATACAATGGGCTCAACCGGTTCGCTCATAGCTGCTTCCGGATTTTTCTTTTTCAACCGGTGCCGCGAAATAAATCGCTTGGTTATGTTTTGATCGATTGGTGTTCCATAATCCTGGTAAGAAATTCCAAAGTAACCCGCGCGTGGATCCATTTCCCGCTTTTGGTAACCGTCATCGGGCAGCTCAATAAAAGAGTGATGCTGGCGAACCGTGAGCGCCTCAGGCGTGGGAACTACCGAGCGAACATAGCCGCCGGGATTACTGCCTTTAAATGTAAGCGTGGCCTCAAATTCAGTGTTTTTTGGGAAGTTCATGGTTCCCTCTTCATACAAAGCAGAACGACTTTTATCCAAGCTGTATGAGCCCTGATTTGATCGGCGCAGCGTGTTGGAAACGCCATGCGCATCTCTCAACAAAAAAGGAGTGAGATTCACCAATAAACGACCGTTTTCTTCAGCAGCTATTTCAAATCCGCCAATAACGGATGAAGCAAAAGCTTCGCGAATGGATTTCTTTTCCAGCTCATTATCGGTTTCAGCACGGTAGCGATAGTTAGGCTGAACCATCAGGACTTTTGGCCCCCGACGTTCGAAATACACAATGCGCGTACCACCCAGCTGACCTCGATCTAATCCAATATCGTTAGAGCCCACGCCGGCCGTTAGAGAGTTTACGTATAAAAATTCCGTGTCCAGTTTGTCAATTTCCAGCCAAAGCTGATCGGCGGCTTCATCGTAATAATAGTCGAAATAGCCTTCGGTTTTGGTGAGTCCCTTCGTTTTATCGGCTATGGAAGGGAGTTGAGCAGCGGCCTGCACAGCAAACATGGCCATAAATAGGAAAAGAATGGATCGCTTCATGAAGTTGGTTTTTAAAGGTTATTTTTTCTCAGGATTCCCAGAATATCCGAAAGATGAAGCGATATCGAAAATATTAACCGCCAAACAACAGAATTTAACAAAGCGGTTACGGTTATTTTTGGAAAAAAGATGAGGAGAAAGTGCCCTGATTCCGGGGCAAGGGGTTGCAACCCCTTGTCTTATTTATGAAAGAGGATCTCTAATTTTAAACATATTTTTGAAATGATTTCTTGTTAATTGCTTTTTATAGCAGGAGGCGGAGCCTCCAATTGTACATTCCGCAGCAGAGCGGCGGAACGAGTACTAAGCAGAGCAGAAGAGAAGTCCCATATATAAACCTTAGTGGCTTTCTTCTTTGAATTGTTCTTTAAAATATTGCAATACGATTTTAGAAACTTCAGAATGCACATCTCCTCGATTAACAGTTTTATCATCTTTGAATATAACAGGAGCATTCTTTTTTAATCTGGTTTTTGCTTCATTCATAAAAATATAATGCCCCACCTCCCCCTCCAATTCAATGTAGGTTGAATTTTCTATTAACCCGTTGTAATGTTTTGCATTGGTGTTGACAGGTGTGCGTTTATCACTTTGAGCGCCGATTATCAGTATTGTATCCTGAATATCTGAAAATTGTTCTTTTTTATTAAAACCTTGCCCTATGGCCGGCGCCATTGCCACAAATGCAGATATTCTTCTGTCTTTAAGGTTTTTAAACTGGCTGTTTCCTTTTGCAATAATTGCAGGTGTAATGAGCTCTGACACATTTCCTAATTCAGGCAAATCAAATTCAACGGCTCCTTCTTTGGTATGGGAGAATTCTTTTAATAATTCATAATTTAATACCCCTCCGGCTAATGCAATTGAAGTATATCCACCCAATGAAAAACCTGCCACCCCAATACTTTCCGGATCAATTATGGAACTGAATTTTGAAGCATTCAATAAATTATCAATTGCAAAACTAATGTCTAATGGCCTGTCCCAAACTTTCACAAAATTCTCTGGAATTTTATGGTCTAATGTATTCCCATAATGGTCAACTGCTGCTACTATAAATCCGCTGGAAGCCAGTTCAATAGCCAGCCACATTTGGCTAATTCTATTTCCTCCTGTTCCGTGAGAAAGTAAAATCAGAGGAAATTTATCTGAAATAAAAGCCGCATCTTTTGATGTTGGCGGTAGCTTAAATGGGTATTCAGTAGTTACATTAACTTTTGTTGTGTCTTTAGTTGGATACCAAATCTCAGTTTTTACAGGCCGTTCTCTTTTATTATCAACCCACAACAAAGTTGATTGACCGATATTGTATTTATGAGTTTGCAGAAATTCTTGATGAGTGATTTGTTTGTAATCATTTTCAATTCCGCAAGAATTTAGAAGAATTAAAAATGCCCCGACAAAAATAATTTGTGATTTCATATTTATTAAATGCCCAAAATTAACAACTCTGTTAAAATATATGAGCCTCTCTACGCCATGTGCATTCGCTTGTTTCATTTCCCAAAGTTTCGAAAAATTTCTCCACTGCGTTCATTCATCCTGTGGGGATTCGCTCTCTCCGGTCGAAAGGACAAAAAGGGTAGGGCTTCAAAGTATTTTAGAACTGCATTAATTCATCCCTTTTTCGTAATAAAATTTTTCAACAAGCTTGAGCATTATCTGTTACATTCCTTTTCAACTTTCAACAGATTTTTTATAGTTATGAGAAACTTGCTGCGATTTATTAAGGTCTCGTTATTACTGTTTGTTCTAACCGGTCCGGCCGTAGTTGCCCAGCAAATAACGGTGCCTGTTATTGAAGATGGACAAGCACAAATTATTCCGGAATTTGAAAACCCGGAGGACTGGATTCGCCACGATTTATGGGTTGAAACCGAATTTGATACCGACGGCGATGGCAAACCCGATCGCGTGCATGTGGCCGTAACGCGTCCTAAGCAAACAGAATCCGGCAATTTGAAGCTGCCGGTGGTGTATGAAACCAGTCCGTATTACGCAGGGACCGCCGCCCCGCCCTTCGATTTTTTCTGGAATGTTGAGCACGAAGTAGGAGAGGAACCTCCTGTTCGCAAAAAAGGTCCTGAAGTGCAGCGCAGAGGAAAGCGCCCCATTATTTCTAATTCTCAAATTAAAACATGGGTGCCGCGCGGCTTTATTGTCGTTCACTCCAGCTCTCCCGGAACCGGACTTTCGCAAGGCTCACCTACCGTTGGCGGGCAGAATGAATCACTGGCTCCCAAAGCCGTAATTGACTGGCTGAACGGCCGCGCCAACGGCTTTACCACGCCTTACGGAAATGAAAAAGTGGAAGCATTTTGGGCGACCGGAAAAGTGGGAATGACGGGAACCTCCTACAACGGAACGCTTCCCTTAGCGGCTGCCACAACCGGAGTTGAGGGTTTGGAAGCCATCATCCCGGTAGCACCCAATACTTCCTATTATCACTATTATCGCTCCCATGGACTGGTGCGTTCTCCCGGCGGTTATTTAGGTGAAGATGTGGATGTTCTATATGATTTCATTCACAGTGGCGCTGAAAAATTCCGCCCGCGCAACAATCGAATATATCGGGATTCCATTATTGCAAACGGTATTGATAGGGTAACCGGAGATTACAATGACTTTTGGGCAAGCCGTGATTATCTGAATCAGCTGAAGCCGTTAAAAGCCGCCGTGCTGATGGCTCATGCTTTTAACGACTGGAACGTGATGCCCGAGCACAGCTATCGTATTTATGAAGAGTTGAAAAAAATGGATGTGCCTTCTATGATTTATTATCACCAGGGAGGTCACGGCGGACCGCCTCCGCTTTGGTTGATGAATAAGTGGTTTACCCGCTATTTATTTGGGGTTGAAAACGACGTAGAAGAACTTCCGCGCGCCTGGATTACTCGTGTTGGTGATGAGCGAACCAAACCTACCCCGTATGCCGATTATCCTAATCCGGCAGCCAAAGACGTGACTTTTTATCTTGGTGAAGGTGCTCCGGAGCGAGGAATACTGTCAACCCAAAAGCTTCCAAATCAGCCTAAAGAAACCTTCATGGATAACGTCTCTTTTGATGGCTCATCGCTGGCAAAGGCAGAATGGACAAACCATCGCCTTATTTATATGACGCCCACGCTCACCGATTCTCTTCATATTTCGGGAGAGCCTACCATAACGGTAAAACTTTCCAGCAGTAAGCCGGCAGCTAATTTATCCGTTTGGCTGGTTTCGCTGCCTTGGCAAGAAGGTCGCCGGGCCCGCATCACCGATAACATAATTACCCGGGGCTGGGCTGATCCGCAGAATCATAAATCGCTAACCGAAAGCGCGCCGCTAAAGCCCGGTAAGTTTTATAATGTAACATTCAGCCTGCAACCGGATGATCAAATCATTCCACCCGGACAGCAGCTTGGCTTAATGATTTTTAGCAGTGATAAGGAATTCACCCTGCACCCCAAGCCCGGAACCGAGCTCACCGTAGATTTAAACGGTACAACGCTGACGCTTCCCATAGTTGGAGGAAAAAACGCAATTGGATTTGAATAAGCGTTTGTTTTGAATTTCTCTTACGGGTTGAATGCATATAGATAATTGGTTTATAACAGCCTAAAGCTAAATAAATAGCTTTAGGCGAAACCGATAGAAAAGAGTGTGTACAAAATAATGGAGCAGATATTTAGAAAACTCCATGCACATACCAATCTGATTTTCTGTGTATCTTTAAGGATGCAAACTTTCAACAAAAGAGAAGTTTTATTTTAGGTATGAATATTGAAAAGTATAATTTTAAAGACCGCCTTATTAAGGGCATCACTACCGATGGGCACTTCAAAATTTCGGTTGTAAAAACCACAGAAGTTGTAAAAACAGCCCGTGAAAATCATCAGCTTTCTATGCTGAATACCGTAGTGCTGGGTAAAGCACTTACGGCCACCATGCTGCTGGCTTCTGAGCTGAAAGGCGAAGAACGCGTTCAGCTTCGGATGGATGGAAACGGACCTATCGGTTTTGTGATAGCAGAGGCCAACTCGGTGGGTGAAATTCGTGGATATGCGCAAAATCCGGCAGCTGAGCTGGATTATTCGAATCCTGAGACCGAGCTGGGTGATGGCATTGGCTTGGGCGTGCTCACCTTTACCAAAGTGCTTTATAATGAAGCCGAGCCCAAAACCAGTACCATTGAGCTCGTGAAAGGAGATGTAAATGCGGATGTGGCTCATTATTTGGCACAATCTGAACAAATTCCCTCCGCGCTCCTTATAGACGTGGGCATTGATGAAGAAGGAGCCGTAACTGAAGCAGGCGGACTCATGATTCAACGCCTGCCCGGAGCTCCCGACGGACAAATTGATATGCTGCAGGAACGGTTGAGCTCATTCCCTGCCATAGACGAACTGCTTGCAGACGGACAGTATATTGATGAAATAATGAAAAAAGCCATTTCTCCACTTCAGGTAAAAGAGCTGAGCCGCCAGCCCGTAGATTTTTTCTGCCGATGCTCGCGCAAGCGATTTAAAAATGCGTTAGCCATGCTCAATTATGATGACCTCAAAGAAATGGAAGGAGAGGGACAGGAAGTGGTGTGCCAATACTGCAACAATAAAGAGTTTATCTCGAAAGAGGAAGTGGAAGAAATTATTACCGATGCTCAAGCCAAAATGAATTAATACCTATAGGGCTACCATGCACAAACTCTCTGACAGCGAAATTCGACAAATTGTTAAAAAAGCGACTCTGCTGCAGAAGTTTGGGAGTGAAAATCACTCTTCAAAAACAGGGCGTGATAATCCCGAAATGCGTGCTTTGTATGACATAACGGATGAGTTAGGCCTGCCTCGCAAGTATGTTTATGAAGCCTATATAGAACGGGCCGGGATTCCTATTCAGGAACCTTTTGTTATTGATAATCAGGATTTTAACAGCACAGAGATAGTTGGTTTTGCAAAAGGAACCATCGATAAAGAGTTGCTTAACGAGCTGAAAGCAGAGATTGAATATCATTTCAATACTTTGGGTACCATAACGCACCGCCGCGATAAAAAGGTTTGGAAAGCAAAACCTGTGGGACCTTCCAAACTCATCGCCTCTTCCAATTCTCCGGAAGTGGAATTTGAGCACATAGGGAATAGCACTAAAATAAACGTTCACCAAAGCCTAAAAACCCTGAACAAATTATACCTGCCCGCAATAGCCACTGCATTTGGCGGGTTTATGCTATTTGCCGCCGTTTTGTTTAACAGAACGGGTAATGACGTTGCGCCGCCTTTGATTATCTCGATGCTGATCTTTTTAGCTTCCGGCTTATACACGCGCTTTGTAAATGGAAGGAGAAAAAAGCGAAAGAAAAATCTGCAGCATCTCACCGAGACACTACAAGAAATAATAGAACGGCGATTGAAGTCTTCGGTTCAGCAAGAAAAACAATTTTCAGCTTCAGCGCAGATCGAAATACCAGAATATGAATCAAAATCTGAAGAGGCAGGTCAAGAAGCCGGCTCCTCTAAAAAAGCACGTAGCTAAGGCCTGCTAATTTTCGAGGCGATAATTTGTGAGGGCAAATAGTAATGAAGACTGAAGCTACTTATTCAGCCTTGCCAGTGCGTTCTTAATAACAACGGATGGGTTATCGCTGCCTGTTTCTTTAATGGCATTCAGCACGGCTTTCTCCGACTGCTTTTTCTTGAAGCCCAGAGATTCCAGCGCCGAAACAGCCTCAGCCGTAATACCGGCTGCCTGGCTTCCGGCGGTGCTTACTCCGGCCGCTTCCGCATACTCGGCCAGCTTATCCTTCAGTTCAACAATAATGCGCTCAGCCGTTTTTTTCCCAATTCCCGGCACGTTGGTTAAAGTGGCTGAATCTGAGCCGGTAATAGCGCTAATAAGCTGGTCGGCAGGCAAGCCCGACAAAATGGTTAAGCCCAATTTTGGGCCCACGCCTTTAACGGTAATCAGCTTTTCAAACAGAGCTTTTTCATCGGTAGAGAAGAAACCAAAAAGGCGCTCATCGCTATCCGTTATGTGATGAAAAGTCAAAAGCTTCACCTCAGATCCGGCCTTTTCAAGCTGCTCTTGGGTGATGGAAGAAATCTCCACGCGATAGCCCACACCCTGCACGTCTAAAATAACGGCACCTTCCTGCTTTTCTTCAATAAAACCTTTTAAAAATGCAATCATATCTACTTATTAGACTTTTTCTGCAGGAAATTATCTCTCTGCTGAACTTCAAAATCATTTTGGTACAGTACTCATCCCTTAAGCTACAAACCTTTTACTCTATCCGGATTATCTGCCACAAAGCTTGCCCAGTCGCCTTTTTTATTATTCTGGTGGGTTTTCTTTCGGGTTGAACCGGGGACGCTCTTGTCCTTCATTAAATGACACCAAGCCACGGCTAAGGCATCAGTTGCGTCATTTGAAAGCTTTTCATCCGGAAGCTGAACCATTCTATCGAGCATAAAAGCAACCTGCTCTTTGCTGGCATTCCCATTCCCGGTAATGGATTTTTTCACCACTTTTGGAAAATACTCAACCGCCGGCAGCCCGTTATTGGTAATGGCCAGCATGGCGGCCGCCTGCGCACGACCGAGCTTCAGCATAGCCATGGGGTCCACTCCGTAAACCGGCGTTTCCACCGCGCAAGCCGTGGGTTTATTAGAGCGAATAATGCCTGAAATTTTATCAAAAATAACCTGTAAACGCTCGGCATGATCATCAATGTCGGCCATACGGATTACATCACAGCGCAAGGCAATGAGCTTGCCGTTTTCTTCCGTCAACAGCGCATAACCGGTGTTTCGGGAGCCGGGATCAATACCGAGAATTATGTCAGCCATGGCTACTCTTCATCTTTATCGGCGTATAATTTGGCAAGGTCGTTAATCATTTCCTCAGAAATGCCGGAGTTTACAAAACCGCCATCATGATACAGATTTTGCATGGTTACTTTTCGGGTCAGATCCGAAAACAAGGTGAGGCAGTAATCGGCACACTCATCAGCGGTGGGATTCCCCATAGGCGCAATCATATCGGCAAAAGTGTACATACCGTCAAAGCCTTTAATGCCGGTTCCTGCGGAAGTTCGGGTGGGAGCTTGCGAAACCGTATTCACTCGAATGCCACGCTCAGCCAGTCGGCTTCCGTAATTACGAGCAATGCTTTCCAGCAGGGCTTTTGCGTCGTTCATATCCGAATATTTGGAGAAAATACGCTGCGCACCAATGTAAGAAAGTGCTACAATACTGCCACCGTCGTTCAGAATTCCTGCTTTGTCGGCGTGGTGAATTACGCGATGCAGCGAAATAGCAGATATATCCAACGTTTGCTGCAACCAGTGGTAATTCAGATCTGTGTATTCTTTCTTTTTACGCACATTTGGCGACATTCCGATGGCGTGCAAAATAAAATCAACCCCGCCTAAATGCTCTTTGGTTTGGGCCATAAGCTCTTCAATTTCATCATCTTTAGTTACATCGCAGGGAATGATGGGGGCGCCGGTTTCTTCACCCAAAGCGTCCAGCGCGCCAAGCCGCAGTGCAATGGGAGCGTTGGAGAGCACAAAGTCGGCCCCTTCTCTTTTACAAGCCAGTGCTATTCTCCAGGCAATGCTGCGATCGTCTAACGCGCCAAAAATAATTCCTTTTTTTCCTTTTAATAATCCGTAACCGTCACTCATGGTATCAATTAATTTGGGTTGATTGTATGTTGGGGAAATTCACCAAAATTATACTAAAATCATAGCGGAGCCGAATAATGCGTCAGCAAACTGCATTTAAAACGGAACAAAGCTTTTAATGTAATGTAGAGTAGTAAAAATTCCCTGCGTGAAGGTATGAATAGTGCGGGAAGGAATGAAGGACAAGAAGAAAATTTTATTGTTTTAATACGGAGAGGCTTTCATGTTACGGCTCCATTGTCCAAATTTTGATGTTCATTCGAAGTTCAACCCAAAAAACCTTACCTTTTAGAGCTTTTAAAAGTCCGCTGTAATGAACCGAGCTTCACGCAGCGATTAACTTCAAAATTATTATCAAAAAGAACCATGGCAAAAGAATTTGATGTATGTGTAATTGGGTCAGGCCCCGGTGGATATGTAGCCGCTATTAGAGCTTCTCAGCTTGGCTTTAAAACCGCAATTGTAGAAAAGAGACATCTTGGCGGTGTTTGTTTGAATATTGGATGTATTCCCACAAAGGCTTTACTGCGTTCGGCAGAAGTATTTGAATCTATTGAAAATGCCGGGGATTATGGAATTAAAGTAAAAGATTATTCAGCCGATTTTGGCGGAATCATAAAGCGAAGCCGTAACGTTGCCAATAAAATGAGCAAAGGCGTTCAGTTTCTTATGAAGGCCAACAAAATTGACGTATTTATGGGAACCGGCGTATTTAAGTCTAAGTCGGAACTGGCAGTAAATGACGATAAAGGCAAAGAGAAAGAAAGTATTAAAGCCAAGCATTTTATAGTAGCAACGGGAGCACGCCCGCGCGAACTGCCAAGCCTGAAAATTGACGGCAAAATGGTAATTGATTCTGAAGCCGCCATTCAGCTGGACAAGCAGCCTAAGAAAATGGTAATTGTTGGCGCCGGTGCTATTGGTGTTGAGTTTGCTTACTTCTACAACAGCTTAGGCACGGAAGTTACCATTGTTGAGCTCCAGAAAACGCTGGTGCCTGTAGAAGACAAAGACGTAGGCCGGGAGCTGGGCAAGATTTACAAGAAAAAAGGCATGAACGTGATGACCGAAAGCACGGTCGAAAACGTGAAGAAGAAAGGAAAAGGCGTTGAAGTAACCGTCAAAACCAAAAAAGGCGAAGAGAAAATTGAAGCCGATGTGGTGCTTTCTGCCGTTGGTGTAACCGGCAATATTGAAGGCCTTGGATTAGACAAAGCCGGCGTTAAAACAGAAAAAGGCGCTATTGTAGTGGACAAAAACACCTACAAAACCAATGTAGATGGAATTTATGCCATTGGTGATATTATTGGAGCTCCTTGGCTGGCGCACAAAGCATCTCACGAAGCCGTTGTACTGGCAGAACAACTTGCCGGCAAAAATCCCCAGCCAATTAATTACGACAACATTCCCGGCTGTACGTATTGCGAGCCACAGGTGGCATCGGTAGGAATGACCGAGCAGCAGGCCAAAGACGAAGGTTATGATATTAAAGTTGGGAAATTCCCATTATCTGCCTCCGGTAAAGCTACGGCACTTGGCCATGAAGAAGGCTTTGTAAAAGTAGTATTTGACGCCAAATACGGTGAGTGGCTCGGCTGCCACATGATTGGCTATGGCGTTACCGAACTGATTGCAGAAGCCGTTGTTGCCCGCGATCTGGAAACTACCGGACACGAAGTAATCAGTGCAATTCACCCACACCCAACGCTTTCTGAAGCCGTGATGGAAGCCGTAGCCGAGGCCTACAACGAGGGCGTTCACTTAGGCACACCTGTTAAGAAGAAGTAAGGATATCCAAAAAGAAATATCCTATATAAAATATTAAATAAAGTGGCTCCTTCGGGAGCCATTTTTGTTTTAAGCTGAAGTTCTTAATTTACCAACGTACATCAAGAACATGAGGTACTTTTTACTTCGGTCTTATCCAGAAATATGCCTACAAGCAAAATAGAACTTTATGACCTTCAGCACGCCCCCTATCGCCGGATATGGGATTTGCAGCATGCCATACAGCAGCGCCTTATTGATGAAAAAAGAGCCGAACAACGCCGGGATTCAGACGCTCAAAAAAAGCTGAATGATGTTTTGCTATTTGTAGAGCACCCGCACGTTTATACGCTGGGGAAAAATGGACAGAAAGAACATTTGTTGCGTTCTATGGCTGAACTGCAAAAGCTGGAAGCTGAATTTATTGAAATTGACCGAGGCGGAGATATTACCTACCACGGACCGGGACAAATTGTAGGCTATCCGATATTAGATTTAGAGCATTACTTTACCGACATGCACAAATACCTGCGCTATCTTGAGGAAGTAATTATTCGCGTATGCAGCGACTACGACATTACAGCACATCGTATTAACGGAGCAACCGGAGTATGGGTTGATAACCAAAAAATATGCGCTTTAGGCATCCGCTGTTCCCGATGGGTTACCATGCACGGCTTTGCTCTGAACGTGAATACCGATTTAAGCTACTTTCAAAATATTGTGCCCTGCGGTATTTGTGATAAATCTGTTACCAGCCTGCAACAGCTGTTAGGGGGTGAAGTTGATGCCGAAGAGGTGAAGAAAAAAATCACCCAACATTTCCAGGACGTGTTTCAAACTTCCGTCTCATTAAAAGGTTCTTTACAAGAAGTGGAGCAGATATTTTTGTAACTTTTTGAGAATGGGTTTTTGGATCTTTTCTCAAAACCTTTAGTTGCTGATTTAGTAACACACCTGCTATCTATTTAAACATCACCAAAAACAAATTATGATTAAAGAACTTCAGGTTGTAGAAGACCCCAAAACAAAAAGCCGCCGCCCCGACTGGCTTCGCGTAAAGCTGCCCTCCGGAAAAAAGTTTAAAGAAGTTTCGCAAACCATTCGCGAAAATAACCTGAATACGGTTTGTTCGGAAGCACGCTGCCCAAATATGGGAGAGTGCTGGGGAGCAGGAACTGCAACCTTTATGATTTTAGGTGATGTTTGCACGCGATCTTGCGCTTTTTGTGCTATTAAAACCGGACGTCCGCCACAAGATTTGGATTGGGACGAACCCAAACGGGTAGCAGATGCTGCCGCTAAAATGAAACTTAAGCATGTGGTGCTTACCTCTGTAAACCGCGATGAACGTAAAGACGGCGGCGCTCCTATTTTTGCAGAATGCCACAAAGAAATTAGAAAAGCCATTCCCGGCGTCACCATAGAATCCCTTATTCCGGACTTTCGCGGAGAATGGGATGCTGCTCTGCAGATTGTTTTTGACACCCCGCCGGATGTGTTGAGCCATAATCTGGAAACGGTTCCCAGCAGATACAGACGAGTTCGCCCTCAGGCCCGTTACGAACGCTCACTGGAGTTGCTGAAGCGTACTAAGAATGCCGGATTGAGAACAAAAACCGGTATTATGGTTGGCTTGGGAGAAAAGCGAGAAGAAGTTATTGAATTAATGCAAGACTGTGTAGAACACGGCGTTGATGTGTTAACCATTGGCCAATATATGCAGCCTACACAAATGCATCATCCGGTAATTGAGTGGGTGCATCCCGATCAATTTGCTGAGTATAAAGAAATTGGAGAAAAGTTAGGTATTGAGCACGTAGAAAGCGGCCCTCTGGTGCGTTCTTCCTACCACGCTGAACGACATGTATAATGTTAGCTTATTCTTATGTTGCTATTAATTCTTTAATTGCCAAGTATTAGGCAAGCGGCATATATCTTACAGCTTCATTAAAAATAACTTTAGGCAAACAGAAAACTTATGGTTTCGTTATTTACCGTTTTATTAATCAGTTACGTACTGGGGTCTATTCCCTCATCCCTTTGGGTGGGGCAAATATTTCATAAAATGGACATCCGCAATTTTGGAAGCGGGAATCTCGGAACCACCAATGCTTTCCGGAACTTAGGGTGGAAGTCGGGCGTAAGCGTATTGGTTCTTGATTTCATGAAAGGCTTTGCAGCCTCATTTTGGGTAAGCATGTATGCTTTTGAAATTGCTAACGGACCTATTGCACCACCCGGTTGGGAAGCCGACGCATTCTTAAAAATAAGTTGTGGAATGTTTGCAGTAGTAGGCCACATGTTTCCGGTTTTTGCACACTTTAAAGGAGGGAAAGGCGCCGCAACAGCAAGCGGAATGCTGTTTGGGATTGAACCGATTTCTATAAGCATCAGCTCTGCGGTATTTATTGCAATTACCTTTTCTACCCGATATGTTTCGTTAGCCTCAATAACGGCGAGCTTTATTTATCCCATCAGCTTAATTATAATGCGTTTCGGCTTTGGGTATTACGTAGATGGCAGTATTATCATATTTGCCATATTTATAGCCGCCGGCATTATTTATAAGCATAAGTCCAACATAAAACGGTTGTTAAACGGGACTGAAAACAAAGTGAACTTCGGCGAAAAGAAAGAAAAAGAAAACGCAGCATCTGAAAATTTGGCAGAGGCAGAAGTATGAGCAACATAAAAGTAACAATTGTAGGAGCCGGTAGCTTTGGAACTGCCTTAGCTATGGTACTAGAACAAGCCGGTAATAATGTACAAATTTGGGCGCGCGAAAAAGAAATTGCAGACCAAATAAACACAAATCATACCAATCCTTCTTATTTAAGTGATATACAGCTATCGGATTCTATAAAGGCCTATAACAATTTGGAAAAATGCCTTAAATCGCAGGATATGGTAGTTTTCGCAACACCTTCACACACCGTCCGCGAAGTAGCAGAGCGGCTAAAACCCTGCCTGGACGGAAGCGAAATATTGGTAACCGTAGCTAAAGGAATTGAAAATAAAACCTTCAAAACCATGTCTCAGGTGTTGGTTGAAGTGATGGAAGGCACCACCTACGAAGATAACATTGGCGTACTTTACGGCCCCAGCCATGCCGAGGAAGTAGGCATGTTGAAACCTACAACCGTTGTTGCCAGTGCGTATTCGACCCGAACAGCAAAAATAATTCAGCAGGCTTTTTTAACACCCATGTTTCGCGTGTATTTGAATAATGACATTATGGGTGTGGAAATAGGCGGCTCCGTTAAAAACATTATGGCAATTGCAGCAGGTATTGTAGATGGGGCTGATTTAGGAGACAATGCCAAGGCGGCCCTTATTACCCGCGGCCTCCACGAAATGAAGCGTATGGGGATAATGATGGGCGCTCATTCCGATACGTTTTCGGGATTAACAGGTATGGGAGACTTGATTGTAACCTGCACCAGTACGCACAGCCGGAACCGATCGGTAGGCTTTCGCATTGGCAGGGGCGAAAAACTGGACGAGATTATTGAAAGCATGAACATGGTAGCGGAGGGAGTAAAAACAGCAAGATCGGTGCGCGATTGGGCCATCAAAACAGATACTGAAATGCCTATTACCAAAGCTGTGTATAATGTATTGTTCGAAAATATGGATCCAAAAGATGCGTTATACAGCCTGATGACCCGTGATACCAAAGATGAAATACTGATTTAACAAGGCTCAAAGCAGAGTTCAATTTTTAAATATAATATTGTGAAGAAGGAAGAACTCGATTTTTACCTGCAATACTCTAATTCTATTCAGGTTTCCAATCTTACTAAAAAAGACCTTAAAAACCTTATTCAAACCGGTGAGAGCAGCTTTTTAGAATTTAAACACAGTGTGGCCTCACCCAAAAAAATTGCTCGCGAAATGGCCGCATTAGCAAATACCAAAGGCGGTACCATTTTGATTGGCGTAGAAGATAACGGAGAAATGGTAGGCGTTGAAGCTTATCACGAAGAAGAGTTTTGGCTGAACCAGGCGGCTAAAGACGTATGCATTCCCGAAATACCCATTGGCATTGAGTTATTAAATGTGGGAGAGCGTGATATTTTAATTGTGAAAGTTCCCGAAGCCGAGCACAAACCCATATATGTTAAAGGCGAAAATGTGCGCCAGGTGTATGTGCGCATCGATGAAGAAAGCGCCGTTGCCAGCGATGAATATATAGAGGTGCTAAAGCAAAATGATTCAGAAGAAGGCATTACTTTTGAATATGGCGAAAAAGAGCAGCAGTTATTCCGCTTTCTGAATGAATACGGAGAAATTACCGTTCAGAGATTTTCATTGCTAATCAGCGTCACAACCTATCGGTCAGCCAAAATATTGGTAAACCTGGTAAGTGCAGGCGTGCTCGATTTGTTTGAGAAAGACGGAGTTACACATTATACATTTTCCAATAAAAGTTCTTAATTTTACTTGTTCTAAATAGAGTAAATGCTATGAGTATTGAAGATGAAAGTTTAGATGATGTTATTTCCTCTCTGATTGATGTAGATGAGGACGATTCTGAATCATCAGCTAACAACCCTTACGAAGATCGTGAGCTAACCGGCGAGCCTCTGGTTTTAACTGAGCGAGCAGCACGGCAGGTTAAGAAAATTCAGCAGGATGAAGGACTGACTAAAGACACCTATTTACGCGTTGCAGTAGATGGCGGCGGATGCTCCGGCCTTAGTTACAAATTAGGCCTCGATCACCGTACTGATGAAGACCGCGTATTCGAAAGCTTTGGTGTAGAAATTTTAGTAGCCGAAAAACACTTAATTTATTTGGAAGGGATGCAGATCGATTATCCCGACGGACTGGATGCACGCGGCTTTACCTTCGAGAATCCCAATGCAATTGAAAACTGCGGCTGCGGAACCTCCTTTGCCATATAAAAATCGGCCGTTCAATTCCACAACAGACTAGTTAAGGGAATGAGCTTATAATCCGCATTCACATCGCTCCACAGGTTGGGAATTGGTTTATGGATATTCCTATCTTCTTCAAAATTGTACCGTTCAACCCTAAAAGCCAATTCCATGATTTATGAATTTCTAAACCGTAAGCCCCAGATTGATGAATCGGCATTTATTGCTCCCGGCGCCGATATTATTGGTGATGTAAGCTTGGGCAAGCAGAGCAGCGTTTGGTTTAATACTACCATCCGCGGAGATGTAAATTATATCAGAATTGGCGACCAAAGCAACGTGCAGGACAACGTATGCATCCACGTGATGAACCAAACCGGACCCACTGTTATTGGTAACGAGGTAACCATTGGGCACGGCGCGGTGGTGCACGGCTGTACCATTCACGATCGTGTACTGGTGGGCATTAACGCAACTATTTTAGATAAAGCCGTTATTAAATCGGATGTGCTTATTGCAGCAGGCACGCTGGTTCCTCCCGGAAAAACCCTGGAAAGCGGATATATGTATATGGGCTCGCCTGCTAAAAAAACCCGAAAGCTCACCCAAGAGGAGCTCGAATCTATTCCCAAATATGCCGCAAACTATGTGAAATATTCACGCGCCTACCAGAAAAAAGATACCTACGATGAAAACCCATTCTACAATGCCGGCACTCCAAGTAAATAGGAAATTATGAGCGGCCTGTATATTCACATCCCTTTTTGTAAGCAGGCATGCTCGTACTGCAATTTTTATTTTGTTACGCGTCAGGAGTACAAACAGGATTTCGTGGATGCGCTGGTGCGCGAAATTCATCACAAAAAAGATACTCGATTTGCCGAACAGCCGGTTGAAACCATTTACATTGGCGGAGGCACGCCTTCTTTGCTAACCATCCGGCAGGTGCATGAAATTTTGGAGGCCGTATATGAAGTTTTTAAGGTTGAACCGAAAGAAATTACCTTCGAAACCAATCCGGATGATGTGACGGAAGAATTTTTGGAAGGACTGAAATCAGCCGGGGTGAACCGAGCCAGCATGGGCGTACAGTCTTTTCAGCCCGAGCTGCTTAAATTCATGAACAGAGCGCATAATGCCGACGAGGCGCTGCGCTGCATGCAACTTTTAAAGGCATCGGGCATAGACGTTTTTACAGTAGATTTGATTTATGGAAATCCGGGACAAACTTTGGCCATGCTGGAAGAAGATCTCGATCGCCTGCTCTCCTTCAACCCGCCGCATGTGTCAGCCTATTCGCTGACTATTGAACCTCGCACCCGGCTGGCAAAACAAATTGAACTGGGGCGGATTATTGCTCCCAAAAATGAGATCGTTTCTGACCATTATGATTTAGTGGTGCAGCGATTAAAAGCCGCAGGAATTGAGCAGTATGAAGTGAGCAACTTTGCCAAACCCGGTAGCGAGGCCATTCATAATTCCAGCTATTGGACTCATGTAAACTATTTGGGTTTAGGTCCCGGTGCGCACTCGTTTTGGTGGAATGAGGACGAAAAAAGTGCCCAAAGATGGAATAACAAAAGTGATTTAAAAGCTTACTTAAACGATGGCTGGAAAAACAGAAATGAAGTAGAAGAGCTTTCGCTGGAAGAGCTGGCGGAAGAACGGCTGATGCTTTCCATGCGGACGCAAGCCGGAATTCACTCCAAAGAAATGAAGAGCCGGTACAATTTCACTTTCAACAAGCGCCAGCAGCAATATTTGGAAAAATTAGCAGAAAAGGGAAAAGCCGAGCTGCTGCCCGAACAAATTCGATTAACCACAAAAGGACGAAAAATAGCCGATGCTATTTTGCTCGATTTAGTAACAATGTGAGCTGATTATTTGTCAAGATGCCTCAATCCCTTAGCTGCTTTTCTCAGTCCACCATTCGCTCCCACTTCCGGGCAATTTTACTATAATCAGCAGACTTTTCAGAAAGCCCGGCTATTTGATACGCCTCGGCTACCATGTTAAAAGCAGATGCCAAGCGACGGTAATCACTTTGGGCTGGTTTGCTTGCCGTTCCTTCCAGCTCCGGAATAATAAGGCCTGTGCTTTTTTCAAGCGTATCGGGGTGATCGTTTACCGTAAAGTTAGCCTGATAAATAAGCGGCCAAAACTGCGCATTCCCATAAACGTTGCGCGCAATTCTCCAGTGCCACTCGTTTTGCTGTACCTCGTAAGAGCGGGATGAAACTTCCTCCGCTGATGCTGATTGAGCCTTTTTGTTTTCATTTCCGGTTTGAACCGATTGATTGGCTGAAGCTTCCGTCGGCGGCTTTGTTTCCGAAGCAGTGGCCGGAGGTTCAAGATCCTGTGGCTCTTCCGTTGGCTGCTGCGTTGCTTTTGGTACTTCTGAACGGGTCGTTTCTTTTTGATCGGCTAATCGGGAGGTGGAATCAGGTTGCATTAAAAACCAGGCAATTCCGGCAATAATTATTAAAGGAATCAGTATGGCTAACAGAATGGAGAGTCCGCTCAGCTTTTTCTTTTCTTTCTCTGCTTTGGGGAGAATCGGTTCTGCCCGCACTTCGCCACTTTCAGGTTCAGAAACGTCCTCAAATTCCATCGGCGTAACTTCTTCAGCATCTTCAGAGGATTCATTCACCCCAAAAACCTGCGCTGTGGATTCAGACTCCTGTTCGTGTTCTTTTTCTTCCTTTTTGAAAGTAGAAGCCGCCTCCGATTCAGTGTCTGTTTCGCCAAGCAGTTCCGGCTCTAAGTGGGCATATTTAGCATTTACTTCTTCTTTGAGCGCTTTATACGGACTAAAATTAACGCGTTTATGCGCCGGAATAGTAATAGGCTCGCCCGTTTGAGGATTTTGCCCCTGCCGTTCCGCTACATCTTTTACGGTAAAGCTGCCAAAATTAGTGATAGAAGCTTTTCCGGTTTCCTGCAGTTCATCTATAATACGTGCGGTTAACGCTTTGGCAAAGGCTTCACTTTTTTGTTTACTGAGGCCGGTTTTTCTCGAAAGGGCGTCAACAATATCGCCGTAGGTTACTTTATTACTCATCAGTGTCCTCATTCAATATATCCCGGAGCGTGCTGCTGGAGTGAAAATGTACCACCCGCTTTTTAGGAATGCGCATCATCTGTTTGTAATGGGGATTGTAAGACTTATGTTCATCCCGTATTTCAGATTTAAAGCTTCCAAAGCCGGGCAGCGTAAATCCTCTTCCTTTAGCCAGCAATACCGTCAACCCATCCACAAAAGAATCGTACAGCACTTCGGTATCAGCCTGTGTAAGCTCCAGCTCTTCCGCTATGCTTTTAAGCACCTCCGATTTTGTCATAATCAATCGAGTTTAGTTAATCATCAAAGTAGAACAGAATAAATACTAAAACGATGAAATATGCAATTTTTTGGAAATTTGCATCCATTTCATTAATTCATGGTTTATTTGTGGGTGATGCTTATCATTCCAAAAAGAACCAAAGCTCGAAATTTTAAGCGTATGCTGCACTCTTTTATTCCTGTAGATTCTTCTTCTCATTTTTCTATCCAAAATCTTCCCTACGGCGCGTATAAATCAGAATCCGGAGCGGTTTGCCTGTGTTCTGCCATTGGCAATTATATTATTGATTTGTTTGTGCTGGATGAAGAAGATTTATTTGACGGGCCGCTTTTAAGCCATGAGTTTGCATTTCAACACGATACGCTGAATCACTTTATGAGCCTCGGCCGGCCGGCTTGGCGAGAAGCGCGGGAAACGCTTCAGCATTTATTAGCCCACGATACCGAAACGCTGAGAGATAACCCGGAGCTAAGAGCAAGAGTTTTTAAACCCATGGACGAAGTGGAATTGGTGATGCCGGTGCAGATTGGCGATTACACCGATTTTTACTCCTCCGAGCAGCACGCAAAAAATGTAGGCTGTTTATTTCGTGATCCTGAAAATGCGCTGATGCCAAACTGGAAACATCTGCCGGTTGGTTATCACGGACGCGCAAGCTCTATTGTTTTAAGCGGAACGGATGTCCGCCGCCCAAAAGGACAAATTCTCCCAAACAACAAAACCACCCCAGTTTTCTCTGAAAGCCAAAAGCTGGATTTTGAACTGGAAGTTGGGTTTTTAACCGGCCCTGGAAATGATTTAGGAACTCCGATTTCGGTTGATGAAGCTGAAAATCATATTTTTGGTTTGGTATTAGTGAACGACTGGAGCGCTCGTGATATTCAAAAATGGGAATATCAGCCGCTGGGTCCATTTCTTGCAAAAAGCTGGGCTACTTCTATTTCTCCATGGATTGTTACTTTAGACGCATTAGCGCCGTTCCGAACCAAAGCTCCCGAACAAAATCCTAAACCACTTGGGTATCTACAATCTTCGGACAGGACAACCTTTGATATTCAATTAGAAGTATTGCTGCAAACGGAAGCTCAGCAAGAGCCTCACAACATTTGCCGGACGAATTACAAGGAGCTGTACTGGACCATGACCCAGCAGCTGGCTCATCAAACGGTAGCGGGCTGCAACGTACAGCCGGGCGACTTATACGCATCAGGAACCATCAGCGGTTCGGATGAGCGTTCTTATGGCAGCATGCTGGAGCTCACCCAAAATGGAACAAAACCACTTCACCTTCCTTCCGGCGAAAACCGCACTTTTCTGGAAGATGGAGATCAGATAACCCTGTCCGGTTTTGCTCAAGGCGAAGGCTTTAGAGTAGGCTTTGGAGAGCTTAAAAATCGGATTTTACCGGCACGTTCCTGAATCTGCCAATAAGATAGATCGTGTGAATTTTATGGGGATTTAATTATATATCCGGCCGGTTTAAAGGTAGTGGAAGTAAGTATGCAAGCCTTTAAAAGTATGAGTACACAAGGTTCTCTCTTTTTTGTCATTTCGAGCGAAGTTTTGCAATCCCGAGAAACGGGAGAGCAAATGTAGCCGAGAAATGCCAAAGGGTTGTGGTAGTTTTGTGTGATGTAATTATAACACGCTGCCTCAGCTCCTGCCCGTTTTGTCATCTCGAACGTAATGAGAGAGTGCATACGAACGAATGAAGCTGAGAGATCTATCCAAGCTTGCTAATGAGACACCGTCCTATTCGACCCTCAAAAGATTTCTCCACTTCGTTCACTCACCCTGTCGGGGTTCGCTCTCTCCGGTCGAAATGACAATGCCGTTAGGAGACCAGAATCTCCAAAAACCATTACAGACACTACATTTTTTCTGTTTAGATTAGAGAAATTATTTGCTTTGTTCCAACAAAATGAGGTGGATAGAAAAGGATCCTCTCTTCCGGTGAAAAATCTGCCGGACTTTCAACCCAAACAGCTTATAAAAGCGACGATAGCCTGAAACCGGGCAAGTCTGGAAAAATTATTATTGATGCTACTTTATGAGCGTCATCTTTTTGGTGAAGACGGCTTCATCAATCCTGAGGCGATAAAAGTACACGCCGGAGCTGAGTCCGCGCGCATTGAACAGGATAGAATACGCCCCCAGCGGATAGTTTTTACTGGTAAGCGTGCGCACTTTTCTGCCGGTGAGGTCAAAAACTTCCAGCTCAACAAAAGAAGTGCGCGGCAGCTCAAAATCTATGCGCGTTTGCGGGTTGAAGGGATTTGGGTAGTTTTGATAAACCTTCACAGATTTCGGCAAATTCACATATTCCGGATCCCGAATGGTAATGGCATTGCCCGTTTTCCCCATCGACAGCTTTAGCTTACGGGAGGAGCGGCTGCTTCCAAAATTGGCAACCACAATGCCCAGCTTATCCACATCTTGCCAAAGAATTTCCGTTGGCAAATATACCTGACTCTTTCCCTCGCCGGTTGCTATTTTCTCCTTCATGGTATCATCTTTCATATAAAAAAGTAATCCAATACCTACCTGACTGCTATCAAAGTCGATGGAAAAATCTGCAAAACCTTCATCAAAAGCAGAAGGTTTAATTTCGATATATCGCGCGGCTAAAGTGGAAATATTACTGAGAGAAATGCCTTCGGTGGGAACCTGCGTGAGTTCTTTATCCAAATTAGCATTGGGGTAATTCAGCTTTTCTTCAAAGCCGTAATGCCCGCTTCCCGAACGCGCCCCGGATGCAAAATGCCAAAGATGATTTCGCACAAAACTGCTTTCAAAATCAGCATTTCGGTTTGGTAAAAGCTGCCGTAAGGCATCGTCAATACTTAAAAAGTTGTCAGCTTCTATCAGCTCCCATACTTCCCGCCAAAGGTCATTTCCGTAGAGTTCGGAATAGAAAATCATCCAGCTTACGTGATTATAAGCACCGGGCGTACTTTTTTCGGGTGCATAAAAAATAGAGCCAAAAGCCGGACTGCTTGAATACAACCCATTTTTAATATAATTATAGTGGTCATTGGCATCATCAAACACGACTTCTTCCATGAGCGTGGCGTCCATTTCTGACCAGTTCAGCCCGCCTGAGGGACCTTTCCATTCATTTTGCGCATACTGAATGGCGTGCTTAAACTCGTGAGCAACCGTAGCATACACAGCTCCCGTTTGCGAGCCATCGGGATGCGTATTAGCAGGAAAGCCGTCAAAATCATTTTCCAGCACAATATACGTGTCCGCCCCGGCAGCCTGCGTGGTTCTTGTTTCGCCATAGTATGTAATATCTATCAGCTCAATACGGTAGCGGTAGCCGGGCGGAATGGGATCTTTAAAGCCCAAATTCACAACTTGATGACGGTAGGAAGAGTCGGCCGCAAAGGCCACTAATTCTACATAATCGGGCACGCCGCTGTTGGAGTTATCAACAATGGAAACCGAATCGGGGCCGGAAGTTTCGTACACAATTTCAAACTTTCCGGATGCGGAGGTATGAGTTAGCGATGCTCTTCTTTTTTGCTTGCTTTGGGGTGATGCTACAAGCTGCTCAATCTTTGATACAGTTTCAGGAGCCAGCTTTTCCCGATTGTTTTCAAAAAAGATATGCGCCGGAGTAGCACACTTATGAATGATGTTTTCCGAGTTATACAGCAGTTTGTACTGCTTTAAAGCGGCAGCATCGGCATCAATTTCACCCCGGACATAGGATTGCTGAATTTCATAAACAGGCGTTAACGGCATTAATTGCTTCTGCTGTACCTGTGCAAAAAGCTGCAAGGGCAATAAAAGAGCAAACAAAGCCGACAACAACTTGACCTTTTTTATTTGAGTCCGGTACTTATGCATTATTTGGATTTTGCTTAACTTTAGGGTCCTGTAAAATGAACACTGTACTACAGTTCCCACAATTTAAGAGAAACATGTATCAAGTAATACTTTATTATAATTTTGAGCCGATTGAACATCCGGAAGAATTTGCTAAAACGCATAAAGCATTTTGCAAAGAAATTGGATTGAAAGGCCGTATTTATATTTCGGATGAAGGAATTAACGGAACGGCCGGCGGTACAAAGCAGCAGATTGAGGAATACAAAAATTACTTGTGGTCGCTGCCCGGCTTTGGTGATACCGAATTTAAAGAAGACGAGAGCGAATATATTCCCTTTGCCAAGTTAATTTGCAAAACCCGTGACGAAATTGTGGCACTGCATCAGGAAGATGTGGACCCTGCAAATGGAGGAGCTTATCTGGAGCCCGCTGAATGGCGCAGGGTGATGGAAGAAGAGGATTATGTGATGATTGATGTTCGCAATAACTACGAATCTAAAATCGGCCATTTTGAAGGAGCCATTCAACCCGACGTAAAGAATTTTTATGACTTCCCGCAATGGGTTGAAGAAGCCGGCATTCCCAAAGATAAAAAAGTACTGATGTATTGCACCGGCGGCATCCGCTGCGAGAAGTTTTCGGTGGTGATGAAAGAAGCCGGATGGGAAGATGTAAACCAGCTGCATGGTGGTATTTTGCGCTACGCCAAAGAGGAAAATGGAAAACACTTTAAAGGCAAATGCTTTGTGTTTGACGACCGGCTGGTAGTACCCGTAAATCCCAACGATTTAGAACCCATTGCAAACTGCGAAATTACCGGAAAACCGGCCGACACCTACATAAATTGCGCCAATATGGAATGCAATAAACTGTTTGTGTGCTCAGAAGAAGGAGCTCGAAAAATGGAGGGCTGCTGCAGCGAAGAGTGCAAACAAAGTGAATACAAGCGCCCCTTTGACCCCGAAAATGCTTTCCGTCCGTTTAGAAAATGGTACAATTATTTTGGAGATGATTTTAAGGAAAGAGAGCTGAGCACTGCTTCAAAGTAGGATGGTTTTGGACAAGAAAGCGGCTTATTGTCCGGTTCGTATTGTTGAACCTTATTCAAGTACCTATCGGTTTAGGGTTAAAGCTGATTTTGCCGGCAAAAAGCTGTTAAAGATGATGTCGGTGCGCTTTCCTTTTCATAAACCTTCGGTTTGGGAAGATAGAATCAGCTCAGGCTTTGTAGGCATTAACGGAAAATCGGTTCACCCCGAACAAACGGTTAGCCTGCACGACGAGGTATTTCATCACAACCCAAAAGTGATAGAGCCTTCCGTTCCGGACAGCGTAGAAATATTGCACATTTCCGATGATTATGTGCTGGTTTTTAAGCCGGCCCCCATGCCCATGCATCCCGGCGGGCGGTATAATAAAAACGCACTTTCAGAAATTTTAAAGCAGCAGGGTTTTGAGGATCTCCGCATTGTACACCGGCTGGATGCTGTAACCTCCGGCGTTGTACTTTTTGCCCGCAACAAAACATTTGCGCGGAACGCCATGCTTTGCTTCAGCAAAAGCAAAGTGAAGAAAACCTATTATGCCCGAGTTTCGGGCAGCCCAACCGAAGATGCTATTACCATTGATGCGCCCATCCGCAGAAAAACCGGCTTTGTATTTGAAAGTAAGTTGGGCCTAACGCATGCCAAAGAAGCCATCACCCATTTTGAAGTTTTGCAGCGGGGTGATGAAGCGTCCATCATAAAATGTGAACCTAAAACCGGACGGACCCATCAAATACGGCTTCATTTGCAGCAGTGGGGGTTTCCCATTATTGACGATCCCGTATATGGGCGAAACGGAGACAGCAGCAGCAAAAAAGTTCAAAAAACAGGCATCAGCTTACTCAACGCCGGGCTGGAGATTCCTGAACTAAACGTTAGCTGGAAGATGGATATGCCAAGCCATTGGCTGTTGCATAAATAGTAAGTTATACTCCTGTCGCAAGTATCCGCTTGTGCCAATTCTCAATAAGCAAATAGCTATGTGGTATAAATTTAAACGTGTGGTTTTCGTGATTTCTCTGGTAGCCCTCTGCATCCCACAAGATGCAACCGGGCAAGATGAGGACAAGCTTCAACCGGAAGAAATAAAGATTGGGTTAGCGCTAAGCGGCGGTGGCGCAAAGGGATTTGCCCACATTGGAGTATTAAAAGTGCTTGAAGAAGCAGGCATAAGGGTTGATGTAGTTACAGGAACCAGCATGGGCGCAGTGGTTGGCGGATTGTACGCAATCGGCTATAGCATTGAAGAATTAGAAGAAATTGCCCTGAATACGGACTGGAATGAGTTATTCAGCGAAACACGGCCCAGAAAATATCGATCTATTTTTCAGGATCAATCTAATGAGCGCTTTATTTTTACCGTCCCTTACGAGCCCGGCAGGGTAAGTTTACCCCGCGGACTTATTGCCGGCCAAAAGATTTCCATGCTGCTCACCGAGCTGACTCTGTCTTATCATGGAGTCTCAGACTTTAGGGAGCTTCCCATTCCATTTGCCGGTGTAGTTACCAACCTGGAAACCGGCGAGGGTGTTCATGTCACCAAAGGATATCTTCCCGAAATTATACGGGCCAGTACTGCCATTCCTACCGTTTTTAAACCCGTTGTTATAGGTGATTCGCTTTATATTGACGGTGGGGTGATCCGGAACATCCCTGCCACAGATGCACGTAAACTGGGCGCTAATTTTGTTATTTCATCCGATGTAAGCGGAGAGATTCGTCCTGCCGACAGCCTGCGGACTTTTATTGATATCATGGGGCAGTCAATCGGTTTCAGTCGCGAAAAATCAAATATCATTGAAAGAGAAGCATCAGACATACTGATTAGCCCAAACATAAAAGAATACTCGACATTTGATTTTAATAAAGCTGAGGAAATTATAGCAGAAGGTGAAAAAGCGGCAAGAGCTGCTCTTCCACAACTCAAAGAGCTACAAAAGAAACAGCCTGAAGCAGAACAAAAAGAGGTTAAAAAAATTCCGGATCAGATTTTTATCAGTAAAATTAACATTGAAGGCGCTAATGAATCTTTAAGAAGCAGCCTCCGGAGCTCTCTTACTATTCAGGAAGGGCAGATTGTACAGGTCAGTGAAATTTCTAACCAAATGCAGCTCATGTATTCATCGGGTCATATCAGTGATCTTAATTATCAAATTTTAGTTGATCCTGATACCGATGGCTTTATACTGAACATTCATATAACTGCAGCCAATTATAACACGCTTGGGTTTGGTGCCCGTTACGACAGCCGGTACAAAGCCTCACTGCTTTTTAGCAGTACGTTTAATAAGATTTTAAGTGAAGGAGATGCCCTGATTGCTGAACTTCGCCTTGGTGAGCAATTAGAGGCAACGGCAAATTATGTTATTCCCTATACGTTATACCCCGAATCGGGATTGAATTTTAAACTGGAAGGTTATCGCATACCCATAGATATTTTTAGCGGCAATTCGATCATCTCCTCAGTAAATATTGAGTCGTTTTCATTTAATATGAAAACATGGATCAGAGCCTTTCGGAATGCTTCGCTTGCTGTAGGAGCCAAAGCTGAAATTTATAACATTGACCAAGCTGTTGGCGAGACTTTACTCTTTACCAACGTGGATAGAATACTGACTGCTCAGGGTGCGCTGCACCTCAACTCTTACAATCAAACATATTATCCAACTTCAGGAAATAAGCTTTTCATCCAAACTGAATTTTCGAATAGATATTGGGGAAGTGGTATTACGTTTTTTCAGCATATTTTTAACTGGGAATCGCGCATACCACTGCACGATAAGTTTACTTTCATGAGCAGAATTACAGCCGGGGGAACCTTCGCTGAAAACTCTAATCTTCCGCTCCATTATCAATTTTACAGCGGCGGTGCATTTGCTAATTATATGAGGCCGGGGCACCAATATCCTTTAATGGGTTATAAAACACAGGAGTTAAGGGGTGATAATCTAAAAGCTCTGGAGGCAGGCATTCAGTTTCAGTTCAGGCACAATGGCTTTATGCAGCTCCGCTGGAATGCCGCTGATGTTCGGGACAAATGGACGTGGGATATTCCATTTACTGAATTTAATCACGGCTTTGGGCTGTCGGCAGGCTTGATTACTCTGATTGGCCCGGTAGAACTGACGCTTATGACCCAAGACGGCAACGGCCCTTACTCTCTGAAACTAAACGTAGGGCATCATTTTTGATTGAACTCACAGTTTTTACAGCTTCGGAAACTTTAGCCTAATCAGAAATCACGAGTCATTTTCATACTCTAAAATATCGCCGGGCTGGCAGTTCAATACTTCAGAAATAGCCTCGAGCGTTGAGTAGTCAGCTAAGCCGAGTTTTCTCTAAAACTCAAACGTATATAAGTAAACAGAAGCTAATCCATTCTCTGATTCATGGATTGCGTAAGCTTTTCCATCGGCGGTGGGGTAAAGCTTAATGTCTGCGGGTAAGTCAACCGTGTAGGCTGCTTTGCCGCTTTCATTAACAATTTGCCACGGCTGCGTATCGCTCCAGGGCTTGTATTGTTTAATCCAGTAGCGACCGTCCGTTGTTACCGAAAACTCATCAAAAGCAGGCCAGTGGCCGGGAGCTCCAACACTGTTAACGGCCGTTCTAACCTTCTTTCCCATTCGGTTGCTGAGGGTGTCAAGGTCGGTAGAAGTAAAGGGAACCCGAGAAGCTGATCCCTTTAATTCGGTCATTATTGCTCCGGTGTGATCGTATTCCGTGAAGAGAAGGCTGTCGCTATCGGCTACTACCACATTATTTCCTTTCCGGGTCATCATTACATCAGGATACATTTCTACAGAAAATACAGAAATGCTGCTTTCTTCCATATAAATCAGCTTTTTGCCAGAGGGAAAAGGGGTGGGAAACTGCATCACTTTTTTATTCACAAAATCACCGTCCGGATTGATTTCTGAAACCGTGATCATCTTTTGGTCCTCTCCTTTTTTAGGCGCAAAAAAGTACGGATCTACAAAATGAACCATAATATTGCCTGATTCTAAAGGGAAAATACCTTGAGGTGTTCCAATAGGCTGACCGTCAACTTTTGTTTTTTCAATAGATATAGTACGAATGTGCTCATTAGATTCGGTATCAAATACATCAACTTTTTGCGTATGGCCTTGAAAAGCGTACAGCTTATTTCCCTGCACTTTAATAGCCCCATTCAGCGCTTCAAACTCACCGGGACCTTTCCCTTCTCGCCCAATAGAAGTAAGAAATTCTCCATCCGGTGAAAACTTGTGGATTTGATTTAATTTTCTATCGGCTAAATAAATATGGTTTTTTTCATCCGTAGCCAAACCCGAAAAGCTTCCGATTAAGATATCGGGATGATTGGCATCAAAAACGAGCTCTTTGCTATAGGAAAGCTCTTTTAACGAATTATCTTGTTCTGTTTTGTCAGCACTGCAGGCCGTGATGAATAGAATGGCAAAAAGAAATAAATAGGTTTTCACTGAGTGTGTTTAGAGTTAATTTTTTGGGTGCGGATCATAAAAAAAAACGATTAATAAGCAACTGCCGGAAAGAAGAAAACCATTTACTGCAGCGCATTAAAAATCAGATTCTGCAGTTACTTCTATTCCGTACCACCCATCAGCGGCTCGTTAAAGGCGCGGATGCTGGAGTTAGGCAATCCTTCGGGATAGGCTTCTTTCACCATTTGCAGCGCATCAATCACTAATTTGAGGTGCATTTCTTTGGAGTTTTGGTAAAAAGATTGCGCGTACTGCGTAAGCTTCGGCTTTCCGTGCAGCGGCTTGTCGCTCACGCAAAGCAGCGTGGCATGTGGAATGCGATATCGAAATCCATTTGTAGCTACGGTGGCCGATTCCATATCAACCGCAACACTTCGGCTCATGTGAATTTCCTCAACCGTTCGGGATTTCGAAAATTCCCAGTTTCGGTTTGAAGTGGTATAAACGGTACCAATCCGATGCCTCATATCATGCTTACTCAACACCTGCTGCATGTATCGGTTTAGCAGATAATTAGGTGAAGTGGGAATGCCGATAGGCAGCAAATCATCCAGCACGCGATCGGCGCGATAGTAGCCGTTGGCAAGCACAAAATCACCGATATCCTGGTGGTTTCGAAGTCCGCCGCAGTGCCCAACCATAACCATAGCATCGGGACGAAGAACGCCCACGTGATCGGTGATGGTTTTAGCGTTTGACGGCCCCACGCCAATATTCACGAGCGTAACTCCCGAGTTATTTTCCATTTTGTGGTGATACGCAGGCATTTGTACGCCATCCCGAACGGGTTTTTCACAATCCGGAAACATGTCTAAAAACACTTCCACGTGCATATCGTAGTTGGTAAACATGATGTAGCGCTGGAAATCCTCCGGCTTGGTGCCCGTATAATGCTGCAGGCGGTCAAGGGAAATATCAATGCGCTCGGCTCGGAAAAGGAATAATTTTTTCTGGGTGATATTCCAGTCGTGCTCATCAAGATTGTCGAACAATTTCGGGTCGTGCAGCGCCATCACGTCGCGCGAAGGCTTTATAAATACGGTTGCTCCATTTTTAATAAGCCGTTCAATTTCACGCTTTAAATACCACCGATAAGCTTTAGGCTGCGCCAGCTCACCGTCAATAATAGGGTTGTGCTTGCTCCACGTGCGCTCTACTATAAGTTTTGGATACTTACCGGAGGTATAAATTTTCTCCATCAAATCGCACGCTTTATCAATAGCTTCTTTAAGTTCTGCTTCCGAAGAAAATTGATTTTCAACTAATTTAAGCGTGTCTGTCATTTATGGATAACCGTAATTTTATATTTTCGATTGAACCGTGGATTACCACGGACGAGAGCCTTAAATATACCACTAATATCTTCAAACTGTTAAGCAGAGATATGAAATTAGCTTCAGAAAATCGTGAAGCTACCTTTTCTATTATTAAAGCTCCCGAATGGATGAATGTAATTCCAATCACCCCAAAAAATGAAGTGGTTTTAGTAGAACAATATCGATACGGAATTGAAAAACCAACTCTTGAGCTCCCCGGTGGCATGGTTGATGACGGAGAAACGCACGCTGAAACCGCCCGGCGCGAGCTGCTTGAGGAAACCGGTTTTACCGGAAACGACTGGTATTATTTGGGAAAAGTAAGTTCAAATCCTGCATTTCTCACCAACTACACGCATCTGTATGTTGCCAAAGGCTGCCATAAAGTTCAAGAGCAAGAGCTGGATGGAAACGAACGCATTAACGTACACACTCTTCCGCTGGATGATTTTCTGGAATTGGTGAATAACGGAACCGTGCATCATTCGCTGGTAGTGGCGGCCGTGGCTAAGTACTTGTTATGGGGGCGTACAGCAGATAATTAAGCCAATAGTTTTTTGGGTTGAGGCAGGCTTTCGGAGTGAAAGAATTGCTTAGAAAAAAAGCTCAATCTTCACCCCAAAAAAGCAAGAACGAACGTAATTTCAAACACTCTCACAAACCACGCTTTAGTATTTATTTTCCAATAATTATCCTAAATCGAACGAATACCTCCTTACTTTCGGTTATCATCATTCAATTTTAACATTCCATACATAATTGATATTACTGATATGATTGAGCAAGGTGCCAAAGCAGATTTCGATTTTACCGTACAAGCGGTTCAAAATGGAGAGGAAAAAAAGCTTAACTTTAACACGTTGTTGGATAAGCCCACCATCGTTTCCGTATATATGAAAAACAATACGGGAGGCTGCGATCGCCAAACCAAAGATCTGGCTGATAACGCCGAATGGTTTACCCAAAAGGGCTACAATCTGGTAGCCATCAGTAAAGATACCTGCGGCTCGCATAAACGATATGCTAAAAAGCAGGGCATAGACTTTACACTGGTTTCAGATCCTGATTATAAATTTGCAGCAGCTACCGATTCCATCGTTCAAAAGAAGATGTTTGGCAACGAATATGAAGCACCTTCACGTTCGGCCTTTGTTATTGATTCAGATGGTACTATTTTGGGAACTATCAAAAAAGTGAACACCAAAGACCACGCCAGAGAGTTAAAAGAGCTGGTAGAAAGTTTGAAATAATTACCCTTATTGTATGAAAAGTCTCGTAATTGTAGAGTCTCCTACAAAAACTAAAACCATTAAAAAATACTTACCCAAAGGCTACACGGTAGATTCTTCTATGGGGCATATTCGCGATTTACCCTCGTCTGCCAAAGAAATTCCGGCTAAGTATAAAAAGGAAGAATGGTCTAATTTAGGTATTAATGTAGAAGACCGATTTGACCCCTTATATGTGGTTCCATCCTCAAAAAAGAAAGTAGTTACCCGGCTGAAAAAGCTGTTGAAAGATGCTGATGAGCTTATATTAGCAACGGATGAGGATCGCGAAGGAGAAGCAATTTCGTGGCATTTAATGGAAGTACTGAAGCCCAAAGTTCCGGTAAAACGCATGGCTTTTCGCGAAATTACCAAAGAAGCCGTACTGAACGCACTGGAAAATACGCGCGATATTGACATGAATTTAGTTCACGCTCAGGAAACCCGACGCATTCTGGATCGCCTGGCCGGATATACGGTTTCTCCGCTTTTATGGAAGAAAATTTCGCCGGGACTTTCTGCCGGGCGCGTGCAATCGGTTGCGGTTGAGTTTTTAGTGCAGCGCGAACGAGAGCGCATGAAGTTTAGAAGCGCAACATATTACGATTTAAAAGCACAGCTTCATAAAGAAGGTGAAAACGAAAAGTTTCAGGCAGATTTAACGCACCTGAATGAAAAGCGCCTGGCTTCGGGTAAAGATTTTGATGAAAACACCGGCAAGCTGAAAAAACCAAAAAGCGTGGTGCTGCTGGATGAGGAAAAAGCGAAAAACTTAGTGGGCGATCTGAAGGAAGCTTCATGGTCGGTCATTAATGTGGATGTTAAAACACAGAAACGAAATCCGGCTCCTCCATTTATCACTTCTACACTACAGCAGGAAGCAAACCGAAAGTTTGGATTTTCCGCTCGCGATACCATGAGCGTGGCCCAAAAGCTGTACGAAAAAGGATTTATCACCTATATGCGTACCGATTCAACCCGACTGTCGGGCCAGGCCATTGGCGCCGCCCGTGATGCGGTTACAGAAGAGTATGGTGATGATTATTTGTTTGAACGCGTTCGAAATTATAACCGAAAAGGGAAATCGGCGCAGGAGGCTCACGAAGCTATTCGTCCGGCCGGCTCTCAGTTTGTGAAGCCGGAAAAAGCAGGACTCAGCGGACGGGAATTTCAGCTGTATGACCTTATTTGGAAGCGAACTATTGCCACCCAAATGGCTGAGGCTCAGCTCGAGTTCACCAACGTAACCATTCGCGCCACTCATAACGATACGGATGCAGACTTCCGTGCAGGCGGTAAAAAGATTTTGTTTCCCGGTTTTTTCAGAGCGTATGTTGAAGGAAGTGACGATCCGGAAGCGGCTCTCGAAAATCAGGAAAATTATCTTCCGCCCATGAACACCGGCGATGTTACCGCACTGGATGAGCTCGACTTTGTAAGCCACGAAACCAAGCCGCCGGCCCGCTACACCGAAGCTACGTTGGTGAAGGAGCTCGAAAAACGAGGTGTTGGCCGACCCAGTACGTATGCGTCTATTATCAGCACTATTCAAAACCGAAAATATGCTAAAAGTGAGGGCAAAGCATTAGTTCCAACATTCACGGCTTTTGCTGTTTCTTCACTGCTCGAAAAACATTTTCCGGATCTGGTAGATAGCGAATTTACCTCAGAGCTGGAAGATAAATTAGATGCAGTAGCTGAAGGAGAACAGGATCCGGTTAAGTATCTTGAGAATTATTACAGCGGAGAAAACGGATTAAAAGCCAAGGTTGATACTCAGGAAGATAAGATTGATCCGCAGAAAGCCAGATTATTAGACCTGCCGCTTGAAGGCCTTAACGGAACCAAATTAGCTGTTGGCAGATACGGACCCTACCTAAGCAAAGGAGAGGGCGACGATAAGATAAATACATCCATTCCGGAGAAATATAACCCAAGTGATTTAACAGCCGAGCTTATCCAAAAGCTAATTGATGATGAAAAAGAAGGCGACAAACCCATTGGTTATGATCCCGAAACGGATGAGCCTATCTTTTTACTCACCGGGCGATATGGCCCGTATGTGCAGCGGGGTGAAGTAACTGAAGAGAACAAAAAACCCAAACGAACTTCACTGCTGAAAGGCATGGAAACGGAGGATGTGGATTTAGAGCTGGCGCTGAAGCTGCTTGAACTTCCCCGAAAGCTGGGTGAACATCCCAAAGATGGGAAAGTTGTGCGAGCCGGAGTAGGCCGTTACGGTCCGTATGTAGTGCACGATGGCAAGTTTAAATCTATCCCCAAAGCTGAAAGCGTTCTGGATATTGAACTGGACCGAGCCGTTGAACTGCTGGCTCAGAAAAAGCAATCGCGCCGGGGCAGTAACGAAATTAAAGATTTAGGCAAACATCCCGAAACGGATAAACAAATACGTGTAATGACCGGACGCTATGGCCCGTATATTAAACACGGCAAAAAGAATATCAGTCTGCCAAAAGACGAAACTCCGGAAGATTTCACAATGGATAAAGCCGTTGCGTTAATCAAAGAAAAGGGCTGATAGCAACTGCTTTTTTCTTTTGGTGAGATTCGTCGAGGCTTTGGCTATTTTTTTGTAGATTGCTGACAGTTACTGTCAAAACGAACAGGCAGAATTGAAATCCATGCAAAAACGAAGCGATTTTCACTTTAAATATCCTCCCAATATTGGCGAGCTCGACTTAGCCACTATGGTAAACATGTACCGTTCTCGCGGCGAGCCTAAAAAAGCACCGCCCGGCCAGCATGTAGCCTGTGCGGCAAGTGGTGTTTTGCTCCGGGAATCAAAGTCTTGGTTTGGATTACATTATTCGCAGAAAACGTGGGACAGCCTGCTTACCAAAGGCTGCGAAGGCTTTCCACTTACCGAAGTGGAGCTGAATGTTTTAGGCATGGTTTATGTGAGTGAAGATGAGCCGCCGCATCGCGAATATGTAGAGAAAAATGCCGGTGTAGCTGATAAATTAGCCTATCTGATTGTAAATGATTTGCGAACTTTTGGCTTTTTGAATGAAGACGAAAGCGGATTTCTAAAAATCCCACCTCGTGGCCAAAAGGCACTCCATGGCATTGCAAGGCGCATTTATGAGAAGCGATTTGCTCCTGAAATGCTCAACACCTTTGCTCCCACAGATGAGCCTCAGATTGAAGAAGCTCAAAAAGAAGACAAAGAACAAACCAGTTTATTTTAGAAAATTACTAAGTGGATAACTTTAAATTTCAGGACAAAAGCTTTTCCTTTTCAAGATATCCAAAAACAGATAATCGCTCTTTGCGAGCATGGAGCGCCGCCGACGAATATCTGATTAACAGCGCAACCGAGCTTGTGCAAAATCCTGAAAATACAAACACGGCCATTTATAACGACCGCTTTGGCTTTTTGGGCTGCCTGCTGCATCATCATCACCCCTCGGTAATTGTGGAGCGAAAAAGCCAACTTACGGCTATTCACAAAAATCTGGAGGCAAACGGACTCAAAAAAGGTGAGCTAAAGTTTAAAAAGCTGCTGGAAGAAACCCCTGCTTCAGTTGATACAGCTCTTATCCATATCCCAAAATCTATGGATTTGTTTGAGCTTTATTTGCAGCGCATCCATCAAAATCTATCGGATACCGGTACGGTGCTTGCCGGCTTTATGACCAAGTATTTTACCCCGCAAATGCTGGAGATTTCAAACCGATATTTTGAAGAAGTGGAACAAAGTCTGGCTCGGAAAAAAGCCCGGATTTTACAGCTATCCGGTAAAAAAGAAGTCTCTTATAAAACTCCCATTCATGAGATACAGGCCGACATCACCGGCAATGGTGAGGAGCTGATCAAACAGTATTATGGCGTGTTTTCATCAGACCATATAGATTATGCCACTCAATTTTTGATTGATAACCTGAAGGTTGAAAAAAGCGATAAAGCCGTGCTGGATTTGGCTTGCGGAAACGGAGTGATTGCCAAAGCCGTTCGCTCGCAAAATCCTGAGGCGGAATTACATCTTACGGATGATTCCTGGCTCGCTATCCGTTCAGCACAACTGAATTTAAAGGGTGAAAACACGCACTTTTACTGGAGTGATACGCTGGCAGATATTGTGGCCGACAGCATGGATTTAGTGGTGAGTAATCCGCCTTTTCACTTCGGCCACGAAACAAATATTGAGGTGAGCGTTTGGTTATTTAAAGAAGTAGCAAGAGTGTTAAAACCGGACGGACGGTTTATTTGTGTTGCCAATCAGCACTTGAATTATCGAACACATCTTCAAAAACTTTTTAAGGGCAAAAATCCGGCTCAAAACAAAAAGTATGTGTTATATGAATGCACCTTATAGCATAATGAGGTAGGTGAGCTTGGCCACTGCTGCACGGTTGTTCATAATCAGGTTTTTTCGGGGATCAAACAGCGTCTCATTATCTCCGGTCAGGTGGTATGAAGTATTGAACACAAAGTAAAGATTACTTCCCGGAGTGTGGATCCAGTTAATACGGATATAAGCCTGAATATCTCTCGAAAAATTATCGTACTGTAAAAGAGCTTTGGCAGATATTTTACGATTAACAGCGCCGGATATATCTGTAGAAAAAATGGTAGCATCAAACTCCCCGTTGGCTATGGGCAGGTCTATAGCCGAATGATCAATTTCCAGATCCAGGTTCAGATGTTTGGAATAGCGGTAGCCAACTCTAAAGCCCAGGTTCGTTCGCTTTCCGTCATAAAACTGCCCGGTACTTACATTGGCTGAGGTATAGAACCGCTTACTGTCATTTGTTCTGCCGCTGACACGAAAAGAATGGAAGGCGTAATCTCCGGCCAGAATTATGGCATTGGCACGAATGGCAAAGGGAGTAAGAAGTCGTTCAAACTGACGATCGAACCTGACTTCAATAGATTCGTTGTTAGTAAATTCCAGTCCCGCACTCCCTACAAATTGAGAAGATTGCTTAACGCGATCCTGCCCCTCGATGTAATCAAAACTTAAGTCATAATTCAGGCGTGCCAGCGATGGCAGCATGGCCAGGCTAACCCTTGGGTTGTACATTAAATTTGTGGAATACTGACGCATATCCCGCCTTCTGACAAAGCCTAAAGCCGGGTCATAGTTTTTCCCCACATGTGTATAGGAAAAACCTCCGCCGTAGGTATCATCACCAATTTGCAAGCTGGCATAGCCTGCATTATCATTCAGAGTTTTCTCACTGCTCCAAACGTTGGTGTACCATGCTTTAAATTCGCTGGAGCTCCAGAATCGATAATTTGCATCAACGCCAAGTGCTCGGTTGTATCCATCAGGTCCGTCAAGGTTGGTAGCTATCGTGCCAATTGCCGCTCTTGGAAGCACGTTGGCTGTAACACGGAGTACAGAATTATTCGTGGAGTTGCTTCCAAAAATCTGACCCATATTTTCGCCTGTTTCAATATTCATAGCTCCATACGAGAATCTTCCTGCCTGGCTGGTAACCCTTGCGCCGCCTAAAATTTGATCGGTAAGCCCGATTTGTCTTGAAAAGAAGGTTTGGGTTGATCTGGAATTACCGTGTTCAAAAAGCCCGGCTCGTTCAAGAAAAAACTCCCGCTTCTCAGGAAAATAGAGACTGAACCGGGATAAATTCAGCTGCACATTGTCTGATTCTACTTGTGCAAAATCCGTGTTCACGGTCATATCAAGGGTAAGGTTTGAAGTGATGCCCCATTTAAAATCACCACCAAAATCGTAGGTGTAATCAACGTCAGTTTGTTCATTTTGCAGGTCGGGACGAATTTCCTGAGCTCCGGAAATCACATAAGGTTTGATTTCTATATTATTTCCGCGACGAATATTCCGGATCCCTTTCAAAACTCCGTATTGAGAAACGGCAGCACGCACGCCGTCAAAACCTCCGTACTCTCGGCCAATGGCCGGCCAAATCACCCGTTCGTTTTTCCGAATGATGGTGCGGGAAAGCATCAGCCCAAATTCAAGCTCATCACCTTCCGGAAAGCGTAATTGGCGAAATGGAATGGCAACCTCAAGCGTCCACCCTTTATCGTCTATCGCAGTTTCACTTACAAAAACGGCATCCCACGAAAATCCTGAGTAATCTAAATTCTCATTCGTGATGAGGGCGTCATCCTGGGTTCCCAATGCATTCACTTCAAATAAATAGGCATTCCGCCCATCCATATACGTATCAATACCGATGTAAGCATGGTCGTCTCTGCTATTACGGCCTCCTCGTTCTAAATTACGGGCACGAATCAGTTCCGGGTTTTTATCATAAAACCGGAATGCGAAGTAGAGGTTGTCCCGGTCGTAAGCAATGCGTACTTCTGTTTTTTCTGTTGCAGGCTCGCCATCGTTGGGCCAAACCTGAGTGAAGTCGGTAACCGGGGGAATGTTCTGCCAAATCTGATCATTTAGCTTTCCATCGATATGCGGTGGATTTTTGGCATATGCAGCCGAAACTTCAAACGCATTGGAGGTCCCGTCCGGCTTCTTCTGCGCAAATACTTCTGCAGAAACAGCATCCAAAATTAACAAACAGAAAATTGATTTTATAGCAGACTTCATTCCAACCTGATCTGGGTTTCCAACTTTATAAGTCTGGAAAACTACAGATTAAACCGACTTTGGGGATGTTAAAAATGTATAAAGTACTCAGGCACTTTTTACTATCGCATCCGCAACAGCGGCAGGCACTTTCTCATCAAAAGGATCAGGGATTATTCTTTCGGGTGTTACCTCATCTACACAGTTTGCAATGGCTTTTGCAACCGTCACAAACATCTGGGTAGTTAAGCGGGTGAGGCGGGCATCCAAAGCTCCTCTGAAAAGTCCAGGAAAAGCTAAAACGTTGTTTATTTGATTTGGGAAATCTGAGCGCCCGGTGGCTACTACGGCAGCTCCGGCTTTCAGGGCATTTTCGGGGGTGATTTCAGGATCAGGGTTAGCCATGGCAAAAATAAGAGGATTTTTGTTCATGCTTTTAACCATATCAACAGAAAGCACGTTGGCTACCGAAACGCCGATAAAAACATCCATATCCTTAACTGCATCCGCCAGCGAGCCTTGAATCTTACTCTTATTGGTAATTTCAGCCATCTCCTGCTTAATGCCATTCAGATTCTCACGACCTTTATAAATAACTCCCCGGCTGTCGCACATAATCACATCTTTTACTCCGGCAGCAAATAACAGCTTCACGATAGCCACACCGGCTGCGCCCGCTCCATTTACTACCACCTGAAGCTCACTCATTTTCTTTTCCGTCAGTTTAAGCGCATTGTATATTCCGGCAAGTGTTACAATAGCTGTTCCATGCTGGTCGTCATGAAAAACCGGGATATTCAATTCTTCTTTCAGGCGGCGTTCAATTTCAAAACAACGCGGCGCAGAAATATCTTCCAAATTAATACCTCCAAAACCGGGAGCTATATTTTTCACCGTTTGCACAATTTCATCCGTGTTTTGCGTATCCAGCACAATAGGCATGGCATCTACTCCGGCAAACTTTTTAAACAAAACCGATTTCCCCTCCATTACCGGGAGAGAAGCTTCCGGGCCAATATCGCCCAATCCTAAAACAGCGGTTCCATCACTTACCACCGCCACCATATTTCCTTTAGCTGTATATTCGTAGGCCTTTTCTTTATCGGCAGTAATTTCTTTACACGGCTGTGCAACGCCCGGCGTATATGCAATACTTAAGTCATCTTTTGTTTCTAACGAAAATTTCGGCTCAATAGAAATTTTGCCGCGATATTTTTTATGAACTTCAATTGCAAGGGCTGCGTAATCTTTTTTACTCATCTTTTAGAGTTATTTACCTCTGGAAATTGTTATGTATAAATCAAAAAAGAAGGCTGAACTTTAAGTACAGCCTTCTTTAAAAGGGTTTCTAAACTTTAATCGTTCAGCATTTCTGCCACATTAAATACATTATTGCTTTGATCAATATCAGCTAAGCGCTGAGAAGGATCTATAGCAATGGTTTTTATGGTTGATGCCGGTTTATCAATAGAGAAAGAGTAGGTGGGATTTACCCAAGGCCATTCTTCTAACACGGTACGTTTCATATCATTTTCGGCCGGCTTGATGTTTCTCATCATGCGCAGCGGAATGTAGAACAGTTCGCTGGTGCCGTCTGTATATTCTACTACTACATCTAACGGCATGGGCATCAGCTCAACACGCTCTAATTGAACGGCTGTTTTTTTGTTATCTCCCACTACCGACGTGATCGCATAATCTATTTTCTTAGTGGTTTGGGCAAAGTACTGATAGTACCAGTCCAAAATCATGCCCGACTCTTTTTCCATCACATTCATAAAGTCATCAGCTGTAGGATGCTTCAGTTTCCACTCTTGGTGATACGTTAACATTCCGCGCCGGAAAGCCTCTTCGCCCATAATGTAGCTCAGCTGTCCTAAAAACACTGCTCCCTTAGAGTAAGCCGCACGGCTGTAGGCAGCGTTGGTATTATAGTGATCAGCATGCGTAGTCATCGGCTCTTCCAAATCAGACTTTGCAATGGAATAATAGCCGTAATACGATCCTAAATAGGGGTTTCCTTCACGGTTAAAAAGATGCGCCATAGTTTCGGCCGAGCCAAAGCTGGTAAATCCTTCATCCATCCACTCCAGTAAAAGCTCGTTGGTAGCTATTACGTTCTGGAACCAACTGTGATACATTTCGTGCACCATCACGCCTACTAAGCTTCCTAATCCGCGGCCGCCGGTAATCAGCGTTCCCATTGGATACTCCATACCGCCGTCGCCACCTTGGATTACTGTAAACTGTGGATAAGGGTACTCACCAAAGTGTTTATTTGCGTATTCAAAAGCACGCACGGTATATTCCGGCAGCTGCTCCCAGTTCTTTTTATACTGTGCATTTTCTTCATCCGTAGCGCCTTCAACCACAGCCGGCTGCTGATATAAAAAGTGTAATTTAGGTCCGTTTGGAACCTGAGCGGTGGTATGAACAAAATCAGGATCGGCTCCCCAGAAAAAGTCCAGCACGTTCTCAGCTTTGAAATGCCAGGTAAGCTTATCGCCTTTGGGAGCTTTTACTTTGGCGCCTTCCTTTTCATAGCCATGGCCAACTTCATTAGGGTTTTGGATGATACCGGTTCCGCCAAGTACATATTCTTTATCGATGGCAATTTTCACATCAAAATTTCCAAAAGGAGCATGGAACTCACGGCCAATATACTCGTCCGGATGCCAACCTTGATAATCATATTCAGCCATTTTGGGGTACCACTGGCTCATAGAAAACTCTACGCCTTCCGCATTATTCCAGCCCGAACGGCGAATTTGAAGCGGAACCTGAGCATCCCATTCCATTTTAAAAGTAGAAGATTTGCCCGGCTTAATTGGCTTATTCAGCTCAACAATGAGCACCGTTCCGCTTGTTTTAAACTTAACCGGCTTGCCGTCTTGCGTAAGTGTTCTCACTTTTTGATACCCAATTTCATCATCAGCTAAATGAAAAATACGGTCTCTAACCCGACGATCAGGATCTTCAATGGTTCGTGAGCGTACATCCATCATGCTTCCGGGCTGAAAGGCATTAAAATACAGGTGATAGTACACGCGGTTCAGCACATCGGGCGAGTTGTTGGTATATACCAACTTTTGCTTACCCGAGTATTGGTGCTTTTCGGTGTCCATGTCAATTTCCATAGTGTAGTCAACATGCTGCTGCCAGTAAGTTGAATTTTGAGCCGTAGCCGCAAAGCTGATTAGCCCAAAAAAGATAAAAAGCGTCAGTTTTTTCATTCGTATAAGGTTAGCCGCAAAAGCGCACGGATTACGCTTTAATCGCGGAGGTTAGAGATTGTAGTCGTTCATTTATTAAAATCCGTATTTCAAACCAGTTGGTTGCCAAAGGTAATAAATAATCATCAAGGTAATTTTTGGGGTGATGGCATCACCTCCGATAAAACCTATTTAATGTACTGCAAAATGTGTTTATGAGCAGGCGCCCAAGCCGAGCTTTAAGATTATTTACAATTCGAAAATACTCGCTCTTACACCGGGGATGGACGAATCTATGCTCAACCTAAAGGCTTAAGCTAAATCAAAAACTGTTTCGGCTGGCAAAGGCGCGGCTCAGCGTGGCTTCATCAATAAACTCCAGCTCGGTTCCCATCGGAATTCCATAAGCGATACGCGTTACGTCCACTTCATAGTTTTTAAGCAGCTTGTTGATATAATAGGAGGTAGCCTCGCCTTCTGCATCCGGGTTTAAAGCCAAAATCACCTCACTGATTTCATCACTTTCGCCCACGCGCTTTAGCAGCTCCTGAATACGCAGTTTATCCGGACCAATATTATCCATGGGAGAAATCACCCCGCCTAAAACATGATACCGCCCCCGAAACTCATTCGACTTTTCGATGATATATACGTCGTTAAACTCTTCCACCACACAAATAGCAGACGGATCACGCTTGGGGTTTTCGCAAATATTGCAAGGGTCGGAATCGCTCACATTTCCACAAACGGAGCAGCGGGTTACCTTTTCTTTGAGATCTACAATGGCTTGAGCAAGCTTTTGGGCATAACTGTCGTTTTGCTTTAACAAGTGGATGGCAATACGCTGGGCCGATTTTCGCCCGGTGCCGGGCAGTTTAGAAAGCTGCTCGATGGCACGCTCTAAATATTCTGAAGTTATCTGCATTAATAATGTTAAGGGTTAAATACGTAAATGCTAAGCAAACACTCGCTTTAACATTCAAAAATTACCGTATTTAAAATTAATTAAAGTCCGAATTGTGATAAGTCCATGCCGGGAATGCCGCCGCCTGGAATCATCCCTTTGTACATTTCCTGCATTTTTTCTTTAGAAGCAATTTCAGCTTTTTCCAGCGCTTTATTTACGCCTGCCACAATTAAATCCTCCAGCATTTCTTTGTCGGCGGGATCTACCACTTCGTCATCCATAGCAATAGAAATGATTTGCTTATTTCCGTTGGCCTTCACTTTTACCATGCCGCCACCGGCCTCGGCTTCAACAATTACGTCTTTCAGTCCTTCTTGCGCTTCCTGCATTTTCGACTGCATTTCCTGAATTTTGCCAAACATATCGGCCATATTAAAGTCACTCATAATTCAATTTTGTTTTAAAGATTTGAATAAAATTTGTTTGATTTCTTAAAGCTGCTAATACTCTAATTCAGCACCAAAAATTTCAACGATATCTCTGATAATGGGATCATTTTGCTGTATTTGCTTAAAACGCTCGTACACGCTCATTGTTTTCTTACGCGCCTGCTGCTCGCCCACCGTAACGCTAAAACGAAGTAAAGCGCCCACACATTCCTTTAACTTTCTCTGCAGGTCCGTTTTTTGCTCTTCCAGCATTTTATGGGCAAATGGATTATCACATTCCAGATACAGCTCCGAGCCTTTTAAACTCACCAATTTCACCCGCTCCATTTGCAAATAAAGCAGCATGGGAAATTCGTCTTTTAAAGATTCTAAAAATACCGGCCACTGCTCTTGGACAAAAGTAAGCGTTAGCTTTTCAGGTTTTACAACCTGAGCTGTGGTTGCTGCCTTGGCTTTAGCAACTTCAGGGCGCTTTACTTTTTTATCTGCCGCCTTTTTTGATAGATGCGTAACCAAAGCCGGCGCGCCAATATCAAAATCATCATCGTCGCCGTTATCGCTATCGTCTTCTTCCGGTTTTTCCGCTACCGGCTCTTCCACCTGGGTAGCTTTTTCCTGTGGCTCAGCCTCTGGTTTTGGTGAGACTTCCTGCTGTGAAGACGGTTCTGATTCTGCCTTCTGTTCGTTTTCTTTCTGAGCCTCACTTACTTCTTTCGACTTGTGCGTTTCTTCCTTGTTTTCAGCCGCAGCAGTAGATTCTGCCGGTTCTTTTTTGGGGGTTGAACCGTTTTGAGAAGTGCTTACGAAGTTATCAGAGTTTTTTTTTAACTGCTCCAGGCCTTTTAAAAGCTCGGAAAGCTGCTCGGTTCGCTCCATATGAATGAGCTTGAGCAACGTAATTTCAAATTGAATGCGCGGCTGACTTACATCTTTCAGCTTAAGCTGGGCCTCGCTGGTTATGTGCAGCATGCGCATTAAATCATCCCGCGAAAAATCGGCTGCTGTTTGTTTATATCGCTTTTTGGTTTCTTCGGAAGCTTCCACCAAATACAGCTGCTCGGACTCTTGCGCAACGTATAAATTTCGAAGATGCTCGGTTAGCCCAATCAAAAATTCCTGAATATCATAGCCTTCCAGCAACAGCGTGTTGATAAGTTCTAAGCCGTGGTCGGCATCGTGCTCTTTCACGCAGTTCATAAACTCAAACAGCCGGTCAACTCCCACCACATTCAGCGCCTGCAGCAGCTCGCTGTGCGTTATGTTATCACCACAAAAGGCAATCGCCTGATCCATCAGTCCAAGTGCATCACGCAGCGCTCCATCGGCTTTTTTTGCAATTACGTGCAGCGATTCCTCATCAATAGTAATGCCTTCATCTTCCGAAACTTTTCGCAGCTGCTTTACTATTTCATCAACCGAAATGCGCTTAAAATCGAAGCGTTGCACGCGCGAGAGAATAGTGGGAAGTACTTTGTGCGGCTCGGTGGTGGCGAAAATAAAAATGGCGTGCTCCGGCGGCTCTTCCAGCGTTTTCAGCAGCGCATTAAAAGCGGCCTTACTGAGCATGTGCACCTCATCCACAATAAATATTTTGTAGCGGCCATTTTGGGGAGGAACCCGCACGCTTTCCCGAAGATGATGAATATCTTCTACCTTGTTGTTAGAGGCAGCATCCATTTCCACAATATTCAGCGTTTGCGTCAGCGCTTCGCCGTCTAAACTGCTATCCACTTGGTTTATAGTTCGGGCAAGAACACGAGCCATTGTGGTTTTACCCACGCCACGCGGACCGCAAAACATATAGGCATGAGACAGCCGGTTTTGCTTAATGGCATTCTTTATAGTACTGCTAACATGCTCTTGAGACACAATGTCTTCAAAAGAAGTTGGGCGGTATTTCCGGGTAAGTGCGCGGTAGGTTTCTGACATTCTTTTATAACGCTTTTATTGAGGTTGGAATGTACAAAATGATAGGCTTGGATAGTAGCCGGTTTCTGATTGCCAATTGTGTTTTCTGGGGTGATGTGAATCCGGCCTTTAAGACAAACTGCTAATCAATAAATATTTCAGCCAGTTTGTTGCGCAAATCGCGGATTGGAGCGCCTGAGCGGTTGATGGCAAAGGCTATAATTACATCATGCTTGGCATTCATCATAAACATGGTGGCTCCGCCAACGGAGCCGCCGCTGTGGCCTTTCCAAATATTGCCTTGCGAGTCGGTGACGGTAGCCCAGCCAATGCCATAGTCTGTAGTTTTTTCGTCCGTCGTTTTCTGAGAGTTCATCAATATTTTCTGCGTTTTTTCATTCAAAAAATCTCCGGAAAGATGGGCTTTCCCAAATGCAATCATATCTTCGGTAGTGGATAGAAACCCGCCGCCGGCCCATTTGTTGCTGTTATCTACGTAGGGAGCTTCCTCATTTGCCTCCTTTTCATACACATAAAATTTTGTACGATGTGGAATGTCCCGTTCGGCATAATCGGGTAAGGTGTGATTCATTCCAAGAGGCTGAAAAACCTCCGTTTCCATATATGAAATAAAATCCTCGCCGGATGCACCCTCCACCACGGCGCTCATCAAATTCCAGCCATAGCTTGAGTATAAATATTCGGTTCCGGGCTCAAAAAGCAGCGTATCATCTTTAAAAATATCGAGCGCGGCCGTTACGGTTGCATAGTTTACATCACTGAAGAATTCATCCCCGCGATAAGATCTTATTCCGGCTACATGTCCGCCCAGCTGCTTTACGGTGAAGTCATACTTTTTCTTGGGGAAATCAGGCACGTAATTATAAACGGACTTATGCACATCCAGCTTTCCGGCTTCCATCAGCAGTCCCACCGCTGCTGCCGTATAAGTTTTGGAAACACTGCCCACGCGAAACAGTGTTTCTTTCGGATTGATCGGCGTTTTATTGGAAATATCCGCATAGCCAAAACCTTGCGACCAAATGATAGCTCCCGCTTTATAAACGCTCACGCTCATTCCGGGAATATCATATTCCTGATAATAGCTTTCTACCACTTTCTGCGCTTCGGCAATATCATCCCGAACGGCGGTTTCTTGTGCAAAGAGCGAGGATGAAATCACCCCAAAAAAGATTAAAAACAGGGCAGATTTTTTCATGAATTCAGGGTTTTAAAAATTTTTGTACAGTTTTAGTTCTTTTCAGCATAATCCACTACCAGATAAGCCATGGCCCGCACGCCCAGCTTCATGGCGCTTTCATCTATGTAAAAGTCCGGGGTGTGATGTCCGCCCGATTCGATTTCCGCATCTGCTCCTCCCAAAAAGAAGTATAATCCGGGTATTTTTTCCTGAAAGAAAGAGAAATCCTCCGCGCCCGTTACCGCATCCATAATCATTGCGTTTCCATCGGTCACATTCTGAAGCGTTGGCTCCATCATCGCCGTCAAATTGGGATCATTATAAGTGATGGGATAGCCGTCTTTAATTGTAAGCTCGGCCTTGGCGCCGTTGCTTTTTGCGGTGTGATGCACAATGGTTTCCAGCCTTTTGAAAATCAGCTGCCGCATGTCTTCGTCCAGCGCCCGAATAGTTCCCTGCATTTCCACCGTTTCGGGGATGATGTTATTCCGAACACCGCCGTCAATTTTTCCAAAAGTAACTACGGCGGCCTGCTTGGTAAGCGGCATAGTTCGGCTTACGATAGTTTGTACATTATTAATGATTTGCGCTGAAGTTACAATCGGGTCAATGCCGTTCCAGGGTGCAGAGCCGTGCGCCTGTTTTCCGGTAACTTTCAGATCAAAACTATTTACGCTGGCCATAATTCCTTCCGAGCGATAGCCGATAGTGCCCACCGGAAAACTATCCCAAATATGGAGCCCAAAAATAGCATCTACATCCGGATTTTTGAGCACGCCTTCTTTAACCATCAGCTCGGCACCGCCTTCTTCTCCCTCGGGAGCGCCTTCCTCTGCGGGTTGAAAAATAAACTTGATGGTTCCACTCAGCTCAGCCTTCATTTCGGTAAGAATTTTTGCCACGCCCATCAAAATGGCGATGTGTGTATCGTGGCCGCAAGCGTGCATCACGTCCACTTTTTCACCCTGATAAGTGCCCGTTGCCACCGATTTAAACGGCAGGTCGTTGCGTTCGGTAACCGGGAGTCCGTCAATATCAGCGCGAAGTCCAATTACAGGACCGGGTTTGCCGCCTTCTAAAATTCCTACCACGCCGGTATGCGCGATTTCCGTTTCCACTTTTAAGCCCAGTTCATTCAGATATTCAGCTATATATGCAGCCGTTTCAAACTCCCGATTCGACAGTTCGGGATGCTCGTGAAAATGGCGCCGCCATTCAATAACCTGTTCTTCAATTTCATCGGCACGCTCATCAATTATTTTTTTGAGATTGGCTTTTTGAGCAAGCGCCGGAACCGACATGCCAAAGAGAAGCAAAAAGAGAACTGACTTTTTCATAGCTAACATAAATTTAAAGGTTAATGAACCGATATTAACTAAACTGCATTACAAATGAAAAATCTCATCCAGTTCAAAAATATGATATCCGGGCGGACATTTTTGGAGTGAATTTATCATTCCGGCCGCAACATCTTTGGCCGGAGCCGGGCGATATTTTTTGAGTCCCGGAATTTTTGTAAACACCTTTGCCAGCACTAATCCCACTGATTCTCCCAAGCGATTTTCCGCCCGATTTCCGGCTAAAATGGAAGGCCTTAAAATGGTAATCACTTCAAAGGGAAGGCGCTGCACCGCATCATCTAATTTACCTTTTAAACGAGGATAAAATGCCCGAGCCTCCGCATTTGCCCCGGCTGACGATACCAACGAGAATTTCTTCACCCCATTTTCGGCAGCAGCTTTAGCCGTTTCAAACTGATAGGTGTAGTCGATGGTGTACTGCGCCTCCTGGCTTCCGGCTTTTTTGATGGTAGTGCCCATGGCCGAATACAGCTCATCCCCAACCAGCTGATGCTTCCATTCTGCAAGCTCCTCAAAATTTACAATATGTTCTTCCAGTTTAGGATGCTCAACGCCCGTTGCGCGCCGATGAAAAACTTCTACGGTTTTATACGCATCATTTTCCAGCAGCAGCTTTACCACCTCCGAGCCCACCAAGCCAGTGGCTCCGATTACAATAGCTGTTTTGTTCATTTTCTTTTAAGGACAGTTAGAATTTACAGATACACTTAATGTATACATTTATACGCCTTCAAAATAAACCCAAAATAGCCTTACAGGTTATTGAAATTATTGCTACAATCAGGCGTTCACTTCAATAAAAGAATGTCCAATGCTGCTGACGCTTCTTATTATTATTTCCGCATTTATCCTGAATCTGTTTTTGCCATGGTGGAGCATCGCCATTCCGGGACTTCTTTTTGGTTACCTCTTTAATAAAAAAGGATGGACTTCTTTCAGCTTGGGATTTTTGGCCCTTTTCCTGCTCTGGGGCGGACAGGCACTTTATATTCACTTTGCCAACAATGCTATTCTCTCCACCCGCATTGCGGAAATGTTATCGGTAGGCTCACCCTTTTTAGTGGTGCTAATTACAGGTCTTCTGGGCGGATTAGTCAGCGGATTGGCCACCCTCACCGGCTCTTTGGTGAAGGAAACACCCAGGAAGTTTAGCTGATGAAATTAGTTTTTTGAATCGCGGATTAAACAGGAGGCAGAGCCTCCAATTAGGCATTACGCAGCGGAGCTACGTAACGAGAAAAAAGTGGATTATGGAATTTCACTGATCACTGATCACTGATCACTGACTGCTGACTGCTGACTGCTGACTGCTAACTGCTAACTGCTAACTGCTAAAAAACCACTTTCACTCCATAATCACATCCCGATATTCCACGAAATAGGTGTATTTTGAATTGGGATCAGTGCTTTCTTTTGAAAAAATGAGGGTATTTCCTGTTGCCCCAAGAGCCGAACGGTCGGTGGATATCTCTCCTATAAAGTCTCCTTCGTGTGTATAAAACTGAAGGTATCGGTCAGGTTCTTCATCTTCACGGGCGGACTGACGGTTAATTTGTACCGCAATCCACTTATCGGCGACTAATATTTTATTTAAGAAATCGAAATCACCGCGTATGACTTCCAAAATTTTATTTACCTCGTTACCGGCATTTTCAAGCTCTTTCTTTTTCACATCTATTTGTAGCGGAATTGCGTGAATTTCATCCGTTTCTAAATTTAATACCTGCAAATCGTCGGTTAAGGGCAGGTAGAAGTACAATTTATTGGCATGATGCTGAAAACCTACCGCATTAGATCTCATGTTCACTATCGTTTTAGCAGCGTCGATATCCCGGAAGGTAAGATTAAGCGGCTCGCTGTCTTCATCACTATAAATACGGTGCACCAGATTTGTTGAGTCCGGCGTCAGCTTCATATAAGAAGTATTCACCGTAATAAATGAGGGCTTATTTTCTTCTTTGAACAGATAATAGGCTCCTTTCAAATCTTCCTGACTGAATTCACCAACACATTCTCCGCTCTCCAAATCATACGCTATAATTTTGGTTTGCATGGCGTCCATCACAAAAACCTGATCTTCGGTAGCATTAATGGCAGAAATTTCCTCAAACTCGCAGGGTCCTTTTCCCGGCTCACCGAAAGAAGCCGTCATTACGTAATCCTCAAACAGATAAACGCCGGGGGAGTTATCCATCAAAATCCATTTGGTATCGGTGAGCATAATCACGTTTCCAACAGTTCCCAAAAGCTGAAGATCATCGTTCAAGGCTTCTTCTTTCTTCACTTCAGAAAGAGAAACAGTTTGTATTGTGTTATCAGAAGCTGAGGATTCCTCAGATGAACATCCCGAAAAAGTGAGCATTATAAAGATGAGAAATGTGATTACAGGAGCTTGGAAGTTGTACATCAAAAAAACAATTTTGTTAGAAGTTATACTTATAGATACATATTTCTGATAATGAAAAGAAGTGCTAAAAAATTGACAATCTAAATTGAATACGAATTTTCGGTGCCTTATCTTTGGCAAGCTTCAAACGAAGGATATATTCGAATCAAAGATTTAGCATTCCATAGTTTTCATACATCACTCCGGCGGATCCTTAACAAAAGGAGGCCGCAGTCGTGATATTGTTTTTTTTACCCTTTCATAGTGTTTTAAAAATCCGACACGGTTTCCGTAGTCGGATTTTTTTTGTGCTAAAAAACCAATTCCTATTCTCTAAAGCTGTTTGGAGGATTCTTTTTACGGCAAAACTGTATGCTGATTTTCCCATTACGCATTTTAGCATCAGAGTATTGTCAATAAAAGCTCCCTCTTTCAAAAACTCATTTCACTTAACTCAAAAACATCCAATCCATGTCAGTAAGTTCAAATAATAAAGCCATACTTGCCCTAAGCGATGGAACCGTAGTGCACGGGCAAGCCGTTGGTTTTAATGGCACTACCGGCGGCGAGCTGTGCTTTAACACCAGCATGACCGGCTATCAGGAAATTTTTACCGATCCCAGCTATTATGGGCAATTAATGATGATGACCTATCCGCACATCGGTAATTACGGCACGCAGCCCCGGGATGATGAAGCCCGAAAAGTGATGGTGGCCGGGATTATTTGCCGGGCGTTTTCTCATGAATACAGCAACCCGATGGCCGACCGCAGCCTGCAGCAGTATCTGGAGGATAATGAAATCACCGGAATTTCGGGAGTTGATACGCGAAAGCTGGTGCGCCATATTCGGGAAAAAGGAGTGATGAATGCGGTTATTTCCAGCACAGAATCTGATGAGGAAAAGCTGGTTCAAATGGCCAAAGACTGGCAGGATATGAACGGACTGGAGCTGGCAACAAAAGTATCCAGAACGGAAGCCCAAACCGTTAACGGTGCCGATGATTTTCGAGTAGCCGTTTTCGACTTTGGCATCAAACAAAACATCATCAATAACTTAAATAAACGCGGATGCACGCTTCGGGTTTTTCCCGCTAAAACTTCGGTAGAGGAAATTAAAGAATGGGAAGCCGATGGGTACTTTTTCAGTAACGGCCCGGGCGACCCGCAAGCTACGGCTGAATATGCTCTGGAAGCCGTTAATTTTGCCAAAGAAACCGGAAAGCCCATTTTTGGAATTTGCCTCGGCCACCAGCTGATGGCGCTGAGCGAAGGCCTGAAAACCACCAAAATGTTTGTTGGCCACCGGGGAGCCAATCAACCCGTAAAAAACCTGAAAACCGGACTGGTAGAAATTTCAACCCAAAACCACGGATTTGCCGTTGACGAAAACTCCTTAGATGAAAAGGTAGCTGAAGTGACGCACATCAACCTGAATGACGGGACGATTGAAGGACTAAAATTCAAGAATTTCCCGGGATTTTCAGTTCAATATCACCCCGAGGCTTCGCCGGGTCCGCACGATTCTGCTTATCTGTTTGATCAGTTTATAGATATGATGCGGGAATAGATTAAAGAGAAAGCGGGAGGCACAGTCTCCATCAGTCATCAACCAAATAACTAATACACCATTAACAAATAATTACTCACCAAACTCATGCCCAGACGCGACGACATCCACAAAATTTTGATTATCGGTTCCGGACCTATTGTAATTGGTCAAGCTTGCGAATTTGACTACTCCGGCTCACAGGCCTGCCGATCACTCCAGGAAGAGGGATATGAAATTGTGCTCATCAACTCGAATCCTGCTACCATAATGACCGACCCGATTATGGCAGATGCCGTGTACATGTTGCCCATGACCACCGACTCGATTAAGAAAATTGTGGCTAAAGAAAAACCCGATGCCGTTTTACCAACTATGGGCGGCCAAACCGGTTTGAATTTATGCCGGGACCTCGAAAAAGAAAACTTCTGGAAAGAAAATGGAATTCAAATCATCGGGGTTGATATTGACGCCGTGGAGCTGACCGAAGACCGCCAGCTGTTCCGTGATAAAATGGATGAAATTGGGATTGAGCAATGCCGAAGCCGAACGGCCGAATCGCTGCTGGATGCTAAAGAAATTAAAGAAGAGCTGGGCGGACTGCCCATTGTAATCCGTCCTTCGTTTACCATGGGCGGTGCCGGCGGCGGTATTGTTTGGGAAGAAAGTGAATTTGAGCAAAAAGTATTGCGCGGGCTGGAGCTGAGTCCCGTTCACCGCGTGCTTATTGAAGAATCTATTTTTGGCTGGAAGGAGTTTGAGCTGGAGCTTTTGCGAGATGCGAATGACAACGTGATTATCATCTGTTCTATCGAAAACATGGACCCGATGGGCGTGCATACCGGCGACTCGGTTACGGTTGCGCCTACCCAAACGCTGAACGACAAACAGCTGCAAAACATGCGAAATGCTGCTATTAAAATGATGCGCAGTATCGGAACGTTTGCCGGCGGTTGTAACGTGCAGTTTGCCATGGAGCCGGGAACGGATCGACTGGTGGCTATTGAAATTAATCCCCGCGTGAGCCGCTCTTCTGCGCTGGCTTCTAAAGCAACAGGCTATCCGATTGCAAAAGTGGCTACCAAATTGGCGGTGGGCTATACGCTGGATGAACTTAAAAATCAGATTACCGGAACCACTTCCGCTTGTTTTGAGCCGAGTATAGATTATGTGGTTTGTAAAATTCCGCGCTTCAATTTTGATAAATTTCCCGGCGTGGATGAAGAACTTTCAACCCAGATGAAAGCAGTAGGCGAGGTGATGTCTATTGGCCGTAATTTCCCGGAAGCGTTGAACAAAGCATGGCAATCGCTGGAAGTAGGTCGCGATGGATTGGGCGCAGACGGCTACGAAGAATTTGATCGAAAAACGGTGCGCGATCGCTTACTGAAACCATATTGGGATCGCTCTATGCAAATCAGAAATGCGTTTAAATTAGGCGCCTCGGTTGAAGAAATTGCGGATATCACCAAAGTAGATCCGTGGTTTTTGCAGCAAATCAGATACATGGTAACGCTGGAAAACAGAACGGAAGGACAATCGCTTTCAGAAATTTCTAAAGATGACTTTTTTGAACTGAAACAAGCCGGTTTTTCTGACTCACAAATTGCCTACCTGTTAAGCAAAAGCGGTGAGGAAGTTTCTGACAAAACCGTTAGAGCGCGCCGGATAGAACTTGGGCTCACGCCATCTTTTAAAATGGTGGATACCTGCGCGGCAGAATTCCCGGCTCAAACCCCATATTACTATTCCTCTTACGAAGGTGAAAACGAGAGCGAAGTATCCGATCGTAAAAAGGTGCTGATTTTAGGAAGCGGTCCGAACCGAATTGGGCAGGGCATCGAGTTCGATTACTCTTGTGTGCACGCCGTTTTGGCCGCCAAAGACATGGGCTACGAAGCCATTATGATAAACTGTAATCCGGAAACCGTTTCCACCGATTTTGATTTTGCCGACAAGCTCTATTTTGAGCCCGTGTATTGGGAGCGCGTGCTCGATATTATTGAGCATGAAAAGCCGGAAGGCGTGATTTTACAGGTAGGCGGACAAACTGCCCTTAAATTGGGCAAGCGATTTATAGAGGAAGGAATCAAGATTTTCGGAACTGATTTCGAGATGATTGACTTTGCCGAAGACCGTGGAGAATTCTCCAAATTCCTGAAAAAACTCGATATCCCGTTCCCTGAATACGGAACGGCACATGAAGTGGAAGAGGCTGTTAACATAGCTAATCGTATTGGATACCCGGTGCTGATTCGTCCAAGTTACGTGCTGGGCGGGCAGGGAATGCGCATTGCTGTGAAAGAAGAAGAGCTCCGAAAATATGTGGCAAATATTCTAAAAACTCATCCCGAAAACGCTTTCCTAATCGACAAATATTTGGAACAAGCCATTGAGGTGGATGTAGATTCGGTTTATGACGGAGATCAGCTTCACATTGCCGGAATTATGCAGCATATTGAACCGGCCGGCGTTCACTCCGGAGATTCTACCGCCGTATTGCCGCCCTATTCGCTGAGCGATGAGGTCATAAAAACCATTGAAGATCATCAGGAAAAAATCGCTTCAAATATGGAAATCCTCGGATTTCTGAATGTGCAATATGCCGTTAAAGACGAAAAGGTTTACGTGCTGGAAGCGAATCCCCGAACCACACGAACCATTCCGTTTTTGGCCAAAGCAACGCAGCGTCCGGAAGCAGCCATCGGGGTGAAGGTGATGCTGGGCGCCAAGCTCAAAGACTTTGATTTGGAATCGAAGCTGGAAAACTGGGCCATCAAAGAGCCGGTATTCCCCTTCGATAAATTCCCGGAAGTTAAAAAACAGCTGGGACCTGAAATGAAGTCAACCGGCGAAAGCATTTACTTTGCCAAAGACTTCAATGACGATCACTTCAAAAAACCATACGAATTCAAGAGCCTGTATCTCTCCAAGTAAGGTTCTTAGATTTTAATACAAACAAATTAGAGGATTGGGGATTGATGCAGTTTCAAAAAACTACTCAATCCCTAAATCCATCAACAAATTTGTACATAAAACACTCGTCCCAACGGGACCCCATCACTAACATAGTGCAACGCGCTGTGTAGCTATGAAGAACTCCCCTCCTGTAAGGAATTCCCAAAACCCTGCTCTTACCTAATAAGAGTCCTGAAAAAACGCCCTCAATATAAAAGGAGAACCATGCCACAGTCGTTATCAAAAATCTATACGCATATCGTGTTCAGCACAAAATACCGCAGGAACATGATTCACCCCGAAATTGAACATGAATTGTACCAATATATAGGCGGCATTTGCCACGGCTTGGAGTGCAATCCGGTGATAGTGGGAGGATATAGAAATCACGTCCATATTTTGTGCATGTTATCCAGAAAGATAGCGGCCATGAATCTCCTACAGGAAATAAAGCAAAGTTCTTCTAAATGGATAAAAACGCAGGGAAAGCAGTATGCAGACTTTTACTGGCAGGATGGCTATGGAATATTTTCTGTATCGCAATCGCAGGTTGCGCGAGTGACTAATTACATTAAGAATCAGGAAGTTCATCACAAAGCCAAGAATTTTAAGAAGGAATTTTTAACGCTGCTTAAGAAGCATGATGTTGATTATGATGAAAGATATTTATGGGATTAGGATTTCGCCCCGTTGGGGCTTTCCGTGCGGGGCACGGGTACGCAGAGCGGTGCTCTGCGTTGTTGATAGTCGCCCTTTCAGGGCTTGCTGCTTTTGCAAAGCCTAAGCCTGTATTTTAAAACCAATCTTTCATGACTATTCTTTGAGTGTATGATAACTGCGGCTTTCTCGGAGCGAGCTAATCTTGAATGCAACATTCCGGCAATGGGTTGCAACTCTTTGTCCGGTAAAGCATACAATTGCACGTTAAAAATCATCTGATATAGACGTGAACACAGATTTGCTATACAAGAATGTTCATCAAAGAAAATCTTTTGGGTTTTGATTTAGAGGTGCAGCATAAAAAGCTTTATCTTACATAGTTAACGAAAATTACTAAGCAATGGCGATTTCATACTTTTAAAAACCTTTCTGTGAAATCCCAAAATCCCTCTATTCTGTGATTAAAGAAGCAAAAAAGACTTTAAAAGAAACATTTGGTTATGACTCCTTCCGCCCACTTCAGGAAGAAATTTTAACTCAGGCACTGGACCGAAAAGATGCACTCGTTATTATGCCCACCGGTGGCGGTAAATCCATCTGCTACCAGATACCTGCATTATTGTTTGACGGGCTTACCATCGTTGTTTCTCCGCTCATTTCGCTCATGAAAGATCAGGTTGAGCAGCTTAGAGAGTATGATATAAACGCGGTTCACCTAAACAGCTCGCTTTCTCCGGAAGCTTATGGCTATAACCGCCGGCAGGTGCTAAAGGGAAAAGCAAAGCTGCTATATATAGCACCCGAAACCTTGCTGATGGATAAAACCAAAGAGCTGCTAAAAGACATTAAAGTAGATTTATTTGCCGTTGATGAGGCGCATTGTATTTCGGAATGGGGACATGATTTCAGGCCCGATTATCGCGAGCTGGCTTCCGTCCGAAAAGAGCTGTTTCCGGATGCTACCTGCATGGCGTTAACGGCTACCGCAACGCCCCGGGTTCGGGAAGATATTAAAAGAACGCTGGAGTTTGGTGAATCGGAAGAATTTATTGCCAGCTTTGATCGTCCCAATTTATTCCTGAAAATTGCTGACAAAGAAGACGCCACCAATCAGGTGCTCGATTTTCTGTACACGCGTAAAAATCAGTCCGGAATTATTTATTGTATTTCGCGCCGACAGGTTGATGAGCTGTATCAGGAATTAGACGATGAAGGCTATTCGGTGAAACCCTACCATGCCGGACTTTCTGATCGGGATCGCGCCATAAATCAGCGGCAGTTTATTCGGGATGATGTGCAGATTATTGTGGCTACCATCGCTTTTGGAATGGGAATTAACAAACCCAACGTGCGCTTTGTGATGCATTACGATATGCCTCAAAACATTGAACAATATTATCAGCAAATTGGCCGGGCGGGGCGTGATGGCCTTCGCTCCGATTGCGTGATGCTGTTTAGCTACAACGACCGTCATAAAATCAAGTACTTCATCAACAAAAAAGAGGGACAGGAAAAAGAGATAGCCGAAAAGCACCTCGATGATCTCGTGAAGTTCATCGAGACTAAAAAATGTCGGCGTATTCCATTGATGAAGTATTTTGGGGAAACTTATCCCAAAGACGAATGCGGCATGTGTGATAACTGCCTTTCTACCGATGAGAATGTGGAAGACTTCACCCTGCAGGCCAAAAAACTGCTGCTCACGGTAAAAGAATTAGAAAACTCATTTGGTAAAACACAGGTTATAAACGTGCTTCGCGGCTCAAAAGCCAAGAAGGTGCTTGAACTGGAACATGATAAACTGAAATCGTATGGCAGCGGTAAAGACTGGTCAAAAACTCAGTGGGATCAGCTGGGACGGATGTTGCTTCGCCAGGGATATTTAGCAAAAGGCGAACATGCGGTTTTAGAGCTCACCGAAAAATCGACATCGATAATAAACGGCAATGAAAACGTGTACGGAACCTTAGACCGAACCGCCACGGCCATGAGTACAGAAGAAGCTTCTCGTGTGGCTACCGAAGTGGAAGCCAAATATGATGAAGATTTATTTGAAGTTCTTCGCCAAGAGCGTAAAAAAATGGCGGATGAAAATGGCATTCCGCCCTACACTATTTTCCCCGATACCACGCTCATGGAAATGGCTTACTACCTGCCCATGGATAAAGATCACATGCGCCCGTTATACGGCGTGGGTGAGGTGAAGCTGAAAAAGTATGGCTCATTATTTATCGGTATCATCAAGAAATATGCGCGCGAGCATGATGTAGAATCCCGAAAAGAAACGCTGGAGAAAAAAGTGGAGCAGTTCGAAAAAGTAGAACCTCACGAGCAAATTGGAAAAGCTTTTAATGACGGACAGTCCATTGAACACTTAGCGGAAGAGCACGGGGTGAAGGAAGTAACCATTCTCAATCACCTTAAAAAATATCTGCAAGCCGGAAATAATTTACGCTTAGACGGCATCAGCGAGGCTACTTCTCTTTCATTGAGGCAGCGAGATCAAATTCTTAAAGTTTTTGATGAAAAAGGAGCCCACATGCTGAAAGTGGTGTACGACCGCATGAATAAGAAAATCGGGTACGACCAAATTCGCGTAATGCAGCTTTATTTTATGGCTAATGAAGCCGCAGAGAAAGAAGCCTAAACGCAATCCGTACAAATGGGGAGCGTTACGGTGAATGTTGCGCCGGAGCGCTCGTTATTTTTTGCGGTTATGGTGCCGCCTGCCTGACTGATAATCTCTTTGGTGATGGCCAGTCCAATACCCAAGCCAAACTTTTCGCCTTTTTCTTTGGTGGTAAAGTCGGCATTAAAAATATTGGGCAAATGTTCTTCTGATATTCCCGTACCGGAATCCGTAAATGTAACCGTAATGCACTCATCATCGGCTTGGGTTGAAATTCGAAGCGTTCCGGTTTCCTCCATAGCATCGCAGGCGTTGGCAATAATGTTGGTCCACACCTGATTTAAATCGCCCACAAACATGCAGGTTTTGGGAATATCGTTCAGCTGTAAATCCAGATCTATAAACTTAAGACGACTGCTAAGCACCAATATTGTGTCTTTTAAACCCTCACGAATATCAATATACTCTCGCTTATTTTGATCCTGACGGCTGTAGCTTTTTAAACTTTTCACCAGATTTGCAATCCGCGTACCCGAAAGCCGAATATTTTGAATGAGCTTTCCGGCTTCAAAGTGATTTATCAAATCTTTAAGCGGCCAGGTATCCTGCTGATTTAAAATTACCTGATGGGCTTCTTTCGGCATTTGGGCCAGCTTGCGCAATAACGCCCGCTCACTCACCTCCGGAAATTTAGGAGCCGTTTCTCTCATCTTTTTGCGCAAAACAGCACTTCCCATAGGCTCGCTGTCTAAGCCGTACAAAAATAACTGATAGGTTGGGTCGGAAGTCCCGAACTCCGTGTACATTTCTATCAGATTTTCGGCAGAACGAAGCAGCGCAGAAGCCGGATTATTTACTTCGTGCGCAAAACCTGCCACCAGCTCACCAAGCGTAGCCATTTTCTCTTTATGCACCATCATTTGGTGCGTTTCTTCCAGCTCTTGGTAAGCGGCCCTCAACTCGTCTCGCTCCGTATTTAGCTGTTTATTAAGCAGGTGCGTTTTGGTTTGATGGCGAAGATTACTTTTATAACGCTCAAGCATATTGTTCAGCATCAGCTGCTGCAGCGGATGCTTCAGGCGCGGATGATCGCTGAGATATTGCTCGAATTCAGTAGGCTTCATTTTTAAAGCCAATCCTTTTTTGGTGATACGCCCCGTGGTTAGGGTAGGCTCTCCGGTAGTAAACGCAATTAAACCTGCAAAACTTCCCGGTTTTAAATTAATAAGTACAACCTCAGAATCATCGGCCTGCACCCGCGTAAGCTTCACTTCCCCTTCAAGTAACAGATAGAGATATTCAAGCGGTTCGCCCTGCTCAAACAGCACATCTCCTTCGTGCAGCACCATTAAGTGCTCGCGAAGCTCATCCAGTTCATTTACCAGCCTTTCAATAAACCGAAGAATAACCTCGCTTTCATTCAGCCACTGTATGGAATTTGTGTTGCTCATTATTGCTTTGTTTTTAATGATGCTGCTTTTTCAATAAACCATATTAATGATCGGTCATTTTATTTTTTCTGATTGCATCCGAGAGCCGGTCCGCATCCAAAACCTGCATAAACGGCAACAGGTTTTTTTCGTGCTCAATCACAAAATCCGTAAGCTCTTCAGTTACTACTTTTTCCAGCTGTTTTTGGCTCCACGGTTTGGCTATATAGTGATTCAAATCTGCTTTGTTTACCGCAAGAATGGTATCCTCATGATCGGCCTGGCCAGTAATCAGTACTTTTTTTGTAGCCTCTGTTTGGGGATTGTTTTGCAGGTCGATAAGCAAATCCACCCCATTTTTGCCCGGCAGAATATGATCGCAAAGTATCAAACCCAGCTTATGATTTTGTGCAAAAATATCTTCGATCACCTCTTCAGCTTCTTTGGCATTGTTAGCCGCTTCAACCGGAAATAAAACCTCGAATTTCTCTAAATCCTGAACAATGGCTTCCATCACTTCCAGCTCGTCCTCTACCACTAAAATATAAATTTTCGCATCCATAGCTTTGGGGTTAGTTTATTATTAATGGCCAATAGAATACAGCATACAGTGCTACCAGCAATATTCCTAACATGCCAACCGCTAATCCGGCTTTCATCATGTGTTTGGTTTCTATTAAGCCCGTACTCATAGCAATAGCATTTGGCGGGGTTGAAATGGGTAGCATCATAGCCATACTGGCGCTGATGCCAATCACTAAACTGATTAAAATAAGGCTAAAACCTTCGCCGGCTATACCGGAAGTGGCCAGGCCAACAGCCAATGGAATCAGCAATGTAGCCGAAACCGTATTGGAAAGAAAGTTCGACATCACCACAGCCACCAAGCTAAAAGCTACGATCATGATTATTGTACTGAACGAAGCCCAGTTGATTCCGGTAATAATCCATTCCGCCAAACCGGTGCTTTCCATAGAAAGTCCCAATGAAATACCACCTGCCACCAGCCATAATACTTCCCATGGCAACTGACGAATATCGTCTTTATCCAAAATCTTAAATACCAACAAAACAGCAATCGGAATTAAGGCAACCATGCTGCTTTTCAATCCGTGCAGCGTTTCCGTAACCCAAAGCATAACGGTAAGTCCAAATACCAAATATACCAGTACGGCCGACTTATTTTTCTGAAAGCTTCCTTCCATATTTAACATCAGTTTATCTGATTTCGGCTTAAAAACAACCATTATGATACTCCAGGTGGCCAGCAGCATAACGCCTACTAACGGAACTGCCAGCACCATCCACTCCGTAAAAGCAATATCAATTCCCTGGGTTGAAAGCGCCCCAATTACCACCGCATTTGGAGGCGTTCCGATGGGCGTGGCCACTCCGCCAATGTTAGCCGCAAAAGGGATGCTTAGCGCCAGCCCAATGCGTACGGGATCGTCTTTATCCGTTCGCGCAATAATGGGAAGAATGACCGTCATCATCATGGCCGTGGTGGCGGTATTACTCATAAAAGCGGAAAGCACGGCCGTCACTATCATCAACCCCAGAATAATGTATTTGGGATTAGAGCCAAAAGGTTTTAATAAAATACGGGTAATATTTTTATCCAAATCGAACTTTACGGCAGCATCAGCCAGCACAAATCCGCCTAAAAATAAAATGATAATAGGATCGGCCAGCGTGCCTACAAAGTCGGTATATAGTTGAGGCGTGTAACCGTCCGTTATGCCTGTAAACATCAGTCCTTGTTTGCTAAGTAAAAATACCTGCAACAGTATCACTAACATAGAAGTGGCGTAAATGGGAACCGGCTCCAGCATCCAGAAAATAGCCGCAATAATAAATATGCTAAGCGTCACGTGCCCGGCTTCTGAAAGCCCCGGAATGGAAATCATAAAAGGAATGAGAAACCCAATAGTTCCAATAAAAATGGAGATACTTTGCTTCGAAAACAGCTTCATAGTCATCCTGATAGATGTTGATGGTAACAGCTTATAACATACGCTGCAATTAAGAAATTTTGATGAATTTTCTGGCACACAGGCTGTATTCCCTTTCAAAAGTTCTTATATAATGGTACCATTAATTATGATATTAAAACCGGATATACTCTCAAAATTATCCTCGCTGGAGCTGCGGGCTAAGAAAATTGTGGAAGGCTTTATTTCGGGCCTGCATAAAAGTCCGTTTCATGGTTTCAGTGTTGAATTTGCTGAACATCGTCCCTACAATCCCGGCGACGACTTTAAGCATATTGACTGGAAAGTGTATGCTAAAAAAGAGCGCTTTTATGTAAAGCAGTATGAGGAAGAAACCAACTTGCGTGCCCATATCGTGCTCGATACCAGCTCTTCTATGCTGTTTAAGCATTTTGGGGAGTGGACTAAGCTGCGCTACGGAATTCATTTTGCCGCTTCTCTTATGTACATGATGCACCGCCAGCGCGATGCCTGCGGACTGATTCCTTTCAACTCAGAAATTGAAACGATTATTCCGGCTAAGTCAACCTATGCGCATCTTCGGCAGATTTATACGGAGCTGGAGCGAGAGCTGCTTCGTGAGGAGGAAGGAAATGCGGAACGTAAGAAAACGGCTTCAGCCCAAGCCATTCACGAGGTGGCAGAGCGGTTAAATCATCGCAGCCTGGTAATTATTATTACTGATTTGTTTGAAAATGTAGGCGAACATGATGAAATCATTTCTGCCCTAAAGCATCTTCGTCACAGAAAACATGAAGTGCTTTTATTTAACGTGCTGGAAAAGAAAAGTGAGCGGGATCTCGATTTCCCCGATCGCCGGTTTGTATTTGAAGACATGGAACTGGGCGATGAGGTGGAAGTGCTGCCGGCACAGGTACGCAAAGATTATCAAAAAAAGATGGCTGAATACACCAAAAAATTCAAAATGGCCTGCAGCGAGTTTGAAATTGATTTCGCTGAAATGGACACTCAGGCCCCTTTTGATGAAGCGCTCTTAGCTTATCTGATAAAGCGCAAAAGGCTGGGCTGAATCTGTTTTACAGATTGGTTTGGGTGTTTACCCTTCAACCCGATTCCATAAACTATATCAGCACAACGTTATAAACTACAGAGGCTGATAGTTTTCAAGGTTAAAAAAATACAAAACCCCGCTCCGGATAAGAGCGGGGTTTTCATATAAAGTGAACAGGAAAGCCTGTAAGCCGGATTTTGTCGAGGGTAATCATTTATCTGTCGCGTCCTACCCGATGGCAAAACAACAAGCGGTGTGTACCATCTGCATGAACTTGCACCCCGCGAGGTTTGCACTGCTCCCGACCTTGCGGTGCGGGACGGTGAGCTCTTACCTCACCTTTTCACCCTTACCCCAAACAAGTTGAGGCGGTTTGTTTTCTGTTGCACTGTCTGTCATCCCGAAATTCCTTTCGGGAAGCCTCCCCTTCGCCGGCTGAACCGAATCGGGGAGCGCGGTACTTGTTGGTGTCCGGACTTTCCTCCCGGCATCTTCCCTTTATTTCAAAATAAGCGGTTAAAACTGAACGGCGAATCGGTGCAGTAATTCAGAATTGCAGTAAACGACCTGCAAATCTGGTTCAAGCTCAGAAATAAGGGGAAGATGCCGAGCGATTACCCGGCTTTCCTGCTCACTTAAGATACGGCTTAAATCTCTTCTTCTTAAACAAAAAAGGGAAGTAAACACTTCCCTTTTTCTCCAACTCTGAACTTAATGTCAAAAAATAAGACTCATTAAATAGACAGCTCTTCTTTTGCTTTATCAAAAAATGACTGATCTACTACAATACGGCCGCTGTTCTCGTCTATGATAATTTTATTTTTGCGGCGTACTTCAACTTGTCTTTGAGGGGGAAGAGCCATTCCCAGTGCAGCTCCGCGATCCATCGCTACCACGGCCATTCCGTTATTTAAACCGTTACGAAGGCGGTTGTAGCTGCGCAGAAAACGCTTTTCAATTTCTTCTTCTACTTCTTCACGTTTTTCAAGCAGCTTTTTCTCTTCCTCTTCGGTAGATTTTACGACATCATCGAGGCTGTCACTTTTTTTGTCGTACATTTTTTGAGCCTCTTCCAGCTGCTTTTGAGCGGCTTCAATTTCAGGCCCTATTTCTTCTTTTCTTTTCTCAATTTCCTTCAGGCGAGATTCAGCATTTTCAATCACCTGCTTTTGAGCTTCAATCTCTTTGGTGAGCGCATCGTACTCGCGATTGTTACGCACGTTCATTTGTTGGTCTTCGTACTTCGCAATCTTCTCTTTAGAACTTTGCAGCTCTAATTCCAGACTGTTAAACTCAACCGAAAGATTAGAATCTTCTTCTTTCAGGTGATTAAAGCGGGCTTCTTTTCTGGCAATATCCGTTTCAAGATCCAGTACTTCTTCGGGAAGGTCGCCACGTAATTGCTTTAGTTCGTCTATTCGGCTGTCAATGTATTGCAGGTTGGCTAATTTTTGTAAAACGTCATTCATGGAGTGAGGTTCAGCTTTGTTGGATAGTTTTCGGTTCGGGCTCCGACACATAAATTTGCATCGGGTTTGTTACGGTTCGGGTAACCGTTACGTTTAGGTTTTCAAACGCTTCGGATAGTTCGTTTTTCAGGGCTTCAGCAATGGGAAATTCACTTTCATAATGCCCAACATCCACCAGTAAAAATTGGTCTTTTTCAGTAAAATAATCGTGGTATTTAATATCAGCAGTCACAAAAGCTTGGGCACCCGCGCGGATGGCCTTCTCTTTCAGAAATACTCCGGCTCCGCCACAAACGGCTACTTTTTTAATGCGGTCCACATCTCCGGAATACCGGATGGCTTTTACTTTCAGTGCTTTAGAAACCAAGTGCAAAAATTCATTTTTACCAATTCCTTCATCCGGGTAATCACCAATCACACCCATTCCAAAGTTTTGAGAAGTAGAGGCAAGGTCTATTACTTGAAAACTGCCTTCTTTCAGCATTCCTTCATTTTCGAGTGCATTTTTAAGCACGGGAACATTGTGTTGATCAATAATGGCTTCAAAGCAATTCAGCCCGTCTTCGCGGCTGTTTACATCAAAAAAGTGCGCTTCCTCTGCAGAGTAATAGTTTAACAAGCGCAGCACGGCTTCACTGTCGGGGTGAGAGGTGATAAGCTGGATTTTTCGGCTGATTTCGTAACTCTTATCTAAAAACTTTAAATGATCCAGCCCTAATATGTTGGCTAATACAAAAGAAACGCCATCCAGTGCGGCATCTAAATTCGTGTGGGCTACTAACAAGCCAATATCATTTTTGATCAGCTTATAAATGATGCGTCCCTGCTCATCGGTAGGATTTATGCTCCCAATTTTGCCAAAAATCAGTGGATGATGAGCTACAATTAGTTCGCAATTTTGCTCAATGGCTTCACTCACTACGGCATCGGTAACGTCAAGGCAGGTTAAAACGGAAGTTACCTGAGCATTCGGGTCTCCTACGAGTAATCCGACGTTATCATAATCCATTTTTACTTTTGGGGGTGCCCACTGATCGAGGAAGGTAGATATTTGCCGGATTCGGGTTGACATGCTATCTATCTCCTTGCATTTTTGAACCCGATGACTTGAATAACGGATACTTTGTAAATATGAATAAGTTCAATATCAGTAAGTAATCATTTAGTGTGATAACCTTAGAGCTCCCAAAAATAAGGCTTATTGATGAATGATAAAAGCTTATCTTATAGATTATTCCTTTAACAGCTAAAAAAAGAATATTTTATTCCAATGAGTGAACAGAATATTGTCGAAAACTTAACCGCAATTCAACAAAAGATTAATGAGACTGCTGAGCAAGCAGGGCGCAATCCGGATGATATCACCTTAGTGGCCATTAGTAAAACCAAACCCACGGCCGATATTTTGAAGGCTATAGAGGGCGGGCAGCTGCATTTTGGAGAAAACCGAATGCAAGAGCTGGAAAGTAAAATGCAGGAAATTGATATACCGGATGTTGTATGGCACTTTGTGGGAAACCTGCAAACCAATAAAATCAGACTTATAGCCGACCGCGTAAACTGGATTCATTCCGTAGAAAAAGCAAAGTATCTGAAAGAAATTGAAAAACGTGCAGGAAATGCAAACCGAGTAGTGAGCGCATTAATTCAGGTGAACATCAGTGGCGAAAAGCAGAAGGGCGGGTGTAAGCCGGATGACGTTGCTAACATTTTAAAAGCTGCGCAGAATTATAAAAACGTGCAAGTGCGCGGACTGATGGGAATGGCTACATTTACCGACAATCCCGAAGATGTACGCCCCGAGTTTAAGCTGCTAAAAGAGCTTTTTGATGCTCACCAGCAGTATAACGGAGGCAGCGTGAATTTAAAACACCTTTCTATGGGCATGACTAACGACATGGAAGTAGCCATACAAGAAGGAGCTACCATGGTGCGCATTGGCAGTGCTATTTTTGGTGAACGAAACTATGGCTGATGCTGCCCGTAACAGAGCTTTTACCAACAGGGTTGAAAATAAATACACACACTGAACACCTAAAACATTGAGGGCATTATGTTATTCGGATTACCTTGGTTTGCAATAGTAGCATTAGCATCAGTAATTGGCGGGCTTTTTTACGCATACAAAGAAAAAGAAATGGAGCTGGAAGAAAAGCGCTACGGGAAGATGCGAGAGCTCCAGGAAATGCGAAAGTTAATACAAAACCTTAAAACACGGGTAGAGCATTTAGAGGCAGCAGCGGCTCAAAAATCGCAGACAACTTCATCACCAAAAGAAAACCCGCTTTCTGATATTGAAATTGAGGACGAGCCGGAGCAAGAAAATTTCAATAACCCGGGCAAAGCCGGAAAGGTAAATTCGTAATAACAGAAGCCTCTCATATTTGAATGTTTTAAAGGTTTGATTACTCCTTGATTCTGAGCCGGTGGAACTGTAAATAAGAACCGTGCTCATTGGTAACCGACTATCTTTATAAATCATCAAAATAGAAACCGGTACCGTGCGTTTGTCTCAAATAAACACGGAAAGATGAGAACAAAAATCGCAGGAAAATCTTAAACGAATAAATGCTATTTTATATACGTTTTAAGGATCATTAAAAATTATTTTGATATGAAACTGACTCCGCTTGAAATTAAGCAACAAACATTCGAAAAAGGACTTCGCGGGTACGATACGTCTGATGTGCAAGCTTTTCTCACCTTGGTATCTAATGAATTTGAACATCTGCTGAACAAGAATAAAGAGCTTGAGCAGGAGATTGAAAAACTAACCGACCGGGTGAAGCATTACGAACGCGTAGAAGACGCCCTGCACGAAACGCTGCAAACGGCCAAAGAGTCGATGGAGCAAAAAATTTCAGGCGCACGCCAGCAGGCCGACAGTACACTTGAAAAGGCTGAAATGGAAGCCAACGCCATTGTTAAGGAAGCTCACCATAACCGCCAGCAAATTCGACAAAGCATTTTAAGACTGTTAGATCGCCGCCAGGAAATTATAAATGGCATCAGTGCTTATCTCGAAAATGCCCAAAACTCGGTAGAACAATTCAGTAAAGATGAAATGGAAGTCTTCAAGCTGCCAAAAGAGGAGGGTTTAGACGAGGCCGGCCAACAGCCAAAAAAAGAATCCACCTTTGTTTTAGACGAAGAACAAGCCGCCGCCGAGCCTGATGAAGATGATGAGCTGAACGCTGACATCAAACCGGAAGAAGATCACGCTTTTCCGCCGGGCAGCGACAGGCTAGATGATATTTTAGACGAAATAGACTAAACACATCTCCGACATAAACGTTTATCTATAGCGGTGAATTTCTTACATTTACCGTTTCAAACACCCGACATTTAAACCTAATTTTTATTTATGAAGTACGATACGGTTGAAGAGTTTAGAGCCAAAAGAGATGAAGCCGTCTCGTTTATAAAAGCGGAAACAGAATTTCAGCCCGAGTATTTACTCATTTTAGGCACCGGCTTAGGTCAGCTTGTTGATGAGATTGATGAAGTTCACACGCTCAGCTATTCCGACATTCCCCACTTTCCCGAGTCCACCGTAGAAAGCCACGTGGGCCGGCTTATATTTGGCACTTTAGGTGGCAAGCAAATCGTGGCTATGCAGGGTCGCTTTCATTATTACGAAGGTTATACCATGCAGCAAATTGCTTTTCCCGTGCGTGTTTGCAAAGCCATTGGCGCACAGTCGCTGCTGGTAACTAACGCCAGTGGAGGGCTCAACCCCAATTTTGCCCGGGGTGATATTATGCTGATAACAGACCATATTAACTTTCTGGGAGACAATCCGCTTATAGGACCAAATGATGATGAGTTAGGCCCGCGCTTTCCCGACATGAGCGAGCCCTACACCGGCCGATTATTGGAGCTGGCTGAAAATATAGCGCTCGAAAATGCTATAAAAATGCACCAGGGTATTTACCTGTCTGTAACCGGACCTATGCTGGAGACTAAAGCAGAGTATCGGTACATGCGCCATTTGGGTGCCGATGCAGTAGGCATGAGCACCGTTCCCGAGGTAATTGCAGCCGTACACATGGGCATGGATGTGCTTGGTATTTCAGTAATTACGGACGAATGTTTTCCAGATGCTTTGCACCCGGTTGAGATCGAAGATGTGTTGGCGGCAGCCGCAATGGCAGAGCCTAAATTGACCAACGTTATTATTAAAGTATTAGAGCGTTTATAGTACTCTTTTATCGATAAAAAGTCGTATTTTTTAAGATGGTATTGCAGGCTCCGATACGTTCTTATCCAAAACAAGAAAAGAACTGAAGTTGCCGGTTGCAATGCCTTCTCAATAGTAACTAATATTCTTCGCTGCTATGTCGATGCATTTTAATAGTTTCGATGACGAACACTGGGACGAGTTTAAATGGGAAGCTCACTTAAATGAAATAGAGAGAAAGAGTGAACAGCTCCGTAAATTCATCGCTTCTAATCCCAAAGAAAACCTGCCACGCTGGCTTTCTATTCTTAAACAAAGTAAAGATGAAGACGATGCTTTTGAAGCTTATGTAGAAGAAGAACTGCTGATGGACGAAGCCTACTTCCCCGAAGATGAAGACGACTGGGAAGATGAGGAGGACGAATGGGACGAAGAAGACTTTTTATTTGGCCTCTCGGAAGATGAATTCACCGATTTTGAGAATGAAGATGAAATGGATGATTTTGACGAGGGAGAAGAATGGAAGAGCCTGAGTGATGATTATTTATATACCGATTTCAGCCTGCTGGAAGACCTTTCTGTTTTTGATGATGGCAAAGGGCTGGCTATTGATATACTGAAATGGGTAGAAACCATTCCCGGAAAGCTTCACAACCAAAAAGTGCAGAAATTTGTGGATGAAATTCTGAAGATTGCAGCTAAAATTGCTGGCGGACATTCGTTTGGATACGAACAGGAATATATCGGAGCCAATATAGCTTACTCTAAAAAAGCCTTGTACAGCGCCAATAATGCTCTTGGTCTGATGCAGGTTTTAAAGAAAAAACCTCTATTCACAAAAGAAGAATACCGCGAATTTCATGCTCGCCTTTTCGAGCTTCGCAACGATATTGGTATTTACATTCAGGAACTGCGCGATCAGTTTCACTCCGGTTTAGAGTAAAAGCAGCATTCCTTTTTTTAGAATTATTCCTTTTCTAAGCAGTTATTTTACAGTCTGTAAAGTGCATTAAAAGCCCAAATTGCGTTGTGGATAATCCGGGTTACCGATCTGCAAAAATGTAATGCTGGGTAGCAGTGAAGTAATCCCGAAAAATCTGATTGAGTTGAGTGTCTCTCCGGCTGGCTTTGATGCCTAAAAGCGGATACACCTCAACAATGGCCGCTGATATTTCTTTGACTGAAGCCACCGCCTCGTTATGGATTGATTGCTCAAGCTCATCTTCAATTCCTTTTTTTGCACCTATTTTCTCTTCCAACTCGTTCGCAAAAGCAAAAATAGAAAACGGCACCTTAAAAATTGGCTGATCGATATATGTACGGTTATAAACAAAACTGTATGCCTCATCTACCCACAGCTCATTCACATCAAATGAATGCGTTGTGGTTGGCAGCAACCCCATGGTATTCCAATCTTCGATAATTCCTACCTGCCGGCGTGGTATAATAAAAGACCTGATTTGCTCTAAGCCTGCTTTATTTTTTTAAAGGCTTTCCATTTTTAAAAACTCTGGCATTTAAAGTAAAATGTGTGAGATATGGCGCTCCCGTAGCATACTGCCAGCGGTCGGTTATTTTGTACTTTCCACCTTCTTTTTCTGCTTTTCCAAAAGCTCCTCCACTTCCGCCAAAGCATACTTTTTCAGGATTTTCAGCAAATATTTCCGAAGCTATTTTTGGCTCTAAATTTCCAACAAAATAGTTAGCCCCGCTGCAAAGTGTAACCGTCCATCCCAGGCTGCTGTCAATAACTGCCAGTTCTCTTAAGGTTTTCAATCCCTCAGAAAGTGACTTTTCTAATCCCCCATAATGCCTTGGAACCCAAACATTCCATAAGTTTTTTGCAACAATCCATTCCAACACTTCCTTCGGAAATACTTTTGCGTTCAAGCAAAGTGATCTAATTTGCCGGGTGCTCAGTTCTTTCTTCATGTTTTATGATTTTTAGCCATTTCAAATATCCGGAAACTCCAATAATGAACAGAAAAGCCGTAAGCCCTGCATAAACATATAACTCTTTGTAGATAAGCAGCGGAATTGAAATGATGTTACTGATATTCAAGTAAATCCAGTTTTCAATTTTTCTTTTGGCCATCAGCCACATTCCGGCCCAGGCAAAGGCAGTGGTTGTGGCATCCCAATAGGGCACGTCTGAATTTGTAAAAGCCATTAACCAATAAGCAAGCAAAGCAAAACTAAAAGCTGTAATACCTAAGGCTTTCATGTGCTCAAGCTTGGATGCAAAAGCTACCGGTGCTTCTGATTTTTGCTTCCCATACTTCCAATAAAACCAGCCATACACGCTCATAACTAAGTAATAGAGATTCAGCAGAATATCTCCATAGAGCTTTGACTGATATAAAACCCATATTGCAATTAAAATAGAAGCAATGCCAAACAGATAGTTGTTAACGTTATTTTTTCTCGCCAACAGCACTTGTATTACACCAAAAGCAGTGCCTATGGTTTGCATCCAGGTAATTTGTAAGAATAAATCCACTTTCACTTTTTATTTAAAATGAAAATGGGGGATAACGATGAGCTGAAATTTAATTGCAGTTATGCAATTTGTGTAAGTGAATCCCTACGCCGGTATTATCCGGATCAGGTACCGCACAAATCGTGCTCGGGTATTATCTCAGCCTGCCAAACGGCAAGCACCCCACTTCATTAATTGAAAAGACCTTTTGATTAATCCGAATTATTTACAAACAAAATCAACTGATAGATTCTCTTTTTTATGTGTAATTCGGGTTCAATTGATTGAACACATCCGGCTGCTAAAACCGGATGTGCGTAAACTATCACTCTTAAAAACGCTTACCAAATTCCCACTTCTTTCTTTCCGTCAGAGTCGGTGGCAGCGCGGAACATAGAGCCGGTGTTGGTTTCCATGGAGAAGTTGCCATATTTATCTACGGCGATAAAGCCGGCATCGCCGGGCTCAAGAACTTCTTCAACCAAATAATTCATAGACTGCTTCAAAGTGGCATTTTTGTATTCCATATAAGCCGCCAGCGTGTGCGCCGAAACGTTCAGCATAATGCGCTCTCCCCAGCCGGTTGCAGAAACAGCAACTAAATTGTTTGCGTAGGTTCCTGAGCCAATGATGGGTACATCGCCCACGCGTCCAAATTTCTTATTGGTCATTCCGCCGGTGGAGGTAGCTGCCGCTAATTTCCCGTTCATATCTAAAGCGACTGCGCCTACGGTTCCGTATTTCCAGGCTTTTTCATCATTAGTTTCCAGCAGGCTCGATTCCTGCTCTTTCGCCTGTGCTCTTTTTAACGACTGATACCGACCTTCCGTATAAAAATATTCCGGATCAACCCGCTCTACATCGGTTTGATCGGCAAATTTTTCGGCTCCTTCGGTTGCAAAGAAAATATGTTTTGAGTCTGTCATTACTTTTCGAGCCAGAGAAATAGGATTTTTCACGGTAGTAACTCCGGTAACTGCACCCGCATTCAGGGTTGAGCCGTCCATGATGGCAGCATCCAACTCATTCTTACCTTCTGAGGTGAAAACGGCTCCCTTCCCGGCATTAAAAAGCTCATTATCTTCCAGGTAATTCACGGTTTTTTCGATAGCATCTAAAGCAGATCCTCCATTTTCCAGAATTTCGGCTCCTATATCAAGCGCTTCATTCAGCGACTTTAAATAAGCCTGCTTGCGTTCTTCGGGCATATCTTTAGACACATAGCCGGCACCGCCATGCAGTGCAATGGCCCATTCTTTTGTGTTTTGCTCGGCCTTGTTTACAGGTTGTTCTTTGGGTTGGCAGGCAGCCATCAACAGTAAAAATGAACCGGTAAATAGTGTAGTTAGAAATCTCATAGCTAATATTTGATTGGGTTTTCAGGATTATACCACGGTTTTTCTACATTTTAAAACATCCTGGTTTTATTTACTCATTTTATCACTCTTCTTGGTCATTCATCGTGCGAAAGCCTACATTCATCGAATATATTTCAACAGTTGCCACATTCTCATTTTCTTTGGCGTGCAATCGCAACTAATGACTTCTTATGAAACGATCTCCTTTACTGTTTATCTCCCTGCTTTGTTTGGTGACAGTCGCTCTTTCCGGCTGCTTCCTGAAATCGGTTCACCCCTTATTTACGGCAGAAGACGCCGTGATGCTTCCAAACCTGGATGGTACCTATGAAGATGAGGAACAGCGCTGGATATTTGCGTCTGATCAAAACCCTGAAATCGTAGCTGATCTCGTTCGGCAATATCCATCCGAAGATATTTCTATCGAGCCCGAAGATAAAGACTCATTGGGCATTCCCGGCTATTTGATTTTATATAAAGACCTTAGCAAACCCAACCGATCTCCTGTTTTTGGATATCAATATGCCACGGCTTTCCGGCATCGACTTTCTTAAAACCCTTGACCAACCGCCCAAAGTCATTTTAACTACCGCTTACTCCGATTATGCCCTGGAAGGCTACGAGCTGGATGTGGTGGATTATTTACTAAAACCTTTTTCTTTTGAGCGATTCTTAAAAGCGATTGAAAAAGCCGGAAGAATTATAAGCGAGACTCAAACCGACAGCGAACATATCACGATAAAAGCCGATGGCAAGCTGTACCGACTTCATTTTAAGGATATTTATTTTGCTGAAAGTCAGGGCGATTATCTCACGGTTCACACCAAAAATAAAAAGATCACTTTTTACCGGACGCTAAAAGATTTCTGCGAGCAATTGCCTGAGTCTCAGTTTGTTCGCATTCACCGCTCTTATCTTGTATCACTCCCGCATATCCATTTTGTTGAGGGAAATATGGTGCATATTGCGGATCATACTTTGCCGATTGGAAACTCCTACAAAGAAGCATTCCTGAAAAGGTACGCGCCTTGAGTTATTAATTAACTTTAGGGGTGATGCTCGCCTAAACCTGCAACTCTTCCGGTTTATTAATAGCTATCCACTGCCGGCCGGAGGTAATGACGCCCTCTTCCTGAAAAGTGCTTAAAATACGGCTGGCCGTTTCGGCTGAAGTACCCGCCATTCCGGCTAAGTCTTTCCGGGAAATGGGTAACTGAATCAGCGTTCCCTTTGTGCTGTCTTCACCAAATTTTTCGGATAAAGTGAGCAAGATATTTGCTACCCGCTCTTTCACCGTTTGAGCACTCAGCTGCTGAATTTTTTCCTGAGAATGTTGAAGCCTTTTGGCCGTAATATCAACCACAGCCAAGGCAACCGGCGGATAGGTTTGCAGAACAGATCGAAAATCGTTGGAGTCAATGGAAATAACGCACGTGTCGGTTTGAGCCTGAGCGGTTTCTGTGTATTCTTTATCACCAAGAGCCTGCAGGCTTCCAAAATATTCGCCGGGCTTCAGCATATCCAGGAGCACTTCTTTTCCATCCATCGTATTTCGCAACAACTTCACCCCGCCGTGCACCACAATACGCATAAAAGCCGCCGATTCTCCCTGCCGATAAATTATTTCATCGCGCTGAAAGTACTTTGTAGAAAATTTTTTCTGAACCTCTTTCAGCTGCTCATTATTTAAAAAGCTGAAAAAAGGCGTCATTTTTAGTTTGTCCAGCAGTACCTCTGTGGTACAGCTCTGCCCGGTTAAATCAGACGTTGCTAAGGGAGTATGCCGTTTGTCAGTCATAGCCACCAATTTGAAGTGTGTGTGAATTTTCTATGAACAATTAACCGTTAAGTTCTTGCAAAATCAACTTCGGTTCACCGTTCAAATGTTGCGTTAAGCGGGGTTCGTTTTCTTTTTGGTGATTTTAACCTTCCACTCTGCCGGCAACGCCAGTAAGTACTCCCACTCAAAAGGCTCGTCATTTTCAGCTTCCATTTGATAATACAGCGGCTTCGGGTCATGATCGTTTGTAAATACAAATGCCTCGCCTTCGTTCAGTGCTTCAAAGGCATCAAAAACCATATCGTGTCGTTTTGCAGGCGGATGTGGCCGCACATCAAAATTATTTACCACGGTAATGTCTTCTGCAGTAAAATCACTGCTTTTCTTTTTGGTGATGTGAATTACAACTTTTCCGGCTTCCTTAGACTGATATTCCCACGTGTATTCATCCGTGAATTTATTGCCGAAAATAGTTCGTATTTCTTCGGGATCCTCATCGGCAATCAGCTCCATCACGTCGCCTTCCAGCATCATACCGTAGCGATGAAAAACAGCATATTTCCAATCCTTTTTTTCCGCCTCTCTCAAATCCATAAGGGTTGAAATTTCGTCAAACTCACGGCCTTCTGAAGCTCCCGTGCGGGTTACTTTCACTTTCCATTCTTCGGGATCTCGCTGCAAATATTCCCAGCCCACCACATTTCCATAAATAGAGCGAAACTCATAATACAGCGGCTTAGGATCATGATCGTTTATGAAAATGAAGCTTTCGTCAACAGGCAGATTTTTAAATAATTCGAGCAGCATTTCGTGGCGTTTAATGGGAATGTAGGTGCGCACGTCCAGCTCTTTAACAGTACTTGATGGTGAACTCATAGCTAATATTTGATTACAATTAATTAAAAGACAACACTGTCTTAAATATACGCATACTTAATGTGCTTTTCAGAAAATATGCAGAACCATGGGAGATTGATAAAATTCAAAATGCTCGAACAACACTTCGCTCTGTCGGTTCCAAGCCGTCTGTTCGATGGGTGGATTTAAGAACAGCAGCCATAGATATCGATCAGACCGGCAATCGGTCAGGTCGAGTTTTACCATGTTTGTGTAAAAACTACTCGGGCACCAAGCGGTAAACACCATCACTTTCTACGGTGAAGTAAATGTAACCGTCCGGACCTTCTTCGATGGCGCGGATGCGTCCCACACCATCAACCAGCTTGGTTTCTCCGGTGATGGTATCTCCATCTACGGTTAAATGTGCGATGTAATTAAATTTGAGAGAGGAAACCAGTAAGTCCCCTTCCCAACCCGGGTATTTGTTGCCGGTGATAAAGCTCATTCCGGCGGGAGCAATAGAAGGATCCCAGTATAAAATAGGCTGTTCCATTCCGGCGCGGGCGGTGTCTTCGGCAAATTCAGTTCCGCTGTAATTGATACCGAAACTGATAACAGGCCAGCCGTAGTTTTTACCGGCTTCAATTATATTTACTTCATCCCCGCCGCGCGGACCGTGCTCGTTTATCCAAACCTGACCGCTTTCCGGATTTACTCTCATTCCTTGCGGATTGCGATGACCGTAGGAAAATATGGCTTCTTTTACGCCTTGCTGCCCCACAAATGGGTTATCGGATGGAATAGAACCGTCATCATGCAGGCGATAAATTTTCCCACCATCGCGGGTTAAATCCTGGGGATTGACATCCCGGTTTCCTCTGTCACCGATGGAAAAGAACAAATATCCGTCCTCATCAAAAACAATGCGGCTTCCATAATGCTGGCCCCGGGTTGTATTCGGCTCAGCCTTGTATAAAACTTCTGTATTTGTGAGCGCGTTATTCTCCATTTTAGCTCTCATAATGGCCGTGTTGCTGCCGTTTCCGCCACCCGCGTTAGATGCATACGAAAAGTAAATCCACTGATTATTTTCATAATCGGGATGCAGTTCTATATCTAAAAAACCGCCTTGCCCGTTTACGTCAAGGTCGGCAGGAATACCTTCGGTAATAGTTGAAATAATTTCATCATCTCTGATAATGTGCAAGGCTCCTTTTTTCTCTGTAACCAGCAGGTCTCCATTGGGAAGAAAAGCCATTCCCCAACCTATGGAAATTCCGGAAACTACTTTTTCTGCTTTCACACTGGTATCAACCGGAGGATTTTTGTCTGAGCCGGATTGAGCCTGGCAGCCGGATGTAGTTAAGCCAATTACTGCTGCTACGAGAAGTAAACGGGAATTAAGAAAGAATTTCATGAGGCTGATAATTAAAGTTTCAGGTTAGCGGTATAGAAACTGGCGGAAAGCATCGACGCCCATATACCCGGTTTTTTTCTTGACTACATTTCCCTCTGCATCTAAAATAAGTGATGTGGGAAATACAAAAGCTCCTTTACTTTGGGCAAATTCCTGAGCGGTAGTTTCTTGTCCGTTAAAAGTAATCATTTCGGTAGAGTTTCCATCCAGGCGCACGGGAATATAGCTGGCATCCATCACCTTGCGAACGGTAGAATCCGGGAATACCTCTCGATCCATGGCGCGGCAGAATTTACAGCCGATCTCGAACACATCCACAAAAATAAGTTTATCGGTTGTGGCCGCTATTTTCTGGGCTTCTGAAATGGGCATCCAGTCGGGAGCATTATCGGGCGTGGTATGCTGCACATTGGATAACGAGACGTACGTAAATATCCCTAAAAATATCACAATTGCGGCGAGTATAAAGTATTTTTTCTGCATCTTTATATTAAATTCTAAGGGTTTCAGACCTGTTAAAATAAGAAATCTTTAGGAGTAGTTTAACGTATTTTGGCAGAGCTCAAGAAAGCTCTATTTAGTACGTTGAAAAATGTAGATTTGTTTATCTTTGCTCAAAAAATATGATGAAAGAAAAAGAAGAAGTAGCCTCTTATCGTTTGGGAAACGTTGAGGTAACTGTTACCGAAACCGAGCGCCCCAATAAGCTAAAAGTAGAATGCTTTGACGGTGACTATCATTCCGAATTCACCGTAAGTCCTTATGAGTTTCAGAATTACCGCCGCCTTATGAATCAGCGTATAACGCAGGCCTATAAAAAACAGCATAAAGGTGATTAAGAAGAATAGTTTTTAAGTGTACTATTGTTGATTATCCTCATATTTAACTAAACGGAGAACAAAATGGGAGATTTCTTTACAGGATTAGTAGCGGGTGGTTTAATCATTTTAGCTGTTATGCATCTTATTTACCAAAAAAGACTAACCACAAGCGGTTGGGTAGCAAAAACAGAAAATGTATCTAAATTCCGTTTATCAACTTTCTTATACTTTATTTTTGCTATCGTCGCAACTTTATATATGGTGTACACTTAACCCGAATTATTCGTGAAGAATGGAAATTGGTGATGATGATTCGGGGCTGATTTATTACACTGAATTTTGCCGAATGAGTTTAGCTACCCAAGACGGATGGGCATAAAAAAAGCCGGCTTTTATTTGGCCAGCGGCTTTGTTTTTTGAGTAACTGCTCTCAATATACGGCGGGAAAGCACCCTCAACCAAATCTAATTTCTTTTGTATAAGTAATAGCAACTAATAAATGTTTATTGTTATCTTAGGCACCCTTAAAATTCAATAATGAATTATTAATTTTTTAACAAGATGCCAAAGAAAATAGGAGATCTTACTCTTTATTCGGTTGATGATTTGCATGAACTGCTTGGAATTTCAAAAATGACGCTTCGCACCTACCTGCGAGAAGGCCGCCTGCGCGGAAGAAAACTGGGCGTTAGCTGGTACGTTACTGAAGAGGCTATTCGTGAATATTTTGATGAACCTCAGCCCGAGAGCAGTTCACCCAAAAAGAAGAAAAACAAGCAGGAATACCGCTATATTGTGCAAGGTATTAACGATTTGGTAAGCGAAACCGAAGAATGTGATACCGTGCAGGAAGTGATTGCTTCTCTGAATGAACAGGCTATTATCAGCTTGTTTCAGGTGCAAATTGTGGAACGCGAGAGTAATGAAATAACTGAAATTATTAAAGCACGAGATTTTTTAGACGAATATGCTAACGCTTAAAGACACCGGATTGGAAGAGTTTTCGTTCGGGGAAGATGCCGACGATCAGTTTTATATTTTAGTGAATAAAAAAATAAGTCCGGAAGGAATTGACGTGGATAAGCTGAGTAAAGCAGACCCTCGTACATTTGACGCCATCCTGAACGAAATGGGGTGCCTGGTAATGCTTAACGGACTGGAAGTTGCCGAACTGTGCATGCGCGGCGAGCTGGATAACGAAAATCTGCACGAAAGCATATTTGAGCTGGCGAAAGACGAAGGTCTATTCTAATCTTTCAGGCCGCTTTACAGCACTTTTCAGGCTGAAGCTCCCCAAATTCATATTTTATACATTTTTAGGCGGTATGTTTAATGCTAAACCGTAAGTCATTAAAAAAACATGCGCGCCTTAATAGTAGAGGACGAAACGCTTTTAACGGAAGAGCTGAAAAATCAGCTGCAAAATGAGCAGTTTACCGTAGATACTGCGCTTAGTTTTGAAGCCGCCGAAGATCAGCTGCTTGGGGAATTATACGACTTGGTGCTTCTGGATTTAAGCCTCCCGGATGGTGATGGTTTAGATTTATTGAAAATCATTAAAAAGCAGGATGAAGACACGGCGGTTATTATTCTTACGGCACGGGGTGAAATTGAAGACCGCGTAAAAGGATTGGAATTAGGAAGCGATGATTACCTCTCAAAACCATTTGCCATGGCAGAACTTCGGGCACGTATTCACGCCGTTTTGCGCCGAAAGTTCAAAATAAATGATAATGAAATTACCATTGGCAGGCTATCGGTTCATCTTGATAATATGCAGGTTAACGTTGGGGAAAATTCCGTAGGATTAACCGATACGGAATACAAAATGCTGCGATATTTATTTTTAAATAAAAACAAAACCATCACGCGCATAGCGCTGGCAGAACACATTTGGGGAAATAAAATTGACGACCGGTTTTCGCTGGATTTCATCAACTCTCACATGAAAAACATCCGCAAAAAACTGGCCAACTCCGGAGCAGCCGATCCTATTGAAACCGTGTACGGTGTTGGATACAAAGTAGTGGCTTATGAAACTGAATAATAAAATACTGCTGGGTAATGCGCTTCTCTCCGTGTTTATGATGGCTTTAACAGGCTTGCTCATGTACTATGTGGTGAACTCCACTATTTATGATGAACTGGATTTTCATTTACTGCAACATAAAAACGACATTGAAAGACAGCTGAACAGAAACCCCGAAAGCCTGCTTGATTTAAAGCAGTTAGGGGGATTGGGTTCGTACGAATGGATTGAAATTTCACCCGTTGCCCCTGCCGACCTGAAGACAGAGAATTCATTTTCTACCATTGACACGGTTCGTTTTTCCAATTTATCAGATATGCCGGAAACCTATCGCGCGCTTAAAACCGGATTATTAATTGGCGATAAAGCTTATCAACTCCACATTTATGAAGAAGTAGCTTCTTGGGAGAAAATAAGTGCCACCGTATTTTTGAGCCTGCTGGCTGCTTTATTTATTTGGGTGATTTTGCTTTATGTGATGAATCAGTATGCGCTGGGCAGAATTCTGGCTCCATTTTATGAAACGGTAGATAGGCTGGATCAAATTTCCTCGCCCATGCAAACCGGCAGGCCGTTTCCCCAATCCAACACCTATGAAATTGATGTGCTTAATAAAGCACTGAACACGATGTTGGCGCAAATAAAATCATCATTCGAGGATCAGAAAAAATTTATTCAAAACGCTTCGCATGAACTGCTTACGCCCCTTTCCATTATTAGGCAAAAGGCCGAAAACATGCTTTCAGAATCGGAAAGTTTAAGCCGCGATACGATTGAACGGCTTAATGAAATTCAGCAAACCACCGTTCGGCTAACTCGTTTGAGCAACGCACTGCTGCTTATCAGCCGGGTTGAAAACCTGCAATTTGAAATGAACGAAGAAGTAAAAGTACAGGAAATTACTGAACATGTTTTGGCGGAGCTTAACGATTTTATCAACCTTAAGAATCTCCGCATTGAAAAGGAACTGAAAGAGGAAATTTCACTCACCGGAAATCGTGAGCTCATTCATTCTGCTATTTATAACATTCTTCAAAACGCTATCAAATTTTCTCCGGACGGCGGCAGTATAGTTATTTCTACTAAACAACTTGAAGCCGGCAGAAAGGAGTTTTCGGTTGCAGATGAAGGCCCCGGCATTCCCGCCAAATATATAAATGAGGTATTCGATCGGTTTAAAAAAGGCGGAAGTTTTGCTGCGGAGGCCAATGAAAGTCCCGGCCTGGGCTTATCTATTGTGCAAAGTATTTGCGAACTGCATGGCTTAACATGTGAAGCCCGTGCCAATAAAGAAAAGGGCGTTACGATTTTCATTGTTTTCTAAAGCTTACCGAAGCCATATTCATTGCGATAGACTGCCTGAGTAAGAATCCGGTTTTTCTTCTCGCGGGTGTCTCATTTCAGCAAAAGCTCTGTGAGAAAACAAACGTATCAAGTTTTCCTAAATCAGCCTATCCGAATCCACTTTCTCTACAGAATTGATGATTAGCTTTGAGTGAAAACTCATACTCAAGGCAGAAATCATGGCTTTTTCCGCATTTACATTGCTTTTACTATTCTTTCAAATCGGCTCTGCCCCCGCAGACACTTCCGACTTCTCCACGTTAAGCGCCGGTAAGGCTGTTGAAATTGCGTACCGGCAAAACCCGCAAATCAAACAGCTTCAGTATCAAATCAAGGCTCAGAAAAATCGAGAAGTGCTCAGCCTGGGCATTTCTGATCCTGAAATAAGCTATATGAAAGAGGGCATTGGAAAAGGGAATTTCACCGAGCAGCGGTGGGCTGTTTCTCAAAGGCTCCAATTTCCGCTGACCGGCTTTCAAAATTTAAAGCAGCAAAAAGCTACTACGGAATCACTTCAGCATCAGCTTAGAGATCTTGAAAATCAGGTTAAGGTGAACGTAAAAACCGTTTACACACAATTGGCTTACGCCACTCAATCTTTAGCGCTGGCTGAAGAACGCGTTCAGCTATTTGAAACTTTACGTAAAGCTGCACAGGCCCGGGCAGATATGGGCGAGGCTTCCGAGATTGACGCCATGCAGGCCGACCTTCAGCTTCAGGAGGCATTAAACAGCATGGAAACAGCCCGGAAGCAGTTTATGAACTCAAGATATGATTTATTCCAATCCATTGGGCTTGATCCTGAGGTTCAAACCTACGACATCGTTTTCCCGGATACGCTGGAGTATGTGAACGTTCGTATTAATCAGGACGAAATTATGAATCAACTTCCGGCTCACCCCAAACTAAAGCAAATTGAGCAGGAAAAAGAAGCCGCCATGTTTGGTAAAAAAGCGGCAAAAAGCTCGTACCTGCCCGACTTAAACTTCAGTTACTACCGCCAGGATTTCGGTAATGATTATGACTTCTACGGGTTTGAAGTAGGAGTAAGCATTCCGCTTTGGTTTGCGGCGCAACAGGCGCCCAAGGTGCAGCAAGCCAATGCATTACAACACGCGGCGGAGTGGAAATATCAGGACGCCAAGCTGCTCATAAAAAAACAAGCTGAGCAAACCTGGCACAGCTACCGTTCAGCAAAAACCAACATTGATAGGTTTCGAGAAAATATACGGGCTAAATCTCTGGAACTGGTACAAATGACGCAAAAAGGATATGGCCTGGGCGAGCTGAATTTACTAACGCTTTTGGAAGCCCAGCGCACGTATTTGCGAACTCAGGAGGCGTATTATCAAACCCTTCGGGATTATTATCTGACCATTGTTAATCTGGAGCGCTACCTGCAAACTGACCTCATTTTTAATTAGAACATCCCTTTATCATGCATTCAATTTCTAAAAAATTACGTTCATCCACGTCCCGAACTTTCGCAGCTTTTGCCCTAACAGCTCTGTTGATAGGTGCCGGCTGCTCAGACCAAAACGGAACTGCGATTCCGGAAGAAACAGGAATTCCGCCTTCGTTAAGGTCCGGACAGCCTGTAGCTCAAACTATTCAGCTCACCCGGCAGCAAGCCGATAATCTTGACATTCAAACCTATACCGTGACGGATAAAGCACTCACTTTTTCCATTACTGCTCCGGGACAGGTATTTGCAGCGCCGGAAGGCATTTCGGTAGTGAGCGCTCCCATTGAGGGAAGAGTTTCAAAAATATATGCACATGAGGGCGAGCGTGTTTCCAAGGGAGATCCGCTGCTGGATATTGAGAGCCTGGAGTTTGCCAATTTAGTAGCGGCTTATCTGGAAGCTTCCGCAGAAATAACCTACCAACAGCAGCAGGTAGAGCGATTAAAAGTGTTGACGGAAGACAAAATCAGCCCAATGCGCATGCTTGAACGTGCCGAAGCCGATCTCCGGCTTGCCCAAACCCGGAAAAATGCATCTCTTGCTCGCTTAAAAGCAGTGGGAGTTACCTCCCAAATGGTTCGCACATGGGATGCTGACGCCTCCGAAGCGCACGCCCAATTAACCATTTATGCGCCAATCAACGGGGTGATGAACGAGCATCTTATTGATTTGGGTGAGTCTGTAAATGCCTATCAAAAGCTGCTTGATATTATTGACAATACAGAGGTGTTAGTACGGGGATTTGTGTCTCCTGAAGACGCTGTTTTTATAGAGCCCGGAACGCCGGTCACAATCAGTGAACGAGCCGGAGGAAACGATTTGTCAACCCATTCCATACCTGCAACCGTCACTACTATGAATCCCGCTCTGGACCGAAATAATAAATCGGTAGTGCTGAATACCATCGTGAATACCCAGCAAAACTGGCCGCTTGTGGGGCAAAGCGTTCGGCTTAATTATGAAGCACAACCCAAAGGCGAAACCATCAGCATACCGCTATCGGCCGTGCAGTACGAGCAGGCTGATGCTACCGTTTTTGTGCAGCTTTCGGAGCTGAAGTACGAGAAAAGAACCGTAAAGATTACAAGAATGACCGCCGACCGCGCGCTATTGAGCAGCGGGTTGAAAGCAGGGGAAAAAATAGCCGTAACTCAGGTTTTTAGCCTGAAAGCTTTAGAACGATTTGAACAATTTGCAGACTAATATCCTAATAAAAGAACCATGCTAAATAATATTATTGATTTTAGTCTTCGCCAAAAATTTGTGGCACTTTCGCTGGTGGTTTTGATGGCTTTTGGGGGCATATTTGTGCTTCAGGATATTCCCATCAACTCCCAGCCCGATGTAACTCCGGTTCAGGTTTTAGTAATTACCAAGGCCGGCCGCTATTCTCCTTATGATGTAGAACGGCTGGTAAGTTACCCCATTGAAACGGCCATGAACGGCCTGCCCGACATTAAAGAAGTGCGCTCCATTTCGCATTTTGGATTATCGGCGGTAACCGTAGAATTTGAAGAAGGAACCGATATCTATTTTGCCCGCCAGTTGGTAAGTCAGCGGGTACAAAGTATTGCCGATGAGCTGCCCGAAGGCGTGTCTTCTCCGCAATTAGGTCCCATTTCTACCGCTTTGGGTGAAATTGTGCAATACGTTGTCCACGGCCCCAATTACTCACTCACAGAACTACGCACCATTCAGGACTGGTTGATTGCACCTCAGCTTAAAACCGTAAAAGGTGTTACCGAAATTAACTCTTTTGGCGGCTTTGTTAAGCAGTATGAAGTGGTAGTTGATCCTGACCGCTTACGAAATTTCGGTTTGGGATTAAAAGACCTGACGGATGCCATTGAAAATAACAACAGCGTATCAGGCGGGAATTTTCTGGAGCATAATCGCGAGCAATACATTATTCGTGGATTTGGCCAGATAAGTACCGCCCGCAACATTGAAGATATCATTATAAAACACCTGGAAAGCCGCCCCATTTATGTGAAAGACGTGGCTGAAGTAACCATAGGAAAGCAGCTTAGACAAGGCGCTGTTACCCAAGATGGAAAGGGCGAAATTGTAACCGGAATTGTGATGATGCTGCGTGGCGGAAATGGCCGGGAGGTTATTGCTGATATTGACGTCAAAATTGATGAAGTCAACAAAAGCCTTCCCGAAGGAGTTACCATTGAAAAGTTTTATGACCAATCTGACTTAGTGGACCGCACCACCGATACTATTATTACCAACTTGTTAGAAGGTGGCTTTTTTGTAATAGCCGTGTTGCTGCTGCTTTTGGGTGAAGTTACCGGAGCACTTATTGTGGCTTCCGTAATTCCCTTATCCATGCTGTTTGCTTTTATTGGAATGGGCCAGCTGGGCTTAGCTGCCAACCTGATGAGTCTGGGCGCTATTGACTTTGGAATGGTGGTGGACGGCTCGGTGGTGATGGTTGAAAACATCGTTCACCGATTAAATCAGAATAAATCTAAAAAATCAAAACTGCTCATCATTCGGGAGGCTGCCCACGAGGTGGCTCGTCCTATTTTCTTCGGAGTACTTATTATTTTAATGGTTTACGTGCCCGTAATGACCTTTTCCGGAATGGAAGGAATTTTATATCGCCCCATGGCCATAACGGTAGCTACGGCTGTATTCGGTTCACTTATTTTAGCCTTGGTTTATATACCTGCCATGGCAGCCATTGTTTTTAAAACCGGAGTGAAGCTTCGTAAAAACTATGTGATTAACTGGCTGCGACCTCGCTATAAAAAATTCTTAGAACTTAGTTTAAATAAAAAAGCCATAACGGTAGGCACCGCCGTTGTTGTGTTCCTGTCTTCACTGGCCGTGCTGCCTTTTTTAGGAACCGAATTTCTGCCCGAACTGGATGAAGGCTCCATTCTTGTTGAACAAGTGCGCATGCCTTCGGTAACGCTGGAAGAATCATCAAAAAATGCAGATTGGTTAGCCGGACAGCTAAAAGCCAATATTCCCGAAGTAAAAACCGTAGTTGCCAAAACCGGTCGCTCTGATTTGGCTAATGACTGGATGGGCGTACATCAAACCGATATTTGGGTAGTTTTGAAACCTCTGGATGAATGGAGAGCCGGTCTTGACAAAGAAGATATTGTAGATTTAATTCGACCTTATCTGCAAACCGAACCCGGACTTTCTTACAACTTTTCTCAACCCATTGCCATGCGGGTAGATGAACTGACCAGCGGGGTGAAGTCAGATATTGCGGTTAAAATTTTTGGGGAAGAGCTGGACGTACTCGATGAAATTGGGAGCAAGATTTCAGGACTTTTACATACTGTAGAAGGCACAGATAACTTCATTTTAGAGCAAAGCAGCGGCCAGCCTTATTTTAACATAGAAATAGATCGTGAGGCGGTGGCATCCTACGGCTTAAACGTAAACGATGTGCAGCACATTATTGAAACCGGTATTGGAGGGAAAGAAGCCGGACAAATATTTGAAGGACAGCGTCGGTTTGAAATTGTTGTACGTCTGCCCGAGCATTTACGAAATTCTTTCCAAGAAATAATGGATGTCCCCATTCAGCTTCCAAACGGCGGATATATTCCTCTTAAAGAGGTAGCACATATTTATGCCGAAGAAGGTCCGCGTGAAATTGCCCGCGAAAATGGCTGGCGCCGAACTATTTTAGGCATTAACATCCGGGATATAGACACCGGAACGTATGTGGCTAATCTAAAAACGGCTATAGAAAGTAATATTAACGTTCCCGCCGGCTACTTTCTGCAATACGGAGGTGCCTTTGAAGACCAGCAGCGAGCCATGAATCACTTGTATATTGTAGTACCCATTTCACTGCTTATTATAATTGGACTGCTGTATTTGATGTTCGGGGAATTCCGTTTCACTATGCTCATTTTCCTGAATCTTCCCATTGCGCTTTCCGGCGGTATTTTCATTCTCTGGATGCGCGGATTATATCTGTCCGTTTCGGCAAGCATTGGGTTTGTGGCGCTATTCGGCGTGGCTGTTTTGAATGGTATTGTGTTAGTCTCTCACCTCAACGATTTGCGAAAAAATGGAAAAAGCCTGAAAGAAGCCGTGATTCAGGGTTCCACCGACAGGTTGCGTCCCGTTTTGATGACGGCGCTTGTAGCAAGCCTTGGGTTTTTACCTATGGCTTTTAATGTAGGGCCGGGCTCTGAAGTACAGCGGCCGCTGGCATCAGTAGTAATTGGCGGGTTGGTCACTTCAACTCTGCTTACGCTTCTGGTACTGCCCACCATCTACCACTGGATGGAAAAGGGGAAACAATTAGTGGATAAAACTAAAGAATTCTAACCCACAGGAGTTCACTATGAATCCCGCACACTTACATCTTATTGTTAATCACATTCCAATTTTCACAACTATAATTGGCATATTCATTTTAATCTGGGGCATGTACAAAAGCAGTGCTCCTATCCGTAACATTGCTTTTATTCTGTTCATTTTTGGAGCCGTTGGCAGTTTTGTGGCCATTCAAACCGGCGAAGAAGCAGAAGATATTGTAGAAGAAGTAGCCGGCATTTCTCACGATGCTATTCACGATCATGAAGAAGCTGCTGAGCTCTCGCTTTGGTTTGCGGTTGTGATGGGGCTGTTGAGCATTGCAGCCTTAGCCTCCAAAAAACTAAATGTTCGGTTTGAAACGGGTCTTCATACAGCCGTTTTAGTAATGGCATTAATAACAACGGGCTTGCTGCTTTACGCCGCGTATGAAGGCGGAGAAATACGCCACCCTGAGGCTTATACCGAGCAAGTGGATTCCTGATTTTTGAAGCATATAATTTATGGAAGCTGAAAGGGAGCGTTCTTTTCCCACCACTGCCAAACCCGCAGTAGGCAAATGATGGTTTTGCCATCATTAATTTCGCCGGAATGAACCATATCCACGGCTTCTTCAAAAGGAACTCGATGGCGGGTTACAAACTCGTCATCATCCGCATTTTGGGCAGTTTTTTTCAAATCCCAAGCCGCATAAATATGAATCACTTCATCAGAAAAGCCAATGCCTGGATAAAAATGACCGATGTAAGAAAAGTGCTGAGTGGTAACGCCGGCTTCTTCCTGCAGCTCGCGCAGGGCGGTTGAGTCGGGCTTTTCTCCGGCATCAACTTTACCGGCCGGGACTTCCCAAAAAACTTGATTTAAAGGATAGCGGAACTGCTTTAACATCATTATATCCCCATTTTCAAACACCGGTACAACCGCACAAGCGCCGGGGTGTTTTATCCATTCACGGCTGGAAGTTTCTCCGTTCGGCAGGTTCACTTCATCATAAAAAACATGCAATAATTTCCCTTTAAAAACTTGCTTTGAAGACCGCTTGGTCTCGACCAGCAATTTATGGTCCTTCATATTGGTTTTAGAGTGTTAATGACTGTAAATTTGGGCATTAATATCGCAAATAATAACAAGCTTTGGCTACAACCATTAAAAATATAGACGGAAAGAAACTGCAAGTAACCGGAAGGGTGTTCACCTGGTCGAACATGATTTCCTTTTCGCGCATATTTGTGGCTTTTCCCATCGTGTATCTTCATTATGTGAATGATTTCACCATTACCCGATTTATGGTACTGCTTATTTTTTATGGGTTGATTTCCGATTATTTGGATGGTTACATAGCCCGAAAAACAAATACTATTTCGGAAGTTGGCAAGATGATTGACCCGATTGCCGACAAGCTGTGCGCGCTCGTTTTATTTGTTTACACGGTTTGGATTGGCTGGATTCCGCTTTGGTTTTTAGTGGCAGCTATGGCGCGTGATATTACTATTATGATGGGTTCGTATTTCATCAAAAGTAAGTATAACAAAGTGGCCATGGCTATTACTTCCGGTAAAATTTCGGTGAACGTACTGGCTTTGTACTGGATTGCCGTATTCTTTTTCAGAGATGCATCAAATATCCATATGTTCCTGATGGCCTGTTCATTAACTTTAATGGCCATATCATGGATTGATTATTTTAACCGATACCGCCTTATTATGCGCGGTGCAGAATTTAACTAAGAGTATAAGTACATGGGATTTCTTGAGAAATTAGGTTTAAAAAAGAAAGAGACGCTGGATAAAGGCGTTGAGAAAAGCAGAGACGGCCTGCTTAATAAAATTGGAAAAGCTTTTGTAGGGAAAGACACCGTTGACGATGCCATTCTGGATGATTTAGAAGAGATATTAATTACCTCTGATGTGGGAGTAACCACGACTATTGAAATCATCAAAAAAATTGAAGCTCGCGTAGCCAAAGACAAATATGTAAGCCAACAAGAGCTACAAACGATGCTTCGGGAAGAAATTGTAGATTTACTGGAAGATAATGCCCCCGACAAACCCGCTGAGTTTGATGCTGATTTTCCCGTAAAACCCCACGTTATTTTAGTAGTAGGCGTAAACGGAGTGGGTAAAACTACGACCATTGGAAAGCTGGCTCATTTATACAAAAAAGCAGGAAAAAACGTGATTTTAGGCGCTGCTGACACATTTCGTGCGGCGGCTGTGAATCAGCTTACTATTTGGAGTGAGCGCGCCGATGTGCCCATTATTCAGCAGGGCCAAAACGCTGACCCGGCTTCCGTGGCCTTCGATACGGTTTCGGCAGCAAAGGCCCGTAATGCAGATGTTGCCTTGGTGGATACGGCCGGACGGCTTCATAACAAAAAAGCCCTTATGGACGAGCTGGCTAAAATTAACCGTGTTATGGGAAAAGTGGTAGAGGGTGCCCCTCACGAAGTTCTTTTAGTGTTAGATGCTTCAACCGGGCAAAATGCCATGCAGCAGGCTAAAGCCTTCACCCAAACAGTAGATGTAACCGGCCTGGCGCTCACCAAGTTAGACGGAACGGCTAAAGGTGGAATTGTGATTGGCGTTTCTAACGAGCTTAGCGTACCCGTTAAATATATTGGCCTGGGCGAACAAATTGAAGATTTGCAGGTGTTTGATCGCGCTGATTTTGTGAATGCACTTTTTGGAAACTAAAAAGTGATAACTACATAGTTTAAAAAGCAAGCCAAACAATTATGCCGGCCTGCTTTTTTTATTTATAACTCATCAGGTCCGCCACTTTTGCCGCCATCATCCGGATTATTTCCGGAATCACCTTCCTCGGGATTGTCCATAAAAAATGTGAGTTCTAACTTCTTTTTCATAACAGGTTTATTTAGTTACAGTTCAAAAGAAAAAAACGATATATTCGCATCACTTGCAATTAGTTGGATACCTTTACTTATGCGGGCATCACTCTTTTTCTTTTTTTTAGTTAGCATTGGCCTCTCTCCTGTATTAAAGGCACAGGTTACACCTGGCGATTCTTTGTTTACACTGGGTGATAAATATTATTTAGAGGCTAAGTTTGAACAGGCCGCCACGCTCTTTGATGAAGCCGGCCGTTATTACTTGCAAGAAGGCGATTCTGCCGGGTGGTTCAAGGCTATTACAAGAAAAAGCGGCGCCTTTGTTGAATTTGGAAATGTACGGGAAGCATTAAAGCTACTGCTGCCCATAAGTTCGCACATTCCTGAAAAAATCCCTCCGGCTTCCGTTTCTTCATTTCATGAGTCGCTGGGAAAAATATACAGAGAGCTTGAGCAATACGAACAATCTATTCTGCACTATAATACGGCTATTAAATTGGCAGAACAGGAGGATGATTTTCAGGCCTTAGCCACGCTCAACAACAATATCTCTTATGCTTATTTATACTCCGGAGATTATGAAAAGGCACTTTCCTATCAGATGAAAGCAAAAGAAATGTATGAAAAGCTTGGCGATGATTATCGGCTTTCTTTTGTGCTAAATGGAATTTATCTCACCCTTACAGAACTCAATCTGTTTAAACAGGCTGATCCATATATTCGCCGCAGTTTGGCTATCCGACAAAAAATTGGCAATCCGAGGCTGCTGGATATTGCTAATCATAACATGGCCAGTAATTTTGGGTCATTGAATCAGCCCGACAGTGCTATTATTTATTATCAAAAGTCGCTTGAGATTTCGCGCAGACTGGGCAACCCTTTCGATATTACCCAAACACTTATCAACATAGGTGATTTATACCTGAAGTCGGGAGATAACGAAAGTGCACTGTTGTATTACAATGAGGCTTTGGAATATAACCGCGAAACAAAGCGCCCGATTTCGATTGCTGATAATTTATCTAAAATAGCAGCCGTGGCTGTTAAGCAAAAGGATTATGAGGCTGCAAAGTCTTTTAATAAAGAAGCACTCGGTTTATTGAAGGGAGCGAAAAACCCCCGAAGGCGCGCAGATGTGCTTTTGGCCATGGCAGACATAGAAATGCTCCAAAAAAACTATGACGCAGCTGAAGCCTACATTCAAGAAAGCAGTAACATTGCTGAAGAAACAGACATTACCGGCTTTAAGGCCAAAGTTCATGAAGCTTTTGGCAAACTATATGCGGCAAAGGGAGATCCGGAGCGGAGCCTTGCCGAGTATAAAAAAGCAGTTACATTCTCTAACCATCAGTCTTATTTTTCGCGGTTGAAATCCATTATGAATCTTGCACGGGCTTATCGTAAGGTGGGCAGTCAGCAAGCTTTTACTCTGGCTGAAGATGCTCTTTTAATGATAGATTCAACCCGCACAAATATTGCCGGATTAACTTTCAGGGGCGGGAATTTCAGGAAATATGCTGCTTTTTATAATGAAGTGGCAAGCTGGTACATAACGGAAAGAAATGATGCAGCTAAAGCCTTTGAACTGATTGAAGCCGCCAAAGCAAGAGTACTACTGGATAGAATGGCTGAAGCTGAAAATAATATGTTTGATCGGCTGGATGAGCCCACCTTGATTCAAAAACAGCAGCTGCTCAAAAAAATTGATAAAAATCATCGGCTGCTCAATCAGGCAACCTCTCAGCAGGAGCAAGAGCAGTTGCGAAATGAACTCAAAAATCTTGAATTTAAGTATGAAGTTTTCTTAAATGAGATAAGACAAAAGCTGCCTGAGTGGAAGAATTTTGAATATCCCACTCCCATAAAATTAACGGAAGCTCAAAACATGGTGGATGCCAATACGGCACTGCTCGAATATGCTTTTGCGGGAAATAGCTTAGTCCGCCTGATGGTTACCCCAAAAAATATTTCTGCCTCAGTTATAGATAGCATTCAGTCTAAACCCGCCAAGCTTTACATAGAGGAAGAGACCCGCTCTTTTAGAGAGGCTATTATAAATCGACAAGATCATATTGATGCTCAGCATTTGTATGAGCAGCTTATTCCTTCAGAGAAAGAAATGCGCCAAAACAAAACCTCAGCATTGACAGTTATTGCTGACGGAGCTCTCTCATTTCTTCCTTTTGAAGCTTTAAATAACTCTAAGGGCTATTTAATTGAGCAGTATAATGTAAAGTACTTGCCCTCTGCTTCTATTTATCCTTTAATTAAAAGCCCTCACCGTAGCACCGAACTTGATTTACTGGCTTTGGCCGGCTCCGGTTTTGAGCAAACTCCCGCATACAGTACTCAAAATCGCTCTCAAACCAATTACGCCTCTCTGCCCTCAACCATCATGGAGGTAGATTCTATTGCCGCTTATTTTGAAAAACCCCGCACATTAAAAAATGAAGAGGTGACTGAAGCGGCACTAAACTCTTTTGATCTGAGCCAGTTTCAGTTTCTGCATTTTGCTACTCACGCAGTTATAGATGAGTATAATCCCTCTCAAAGCGGACTCATCCTTTCTAAAAAAAGTGAAGTAGAGTCTCTGTTTGGCGAAGATGGCCGGCTGAATAGCAATGAAATTGCTGAGCTGCGCCTAAATGCTGACCTGGTGACACTGAGTGCGTGCAACACGGGCATGGGCTCACTTATGACAGGCGAAGGGCTGTTGGGCCTGCAGCGCTCATTTTTGACGGCCGGAGCCTCTTCCGTTATGGTAAGCATGTGGAATATTTATGATCGCAGTACCGCCGTTTTTATGGCTGATTTTTATAAACGAATGTTAACTTATAAAAAAGCTGACTACGGAATGTGGGAACAAGCTTTAAATTGGGCCGGCATGCATCGGCACCCTATGTTTGATTATAAAACAAAGGCGCTAAGAGAAACCAAATTGGCTATGATCAATCATCCCTATTACCACCATCCGGTATATTGGGCGTCCTTCATTCTTGTTGGTAAATGATTTGAATACAGCGCTTATCCTCACCGGCCTGTGGTAATTCCTGCCAGCTAAGATAGCAGCTTGAATGACGCTGTTTGCAAATTATGACGCGCCAAACCTCTCTTCTGCAGCAACTCTGCTATACGGCCAACCTTATCCCATCAGTGCCTCCTAATAATTGGCCACACACATAGGGTCGTACCGTACCGGCAGCTTAACACCCTGAACCGTTTCTGGTTTGTTTATGCAAATCACATTTCTCCATTTTCATTAGAGAACAAAAACACTGGCTTGTCTATTTATTTTAAAAGGGTTTAAGCCAAAAACAAATAAGTCAAAAACAGAGCGGAAGTGTAACTAAAAAATCACTTTTAATGACCTGTTTCTATGATTTTTTACGTTATCTATAAATAGAACTTATTAGTGATCTATTAAGTCAATAAGAAACAACATCAAATGCCAAAATAATACGTTATGAGCTTTTACTCCAAAATTCAATTTGCGTTATTGACCATATTCCTGATAGTAACAACCTCACTTTTCGCGCAAAATTGGGGGTGGCAATCTCCCAACCCTCCACCGCTTCAGTATAATGATGTGCATATTATAAATGGAGATACAGCTATTGCAGTTACTCAGGAAGGAGATCTTGTTTGGACATACGACAGCGGCAACACCTGGATGATAGATCCTTTTTCAGAAACTATAGGAACTCCGTTCTATGCTGTTCATTTTCTAAATGATAATATTGGTATTGCCACAGGTTCAACCGGTTCTGGAAACAAATCTCTGATTCGAACAACCGATGGCGGACAAACCTGGGAGCATGACGCATCCTTTCCTTATGTTGTTGATCGGCTCAGAGATGTTCAAATGACTTCAGAGCAGGTTGCATACGCTGCGGGAGAGAATGGCCGGGTGTATAAAAGCACCAATGGTGGTTCTACCTGGAATTACAGTGAATTAGGCTCCTCCTCTAACTTTATGGCCCTGCACTTTTTTGATGACAACAGAGGTTTTGTAGCCGGTGAAAGCGGTAATTTGTTTTCTACTTCTGATGGAGGAACCACCTGGTCTAAAATCGACATTGGCAGCTACCGTGACATATTTCATATCGAATTTGTAAACGATACCTTAGGTTTTATTGGCGCTCGCGGGCAAATATTCAGGACCGAAGACGGTGGAACAAACTGGACTCAAGCTGATATCAGTTCTTCCCGTTATTTCCGAACCATCACCTTCAGCAACGAAAATGACGGATACGCCATTGGCTCTCCTGAATACTCAACAGGATATGCATCAATAACCCATGATCTTTTCAGAACTAATGACGGCGGACTAACCTGGACAGAAGAAAATCCTAAATTCAGTGGCCTGATATATACTTCCGGAAAGTTTTCTGCTGCTAATCATATAAGCATGGGTTCAGACGGCTCTTATAATGTTTCTTTTGACGGTGGAGCAACATTTTCTGAACCGGCTTTCAGAGAAAATCTCACCGAGATAGCATCATACGACCGCCAAACTTTCTTAGCATATAATCTATTGGGAGACATTCTGCTCACCAAAAATGGCGGAGAAACCTGGGATACTGTTCCTGCTCCTGAAACCAGTACAGGCCTTGTTCTCCGCAGCATGTATTTTTTAGATAAGGAAACAATTTTCGTCTCAGCCGATAGCGAAACCTTCTATAAATCAACTGACAGTGGACAGAACTGGCAGACAGTGAATCTTGGGCTAAACACCAAATTTCGGGCCATAGATTTCTCAGATAAAAACAACGGATACGCAGTAGGATCGGGAAATATATATCGCACTATAGACGGCGCTGATACCTGGAATATGGTTCAGGATGCAGGCTTTGACTTGTATTTCGTTAAAACAAATGGTGATTCTACCATCATCGCAGGCGGTGGTAGCTCAAAATTATTTACTTCATTTGATAAGGGGGAAAGCTGGACCCCGGTAACAGGTGCAGTAAGTGGTTATCTGAATAATGCTGATTTTGCTGACGAACTAAACGGCGCTATTGCCGGATGGAATGGAAAGGTTTATTTCACAGAAGATGGCGGACACAGCTGGACTGAAACCTCACTTCCGAGAAATAGCCATGTAGATGAGATTTCCTATGTTTTGCCAGACTATGTTATCGTGAAAGCCGGAGTATATTATTACTCTTCTTCTGACAAAGGGCAAACATGGGAAACACTGGATATATTTCCGAACAAAATGAAAAACTTTTACTTTGCGGACCGCTTAAAAGCAATTGCCGTTGGGGATAAAGGAAGAATTTTATCTACAGAAAATGGATTTGGCTATACCACTAATCTCCCTGAATCTATTGAGGTAGTTGCAGGGGGTGATACAACTGCTCCAGTAAATACCATTCTTAATCCCTACACGATTGTTGTAAAAGACGGCTCCGGAAATCCGGTAGAAGGAGTAGCTGTGAGTTTCAGGCTCACTTCAGCTCCTGAAGGCACCAAAGATTATTCTCTGAGTACCAGAACAAAATTATCTGACGAAAACGGCGAGGTTTCATCCACTTTCAAAGTTGGGAATACTCCCGGCACCTATGTAGTCACCGCTTCCGTTTCGGGATTAACCAATAGTCCGGCCACATTCACTATTACTGCTGAAGCTGCTGACATTTCTGACATAGTTATCGTTTCCGGAAATAATCAAAACGCATTTGTAGGAGAAACGCTTTCAAACCCTTTCATCGTCCGGGTTATTGACAGTGAAGGTGAAGGAGTGCCTGAGGTAAAGTTAACTTATACTGTTACCAACTCGCCTGAAAATTCAGGTTCCTTTTCGTTACTCCACAGCACCACAACTACTGACCAAACAGGTATAGCAGAAAACAATTTCACCTTAGGAAATATGGCAGGTGAATACATGGTTGAAGTAAAAATTGAAGACCAGCCTAATTATAGTGCAACATTTACTGCAAGTGCCGCTCTGCTTACCGGCAATGTTTTTGACTGGGATCTCTTATCTCCAACCCCACAACCAAATACGCTTGAAACCGTCTATGCATCAGATGCTAACACTGCTATTGCAGCAGGCGAATTCGGTACCGTAATTAAAACAACAGATGGAGGTAATAGCTGGACGGTAACCCATTTGCTATCCGGTAAAGATGTTACTTTTTACAACATGGACTTTGTTGGAAATAACGGCTGGATTGTAGGAGAAAATGGACAGGTTTTAAAAACCAATAATGAAGGCTCCGACTGGTATCCATTATCTTCAGGCACGAACGAAAACCTGGACGGTATCTTTTTTCTCGATGCAAACATCGGGTGGATTTCCGGAGCAAACGGCACCCTGTTAAAAACTACAAACGGGGGATCAACCTGGAGTGATCAGTCTTTAAGCAGGGATTTTAATGTAAGTTCTTTATTCTTTATTTCGGAAGATGTGGGATTTGCAGGGTTAAGAAATCCGGAATCGCCCTATAGCACCATTTCAAACCCACTATATATGACCCAAGATGGGGGAGACACATGGGCGCCTGCTACCTTTCCCGTCGACAGAAACATTAATGATATATTCTTCTTGGACTCTTCTACCGGATGGATTACTACAATGGGTCTTATATATGTAACCACCGATGGCGGTAGTACCTGGAATAGCCAAACTAACGTACTCCATACCGATTTTATGAACATTCACTTTCAGGATGAAAATAGTGGATGGGTTATCGCTGCCAATAATAATTTATACACAACTACAAACGGTGGTGAAACATGGGTAGAAGAGGGTCAGCTACCCGTACCGGCCGGCAATGTTCGGAGCGCATCTTTTAATTCCGCTAACAATTTTATGATTGTTGGGACTCGTGGATTGATAATGAATAGCACGGATAGCGGGGAAAGCTGGACGGCAGTAAGTAACCACAGTATTGTTTCGGGCAATACAGATGTCCACTTTACCTCTAATACCAAAGGATATATGGTAAAAGGAAATAGTTATGTATATATAACAGATGATGCCGGCGCCAATTGGGAGGAATTCGACACCTCTGTTGACGCGGGCATTGGAAGAACATTAGGAATCCGCAGAATTCACTTTAGTGATGAAAATAACGGATGGGCGGTTACAAGTATAGGCGATGTTCTTAAAACTACCGATGGCGGGGAAAACTGGACTATTGATACAAGTGTTATCCCCGGCGAGTCAAACAGAGTATTGCACGCACTCTTTTCACCAAATCAAAATACGGTATTTATAGGCGGAGGTTTTGCGCAAACACGGCACCTAAAACGTACAACCGATGGTGGAAATACCTGGACTGACCTTAGTAATAATGGAGTTAATGACGTAGTATTAGATCTGTTTTTTATAGATATGAATACCGGATGGGCTGTTACCAAATATGCGGTTTTTGAAACCACAGATGGCGGTGACACATGGACTGCAATCACTGAATTTGAGTTAGAGAATAACTACCGGCAAGTATTCTTTACGGATGCTAATGTTGGTTACGTTATAAATGATGGGAAATTACTTCGAACAGAAAATGGCGGAGATTCCTGGGAGCAAACAGAACTTGACAGTGGTTTCATTGCCGCTGATGTACATTTCTCGGATGCTAATAATGGATGGGTATCAGGAAATGGAATTTGGAGCACAAGTGATGGAGGCCAAACCTGGCAGAGAAACCGAGTTCAAACAAGCTCTAACTTGAATAATGTTTTCGCACTAAGCGAAACCAATATTTGGGTTTTTGGAAAAGAAGGGGCCTTGTTTAGATCAAAAGATGCCATTATCACGTCATCAGAGGATCTTGTAAATGGTGATGTGCCAACACAGTTCAGCCTTGAACAGAATTATCCAAATCCATTCAACCCCACTACTAATATCAATTTTAGTATGGCTGAAGCCGGAACGGTTAAGCTTACTGTGTATAACGTATTAGGACAACAAGTAAGCACCCTGATCTCCGGAAAACGATTCAACGTTGGCCAGCATACGGTTACATTTGATGCAGGCAACCTCTCATCCGGTATGTACCTTTACCGAATTGAGGTTCATGGAAGCAACAATTCCGGTTTCACAAAAACCGCAAGGATGGTTCTTGTTAAATAACTGCTTATTCAGTTTAGTTAATGAAGCCGCAAATTTTTATTTGCGGCTTTTTTTATGCAGTTTAATTTTAAGAAAACACGGTTAACATTACTTCACTTCAATACATGAGTATTATTAGAATCATTTTTGCAATCATACTGCCACCTCTTGGCGTATTTCTTACTGTTGGAATTAAAGGTGCTTTTTGGCTTAACATTCTTTTAACCATACTCGGCTTTGTTCCCGGCATCGTTCATGCCGTATGGGTCATAGCCAAGCATGATTAACAGGGTTATTATAGCACTTCCGGATATTCTGGCTTTACTTTTAGTAGCAGTAATGCCGGCTAAACCATATATAAAATTAATTCTCCGCCAAAAAAAACGCCCCTTCAGGTTGTGAAGGAGCGTTGGGTATTGAACCACTATAAGTCGGTTCGTCTTAGCTTATCTATCTTGGAGTGGCCTGTGTTTTTTCGATAAACTCTTGGTTATCTACAATAGGCCGCACGGGAGAGTTTGCCAATACAGCAGTTAAGTTATACACTAAATGTGTGCGCTGGAGATAAGGTTTAAATGTAATTTTCTCAATTTCATCTCCTGCTCCGTGGTAATCCTCATGTGTTCCGTTAAAAAAGAATACAAAAGGGATACCGAGTCGCCCAAAGTTCCAGTGATCGCTTCGGCGGTAGAACTGGTTTGGATCGTTAAGGTCATTATAGCGGTCGCTTAGATCAATATTTGGTGCTATACCAATTTGATTTGCAACGTGAGTCATGCTGTCTAACTGGGAAGAAATGATCTTTCCTCCAATTACATATACATAGCTGCTATCGCCGCCCTGGTGAGGAGGATCAACCCGGCCAATCATATCAATGTTAATGTTGGCAACGGTATTTTCAATTGGGAAAATGGGGTGATCGGAATAGTATCTTGAACCCAGCAACCCTTTCTCTTCTCCTGATACGCTTAAGAACAGAACGCTTCGCTTTGGCCCTACTCCGGCTTCTTTTGCCATGGCCATAGCGCGTGCAGTTTGTAGCGTAGCAACGGTTCCGCTGCCGTCATCATCAGCGCCATTATATATGGTATCGCCGGTAGAATCAGGTCTACCAATGCCTACGTGATCATAATGAGCACTTAATACCACTACTTCGTCTTTCAGCTCAGGATCACTTCCCTCTAAGAAAGCAGCAATATTTTTACTGGTCACGGTCACATCATGTGAGCTTGGCGTATGGGTTAGTACAAAATCCAATTCTTTGGGTTTAAATGACGCCGGATTTCCATAAATCTTGTCATGAATTTTTGTTAGCGCATCCAAATCTTCCAATCCTAAAATTTCGGCTCCCAGTTCCGGGTTAATTTGGTTGAATGCAGGAGACGTGCTGCTTGTATTTCTTTGCAGGTAAGCCAGCTGCATGCCCCGGGCCTGGCCGAAGGAAGCTTTACTTTGTTCCATTTCGTCCTCAAACTCGGCAACATCAGTTCCGGATAAAAGAATCACGCCCAACGCACCGCCCGAGCGCATAGCGCCTTGTAAAAAGCGCATATTTGTTTTAGAACGGTCGTAAAGTGTAAGCAGCCACTTTCCTTCCATGTCTTCGGGGAAGTGATTTACGCCTTCATCATTTTTCATTCCTGCTCCCACAAAAACAATGGGACCGGAGAGGGTTGAACGCCCTCCAAAAAGAGTGACAAAGTTTGAACTGCTTTCTTTGCTATGTGTACTTTCGTCCACTAAAGAGCCATCTGACTTGGTAACTCGGTAGGTAATATTATCTACCACAGACTGGCTGAGGTCGAAATGCTGAAAAAATGTATTATTATCGCCCACCGGCTTTAAGCCCAGTTCTGTATATCTTTTAGCAAGATATCGGGCTGCTTTTTCTTCACCAATAGTTCCGGTTTCGCGTCCTTCAAGCGAATCGTGAGCAATTACGGCCAAATCATTATAAAGTGCAGATTCCGTAATTTCCGAAGCGAAGGAATAGATGGTAGGCGGTGGTGTTTTATCGCCTTTGTTAAAGGTGCTGCAGGCAGAAATTGATACTGCAAGCAGTACTAATAGTATTTTGTTTTTCATTTGGGTAGTTGGTTTTTAGTTAGCGCCAATGATTTCATCCACCGGCTTAAGGTCTATGTAAAAAAGTGTGGGATCTTCGTCGAGGAATAAGTTAATTTGTTGCTCCTTGATCATTTCCAGAACTGCAAGGAATGTGACCACAACATAAATTTTATTTTTCAGAGGTGCACATATCTCCATAAAAGTTTGGCGGCCTCTTTTTTGAAGGCTGTCTAATACAAATTCGGCCTGCTCCTCTACCGTTGTACTTACCTTTTCAACATGATGAACGATATTTTTTCGTTCAATATCTTGCAACACTTTTTTGAATGCTGCAATTAAATCGAACATGGTAACATCTTGAAGAGCTTCTCCGGTAGCCTGCTGCTCCACATCATCTGCTTCCGGGTATCCCCGCAGATATTGCTTTCGGGTCTCCTCATCCATATCGGCCATTTTAACCGACATTTCTTTGTATCGCTTATACTCCAGCAGCCGCTGAACCAATTCATATCGGGGGTCGCTTTCGTCTAATTCTTCCTCTTCCGTATCTTCGCGAGGCAGCATCATTTTAGCCTTTATAGACATTAGCGTGCTGGCCATATATATAAACTCGCTGGCTACATCTAAATCTAACTCTTCTAACAATAGGATATAATCCAAAAACTGTTGGGTTATATAAGAAATAGGGATATTATAAATATCCAGCTCATCTTTTTTTATAAAGAAAAGCAGCAGATCGAGCGGTCCTTCGAAGTTATTGAGCTGTACGCGATACATGTATCAAAATTACATTGTTAGAAACTTAAATTCTTTCTTTTCTTTACCTGTGTAATGTTATTTTAAAGTTTTTACTAATTTAGCCATATTTAGTGCATGGATTATTCGAAATTTATTGATGCCGTATTAGATAGTGACGAAGCTGCCATTACCGAACAGGTGAAGGTAATTATGGCTGTACTTATTAAATTTTTGACTGTAAGAATGGGCGCTACTACCCACGATGCCCAAGATTGTGCACAAGATACTCTACTTATTGGCATAGAAAAAATAAGAGCTGATAAAATTAATAATCCCGACACGGTTATAAACTACCTTTTTACAACTGCAAAGCACGAATATTTCAAACTGCTTTCAAAAGACCGGGAAAGCAATTATGAAGAACTTCCGGATTACTTTTCCAGCCAGCCCGACCAGCTCTCCAAGCTACTTAATAACGAGAAAATGAGCATCTTAGAGCGCTGTATAGAGGCTTTAAAAACAGACTATAAAAAATATATTCGGTTTTGGTTTCAGAACCCGGAGTACGAAGCATCCTTAGTGGCAGAGCATTTTAATATTTCTACTAGCAATGCCTGGACAAAAAAACATCGGGTTATAAATAAACTAAAAGAATGCTATGAGAAAAAAAGTAAACTTTAACTGTAAGGAATTGCTTTTTCATCGCTCTTACTACACAAACAGAATGTATAAATACATTCTGAAACAATAGACAGGTTATTAAATATGGATAACTCAAGAGAATTAAAAATTCGAAATAAAATTGACGCTTACATAAAAGGGAAGCTCAGTGAAGAGGAAATTCAGGGGTTGTGGAATGAATTTGCTAAAAATCCTGAGCTGCTGGATGTGCTGGAGCTCGAAGTAAATATCAGAGAAGTTATTGAGCAACAGGCTTTAAAAAATTCTTCCGGTAAAACGGCTCCTATTTCAAAACTTCCTTCATGGACGTGGCCCGCCGCTGCTGCCGCTGTAATCGTAATTGTGGCACTCACTCAATTATTCCGTGTACAAACCCCTTCTGATATGCAGGAGTTTTTAGTACAGCGCATCGATCCTGCTCACGTTGAAACTTCGGATGGTGTACGCGCCAAAGACATGCAAATTTCTACAGCAGATTCCCTTCTTAATTTAGGCTTTGAAGCGCTCATTTCCGGTAATGATAAAAGAGCTCTTGAGCTTTTTGATGAGGTAATTTCAAATTATGACGAAGAACCGTATGGCTCAAAAGCTTTCTTAAATAAAGGTATCGTTTTGTATAACGAAGGAAATTACTCTTCATCTATTCAAGCTTTTCAAGAAGCGGCTAAACGTGCGAAAAGTAGCCGGATGATTTCAGAAAAAGCGCAATGGTATTTAGGAAATGCACTTATCAACGAGGGACAGCTGGAACAGGCAAGGGAAGCTGTTTTTGCGGCCTATCAACTAAACGGCATATTCAGAAAACCGGCCTTCCGGTTACTTAAAAAACTTAATAATGAATTAGGCTCTGCCGATTATGAGGAATTTGATTCTCAGACTTTAGAGTAACTATCATAAACCTGCTCCTTTTTGTCAGCCTGAGTGATGCACAGGAATGGGAGCCTGCGTATTTTTTATATGATGCATAAAATGGGCATGTGTACCTATTTTAGGCTCCCCCTTTCCTCTTTTCACTCGCTGGTAAGTTCCATCAGGCCTCAGTGTCCACCGCTGCTTGTTATCTGCCAGATAAATATTTAGTGCATATTTCAGGTACTGTTTTAGAGAAGGGGACTCAACAGGTGTAATGGCTTCAACCCGCGCATCTAAATTGCGATGCATCCAGTCTGCCGAGCCTATAAAGAAGTGGTCTTCACCGGAATGGTGAAAATAATAGACGCGCGAATGCTCTAAAAACCTGCCTATTACAGAATGAACGGCTATATTTTCGCTGAGACCTTTTTTGCCGGGTATCAACTGGCATACCCCTCTCACAATAAGGTAAATCTTTACTCCGGCTGCTGAGGCTTCATATAGTTTTTGAATAATCAGTGGATCTGTTAACCCATTCATTTTAGCAATGATACGAGCCGGCTTATTTTTTTTAGCTTGTTTGATTTCAAAATCTATTAAATCATTGAGCTGCTCGCGCATATGGTTTGGCGCTACTAATAACTTTTTAAATGCCGGGCTTGGGGTATGCCCCGTTATAGAATTAAAAACGCCGGCTACATCTTCACAGATATCTTTATTACAGGTAAAAAGGGCGAGATCCTCATACAACTGGGCAGTCCCGGGATGGTAGTTTCCGGTTCCAATATGGCAGTATGTCCTCAGCCCGTTTCTTTCTTCCCGAACCACCATGGTTAGTTTGGTGTGAATTTTTAACCCCGGAATGCCGTAGGCTACATGCACACCAACATTTTCGAGTTTTTGCGCCCAGTTTATATTGCGTTCTTCATCAAAACGAGCCTTTATTTCAACCAATACTGCCACCTGCTTGCCTTCATCAGCTGCACTCATTAAGGAGTGCATAAGCGGAGAGTCTTTAGAGGTTCGGTACAAGGTTTGTTTGATGGCCAGCACCTTTGGGTCGCGCGCGGCCTGATCTATAAAATGCTGGGTGGACAGCTTAAAGCTGTGATACGGATGGTGAACGAGGAAATCTCCCTTTTTGATTATATCGAAGATACTGGGCGTCTCATCCATGCCGTGCTTTAGTGCGGGGTGAAGTACCGGCGTCCAGGGCTCCTCTTTTTGGCGGCTGAAATTTTCTATATTCGCAATTTCCATCACATCGGCCAGCCCAATAGTTCCCTCTTTTTTATATACATCATCTTCCGTTATCTGTAGGTTTTGCACGAGATATTGCATTATATGCTCAGGCATTTCTTTCTCTGCTTCAAGGCGCACAATCTCAGCAAATTTTCGCTCTCTAAGCTCATCTTCAATAACTTCTAATAAGTCTTCAGCCTCCTCTTCATTACGCTCGATGGATGCATTTCGGGTTATTCGGAATAAATGAGCCGACTGTATTTCCATTCCCGGAAAAAACAGTCCCAGCTTTTGCCGGATGATATCCTCAATGGCCACAAAGGTTACATTTTTAGAACGCCGGTGCACTTCCACAAACCGCTTACGGTTATCGGGAATTTTAATGCGAGCAAAGGATGCCTTATTAGTTTTCGGGTTAAGCAGCTCTATAATAAATGATGTGCTTTTGTTTGAAATAAAAGGAAAAGGATGCGACTCATCTATAGCTAATGGAGTGATAAGGGAGTAAATAAGCTGCTCAAAATACTGATCACAAACATGCTGATGGTCTTCCGACAGCTCTTCATACCTTTTAATATGAATGCCTTTATCAGCCAGCTTTGGAATTATTTTATTAAAGTAACACGCTCTATAGGCGGTAATCATTTTTAAAACCTCGGAGCGTACTTCTTGAAGCTGCTCCCTCGGATTGCGCCCATCCACCGTCAGCTCTTTCACTCCCGCCATCTGCTGTCGCTTCAACCCTCCTACTCGCTTCTGAAAAAACTCATCCAGATTAGAACAAACAATAGAAATAAACTTTACGCGATCTAATATTTTATTTTTAGAACTCTGAGCCTCTGCCAGCACTCGTTCATTAAATTTCAGCCAGCTCAGCTCATAATTCAAAAAATATTGTGGTCCAAAAATATTTAGTACAGTACGGCTGCGGTCTTTAGGAAGTCCCCTTTTTTTTAGAAGTGCATTTTTCTCAGCATTCTTCTTTCGTCTTTCAAATTTCTTTTTTTCTTTCATAAAACTGCGAAGTGATGATTCATCAAATGAAACTTCGGATACTATACACTAAACCTTTGCAAGTTATATTGAATTTGAGTGCGCAATTAGCCACAAAACTAAGTATAATTATCACAACTTAGCGTTAACAAATCTTTAAACTTACTACGTGACTAATCCGCTTTTAAACCCAGAGGAAAAAGAAGAGGTTTTTGAACAAACCGTACGTCCCGCCACATTGCAGGAGTTTGTGGGGCAACAGAAAGCTATTTCTAATTTATCGGTTTTCATAAAAGCAGCTAAGCAGCGGGGCGATGCGCTCGACCACGTAATTCTTTCGGGGCCGCCCGGGCTGGGTAAAACAACGCTATCTTACATTATTGCCAATGAGATGGGCGTTACCATCCGTCCTACTACAGGACCAGTATTAGAAAAGCCCGGAGATTTAGCCGGAATGCTCACCAATCTGGAAGAAGGTGATGTGCTTTTTATTGATGAAATCCACCGCCTCAATCCGGTTATTGAAGAATATTTATACTCTGCCATGGAAGATTATAAGCTGGATATTGTGATTGATTCGGGCCCAAATGCGCGGAGTATCCAAATTGAGCTGAATCACTTTACGCTGGTGGGAGCTACCACCCGAAAAGGATTATTGACGGCGCCGCTTCGCGCACGTTTTGGGATTGATATGCGATTAGATTACTATGATGTGGAGCTTTTGCAGCGTATTGCGCTTCGTACGGCTCATATTATGGGGGTTGAAATCACAGAATCCGGAGCTCACGAAATTGCCCGCCGCAGCCGGGGCACCCCTCGTATTGTAAACAAACTGCTGCGCCGCACTCGCGACTTTGCCCAGGTTGATAATCTGGATGTAATTGACAATCAAATTGCTGACAAAGCCCTGAATGCCCTTGATGTGGATAACAACGGACTGGATGAAATGGATATTCGAATCCTAAAAGCAATCATCGAAAATTACAACGGCGGCCCCGTGGGCTTAAGTACACTGGGTGTTGCCGTGGGCGAAGACAAAGGAACCATTGAAGAAGTTTACGAACCGTTCTTAATAAAAGAAGGGTTTTTACAACGTACCCCAAAAGGACGAATATGCACGAAAAAGGCTTATCAATATTTGAATATAGATCCGGGTAGTGCCGAAAAGGATTTGTTCAATTTGTAGCTTTTTTTATAACTATTCTTTTTAACTTCAACGCGCTTGGAAAATATCATATACCTTTTCCTAACTATCCCTAACCCAAAGCACCTTATTTACAAGAATTTATTAGTAGTATGAAAAACCTTTTCACCTCAGAATCCGTTTCTGAAGGACATCCGGATAAAGTAGCCGATCAAATTTCAGACGCCATTTTAGATGCTCTTCTTACCGACGATCCGCAATCGCGCGTAGCCGTAGAAACGATGGTAACTACCGGCCTCGCTATAGTTTCAGGGGAGGTGAATACGAAGTCTTACATTGAAGTGCAAGAAATTGTGCGTCAGGTTATCAAAGAAATTGGCTATACCAAAGCCTCCTACCGGTTCGACTCAGAAAGCTGCGGCGTGCTTTCTACCATCCACAGCCAGAGTGAAGACATTGCCAAAGGCGTGGACCGAAATGGCGCCGGAGATCAGGGAATGATGTTTGGCTATGCCACCAAAGAAACGCCTGAGTATATGCCTATGCCACTCCAGTACTCGCATAACTTATTGCGGGAACTTGCCCGCATTCGCAAAAAAACGGAGCTGATGCCGTATTTAGGGCCCGACAGTAAAAGCCAAATCACCATAGAGTATGATGAGCAAAATCAGCCCAAACGCATTCACACCATCGTGCTATCTACTCAGCATGATGCAGGTATTGAGCAGGCCCAAATAAAAGCAGATCTCCAAAAGCATTTAGTCGGGAATGTACTGCCGGAAGAGTTTGTGGATGATGAAACCATTTTTCATGTAAATCCCACCGGGTCCTTTGTTATAGGCGGCCCGCACGGAGATACCGGACTGACCGGCCGAAAAATTATTGTAGATACTTACGGCGGATTTGGAGCGCACGGAGGCGGAGCATTTTCAGGAAAAGACCCTTCTAAAGTTGATAGAAGCGGGGCTTACGCCGCCCGCCATATTGCCAAGAATATTTTAGCTGCTGATTTAGCCGACGAGTGCCTGGTGCAGTTAGCGTATGCCATTGGAATTGCTGAGCCGGTCTCCATTAATGTGAATACCTACGGAACCGGAAAGATGAGTGATATAGCCCTGGCCGACAAAGTTTCCAAAGTTTTTGACTGTACTCCAAAAGGCATCATTAAGCGGTTTGATTTGAAAAAACCTATTTATCGAAAAACAGCTGCTTACGGCCATTTTGGAAGAAATGAATTCCCATGGGAACAGTTAGATTACGTAAATAAACTAACCTAATACCTTTACATTACAGAATTAATGCAAAGCCAAAATACCATTGTCATGAAATTTCTATCTCCTTTTTTATGTATAGTTGTTGCTGTGTTAATAACGGCATGCAGTCAGTCGCCGGCCGAACAAGCCGCCCAATCTATAACCAAAGAATCGCTGCTTGTTCATATAGAAACGCTTTCGTCAGATGAATACATGGGGCGCGCCACCGGAACCGAAGGCGAGCAGATGGCGGTAGATTATCTGGTAAATGAATACAAAGAAATTGGCGCTCAGCCGGCTGCCGGAGATGGCAGTTATATTCAGGAATTTCCGTTGTTAGGACAACAAACATCCAATGCAAAAATGACGGTAGGCACCAACGGCCGCACCCCTTTTGCTCTTCAATACTATGATGAGTTCATGGCATGGCCTGCAAATCAAGCTGAAAAGGTGAATGTGCGAAATGCAGAGCTGGTATATGTTGGGTATGGCATTCAGGCTCCTGAAGAAAACTGGGATGACTTTAAAGGAATGGATGTGGAAGGCAAAGTAATTGTCATCAAAAATAATGATCCGGAATATTCGGATGATGTTTTTGCAGGCAAAACCCGCCTGTACTACGGTCGCTACGATTACAAATATGAAAAGGCAAAAGAGCTGGGAGCTTTGGGGGCTATTATCATTCACACCGATGAAACCGCAGGCTATGGCTGGAATGTAGTTGCAAACGGATGGAGCCGCGAGCGTTTTTACCTAAAAGGAGAGGGCGACGCCTCTGCCACTCCAACGAAATTTAATGGCTGGTTAACCTATCAAGCCAGCCAGCTGCTTTTTGAGGAAGCCGGACTAAATTTAGATGAGTTAATGGACGCCGCCGACAGTCCTGACTTTCAACCTGTTACATTGCAAGGCGTTCGCTTAAACGTTAGCATGGATGCTGATTACAGAGAAATCAATTCGCAAAATGTAATCGCTAAAGTTGAAGGAAATGATCCAAAGCTGAAAGATGAATATTTAGTACTTACCGCTCACTTCGATCACCTCGGAATTACCAAACCGGTTGAGGGCGATTCCATAAATAACGGAGCCTCTGACAATGCCGCCGGCGTAAGTGCCCTGCTTGAAATGGTGAAAGGCTATAAAGCCATTCAACCCGAATTAAAACGCAGCGTGCTGGCTTTAACGGTAAGCGCTGAGGAAGTGGGACTTTTAGGATCACAATATTGGGCAGAAAATCCCACGGTTGCCCCCGGTAAAGTGACGGCTAACATCAATCTGGACGGGATGAATGTGTATGGAGAAACCAACGATGTGGTAATTGTAGGCTACGGACGCACATCATTCAGTGATTTGCTGGAAGAGGAAGCCGCCAAAAAAGGCCGGACGGTAAAACCGGATCCCTATCCTGAAAAAGGATTTTTCTACCGCTCCGATCATTTTAATATGGCAAAAGTTGGAATTCCGGCTATTTTCCCCAATCCTGGTACGGAATATATTGGCAAAGAAGAAGGATTTTTAGCCATCCGCGACAGCGTTTCTAATGCACATTATCATACCGTGCATGACGAAATTAATGAGTACTGGGACTTATCAGGAGCTGTATTAGATACGCGGCTTTTCTTTTTAACGGGCTTTAGAGCCTTAAATGCAGACCATTTACAAAGCTGGAAAAAGGGTGATGAATTTGAAGCCACTCGTTTACGTATGTTAGAAGAAATCGGTAATTAGTAAGGTATTGAAAAATACTTTGCAGGCTAATTCTATTATGTTAGACGTGTAAACTATTTTTATGGCTTGTGTGTAATATATCGGTAATATAAAACGTCCATATTTCCATTATGAAAGCACCCGATTATACATTTAATCCCGAAACAAAAGCCTACTGGTCGTGGCAAGTTCACTCAGATTCTCTGAAATTAGGGCTCAGGTTTTGGGATTTCTTTGGGATAGCAGATAAACAACAAACGCCCGAGCACTTCAAGTCGGCAGCTGCTTTATTTAGTCCTGAAAATTTAAAGGTCTTTAAAGATGCCTTAAAGCCGTTAGAAAGAAATAAAAGCCAATCCTCTTTTCAGGCTCAAACCAAGCACCAAAGCCCGGATACAAACTCTGGATTCATCCTTTTATGGACTGCCGAATGTGTTGAATGGAAAAAAGAAAAGCCTACAGTACTGGTTGGTTCAGCCACTAAACAGCCAATTGGCTTGGAAGATTTAGCACCTGAGATTAGCTTTGATCAACTGGCAAAAACCTTTTTTGACAACTTGCCGGACAGTGTTTATTTCAAAGATAGAAAAAGTCGATTTATTTATATCAATAATGCATGTGCCAAGAAATTTGGGCTGAGTGATCCAAGTGAGGCGATAGGAAAAACGGATGCCTATTTTTTTGATGAGAAGCATGCCCGGCAGGCTTTTAAAGATGAGCAGCAAGTGATGAAAACTGAAGAGCCCATTATTCATCAAGTAGAAAAAGAGGGAGCTCTGGAAAAAGATCAAACAGTACACTGGGCCTCTACTACAAAGCTGCCAATGTATGATAATAAGGGCCGGGTAATAGGAGTCTTCGGTATTACGCGTGACATTACAGCCGAAGTAAAAGAGGAAGAAGAGTTAAAAAGAAATGATGCGCTGATTGCCAAATTTTCGGAGCAGGTGCCGGGCTTTTTCTTTCTGTATTATCAGCAAGAGGACGGTGAAGGGCGCTTGCCTTTTGCCAGCCATGGTATTCAAGATTTGTTTAACCTTCACCCTGAAGATGTTAAGTCCAGCGCCAACCCCATTTTAGAGATTGTGCATCCGGATGATTTACTGGCTTTTAGAGAGTCTATAGACGAAGCTGCAGAAAATGCAACCCTGTGGGATTTTGAGTTTAGAGTGCAGCTACCTGATAAAGGTGTTCGCTGGCTAAAGGGGCGGGCAAATCCTACTAAAATTAAGGGGGGAGCAGCACGTGCGTTTGGTTATATAACAGATATAACGGACTACAAAAATGCTATTGAACAAAATACGCGGCTCAAAGAGCAGTTTCGGGCCTTGTTAGATTCGGCTCCAAACCTCATTTTTGTAAAAGATATTGACGGTAAATTTCTGATGGCCAATGAGTCGGCCGCTGCATTTTTTGAGGAAACTACTTCTTCAATTGTTGGGAAATATGATGTTGATTTGGGCTTTTCTGATGAAAAAGCACAACAATTTATTGAAATGGACCGAAAAGTAATTGAGCAGGATGAAATGACGCTTATTCCTGAAGACAACTCCATCAGGCCGGATGGAAGCGAAGTGTGGCACCAAACTATAAAGGTTCCTTTTGATAATGCTGACTCGGACAAGCCGGCTGTATTATCAATAGCTACTGATATTACCCAGCGCAAGAAAAATGAAATTGAGTTGAATAACAGCCTTGAAATTATTGGAGCCCAAAATAATCGTTTAACCAACTTTGCTCACATCGTTTCACATAACCTGCGAAACCATGCCGGAAATATTTCTATGCTTTTGTCTTTGTTTGATATGGAAGATGACGACGTTGAGCAGGAAGAGCTGATGGAGCATTTACATACAGCCTCCGAACGGCTGAATGAATCTATTGCCGACCTTAACGAAATTATAGACCAGCAGTATAAACCTGTAACAAACCAGAAAGAACTGGTGCTGAAAGAAACGGTAGCTAAAGTTAAAGAAATACTGATTACCGAAATTTTAGCAAATAATGTGTCTATAAAAGAAGAAGTACCCAAAGGTATTACCCTGAAATATAACCCGGCTTACCTGGAAAGTATTATTCTAAACTTGCTGTCGAATGCCATTAAATACCGGCATCCTGACCGTAAGCCTGAGATTCTTATTAAAGCCAAACAGCAAAAAGGACACGTTTTTCTGGAAGTGAAAGATAATGGCTTGGGCATAGATTTGGAGAAAAACGGGGATAAACTTTTTGGCATGTATAATACCTTTCACCAAAATGAAAACGCAAAAGGTATCGGCCTTTTTATTACTAAAAATCAAATTGAATCGATGGGAGGAACTATCAAAGCTGAAAGTGAACCTGACCGCGGAACAACCTTTAAAGTGAAGTTAAAATGAGTGCGTTAAAAAGCATCTGTATTATTGATGATGATAAAATATATACCTACGGTGTAACTAAAATTATTAAAAACTACCTGCCTGATAATAATATCACTTCTTATGAAAATGGGCAGAAAGCATTAGAAGCTATCAAAAATTTCGATTCTAACGAACAGATTCCGGATCTGATTTTATTGGATATAGATATGCCCGAAATGAATGGATGGGATTTTCTTAGAGAGTTTGAATGCATTCGGGATTCCATTGAAAAAGAAATTAAGGTTTTTGTGATTAGCTCCCAGTTGAAATCCCAAAATGAGGAGTTGTATAAGATAGAGTGGAACGATAAGGTATCCGGCTTTATTAAAAAGCCCGTGGGTATTGAAGAAATCGAAAAGCTTTTAAAGTAATCCTCTCCTTTATCTTTTTTGGCAAGCATTGTATACCCTGAACGAACCTTATTGTTTTGTATAGGGTTTTACAGGTATAACCCAAACCTAAAATTAAGCTATGCATATTAAAATTTGGTCAGATATAGTCTGCCCATTTTGCTACATCGGTAAAAGACACCTTGAGCAAGCCCTTGAACAGCTTCCGGATATTGAAGCATCCATTACCTGGAAGAGTTTTGAATTAGACCCAAATGCGCCTAAGAACCCTGAAGCTCAGATAAATATGAATGAATATCTGGCTGAAAAGTACGGCAAATCTATTGAATGGGCTGAGCAAATGAACACGAACGTAATAAACATGGCCAAAAAAGCAGGCTTAGATTATAATCTGGATGAAGTGAAACGCGCCAGCTCTTTTGATGCTCACCGCCTCATTCACTGGGCAAACGAGCAAGGCAAGCAGGCCGAAATGAAAGAAAAACTTCTCTCTGCCTACTTTATTGAAAGCAAACACATTGCTGACAAAAACACGCTGGCTGAACTGGCAGAAGAAATTGGACTGGATAAAACAGAAGCGTTGAAAGTGCTCAACTCTAATCAATTTGCACAACAGGTAATTGACGATGTGGAGCAGGCGCACAAAGTGGGCGTTCAGGGTGTTCCCTTTTTTGTAATTAACGACAAATATGCCCTTTCCGGAGCTCAACCCACAGAAGTATTTGTAGAAACACTCCAAAAAATTTCACAAGAAGAAAACAGCTAAACTGCTGTTTTCTTTCTAAGCTCACTAAAGCTGAAGCGTGCGCTATGATATTTTTTTATCTAACGAGTACTTTCCGCCGCCGGTAAAAAAGAGAACCACAAATATTATTAAAAATAACATGGCGGGTTCTTTGGTACCAAACGGATCTGCTGAGTGATACACAAAATAAGCAGTAGCCATAGTAAAAGAGAGCATCAGTGCAGAAAGGCGCGACCACAGCCCAAGCATTAAGAAAATAGAGCAAATACCTTCAGCAAAGGCCGCCAACAGTAAAGATACCACAGGGCCAAATCCGATAGGGTCTGCAAAGGTGAAATCGCCGGCCATTATTTTTTGGAGTTTGGGAAGTCCGTGCGTAAGCATAACTGCGCCGGCCCCTAATCGCAGCAAAAGCACCGACACATGCGCGTTAATAAAGGTATTCAGGCTTGTAGATGATAGTTTTTTGAACATAAACTTCTATTTAATTTGAATTGCCCAAAGAACTCATTTTTCTGAATAAGATGCATTCTTTCGGCCAAATTTTAATTACATATTTTGTATGGCTTCGATAACTCTTTTCTATCTGAACGTGCAGCTCACTGCTTACAGCCCCATACTGAGTGATTTTCCAGACTTGCCTCTTTCCCAAAAGCCGGTGGTTTAAAGTAAAGATGCACACCCTTTTCAGGAATAGCTGATTTTCGAAACACCGGTAGGGCATTACAGTCAGCATTATCAGTAAACAGCGATTTTTGCTCAACAGTATCCAAATACCGGCTGTAATCGGCGGCATAATCCGTAATGTAAGCACTCACTATATCTAAATCATAGACGGCCGTTGTTACCATGGTTTGCAACTGCCCGGATAGTCGCTCAAAAGATTGACGGGCTAAAGAATCGGCAAGTGCTTCAGCAGACATTTCCGGCTTGCTTTCTAATAACTGCAGCGCGTCCGTATCTAAATAAGACAAATGCAGGTTTCGGGGTGAAGCAACAAGAAAATCTGCTTTTCCTATTAATTTGCCCGCCATCAGCGGATTTCCATTGTTACAGGTTGAAAGCATAAGGAGGGAAAACCGATCCTCAAATTTTGAAATTCCCTCTGTAAAAATCCGGGTGTTAAAGAGAGATTCAGGCCGTGATTGATGATACACCAGCGATGTCTTTGAAGGAATTTCATGTCCAAAATAGAAGAGCATTTTTTTGGATGACTGCGCAGCTGCTCGGTTTTTATAGATTTCAGCCTCTTTTTCAATGCCACCCTTTTTGGGAGAATACTTCCCTTCAGCAATCAGCGCGCCACCTCTAAACTGATACCACTCCCGGTTTTTCTGCGGAAAGAATAAGAACCTGTTTTTTTCTCTTTTTTGGTGGAAAATAAACACTTCACCATGCGTTGCTTTTCGGGCAGTTTCTAACGCCTTATCCAGCGCTTCTTTGTCAGCACTGTGCCGCTTTCCATCCACATGATAGGTGTAATTGGCATCGGCATGAATGATAAACACCAGCGTATATTCCAGATGTACGGAGCTTTCCTGTATTGTTTTTTTGGATGATGAGCATCCGGTTAAAAAAACCAGCAGAAAGAATCCAACTACTTTGTACATATTCAGCTAATAAAAAAAGCGTGGAACAAACCACGCTTTAGTTTAAAATTTCACAAATATCACTTTCTCTTAAAGTAATAACAAAATGATTACAATTAATAAGGCCGTTGTGGCGCTTATGGTAAGTACTGAATCGGCCTGCTCAACATCCTGCTGAATAAACTGTGCGTAATGATTAAGCTGATTAGCCGGCACTTTGGCATAGCCGCCGGAACCGTTCAGTTCGTCTTTTCTTTCACTCAAGAGGTTTTTGAATTCTGCCAGCGTTTCCTTTTCATCTTCTGAAACAGATTTCTTCTTATTTACCCGCTCAATAGCTGTCATCATTTCATCCAGTGATTCATTTAAAACCGCTCTTTTTTGTTCCGTATCGGGTGTTTCTTTCACCTGTTCAACCACCGAATTCAGATGCTTTTTTAGCGCCTCGTGTCCGTCTGTTATCTGAGCTTTAGAAGTATTCCAAAAACCCATAAGTCCTATGAATAGTAAAAGTAGTGTTGCTTTCTTCATGTATCTGCTTTCTTGTTTTAAGTTCAATATTAATACTGTTTTTGCACGTATTTGTTCCTATTTAAAGCAGAGAAGGTGCTTTATTAAACACCGGCACACATTTTACTGTTTTACAATTCCTTTAATTCCATCCAACAGAGCTTCACCAAATGTGCCCTTATCTTCTCGGATATCTTCAGGTTTTAATACTTCAAAATTAAGCGCTCCCCGATAAAACAAGTACATACTGATGGCCATTACGGTATGCGCCAAGTCTAAATGATTGAACCATTTGTGAAGGCCAATTTCGCTGGTATAGAAAACAGCGGCCAGCGTAGCAAAAATGACGGTGAGAAAAAATATACGACTTCCTTCATTCCGCGTTCGCCAGTACACTAAAAAGTGGAGAGGGAGTACAATCAAACCTAAGCCGTAAGCAGAATGAACCTGGATAAAAAAGAAGTTAAGGGTAGAAAAGGTAATTACGGCAAAAGTGAGCAGTTCTACTACGTTGGCTACTTCCAAAAACCGGCCAAAGTTTTTGTTTATAACCGGCTGTGCGTGCATAATAGAAGCCCGCTCAATAGCCATTACGGCCAGCATACTAATCAACCAGCCGGGAAGTTTCCAAGATAAGCCCACGGCATACTGAAAGGCGTGCCCCAATACGCCACCCAAAAATGTAGCCACTGCCATAATCAAAAAATACCAGCAGATGTATTGATGTACTTTACCTTTTTTGTTCAGTTTCACCAGCTTTATAAAAGCATATACACAAACGGCCGTAATCCACAGGTCGGTAAATGTGACCATGGGCTCCATAATGGGAATACCAAAAATTTCAATAGTTGGCTGGCCGGATTCAGATTGCATTGAATTATGTTTGATGAAAAATTAAATCATAAAATAATAATATGAAGACTTTTGGCAACAACATAAAAAAAGCGAGAAGCTTCAAAAGCCTCTCGCTTATTATAGTACCTATAAAAAATGGATTTATTTTAGCTTAGGTTTACTTCACACTAAATTTTTGCACGCGTGTGGTCACCTTCTGGTCGTTTTCCATTCCGCCAATAATATAAAACTCACTATCGGTTTTGGCCACATCCTGATGGTCCATAGTGGCGGTTGGCATCTCACCTAATTCTACCCATTCTTCGGTATCTAAACGGTAGGCAAAAACGCCGGCTTCGGCAAAGGATGGCTTCATGTTGTAACCAATTCCGTTGAAATCATAAGGATTTGCAGATCCTCCCACAAAAACCACCATTTCAACCGGAGACTCAACTCCTACCGCAGCCATTCGGTATCGGGCTTTTCCGGGATGCTGCTTCAGGCGTGTCCAATTAATTTCTCCCGGATTGTTTGGGTTTATTTCACCCTTAATGCTGCCGGGCGACATGTTAAAAATACGCTCGCCGCTATCTACTATTGCCTGCACGCCGTCAGATAAAACCATTGTATTTCCTACAATTCCACCCGCATGGCCAAACACCGGAGGTCCGGGATAAGGTGTAGCATGCGACCAAGAATCAGTTTCAGTATCATAAACCTGTACGTTTGATACATTATTGGTGTTATTCCAGCCACTTACCAGATAAATATATCGGTCTTGATAAACCAGAGAAACAGCGTCTTCTACCGGTAAAAGCATATCGGAAACACGCTCGTAGGTATTTTCAACAGGATTGTATTTAAACACATGCTCTGTAGAAATTTCGGATCCGTCTTCAGCTACGGTGTACCCACCAAAGATGTATATGTTACCGTTTACAGACTCTGCTGTACTCCCCAATCGGCCGGTATGGTCAGGTACTTCCGGCAGCTCTTCCCAAACTTGCTCGTTTACATTAAAACGGGCGGCATACGTGCTTACATCTTCATAGGTTTTACCTTTTTCAAGACCCAAAAACGAATATATGAACCAGTTTCCATCAATTTGGGCAGAAGCTACTGCATTATTTGAAATAGCCACAGGCAAACTTTCGGAGTCTGACCAATTTAGCGTTACCTTTTTTGGTGCCGGCTGGCAAGAAGCCATAAAAATAGTGAGGATAAAGAATGATAAAATTCGTTTCATTGTATAGATTATTGACTTATAGTCTGTTGTTGATTTTTGTGGATTGCCATTTGTTCATTCTCAAAAACAAATGCTTGGTATAACTTCAATTTCAATCCTTTAAAATACGGTTTTTATATGTCTTCTTTTAATAATAAAATTGTTCTAATAACCGGAGGAGCCCGTGGAATTGGCTTTCTTATGGGGCAAAAAGCTTTGCAAAGGGGAGTAAAACATCTCATTATTTGGGATGCTGATACAGGCCAAGCCGAACAGGCCGTAAAGGAGCTGAGCGAAAGTGGCTATTCTGTCAGCTCCCAAATTGTGGATGTAAGCGATTGGCAACAAGTAGAAAAGGCTGCCGCCGAAGTTTTGAGCACTTACAAAACCGTAGATGTGCTATTTAATAATGCCGGAATTGTGGTGGGCAAGCAGTTTGAAAATCATTCTATGGAAGACATCCAAAATACCATGAATGTAAACAGCCTGGGTTTTATGTATATGGCCCGCGCCTTTCTACCGGCTATGAATAAAAACGGATTTGGACATATTATTAATATTACCTCAGCTGCCGGACTTACACCCAATCCCGGAATGACGGTTTACGCCGCCAGCAAATGGGCCGCTACCGGCTGGTCCGAATCGCTGAATTTAGAGCTGAAACAATCGAAGTCTCCCGTAAAGGTGCTCACCGTAATGCCCAGCTATATTGATACGGGAATGTTTGGCGGCGTCACGGCTCCCTTATTCATTCCGCTGTTAGATCCGGATAAAATTACAACGCAGATTTTAAACGCCGTAGAGAAAAATAAGGCCCGGCTCAGGGCTCCTTTTATGGTGAAGCTAACGCCTTTTATACGAGGTGTACTTCCGGCTAAAGTTTATGATTTTGTAGCGGGAAAAGTGTTTGGAGTGTATAAATCCATGAAAACGTTTAAGGGTAGAAACAGCGAGGAATAATGAAGGCAGCAGATCTTCTTAATAAACAGCGTACGTACTTTATTTCCGGCGCTACTCAATCGGTGCATTTTAGAATTCATCAGCTCCAAACGCTTAAAACCATGATAAAGCAGCATGAAGAAGAGCTGATGGAAACGGTGTTTAATGATTTCAAAAAGCCCAAAGAAGAAACTTATGCCACTGAAATTGGGATTTTATATCAGGAAATTAATTATACCCTAAAACACCTCAAAAAATGGACTAAGCCTAAAAAGGTTTCCGGTAACCTTCTCAGTTTCCCCTCTAAAAGCTATACCATTGCAGAGCCTTATGGAAACGTACTCATTATTGCACCCTGGAATTATCCGATTCAGCTAACCCTGCTTCCGCTGGTTGGTGCCATAGCAGCCGGAAATACAGCCGTAATTAAACCTTCTGAAATAACTCCGAACACTTCTAAAGTATTGAAAGAAATTACAGAGACCTGGTTTAAGGAAGAATTTATCGGGGTGATGGAAGGTGGAGTGGAAGTAAATCAAGAACTGCTTGCCCAGGATTTTAACTATATCTTTTTTACCGGCAGCACGCGCGTAGGAAAAATAGTGATGGAAGCCGCTGCCAAAAACCTAACTCCGGTTACGCTGGAACTTGGGGGAAAAAGTCCCTGCATTGTAGATGAAACTGCCGACCTCAAAACCGCTGCCAAACGCATTGCCTGGGGGAAATTCGTGAATGCAGGCCAAACGTGTGTAGCACCCGATTATCTTTTACTTCATGATGGCATCAGGCATGAATTTCTAACTTATCTCAAGGAAGCCATACAGGAGTTTTACGGAGATGATTCTCAAAAAAGCACCGACTACCCACGCATTGTAAATCAGAACCATTTTAAACGTTTGGTCGGTTATTTAGATGATGGCGACATTCTCATTGGCGGACGGCATGTAGCTGAAGAACGTTATGTTGAGCCAACAGTTTTAACAAACGTCAAAAAGGATGCTCCGGTAATGGAAGAAGAAATTTTTGGTCCTATTTTGCCGGTTTTCACTTTCCGGGAACTGCCCGAAGCCCTGCGGCTTATCTCTAAACATCCCAAGCCGTTGGCTTTGTATATATTCACCAATAATAAAGATCACGAACAGCTGGTTTTGAGCCGCTGCTCGTTTGGCGGAGGCGTTGTAAATGATGTGGTTATACATTTAGCCAATCATCATTTACCTTTTGGCGGTGTGGGTAACAGCGGTATTGGCGCATATCACGGAAAGCACAGTTTTGACACCTTTTCTCACACCAAAAGCATTATGAAGAAACCATTCTGGCCCGACCTTCCCTTCCGATATCCGCCGTACCAAGGAAAACTAAAATGGTTAAAACGTTTATTAAAATGAGTACAAAAACATTTGAAGCTTTTTATGTAGAAGAACAATCTGACGGTAGTGCTTCTGCCTCCGTTAAGCAGGTTCCCGTTTCCTTTCTCCCCGAACACGAAGTTTGGATTGATGTTCAGTATTCATCTCTTAATTACAAAGATGCGCTTTCAGCTTCCGGAAACAAGGGAGTTACCAAATCATACCCACATATTCCCGGAATTGATGCCGCCGGCGTGGTGATAAAAGATGCTTCCGGAACTCTTAAAGAAGGCCAAAAAGTAATTGTAACCGGGCGGGATTTGGGCTCCAATACTCCAGGCGGCTATGGAAAGCTGATTCGAGTTCCCAAAGATTGGGTGGTGGCTTTGCCTGATGCGCTTACGCCTGAACAATCTATGTGGTACGGAACGGCTGGATTTACCGCTATGTACGGAGTGAAACACCTGCAGCGCGAACTGATTGAGCCCGGCGGCGGTCCGGTTTTGGTGACGGGAGCTACCGGTGGCGTGGGCTCCTTAGCCGTTTTCTTTTTATCTGCTTTGGGATATGAGGTAACAGCCGCTACCGGAAAAATGGATAAAATTGATTTTTTAAAAGCTTTAGGAGCAGCAGAAGTTATTGATCGGGATGAAGTTTCGGGGGTTGATGATCATTTTCTGCTCAGCCGAAAATGGAATGGAGCCATTGAAACGGTGGGAGGAAGCATGCTGGATGCCGTCATTCGCCAAACAAATCCTGATGGCGCCGTGGCCTGCTGCGGTAATATTCTGGGGCACAAGCTGGAAACTAATATCTATCCATTTATCCTGCGGGGCGTAAGTCTGCTGGGCATCGATTCTGCCATTTGCAAAATGCCGATGCGGCTTAAAATATGGCAAAGCATTTCTGAGATGAATCACTCCGCATTGCCTGAAAATTACATTCAAAAAGTTGGGTTGGAAGAACTTGCGCCGGAAATTGAGAAGATTTTAAAGGGCGAACAGTGGGGAAGAGTAGTTGTAGCCCATAACTAAAAAAGCAGCCAAAAGAGCTGCTTTAATTGAATTTGAAATGCGTTGTATGATATAAAATCAGCACTTTAGGCTGCGTGAAAAGATTGGTTAATTTTATTTTCTGCCTTTGATAAAGAATCCGATAAATCTGTTTTCGATACCGGCTTTAGTAAAAACTCTACATAATTGACTTTACTTACTTTTTCTAATACCTCTGCGTTGTCATCACCGGATAGAAAAATAATAGGAGTCTCCGGATGGGTACTTTGTATTTGGGCAGCTGTTTGAATGCCACACATATCCCCAATAAGCTGAATATCCATAAGCACAATAGATGGATCATGCTCTTTAAACTCAGCGATAGCTTCTTCTCCACTGCGTGCTTTGCATACCACGTTATAACCAAGCTTAGTGACCATTTTTTCCTCTACGATAGAAAGCAACGGGTCATCTTCCACTATCATGACATTTCTTATATCTAAATCCATATGCACGGTATTATTTGAGGATTATGTAGAAAGATATTAGAAACCATTAATAGAGTCAATGTTTATATTAGAATTTTTTAATGTTTAATATTTGCCTGAAATTGTTTTTGTTATTTGGGTTGAAAGTATTGCTCCCGACGGTATTTTTTTAGATAATTTACTCATTTAGTTTAGCTGCTTATTTCACCATTAATCAATATAGGATGTGCCGGCAAAGCTGTTGAACCCGAAGCAGTAAAAATCCGTTTCACGGTGTAGATATGATTGTATTACATAAAAAAGAAAATCACAAAAAATCGAAACGGTTAGAAGAACGCCTTAAAGATTTGGTGATTTCCTTCAAAACGGAAGTTCATGAAGAGCATGAACATCGATTGCCATTTATAGAAGAGAATGAAAGGGTTTTTTCAACCCCTGAAGAAATTGACAACTGGCTGCAGGAATTAACTTCTCAGTTAGAATGGCATCGTTCGCTAAGCGGAGACGGCTGCTTTATCGATCCTGAAACCGGAAAAGTTTGTTAGGGTTGAATGTAAAATTATGGTTTAACAGTTTTAGCTATCTAATCGGCTTGTCATCTCAAACGCAATGAGGAACGAATGAAGCTGAGAGATCTATCCAAGCATGCTAATGCGACACAGTCCAATTCAAACCCCATAGATTTCTCCGCTGCGTTCACTCACCCTGTCGGGATTCGCTCTCTTCGGTCGAAAGGACAAATTCCCGGTGTTGTATTTTGTCTGAGCAATCTTAACTACCTTTTGTTTTGTCATCTCGAGCGGAGATTTGCGAGTGCATACCAGTAAACGAAGCCGAGAGATCTGTGGAGATTTTTGGGGGAAATTGTTGAATCCAATCCTCAAAAAACTTCCCTGCTCCACTCATTCGTCTTTGGAGCTCGTTCCTTCCGATAATTGATGGGTTAGCAGCCAATTGTACATATCACTTCCCGCATATACTCGTTTCCACACATCATGCCCCATATCTTCGTGAACGGTAAAGCGGACTTTGGAATGCCCCAACTCTGCCAGCTTATTCAAGCCCGGGTAAAAATGTTTTAGCGGCACAACCTGATCTCTTCCTCCTGCAAATACCCACACGGGTATTTCATGATTGGCAACGGGCTCCAAGAGCGATGGATGTCCCCAGCCGGCAATGGGCGCAATAGCCGCAAAACGGTTTGGATAAGCGCTCGCAAGTCCCCACGTTCCAAATCCGCCGTAGCTTAATCCGGTTGCATACACGCGGCGCGCATCAGCCTTATAGTTTTCCAGAACGTAATCAATCATTCCCACTAAATCTTTTTGAACGCGCTCCCAGCCGTTGGGTAAGCTTACATAAGCTGCTGTTTCTGCTTTTACGCCATTCATGGGAAGAGAACTTTTGGAGATCGGACTTCGGACTGGAACACCTTTTTCCATTCGTTTTGGCACATTACTGATATCTCGATTCACTAAGTAAGAAGCCCCGGTGGTATCCATACCAAACATGTGCAACTGGGGTGAAATTATTATGAAGGGCAGTTCTTTTTTAAAAGCCCAAGCCTCCATCAGTGGGCCGTGACTCATCACAAAATCCAGCTCATCCTTTCCGTTACCGCGCTCGCCATTTCCGTGCAAAAAGAGCAGCACCGGCCATTCTTTATCGCTCAGCTCGTAGCCATTGGGCAGGTAGAGGTAAAAATCGCGCTCGGCTCCCTCAATCTGGCTGGTGTAAGAAATGCGTTGTAATGAATCCGTTTGGCAAGAAGTCATAAAAAACAGGGTTAGCGTAGTTATCGAAATATTTATAAGGCGTTGATTTGAATACATGCGAACCTGATAAGTATGCTGAAATTATATCGGAATGAACAGTTTAAAAAAGCGAATTTTTAAATCAATATCTGATTCTCTTTGCGCGTGCTTCTTCCGGTTTAAAGCTCATGATCTATTCAACTTCACCCCAGAGAATAAGAACCGGAAAATTTGGAGTGAATGCACATTTAAAGAGAATTCCGCCATTTATTAAGCTCGCTGAGCGCGGTAATCATTCGGGAGCCGTACCAGCTAAACCACTCTCCATCTACCAATTTGATGGTGGCGGCGGGGCAGGCATTTTGCACCTCCGGTATGTGCTTTTCTTTAAAGGGATAGGGCTCGCTGCTAAGCAAAATTAAATCGGGCTGCTTTTCGGCCACTTCTTTGAGGCTGGTTTGAGGATAGCGCGGCTGCTCGGCAAAGATGTTTTCTAACTGATAATGTCGCAGCATATCATGAATATAGGTGTCATTTCCGGCCGCCATCCAGGGATCTTTCCAGATAAAATAGGCTACGGATTTTGGCTGCACTTTTGGCCGATTATCTAATAATTCAGTAATTTTTTGAGTGAGCTGTTGAGCTTTTTCGGCCGCTCCCAGTATTTTTCCCAATGCAGTAATTTCGAGTATGGCATCCTGAATGATATCAATTTCAGTAACGCGCACATCGGCATACTTTCTTAAAATATCGATGTCTTCTTTTCGATTTTCCTCCTTATTGGCGAGGATAAAATCCGGCTTTAGCTCGATAATGGTTTCCAGCTTCGGATTTTTAGTTCCGCCTATGATTTTCACATCTTCAATTTGTGGTTTGGGGTGAACGCAAAATCGGGTGCGTCCAATAATTTGTTCTTCCAGCCCCAAATCAAACAAAAGTTCGGTGAGGCTGGGCACTAACGAAATAATTCTTTGATAGGGAAAATCAGGCATAACGGGCTATAATTTGTTCGGCTTGGCGACAGTAGCTGCCTCCAAATAAATTGGCATGTACTAATATAGGATACAGATTATAAACAGAAACTCGGTCTTCAAAATTCTCAAAAAGCGGGTATTCGTCTTGATAACCGGAATAAAAATCAGCTGAGAAACCGCCGAAAAGGCGAGTCATGGCCATATCCATTTCCCGATGCCCAAAATAAACGGCGGGATCGTAAATGGCAGCCTGCCCGGTTGTTGTGAATAGGTAGTTTCCGCTCCAAAGGTCGCCATGCAGCAGGGCGGGCGGTTCGGTGGGAAAGATGGATCCGAGCTTTTTATACATTCTGGGAGCTTGAATAAGTAATTCCCGATTTAGCTTTCCGGATTCTACACCCATTTTTATTTGGGGCTCTATGCGCTCAATAGCAAAGAAGTCGGGCCAGTTCGAGTGTTGATTATTGCTTTGTGGCAATCGACCAATGTAGTTATCAAAATTCAACCCAAAATAATTGGCTGTTTTGCGATGAAGTTTTGCCAATTCACGCCCAAACTCACGGCTATTTTTGGGAGTACTTTCTACTCCTTCTTCTATCCAATCGAGCACAAGAAATTGTTCGTGAATAGCTTTGGGAGCCGGAATAAGCAGTTCGGTTTGGGCTTGGGCTAATAACTTCAACCCTTTGGCTTCTGCTTCAAACATATCGGCCGGTGCCGACTCATTCCATTTCACAAAGGCCTTGCTTCCGTCCTCAAAAACCAGCTGTGCTGCTCGGTTAATATCACCGCCATAAACAGCCGAAACTGTACGAACAGACGTGTTCAGTTCGGCAGTAATTTGATTTTTGAGTGTTTGCGGAAGCATCTGTAATTAAGATTTGATATGAGGTTCTAACTCATCGAGAAGGGCGGTACAGCTGCGCTTTAAGATTTTATACACATGTTCAAATCCATCCATTCCGCCATAATATGGATCGGGTACTTCCGAGTTGTCGGGAGAAGGATCAAATTCGCGCATCATTCTAATTTTATCCGAAAACTGATTATTTCGGTCTAACGCATTGATATTCTTATAATTTTCGGAATCCATTGCCAGAATAAGATCGAACTCTTCTAAATCTCTTTCATCTAATTGACGGGCTTTAGAAGGCAAATGAACCCCATATTTGTTTGCAGTAGCCTGACTTTTACTGTTAGCCGGCTCGCCAATGTGATATGCGGCCGTTCCGGCAGAATCAATGTAGAAATAGTTTTCAATATTGCGCTCTTTTGCTTCATGCAGCAGCAGACCCTCGGCGGTTGGACTTCTGCAAATATTCCCCAAACAAACAAAAACCAGCTTGTAAGGATTTTCCATTGTAATTGGACGTTTAACAATTTCTGACATAGAAAATAATTCTTTTTTTGATGATGAGTTAAAAATTTGGCATTCAGCCTTAGCTAAAATAACAGCCAAAAAGCACAGATATAAATCTTTTTGAAAGCTATTAAAACAACGACTTGCGCCCACTCTAATATTTTAGAAGCGGTATTACAAAAACCGGGTTTACTGTCAAAAACAGGTTTTCATTGCGACCTTCAATCCTATTTCATCTAATCATCATAAACAAATAGTAACTTTCTATCGGCATGCTATAACCTTAGCGATAACTGTCAGTTTTTTTTGAGAGAAGTGAGTGCAGTCTTTTCTCTGATATTTTGTATATTTAGGGCTTAAATATATTCGCTGGAACCAAGTTTTTTATGGCAAAAAAATTCAAGGAAATAAAGCAACTTAGCTTTCCCAAATCAGAAGTTGAAACCCTGAACTGGTGGAAGGAGCACAAGGTATTCAAGAAAAGCCTCGAAACCCGAGAGGATGGAATACCGTTTACCTTTTATGAGGGTCCGCCAACGGCTAACGGAAAGCCCGGAATTCACCATGTAATGGCGAGAACGGTAAAAGATATGTTCTGCCGCTACAAAACGCTGAAAGGTTTTAGAGTAGAACGCAAGGCCGGCTGGGATACCCACGGACTGCCCGTTGAAATTGAAGTGGAGAAAGAATTAGGCCTGGAAGGGCGTGCTCAGGTTGAAGAGTATGGCATTGAAAAATATAATGCAAAGTGCCGGGAAAGCGTGCTCAAATACAAAGATTTGTGGGATGAGCTCACCACCCGTATGGGCTACTGGGTAGATCAGGACAACCCGTATGTTACTTTTGAAAACGACTATATTGAGTCGGTTTGGTGGGCTTTTAATAAGCTGTTTGAAAAAAAACTGGTTTATAAAGGCTATAAAATACAGTGGTATTCTCCGGGAAGCGGAACCGTATTGTCTTCTCACGAAGTAAGCTTAGGATATAAAGAAACTCAAGACCCTTCTATTTATGTGAAGTTTCCGGTTGAAGGAGAGGAAAACACATACTTCTTAGCCTGGACCACCACTCCCTGGACTATTGTTTCAAACATGGCACTGGCCGTGAATCCAAAAGTAGATTATGTGCGGGTAGGTCATTTTGATGAAACGTTCATTATGGCCAAAGACTGTGTGGAAGACGTACTGGGCGAAGACTACATCATTCAAGAAGAAATGAAAGGCGCTCAGCTGCTCCATAAAACCTATCATCCGGTTTTTGACTTTGCTCTTAAAGAATATGATAAGACGGATGCATGGCGGGTAATTGCCGCAGATTATGTGACAACCGAGGATGGAACCGGCGTGGTGCATACAGCTCCGGCTTTTGGTGCCGATGACTTTGAAAGTTGCCAAAAAGCTGAAATTCCGATGTTCAACCCCATAGACCGGGACGGAAAGTTCACCGAAAAAGCTCCTGATTTTGAAGGTCAGTGGTTTAAAGAGGCTGATAAAGACATTTCCCGAGCTATTAAGGAAAAGAACCTCATGTATAAGCATGAAACCATGGTGCATAACTATCCGTTCGACTGGAGAAAGGGAACGCCGCTGATGTCGTATCCGGTGGAGTCTTGGTTTATTGAAACCACCAAGGTGAAAGACCGCATGGTGGAATTGAACGAAAAAATTAACTGGAAGCCCGAAAGCACGGGTACCGGTCGGTTTGGCACCTGGCTGGAAAATAATGTGGATTGGGCCGTTTCTCGTCAGCGATATTGGGGAACACCAATTCCAATCTGGGTAAGTGATAAAGATCCCGAATATGTGGAGTGCATTGGCAGCATTGCCGAACTGAAAGAGAAAGCCGGCTTAGAAGAAGATGCAGAAATTGACTTGCACCGCCCGCATATTGACGAGCTGACGTGGGAAGGTCCCGACGGAGCTACCATGCGCCGTATTCCCGATTTACTGGATGTTTGGTTCGATTCCGGTGCTATGCCTTTTGCACAGTGGCACTACCCATTTGATAACGACCACGAGTTTAGCTACAACTATCCCGCCGATTTTATTGCTGAAGGTGTAGATCAAACCCGTGGATGGTTTTATACGCTGCATGCACTCGGCACGATGCTGTTTAATGAAGAAGCCTATAAAAATGTGGTTTCTAACGGCCTGGTGTTAGACGAAAACGGTGAAAAAATGAGTAAATCGAAAGGAAACACAGTAGATCCTTTTGAGGTCATTCAAAAATACGGGGCAGACACCGTGCGCTGGTACATGATGAGCAATTCCTCTCCCTGGGAAAATCTCAAGTTTAGTGATGACGGCCTGCAAGAAGTACAGCGCAAGTTTTTCAATACTATTGTAAATACGTATTCCTTTTTTGCCATGTACGCAAACATTGACGGATTTACGTTTTCCGGAACCGCCATTCCCAATGCCGACCGCCCGGAAATTGACAAGTGGATAATTTCTAAGCTCAATTCTACCGTTAAGCGGGTTGAAGCCTTTTACGAAGATTATGAGCCTACCAAAGCCGCACGCGAGCTGGAAAGTTTTGTGGAAGAGCTGAGCAACTGGTACGTTCGCCGAAACCGCCGCCGTTTCTGGAAAGAAGGCAATACGCTGGACAAAACGGCTGCCTATCAAACCTTATACGAATGCTTGAGTAACCTCAGCAAACTTATCAGCCCAATCGCTCCTTTTGTTGGAGAATGGCTGTATCAAAAACTGAATGAAGTTACCGGAAAAGATGAGGAATCGGTGCATATTTCATTCTTTCCAACGGTAGAAGAGACCGCAATTAACAAAGCGCTGGAGCACAAAATGGAAATGGCTCGTTTGATTTCCTACATTGTACTGCGTGTTCGCAACCAGATAGAAATGAATGTGCGGCAGCCGCTGGCCCGAATTATACTTCCTATTAAAGATGAAACAGAGCGACAGGCCATTGAATCTGTACGGGATATTATTTTAGATGAGGTGAATATTAAAGATATTCAGTTTGTGGACGATGATTCCGGTATAGTGCACAAGTCTGCCAAGCCCAACTACCCGTTATTGGGTAAAAAGCTGGGGCCAAAAATGAAAGCCGTTGCCTCCCAGGTTGCAAAATTAGATACCGATCAAATTTCCGCTTTTGAGAAAAACGGCTCTATTGATTTGGAAGTTGAGGGTGAAGTTATTCGCTTGCATTCTGATGAACTTGACATTGTGCGTACCGGCCTGGAAGGATGGACGGTAGAAACGGAAGGCGGCCTAAGTGTAGCCGTTGACACCGACCTAAGCGAAGAGCTGATACAAGAAGGCATTGCACGAGAATTTGTAAACCGAATACAGAATATGAGGAAAGAAGCCAATTTTGAGGTAACCGACCGCATTTCAATTGGGTTTACCGGGGCCGAGGGTATTAAAGAAGCTGTTGTTTCGATGAGTGATTACATCAAAAAAGAAACACTGGCTGAAGATATACAACTCGCTGAATTAGAAGTCTCAGACTTTACAAAAACTTGGGAAATCGGAGAAGAAACCTGTACGGTCTGCATCCGAAGAAATATTAATTCATAACTAAGTAGCTATGGCTAACAAAGAATCAACCAACGATAAAAGAGTATCGCCTTATAGCGATAAGGAACTGGAACATTTCCGGGAAATAATTATCAAGAAAATGGAAGATGCCCAAGAAGAGCTGGATGCTTTACAGCGGTCACTTCGTGAAAGCATGGAAAATGCATCTGATGAATCGGCTTATTCGTATCACATGGCTGATGCGGGCACCGATGCACAGGAGCGCGAAAAAACCTACATGCTTTTTAACAGAACCAAAAAGTTTCTAAAATACCTTGACGATGCACTAAGCCGTATTGATAATAAAACTTATGGAGTTTGCAAAGTAACAGGGAAGAAAATTTCTAAAGGCCGGCTTGAAGCGGTGCCACATACACAGTTAAGTATTGAAGCTAAACTAAAACGCCGCTAATTAGACCGGTTTTGACGAGAAAAAAACTCCTTTATTTATTAGCGCCTGCCACCCTTGTGCTTATTTTAGATCAGCTTACTAAGTGGTGGGTGCGTACTACGCCCGAACTTCACAACAAAGTGTTGATTGATGGCTGGCTGCGCCTGTATTTTACCAAAAATCCGGGTATGGCTTTAGGCATTGATATTTTATCTACCCCGGTGATAAGCACCATAGCTATTTTAGCTGTAACCGGGATTTGTATTTATATACTTAAGCACATGAGCCAGGCAAATACCGGCTACCTGATATGTATGGGACTAATTATTGGGGGTGCATTCGGAAATATAACCGACCGTATTTTTATGGGGATTGTTGGCGGCTACGGTGGCGTACTGGAAGGCCACGTGGTAGATTTTATCTATTTTTCCCTCAAAATTAATGACTGGACCGTTTTCCCATACATTTTTAATGTGGCAGATATAGCTATTTCCTGTTCTATTATTCTGCTTCTTATTTTTAATAAGTACTTTTTTGCTCATCACGATAATAAAGAAAAGGAAGCAGCTTCCGAAAGCATAGAGGCCGTTGATGAGGCTGCCTCGCAAGTCTGATATTTTTTGAGTCAGAAGGGTTGTGTGTGGGCTTACTTACCGCCTTAAACCTCGGAGGTCTTAAACCAAATCGCTCAATAACAGCATCTTCGGCAAAGACCTCCGAGGATTAAAATTTTCCACGCTATCCCCTTCTTCTGCGATTCGAAAAGGGAATCTCAAAAATAATTTAGCTTTTAATTCACTCCTCGTGAAGCTGGAGCTTCGTGTACTGCGTGGCTAAGCCGGAGCTTAGCAACGAGGACAAGGATTAAACTCAAATAATTTCGGAGTCATTGATGGCATGGGAAACAAATCCTGCTAATCCTCTTTTTGGGGATTTTGCTCGGCAGTATCAGAATCTTCGGAGCCGTGTTTTTCTTCTTTTTCAGGATTTTCGGGGTGAAGGCCGGACCGAATGTGTAAGTCGCGCTGCGGGAAGGGGATGCCGATATCATACTCAGCAAATTTTCTGACAATGGCTTGGTTCAGCTGATTTAATATTTGATATCGTTTTTTAACATCCGGTATCCAAACCAACAGCTTCATATTCCAGGCAGAGGGTCCAAACTCTCTTAGGTGAACATCATATTTGGGATGATCGAGCACATCATCACTTTCTTCTGCAACTTCACCCAGCGCTTTCAATACTTTATCTAAATCGGAAGAATAGGAAACTCCCACCTCTACACTCAATCGGTAGCTTCGGTCGCCATGCGAGAAGTTAATTACATCATTTGAAACAAATTCTGAGTTTGGCACAATGATGGAGATATTATCCAGCGTTTTTACCGTGGTGGAGCGAATGTTAATCTCCTGTACATCTCCCTCAATTTCATTAACGGTTACGCGGTCGCCCACGCTAATGGGGCGTTCAAAAAGAACAATGAGGCCCGAAATAAAGTTGGAGGTTATATTTTGAAGCCCAAAACCAATTCCCACCGAGAGGAAGCCAAAAATTACGGCCAGCCCCGTCATATTAATTCCCAAAAACTGAAAGGATATAAAAATCCCGATAATCACAATTACATATTGCGACATCCGGGAAAGCGTGTAGCACAAACCGCTGTCTCGAATAAACCGGGGCAGAATTTTATGATTCAGAATTCTTTTAACAAATGCTGCAAAAACGGAGAACCCAATTATCAGCAGTACAAAAATGACCAGCTTTAAAAAAGTAACCGGTGTGTTTTGAATGCTAAATAGTTGAACCTGCAGTAAATCCCACACGTAAATAAAAAACTCGGACAGCGAATAATCCGTTGGGTTTGGGATATCCACCGAGTCGGCAGAAATTAAGCTGCTGTCCGGTTTTAAGGAATCTAACTTTTGTGTTGCATTAAATGGAGACTGAATCATGGCAGTAAATGTAATGTATTGGAACTACAAACTGCAAACTGACTATTTTTCGGCTTTTATGCTTACTTTAGGCGCCTTCCAAATTTCATCGTTGTAATCATTTATGGTACGGTCGCTCGAAAACTTTCCAATCTTAGCTGTATTAAGAATGGCTTTGCGGTTCCACTCTTCAGGTTTTTTGAAAAGCTCGGAAACTTCATCCTGTTTTTTAACATAAGCTTCAAAGTCGGCCAGCACCATAAAGTAATCACCTTCGTGCAACAGCGCATTGATAATCGGCTCAAACAAAGATTTATCGCCATCACTGAAAAAGCCGTTTCGAATTTGGTCAACAGCCTGCTTCAGTTCCTCATTGGCATTATAGTAATCCCACGGGTTGTAGCCTTCCTGCCTCAGCTTGACGACTTCCTCTTCCTTCAGCCCAAAAATGAAGATGTTGTCGTCGCCTACTTCTTCTTTAATTTCAACGTTGGCGCCATCCAGCGTACCAATGGTAAGCGCGCCATTCAGGGCAAACTTCATGTTACCGGTTCCCGAGGCTTCCATACCTGCGGTAGAAATTTGCTCGGATAGGTTTGCAGCCGGAATAAGCTTTTCGGCTAAGGTTACGCTGTAATTTTGAAGAAATACGCACTTTAGCTTCTTACTGACTTCCGGATCGTTATTTACCACATCGGCTATGCTGTTTATCAGTTTGATATGGAGCTTAGCCATGGTATAGCCCGGAGCCGCCTTGCCGCCAAAAATAACGGTACGCGCCGGAATATCGAGCTCAGGATTTTTCTTCAGTCGATTATATAAAGCAATCACATGAAGTGCGGCCATCAGCTGGCGCTTATATTCATGAATACGTTTAATCTGGATATCAAACATAGAGTTAGGGTCTATATCCAGATTATTTTCTTTGCGGATGTAATCAGCTAAACGCTTTTTATTGTTCAGCTTAATTTCAGCGAATTTCTTACGGAAGCCCTTGTCTTCGGCATAGTCAGTTATTTTCTTCAGTTCATCAAGATCTGTAATCCAGGCGTCACCTATTTGCTCAGAAATCAGTTCAGAATATTCCGGATTACACTGCTTCAGCCAGCGGCGTGGGGTAATACCGTTGGTTTTATTGGTGAATTTATCGGGATACATTTCATCAAAATCACTGAACATAGACTCTTTAAGCAGGCGGGAATGCATAGCGGCCACTCCGTTTACTTTATGGGCGCCCACAATGCCTAAACGTGCCATGTGCACAACGGGCTGCTCATCTTCACTGACGATGCTCATGCGGGATTGTCTATTCTTATCATCTCCCAGCTTTATGCGCACGTCATTCAAAAAGCGCCGGTTAATTTCATAAATAATATCTAAATGGCGGGGCAGCAGATGCCTTACTAACGATACCGGCCATTTTTCTAACGCCTCGGGCAGCAGTGTATGGTTGGTGTATGCCATGGTTTTAACGGTGATATCCCAGGCTTTTTCCCACCCCATGTGTTCTACATCAAGCAGGTAGCGCATCAGTTCGGGTATGGCCAGGTTTGGATGCGTGTCATTACATTGAATGGCTACTTTTTCGGGGAATTTGGTAAAATCGGAACTTTGCTTTTTAAAGCGCCGGATGATATCCTGCATAGATGCCGAAACTAAAAAGTACTCTTGCTTCAGTCGCAGCTCCTGTCCTACAAACACTTTATCATTTGGATAAAGCACGCGCGATATGTTTTGCTCTAACTGATTGTCGCGCACAGCGTCAATGTACTGCCCCTGGTTAAAGCTTTTCAGGTCAATAGCTGCCGAAGATTCGGCTTTCCAAAGTCGTAAATAGTTTACCACATTATTGTTGTAGCCGGGAATGGGCGTGTCGTAGGCTACCGCTTTTACGCGATGCGTATTTTCCCAGGTATAACGGTGGCCTCCGTCTCCATTTTTGATGGTTGCCTGATTCCCGTAAAACTCTACCGGATATTGCACTTTCGGGCGGACGGTATCCCAGGGGTTTCCATACTTCAGCCAAAGATCGGGGCGTTCTATTTGAAAACCATCTTGTATTTTTTGGTAAAAAATACCGTAATCATACCGAATTCCATGCCCTATTGCGGGAATACCCAAGGTGGCCATAGAATCTAAAAAGCAGGCAGCCAGTCGGCCAAGCCCACCATTTCCAAGTCCTGCATCCCACTCCTGATCCCGAACGCCTTCGTAAGATAAATCTAAATCATCCAGTGCATCCGCAACCACATCCCGCACATCTAAATTAACCAGCATGTTATCGAGCAGGCGGCCAATCAGGTATTCCATGGAGAGATAATACACCCGCTTGGCATTGGTTTTATAATAATGCTGTTGGGTCTTTAACAAGCGGTCATTCAGCCTGTCCATAATGGTGAAGGCCACGCTGCGATATTTATCCCATTCGGTAATTGAATATTCATCTTTGCCTAAGGTGTGGCGCAGGTGCAGTTTAATATCTTCTCGAAGGGAATCTTTATCCATTCCGGAGCGAATGTTAACTCCGTTGGTCTTTTTCTTACTCATCGGTAATCTGTATTAATTTTCTTTTATGTAAATGCCCGTGTCGGGTTCAAATCCCGGCCGGGTCAGGTTAGCTTCAAAGCCCAACTGATGAAACGATTCATACGCATGAATAGCAACAAAATCTTGGTTAAAAACCCCGAAAACGCTGGAACCGCTTCCACTCATGCTGGCGTATTCAGCCCCAAATTCGTAAAGCTGATCTTTTATATTTCCCACTAAATGATGGCGGGGAAACACGGCCTGCTCCAGCTGGTTCATCAGTAAATATTGCCATTCTTCGGGTTCTTCTTCTACCAGCACTTTTTTTAGGGAAAAATCCGGCTTGGGTTGAGGTTCACAAAAAGCATAAGCCTCGGCCGTACTGCTATGGATATTGGGAAACGCCGTTACAATCCAGTAATTGGGTTGAATGTTGAGCGGCTCGATTTCATCACCAATGCCGGTTGCAAATCCCGGTTTTCCCTGAATAAAGAACGGCACGTCGGCGCCCAGCTCTTTTCCAAGCTCCATCAGGTCATTTTCGTTAAGGCCAAGATTGGCTGCTTTATTCATCATGCGCAGCGTGGTGGCCGCATTACTGCTTCCACCGCCCAGGCCGGCACCGGTTGGAATATTTTTGGTTACTTTTATGTGAAACTGATCTTTTAGCCCGGCTTCTTTCTGCAATAATTTCACCGCTTGCACAATGAGGTTTGAATCATCCACAGGAATTTTTTCATCACTCATAACCAGCTCCATATTAGCCGCGTGTTTCACCTCAAAACGATCGCTCCATTCAATAAAACAAAAGCCGGTTTCTATGCGGTGATAGCCGGATTCAAGGCGTTCGAGTACGTTTAAACCTAAATTTATCTTTCCGTACGAATTGGAAATCCAGAGATTAGCCATGGTCTAAAAATCGATCTTTATTCGTCATCATAAAATTAAATGCTGCATCATGCTCGTTGGGAATGTCGCCATTTAAAATGGCTTCTTTCACGGCATCTTTTACTATTCCCACGGTTTTGGAAGGCTTGATGTCCAGCGCTTCCATAATTTCTTCTCCGCTCAGTGGATTTTTCCAGTTTCGAATGCGGTCTTTTTCCTCCACTTCTTTGATACGCCGTTCCACATAATCAAAATTCTGCTGATAACGTTCTTGTTTGTATTCGTTTTTTGTGGTGACGTCTGCCCGGCACAGCTTCATCAAATCGTCAATATCATCACCGGCTTCGTAAATAAGACGGCGAATGGCGCTGTCAGAAACCTCATCCGAAACCAGCGCAATGGGGCGCAGGTGCAGGCGCACCAGCTTTCGCACATACCTCATGCGCTCATCAAGCGGAAGACCGAGACGCCGAAAAATTCGCTTGGTCCACTTGGCGCCCAGCGCATCGTGCCCGTGAAAGGTCCACCCGGCTTTTTTATGAAACCGCTGAGTGGGAGGCTTAGCAATATCGTGCATAATAGCGGCCCAGCGCAGCCAAAGATCTGCCCCAAGTTCAATCACATTATCCAGCACCTTCAGGGTGTGCCAAAAGTTGTCTTTGTGGCGTACTCCTTGTACTTCTTTAACGCCGTGCAGGTTATGCATCTCCGGAAAAAACTGCTTCAGCAGTCCCGTTTTAAACAGCATGGTAAAACCAGTAGAGGCATTATCGCTGAGTATAATTTTATTCAGCTCATCAATAATACGCTCTTTGGAAATGATGCTGATGCGCGGCGCCATTTCTGTAATGGCTTTAAAGGTATTGTCTTCAATCCTGAAGCCAAGCTGAGCGGCAAAACGGATGGCGCGCATCATGCGCAGCGGGTCGTCATCAAAGGTTTTTTGGGGATCGATGGGCGTTCGTATGAGCGAGCGGTCTAAATCGTCCATGCCGCCAAACGGGTCGTTCAGCGCCCCGTAGTCGTCCTCATTCAGCGACCATGACAGCGCGTTAATGGTTAAATCGCGGCGCAGCTGATCGTCTTCGAGCGTGCCGTCTTCAACCAGCGGTTTTCGGGAATCTCTGCGATAGCTTTCCTTTCGGGCGCCCACAAATTCGAGTTCTAAATGGCCGGTTTTTACCTGCGCAGTTCCAAATTGTTTGTAAACGGCGAGCGAGGAATTCTCAATTTCTTTTGCAACCAATTGTGCCAACTCAATGCCTGAGCCCACGGTTACAAAATCGATATCAATGGTTTCTTTTTGCAATCGGTTCAAATAATAATCACGCACATAACCACCTATTACATAAACCGGGCGGTTTAAACGGCGTGCACAACGGCTGATGATTTTAAAAACCTCTTGATGTCGGGTCGGTATTTTTTCTATGTGATTCAAAGCACCGCAAAGATAGGAATGTTAGCAATTGCTTTCAGAGGAATACGGATATTTATTTTGAATGTGAGTTCTGTATATAAAATATGGCAGACTAAATTAAAGCAGTCCGCAGCGTTTTTTATCATCCCGCATAAAAACCCAAGTTGATGCCTCTCCTTGTTTATAAAAGTGATACCTTTGTGCTGAAATTTTCATGTAAAGTAATTTTTGACACTGCTCGCAGCTATTTTGTATGTCCGTTTTTCGCAAGCTTCTTAGTACTTATTCTCATCCCGGAAAATCCCCGGCCTCTCCGGCGGCCAAGCTTTGGTTTATACTGAGCGTGAGCGCGCTGCTTATTGCCGGCTTTCTGTCTCTCTCTTTTATAATTGGGCGGGCGCCGGTTCTCAGCAGCTTTATTACCGATCCGATGTGGATAAAGCGCGTGCTGATTGTGCACGTAGATTTAGCCCTTCTCATTTTCATTTACGGCTTTTTCTGTGGCCTATTTTTGTTGATTCCTTCCGAATCTAAATCATCTCAAAAGCCTGTTTTAGCAGCTATAGTTGCCATTTCTGCCATGGTGATTCTGCTTTCCACTATTTTCATTCCATCCGCTTCTCCTATTTTATCCAACTATATTCCGGTGCTCGATCATCCCGTATTTGTGAGCGGCTTACTGCTTTTTGGCGCAGCCGTGGTGCTGGTCCTGCTCAGCGGTCGCTTATTTATGGGGCACCAGAAGCTTAAAAACGCCAATGCTTCCATTTTCCCAACCGAAGCCGTTCCCGGTCTGCAAGCCTCCGCTTTCATTCTGATTGTAAGTGCGCTCACCTTTTTAGCCTCCTGGTGGCTGACTTATTCCAACCTTTCGGCCCATACCTTTTATGAGCTGGCCATTTGGGGCGGCGGACATCAGCTGCAGTTTGCGAACAGCGCCATTATGGCTTCTGTTTGGCTCATTTTGGGACATAAGCTGCTGGGAAAATCCATAATGAGCTATAAGCTCAGCTTATTTTGGTTTGCTGTTTTTGCGCTTCCCATTATTGTATCTCCTCTATTATTGATGGAAGGAACTTCCTCTCCGCTTTATTTGGGGGGATTTACCACCTACATGCGCTGGGGTATTTTTCCGGTTATTTCTGTTTTGATGGTGATTATCACTACAAAATTAGCGCAGGCAAAAGCGAAAGGTGATTTACCAAAAGCTCTTTCTAAAAACCCATATTTCACGGGCTTAACCGTGAGTCTTTCTTTTATGGTGATAGGATTTATTTTGGGTTCATTAATCCGAGGCTCCAACACGCTCATACCGGCGCACTATCACGCCACATTAGGCGCTATTACGGTAGCTTTTACTACCATCACCTATTATTTGCTGGATAGATTTGGAAATCCATTTCCTTCTAAAAAAACAGAAAAGTGGGCTGCTTACCAGCCGCTAATATTTGGAGTTGGACAGCTGATGTTCGTATTCGGCTTTGCCTATGCCGGCTCTTATGGATTAGCCCGAAAAGCATTTGGGCCCGAACAGAATATTGAATCTGTTCAGGCATTTATCGGATTAGCAGTGGCAGGAACCGGCGGCCTGATTGCCATAACCGGTGGATTTATTTTTTTGTGGGTCATCATTTCCTGCCTGAAAAATGCCCCGCGAAACGGCTTATCTACGCCCAGCGTAAGCGCATCCCGTTCAGAATAACCGCCATTACGGAAAGCTCGTGAACCAGCATGCCGCCTGCCATGTGCACATGACCGGAGAAAACACCGGCTAACAAAAGCCCAACCGTAGCCAGAGCCACTACTACGTTTTGGCGCACATTACTTAAGGTTTTTCGGGATAAGCGTAATGATTCGGGAATTTTTAGCAAATCGTCCGTCATTAAGGCAATATCAGCCGTTTCGATAGCCACATCGGTTCCGCCTGCACCCATGGCAATACCCACATCTGCGGTGGCCAAAGCGGGCGCATCATTCACCCCGTCGCCTACCATAGCTACGGTATGGCCTTTTTCCTGCAGCTCTTTGATAACTTCCATTTTGTGTTCAGGAAGCATACCGGCATGTACCGAAGTTATCCCGGCTTCTTTAGCAATGGTTTCAGCGGTGGCTTTGGCATCTCCGGTCAGCATTACCACTTCTTTGATTCCATTTTTGCGAAGCTTTTGAATCATAGCAATCGCCTCAGGTCGAATTTGATCGGCAATGCCTACGCCGCCCAGAATCTCATCATCCAAAGCTACCAGCACGGATGTTCTTCCCAATCCGGCCATTTCTTCAATTTTATCTTCCAGTTGCGGAGAGATATTCCCCACTTTTTCTTTTATGAATGAAGGACTGCCCACCCAAATGGTACGCTCATCAAATGTAGCTTCCACGCCTAAACCGGTGTGTGACAAAAAGTGATCCGCTTTTGGAATTTCAGTCACCTGCCCGGCGGCATCCACAATAGCCTTCGCCAGCGGATGTTCGGAGACAGATTCGGCTATTCCGGCCCAGTACAACACTTCCTTAACCGATTCGTGTGAAGCAGCTTCTTCATTTTCTGAAAGAGTGGTATGAATCCATTTTTGTCCGGCAAACTCCCGGCTTTCCTGCTCTTCAGCAACAGCTTGGGGTTCAGGCACAAACACATCGGTTACGCGAGGTTTTCCTTCGGTCAGCGTTCCGGTTTTATCCAAGGCAATGGCGCTTATTTTGCCTGCATTTTCAAGATATTCGCCTCCTTTAATAAGGATACCTTTTTTGGCCGCCCGTCCAATTCCTGAAATAATGGAAATAGGGGTTGAAATTACCAGCGCTCCGGGACATCCAATCACCAGCAGCGTTAGCGCCAGCTCAATATTTTGGGTAATGAGGAACGATACCACGCTCATCCCTACAATAGACGGCGTGTACCAACGCGCAAAACGTTCTATAAACCGCTGTGTAGGCGCTTTTGATTCCTGTGCCTCTTCCACCCGGCGGATAATTTTTGCCAACGTGGTATCTCGTCCGGCTTGGGTACAGCGCACATACACGCTTCCGTTTTGGTTGATGGTTCCCGCAAAAACTTGCGAGCCTTCGTATTTCTCAACCGGAATAGATTCTCCCGTAATGGAGCTTTCATCCACGGTAGAAACTCCCGATTCTACTTCGCCATCCACCGGAATTTTACTACCCGGTTTTACTAATACCAGCGCACCCTGCTGCACGGTATGTGCGGGAACGGTTTCTGTTTGCTCGCCGCGTACAACTTCTGCCGTATCGGGAGCTAAATCCATGAGCTCTTTTAGAGTATTTCGCGTTTTGTTGATGGTTTTTGCTTCCAGCCAGCCTCCCAGTAAAAACAGGAAAGTTACGGCGGCCGATTCCCAATACACGCCAATGGCTATTCCGCCCACGGCAGCGATACTCACCAACAATTCAATATTGGTATGCTTATTTAGTAGTCCGCGCCAGGCACGCTTTACGATATCGTAACCGGCAATAACAGCGGCGGTAATCATCAGCGCATCAAAAGCGACTGCTGATTCCCAAAAAACATGGCTCATCCAGCCGGCTATTATGAACAGTGCTGAAGCAAAAAGCAGCCATGTTTTTTGGTTCTTTCGGAAGTTTAAAAAGCCGGTCATTTGCTTGAAAAGTGACATAATGATATAGGTTTTAATTTAAAATGGAGAAACGGTTGCGTTATACCCGGTTCGCCCGATGGCTGCTACTAAGTCGTGGTCGCTGACTTTGGCTGAGTCATGTTCCACTTCAATCCGTCCGGTGGTGAAATGAACCGTTGCTTTTTCGACTCCTTCAAGCTTATTCAGTTCGCTTTCAATATTGTTTACGCACGATGGGCAGCTAAGCTCATCACTTCTTAAAATAGTGGTTATTAGAGTTTTCATGATAGTATTGTGTTTAATTATGAGTACTTGTTGATTTGTTTAGTGCCAATGTAATAAGCAAATCGCCGTACTAAAATGAGCCTGCTCATTTAATCACAAAAAGTTTTAGGAATGTCAGGTAGGGCTGTGTTTTGAGGCTTTTTAATGGATTGATTTGTAAGCTGTCAGCTTTCAGGCTTCAGCTGTCAGCCGGTGGATCCCCTTTAAATTTAAGATGCAGGAAGGTGGGGTAGCTGATTAATGCTCAAAAAATCATCACATCTATCACAAAAATCACAGCCATCACAGTTCAGAACGAGATGATCGGTTTTTAGGCAGCACCAATCATTCCTAAAAAAACCGCCAGTAAAAGAAGAGTACGGCAAAAGCGGATAGAAAAATCATGCCGGCCCAACTTAGCACTTTCAACCAGGTTTTGGGCTGATGCTTTTTGGGCGTGTGGGATGAAAAAATCAGTTTATGATTGATGAAAGCAAGCGCAGGTGCGGTCAGGAAAGAAAGGGAAGTAGCCAAATCAATTATATAGGTAAAACGGCTCCCCGTAAGCCATAGCACCAGCATGGAAAGCACCGAGACTAAAATCAATAATCCTTTGTAAGAAAATAGCAGGGAACGGCCGCTTTCCTTTTTCATCACGCGGATAATTTCCCGACACGCACGCGGGTAGCTGTCGGTAACGGTAAGTGTGGTGCTAAACATAGTAGTGAAGGCGCAAATGATGATTATCCAGTTCGCCCAACCACCTAAAGTTTGGGTGTATAAGTTAATGAGTTGCTTGGCAAAAGCAGCTCCGCTTGAAGAAAAACTCACGCCCGAACCAAACATCACCAAAGCGCCCAGCGCTAAAAACAGCAGTCCTAATATGGTAGCGCCAATGTAGCCGATATTAAAATCCAGCAGGCTGTCCTTCATCCCGGAAGTGCGATTCGTCTGCTTATTCCGCTCCAGACACCAGAGCGAATGCCAGGCGGCGGCATCAATGGGAATGGGCATCCAGCCCATGAGCGCAATCAGGAAAGTGACGCCGGCTGCATCCCAAACAGAGGGAGCGGCAGGCAGTTGAGCCGGACTCGTTTTGAAAAAAGCCGTGACCAATGCAGCGATGGTAGAAATCGTTAATACCGTCATAACCACTTTAATAAGTGAATCGAGGGCCGCATATTCTCCCCGAAACAAAACGGCTATACAAATGGCTAAAATAATGATGCTCCACACCAGCAGCGGCAGCTGAATGCCGGTAAGTTCTACCGCCAGGCTGGCCGTTACAATAGTTACCGCCGCCTGAACGGCAAACATAGTGCCCACGGTAAAAACGATGTAAATCCACAGCGCCCAACTGCCAATTTTTTTATAACCGGCAATCAGGCTTTCGCCGGTGGCAACGGCATATCGCGGGCCGTATTCCAAAAACGGATATTTCATTAAGCCGGCAATTACCACGGCCCAAACCAGTGTAAAGCCGTAATCGGCTCCCGCGCGGGTAGACTGAACCAGATGAGAAACCCCAATTGCGGCCGCAGCCAGCACAATTCCCGGCCCAAATGCATATTTAAAAGTAGATTTAATCGGTCCCGAGCCCATGTACCACCTTTCTTTTATTAAAAATTCAATCCGCGTAGATTATAATAAAAAAATGCTTTTTGATGAAATGTGGGATGTGCTAAGATTCTTTGGCAGGCTTTTTTGTCCACCTGCAGGCAATAACCACCCCCACGGTCTGCCGGCTCCAAGCCGTCTGACCGTTTGCTGGATTCGACCAACCCAAGCCCAATCCATCGATCAGACGAGTAATCCGTCAGATCGAGTACCGGGTGGTATAATCTTATATAGCAGATATACTTAGTTTTTATTATAGTTACTCATGCAGTTTTATTCGGGGCATACATATCACGTATATAATCAAGGCAATAACAAGGCCGCTATCTTCTTTGAAAGAGAGAATTACCTCTATTTTTTAACTAAAATGAAAGACCACCTTTCACCACATGCCGATATTTTAGCCTGGTGTTTAATGCCCAATCATTTTCACTGGCTGATTCGGGTGAAGGAGGATTACTCGAATACGTCTGTACTTCACAATAAAGAAAAAAAGGTTAATCCATTAAACCGGGCAATAGGAACGCTCCAAGGTTCTTATACTCAAGCCATAAATAAAAAGTATGACAGAACCGGCTCGTTATTTCGAACGAGAACAAAGGAAAAGTCACTAAGTGAAGATCAAAAAGGAGCAGATAATTATGGGATTAATTGCTTCTTTTATATCCATCAAAATCCAATAAGAGCAGGATTGGTTGAACAAATAGGAGAGTGGGAGTTTTCTTCTTACCCCGATTATGCAGGTATTCGTGGTGGAAAATTGTGCAACATAGAGCTGGCAAGAGATTTATTTGATCTGCCTGAGGATTCTGAAGCTTTCAAAGCTGTTTCTAACCGAACGATCCCGGATCACTTCATTCAGAATATGTATTAACAAACCCCAAAAAAGCCTGACTGTTTGCCGGACTCGAGCAACACAAGCCTATTCCATCGATCAGACGGGCAATCCGTCAGATCGAGTCCCAAGATATAATACAACCCACCACGGTCTGCCGGCTCCAAGCCGTCTGACCGTTTGCTTGATTCGACCAGCCCAGCCCCAATCCATCGATCAGCCAGATAATTCGTCAGATTACTCCCTATCTTTGGTATTTTCTTCTAAGAATTTAGCTAACTCTTCTTTCTCAATTTTTCCGTTCGCTAAATCAATCATCATGGCGTACAGGCTTTTTTTATCCGCTTGTAGGCGATAGCCATTCACATATAAAAAAGTGTACATGGCTACCAATGCCGTTCTCTTGTTTCCGTCTAAAAATGGGTGATTCTTACATATATGGAAGCCATAGGCAGCCGCCATTTCAAAAATTTTGTCGTGCACATATTCTCCCTCAAAACTTGCCTGAGCCTGCGCTAAAGCTGACTCTAACAATCCTTCATCCCGAACCCCTTGCTTGCCGCCGTAGATTTCAATCAGATCTTTATGAAAAGCCAGAACCGTTTTTTTATTCAGAAATTTTATCATTTCGCCAGCTCTTTCAATACCTCCTTATAATCTGTATTAGCCTGACGATATGCCCGGGCCCACTCTTCAAACTCGGGATCTATGGGTTTGAGTTCTATGTTAGCCCCTTTTTTTTCGATGGTTAATTTATCACCACTTTTAAGGTGAAGTTCATCTATCAATTGTTTGGGAAGTGTTAATCCTAAACTGTTTCCAATTTTTCTGATTTTAGTTTCCATAATAAATTCCTGCTTATAGGGCTAAATTGTTATAACAATGTTATAATTAATTCTGCAATCATGCAATACCGAAGTTTGTATAGCAGATTTCCTGATTCAAGCAGCCCAAACCTACTCCATCGATCAGACGGACAATCCGTCAGATCGAGTGCCGGGTGGTAATTTTAGCCTGCATGGGATTCACCCCATTCTTTTTTAAAACTTTTTTCATTTTGAACTGATACTATACAGCACGTTATTAAGGTAACCGCAATGTTTAAAATAATTGATACTATGAAAGCTTGTTATACCATGTTATTCTCTTTGCTCTTCGGGGTGATGGCTCAGGCTCAGGTTTTAAATCCTGAACCGGTTTCGCTTGACTATTACTTTTCGGATGATGTCACTTTTAACTCCCAAATTCCTACGCCAAAGCAGGTGTTGGGAATGCAGGTTGGCGAATGGCACGTGCGCCACGATCAGCTTGTAAAATATATGTATGCCGTGGCGGAAGCCTCTGACCGCGTTACTATATCTGAGTATGCGCGCACCTACGAAAATCGTCCGTTGTTGATGCTCACCATCACTTCACCCAAAAACCACAAGAATATTGATGCCATTAAAAAGGAGCATCTGAAACTGACGGATGCTTCGGTTTCGGACGAGCTGGATATTTCCAAGATGCCCATTATGGTTACCATGAGCTACAGCGTGCACGGTAACGAGCCCAGCGGCTCAAATGCCTCGCTGGCCGTGGTGTATTATCTGGCCGCAGCACAAGGTTCAGAAATAAATAAAATGCTGAATAACACCGTAATTTTGATTGATCCCAGCATTAACCCGGACGGATTGAGCCGTTTTGCACACTGGGCTAATATGCACAAAAGTAAAAATGTGCTGGTAACCGATCCGCAAAGCCGGGAGTTTCGTGAAAACTGGCCGGGCGGACGAACCAATCATTATTGGTTTGATTTGAACCGTGACTGGCTGCTGATGCAGCATCCCGAAAGTAAAGGACGAGTAGCCAAATTTCATGAGTGGGTTCCTCAAATTCTTACAGATCATCACGAAATGGGCACCAATTCCACCTACTTTTTTCAGCCCGGAATTCCATCCCGCACGCATCCGATTACGCCACAGCGCAATCAGGATTTAACCGGAGCCATTGCAGAGTATCATGCCGATGCGCTGGACGGTATCAAGTCGCTTTACTACACCAAAGAAAGCTTTGACGATTTTTATTACGGAAAAGGATCTACCTACCCGGATGTAAATGGTTCGGTAGGTATTTTATTTGAGCAGGCCAGCTCGCGCGGTCATGCTCAGGAAAGCATTCACGGCACGCTGGAGTTTCCGTTTACTATTCGTAATCAGGTAACCACTTCATTTTCTACGCTAAAAGCGGCTCAAAATCTGCGTGAGGAGCTACTGGCTAACACCCGCGAGTTTTATAAAGAAGCCGCAGAAGAAGCCAGTAAAGCTACTATTAAAGCCTATGTATTTGGGGAGGAAGCCGATCAGGCCCGAACCAAGCATCTTGCAGAAATGCTGCACCGCAATCAGATTGAGGTGTATAAACTGGCTAAAAATCATGGCGACTTTAAAGCCGGAAGCGCTTATGTGGTTCCCACCAATCAAAAGCAGTATAAGCTGATTACCTCTATGTTTGAGCGCCGCACTTCATTCACAGACAGCCTGTTTTATGATGTTTCGGCCTGGACCATGCCTTACGCCTTTAACCTTCCTTTTGAAGAGCTGAAAAGAAACTTCAACAACAATATGCTGGGAGATAAATTCACCCTGAAAGAACTGGAGCTCACCGGCTCTCTAAATGGTGGTAAAGCCGATTATGCCTACGCTTTTGAGTGGGATGAATATTATTCACCCCGCGCATTATATCGCCTGTTGGGCCAAGGCGTGCGTGCCAAAGTGGCCTCTCGTCCATTTAAGGCCGTGACGGCTACCGGTGCTAAAGATTTCGATTACGGTACTATTTTAATCTCGATGGGTATTCAGGACAATCCCCAAAAAGTGCACGAAATTATCCGAACCATTGTAGAGAAAGACGGCATTACCGTTTATAATTTAAAAACAGGCTTAACCCCGACCGGCATTGATTTGGGAAGTGGAAACTTTGCCATGCTGAAAGATCCGAAAGTAGCCATTATAGGCGGTTCGGGAACCAGATCGTACGAAGTGGGCGAAGTATGGCACCTGTTTGACCAGCGCTATCACATGCCGCTTAGTATTTTGGAGTATGGCAGCCTTGCCCGTACCGACCTTTCTCGCTACAACGTAATTATTTCCAGCGGATACTCAATGTCGAGCGCTGCTGCTGAGAACCTGAAGCAGTGGGTACGCGAAGGAGGAACGCTTATTACCTATAGCGGAGCTGTTAGATGGGCGAAATCACAAGGTTTTGCCAACATCGAATATTTGGATGAGGGAACTAAAAAGGATGACAAAGAGGAAGACGTAAACGTACGCCCGTATGTAAAACAACGCCCGGATACCGGAGCAGAACGCATTGGTGGCACTATATTTAACGCCAAGCTTGATTTAACGCATCCGATCGGTTACGGTTTTAACCGGGATGAAATGACCGTTTTCCGCAGTTCTACCACCTTCCTGAAAAAAGGAAAGAATCCGTACTCCACACCGCTTTATTATACGGATGATCCACTGGCGGCCGGCTACAGCTCCGACAAAAACGTAGAGAAAATAAAAGGCACCGCCGCTATTGTGGTGAGCCGATTAGGAGGAGGTCGTGTAATTACTATGACGGATAACCCAAATTTCCGGGCATTCTGGTACGGCACCAATAAGCTGTTTGCCAACGCGGTATTTTTCGGACATACCATAAGCGGAAGCACTGCAAACTAAAAGAAAAATCGGTTAACCGAATTGTTTTAATCCCGCACTGAACAAGCTGTTTGATGCGGGATTTTTTTATATCTATAAATCACGAAAGTTGGGAGAAATCAACCTTTTCTTAGTTCTAATTTCAATATCTATTTTAATACTGTGGCATCGTCCTTTAGCGGCCACAAGCCTGTCAGGTTTTTTACAATTAAGAAAATGCGGAAGTCAGAATAAAAATTACTTTCACTGAATAATCGGGGATAAAGGGGATTTACTTTTGTAAGGAATGAGCGCTATATCGCTCTAACTAAGAAAAGAGATTGGGGAAACACGGTTTTTCAAAACTCAATCACACAGAAAATAAATTAAGCGATATGAGTACAAATGAATCCTTTTCGATAGAAGACTTCCAAAACCGAACCGTAAAAGACATGCTGCCCGACGAGCAGCCCCGAGAAAAACTGATGAAATACGGAGCCGATTCCCTTTCCGATTCCGAACTGCTGGCTATTCTTATCCGCACGGGTACCAAAAAGCTGAATGTAATAGAAACCTCCAAAGCTCTGCTCACTAAATTCGACGGGCTTCATAATCTGGTTCGTAAAGACTGGCAGTCGCTAAAGGTCATTCCCGGCATAGCAAAAGTAAAAGCCATTACGCTGGAAGCCGCCTTTGAACTGGCCCGGCGCATACAAGTCGCCAATTTGGGAGAAGAAATAAAAATAACTTCCCCCGAAGATGTAAACGCCTATTTTGCTCCCAAGCTTCGGCACTTAACCAAAGAAACTTTTATAGTCGCCTTTCTGGATAACGCCAAAAAGCTAACCGGATTTTCTAAAATCAGTGATGGCGGAAAAACAGCCACTATTGTTGATGCCGCCGAAGTTATGCGCCAGGCCGTAATAAATGAAGCCAGCTCCATTATACTCATCCACAATCATCCTTCGGGGCACAACAAAGCCTCCACAGCCGATGTTCAGCTCACCAAACGCATAGCCGAATGCGGAAAATTACTCGGCATTCCCGTTAATGATCACGTAATTATTGCCGGCTACAACTTTGTAAGCCTCCGCAATGAGAACCTGTTTTAGCATTCGGCAGGTTTTACTCTTTGAATCCCACCATTCAGCACACCACCCTTTTTGCCATTTCGACCGGAGGGAATGAGCCCCCAAAGGGCGAGTGACTGGAGTGGAGAAATCTGCGGATTTTAAATAGGTAAACATGTTTTACGCTGAGAGCCGGATGATGGAATGGGTCAGAGGTACGCGGGCTTAATCTGCATCATCCATCACCCCGTTTCTCGTCAATACTGCAACAAACCCTAATTTAGGAAACGGAATGATGGGTTTTAATAATGCTCCCGTGCTTTTTAAACAGCTTTTATTAACTTAATCTGTCCATCTTCCAGCAAATAATATACATCCCCAATATCTACGATATACCGCATGTAATGGTCAGAAATAAGAATTCCCTTTCCCTGTTTTTTAACAGATCGGATATGCTCAATTACCTTTTCAATTAGAACAGGAGACAAGCCGGTAAATGGCTCATCCATCAACAGGTAATCTTTATTTAAAGAAATTACGAATAAAATTTCCACATATCTCCGCTCGCCGGCTGAAACGTCCTTAATCTTTTTATTAATTATACGTTCGATAATTTCATCATTATAAAATTTACCCTTATTAATCAGATCTTTTACTTTTATTGATTTGGGGAGCAATGATTTTTGGGGCAAATAAGCTATGTAAGTAAACCGACCTTTTTTAGATAATCTATGAAACCTATTCCCACTTACCTCAGTCAATCCGCTGTCGGTGTGAAGTTGTCCGGCTGCAATTTTGAAGAGAGTACTTTTCCCTGAACCGTTTCTACCAACCAAACAGGATATCTTAGCTCTCTCAACTTCAAGATAAGCGCCCCTTAAAACCTTCAAGCCCGAATAATCATAAAATATGCTGTCAAGAATTAGCTTAGACATATAATACAATGCTTATAATACAATGCTTAAGGAGAGAATAATTTTTACAATAATTAGAAAAATAAATAAGGGAAGGAATGAAATTGTCAGATTATCAAAAAAAGGAAGCTGATTGCTTTTTTTAATCTCAAAATAACAAACAGCAGGAGTGATAAACCCACTATAAATAAATGCTCTTTGTAAGGTTGGGGCTACATCTTCCGTTTTTAATAGCAGGGGCAACACTATCAACATAAGTAAAACCCCGGCATCAATAGTAAGGTACTTTTTTAATAAAACACTATAACCTAATTTCTTCATAACAGATTATAGTGAAATATAAGAATAAGGACATATTTGAAACAGATGCGTTGAGGATCAGCCGGTAAAGTATTTTAGCAGCTGTTATTTCCACTCCGGTCATTTTATGGGACCTTTATAAACTCAACCGATATGGGTGGCTGCTATCATTCTTAATTTTTATCATCCTTCCCACTATCATCTTTTATACAATGTTTGATATGATTGGATGGATGAATGTCCTAATTCTTTTTCCCTTATTATTTATGGGGTTGTACTATTACATTCTTCGGCTAACAATCCCTAACTGGCGGGACCCGATCTTTACTACCACTCCCGGCTCTGACTACAATTAAGATTAGACACATCTGCTCTTTAAATCTCCATCATTCATTTTATCATCCTCTTTGTCCTTTCGACCGGAGATAGCAAATCCCCACAGGATGAGCGAACGCAGTGGAGAAATCTGTGGGAAATAAATAGGACTGTGTCGCATTAGCAAACCTGGATAGATCTCTCGGCTTCATTCGTTCGTATGCTCTCTAATTGCGTTCGAGATTATAAAACGGGCAGGAGAGTTGAGACAGCGTATTATAATTGTATCACACAAAATTACTACCACAATCTTTGTCATTTCAGCAGGCGGGAGCGAGGGGCAAAACCTCAACAATTTCACCCCAAAATAATTATCCACATTGCTGTTGATAACGCGAAAAAGATGCCGTATTTTTACAGGCTCTGTAATTGGCGGAGAAAAATCATTTTATAGTATTTATGTTTGAAGATTTATCCTCAAAATTAGACAAAGCCTTTCAGTCTCTGAAAGGGGAAGCTCGCATCACCGATGTGAACGTAGCGGAAACTGTCCGTGAAATTCGCCGTGCACTGCTCGATGCTGACGTTAATTATGAGGTAGCCCGCCAGTTTACAGCCGAGGTGAAAGACGAAGTTCTTGGCTCTGATGTACTCACCAGCGTTAATCCCGGCCAGCAGTTCACAAAAATTGTGCACGATAAACTGGTTGAAACGTTTGGTGGCGAAAAAGCCGATATTGCTAAATCTGACACCCCGCCTACTGTAATTCTTATAGCCGGACTTCAGGGTTCGGGTAAAACTACCTTTACCGGTAAATTAGCCCGACACTTAAAGCAGGAGCATAAAAGGAATCCTCTTCTTGCTGCCGCCGATGTTTATCGCCCTGCCGCTGTTGACCAACTTAAGACCCTCGCCTCTCAAATTGATGTTCCGGTGTATTCCATCGAACAGAAAGATGCCGTACGCGTTGCTAAGGAAGCCGTTTCGATGGCTAAAAGCCTTGCGCTGGATACGGTTATTATTGATACCGCGGGCCGTTTACATGTAGATGAGAATATGATGAATGAGGTTGCGGAAATTAAGGAAGCCGTAAACCCTCACGAGATTCTGTTTGTGGTTGATTCTATGACCGGACAGGATGCTGTAAATACAGCCAAAGAATTTAACGAACGCATTGATTTTGACGGTGTGGTGTTAACCAAACTGGATGGCGATACCCGCGGTGGTGCTGCCCTTTCCATTAAAACCGTTGTCAATAAGCCCATCAAATTTGTGAGTACCGGCGAAAAGCTGGAAGCTCTGTCTCCATTTTATCCCGACCGAATGGCCCAGCGTATTTTGGGCATGGGAGATGTGGTTTCGTTTGTTGAAAAAGCTCAAAAAGAATTTGACCAGAATGAAGCGGAAAAGCTTCAAAAGAAAATTAAGTCGGATAAATTCGACCTGAATGACTTTCTGGAGCAAATTCAAAAGATTAAGAAAATGGGAGACTTTTCTGATCTTGTTTCTATGATTCCCGGCGCCAGCAAAGCATTGGATGAGACTGAAATCGACGATGATGCATTCAAACCGATTGAAGCTATAATCTTATCAATGACGCCGGAGGAGCGTCAGAACCCGGAATTGCTAAACGGTCGCAGACGCAAACGTATAGCTGCTGGTTCTGGCACTACTGTTCGTGAGATAAATCAACTCATGAAGCAGTTCGATCAAATGAAAAAAATGATGAAGACCATGTCGAAAATGGGTAAAGCCGGACGTGCTCTTCAAGGACTGAAAAATCTGCCTATCGGCCGATAAGAACGCATAATTAAAACACACAATTGGAGAACATCATTGTTAAGAATAAGATTACAACGCAAAGGACGTAAAAAACGCCCTATTTGGCATATTGTAGTAGCTGAAAGACACGAAGCTCGCGATGGCCGAATTGTAGAACGCTTAGGGCGTTACGACAACGTAACTGAAAAGAAAGAAGTAGTTCTGAATGAAGAACGCATCTTTTACTGGTTAGATACCGGCGCACAGCCTACTGATACCGTTCGTAAAATTCTTCGCGAAGAAGGACTTTTATACAAACGACACCTCATGAACTGGGGCAAGAGCGAAGAAGAAATTGAAAAAGCACTTGCGGAGTGGAAAGAATACAGAGCTTCAAAATCTGATAAAGAATCCAGCCGTAAAGAAGATCTTAAAGAAGTGCTTGCTGCCGAAGAACGCGAATACAAAGAGCAGCTGAAGAAAAAAGCCAAACAGGCCGCTGCCGAAGTTGAAGCTGAAAAAGCTGCTGCTGAATTAGAAGCTAAAAAAGATGACGATGCTCCTAAGTCGGATGCAGATAAAATTGAAGAAGCTTTAGAAAAAGCAGAAGCTGAAAAAACTTCTGAAGAACCTAAAGAAGAAGCTCCGGCCGACGACGAAGCTAAAGCAGAAGAAACAGAAGCCCCCAAGGAAGAAGCCGAAGCTGCAGATGACAGCAAAGACGAACCTGAAGCCGAAGAACCTGCGGAAGAGGCAGAAGAAGAAGCTCCTGCTGAAGAAGCTAAAGAAGAAGAAAAGGTAGACGATCAGGCCGAGGAAAAAGCATCCGGTAACGTTTCTACAGATATGACCGCTAAAGAAGCCATTGATCATATCAATGATACCGACCTTGCTGACCTTGAAGGATTTGTAACAGACGCCGAAGACCGTGTTACGGTTCAGCGCGCCTGGGAAAGTAAACAAGAAGAAGGATAAACATATCCGGCGCCAATGAGTCAGGACGCCAATACTCCCGGTTTTATTAAAGTGGGGCATGTGGAACGCTCCCACGGGCTTGAAGGGGAACTCAAAGTTTTTTTTGACGTTGACGACCCCGCTAAGGCTGAAGATATACAGCTGGTGTATTTGCAGAATAACCGTGGCGATTTTTATCCCGCTCGCATTGTAAACATGCGAACAGAGGGTAAACGAAACAAATTTTCGTTCTTTGTACATTTTGACCATATCGCTGATCGCAATGAGGCCGAAACGCTTAAGGGGCAGAGTATTTTTCTGGAAACAGAAGATGCCGAACCTTTTGTCAGCTCAAACCCCGAGGCAGAACATCCGCTGATTGACCATGAAGTTTATGACGCGGATATACCCATAGGTTTGGTGGTTGATGTGATGGACAATCCGGCTCACCCCATATTAGTAGTAGCTACTACAAGCGGAAGCCGGCTCATTCCATACATCGATCAGTTTGTGAAAGACCGCCGTGACGGCAACATTTATTGCCAAAACTTAGACCTGCTGGAGGGTATATGATGAGAATTGATATCATATCTGCCGTTCCGGCTTTGTTAGACGGGCCGTTAAATCACAGCATTGTAAAGCGCGCAACAGACAAAAAGCGGGTAGAAATTTACGTGCACGATCTTCGTGATTATACCGAAGATAAGCACCTTAAAATTGATGACTACCCCTACGGAGGTGAGCCCGGAATGGTGCTAACTCCGCAGCCTATTTTTAGCTGTATTGAAAAGCTTCAGTCCGAGCGTGAGTATGATGAACTCATTTTTACCGCACCCGATGGCGATGTTTTTGAGCAAGAAGATGCGAATGCGTTATCTCTCCAAAAAAACATCCTTATTTTATGCGGGCATTATAAAGGCGTAGATCAGCGAGTACGAGATGAACTCATCACCAAAGAATATTCTATTGGTGATTATGTGCTTTCGGGAGGCGAACTTCCTGCAATGGTAATAACCGATGCGGTTGTAAGGCTGCTCCCCGGTGTGTTGGGAGACGCAGGAAGCGCACTAAACGATTCATTTCAAGATGGCCTGCTGGAAGGTCCCGTTTATACCCGTCCGGCAGAATTTAAAGGGTTGAAAGTTCCTGACGTGCTCCGCTCCGGAGACCACAAGAAAGTGGCCGAATGGAAACAAGCGCAAGCGGAACAACGAACCCGGGAACGAAGAAAAGATTTGTATAAAAAATTTAAGAAAGAACATTAATAACAATCCCTGCACCTGGAGGGATTAAATTTAGAAACCATGGATAAGCTAAAACTTGTAGAGCAAAGCCTAATTAACGAGGACATTCCTCAGTTCACAGCCGGAGATACGGTTAACGTACACTACCGCGTGCGTGAAGGCGAGAAAGAACGAATTCAGCAGTACGAAGGTATGGTACTTTCTGAGCGTGGCAGCGGACCGAACAAAACATTTACTGTACGTAAAATAAGCAGTAACGTGGGCGTAGAGCGTGTTTTTCCACTAAACTCACCATTCATTGCTCAAATTGACGTGAAGAAGCGAGGAAAAGTAAGACGTTCCAAACTATTTTACCTGCGCGATCGTCAGGGTAAATCTGCGCGTATTAAAGAAAGAGAAACGAAGAAGTAAGCAACGGTTTCTTCTACACGTTTTTAAAAAGCAATCTTCTGTTAAGGCAGAGGATTGCCTTTTCATTATAATATTACTTCAGGCAATTAAACACATTCTTGGTAATGAATATCATTCTGTTTGGCCCTCCGGGAGCCGGTAAAGGTACACAAGCAAAACTCCTGCAAAAAGAATTCAGCATCCCGCAGCTTTCAACAGGAGATATTTTCAGAACGGCCATCAAAAATGAGACGCCGCTTGGGGTGAAGGTCAAGTCTATATTAGATGCCGGTGCCTTAGTGCCCGACCAAACGGTAGTAGATTTGGTAACCGACGAGCTTTCAAAGGAAAAATACCAAGACGGTTATATTTTAGACGGATTTCCAAGAACCGTTGTGCAGGCCGAAGCTCTTGATGCTTTTCTTAGTGAAAATAATGATGAACTGGACGCTTTTGTGCATCTTTCGGTGCCGGAAGAAGAGCTCATCAAGCGAATTCTTTCCCGTGGCGAAGGCCGCAGCGACGATACCGAGGAAAAAGTAAAAACCCGGCTCAACGTCTATAAAAAAGAAACAAAGCCCGTAATGGATTATTATCAAAAACAGGACAAAGTGCAGGAAATTGACGGCCTTGGTTCTGTTGAGGTAATTTTTGAACGTATAAAAAACGCGCTTAGCTAATCAGATTTTCCGCTTAGCTTTTGCAGCACCTGCCGGGCTAATTTCTGAGCGGCTTCCGGCTTTAGACGAAACCATAGCTCCGGCTCAATAAGTTCGATTTCGCTTACGGCTAACCTTCCATCGTTATCCAAAATCACATCTATTCGGGAATACACAGGAAGTTCGGGACAAGCTAATACCGCCTTTTTTGCAAACTCTATTTCTTCGGGTGTGGGTTGATAGGGGTGAACCGCTCCGCCAAAATCATCTTGAACCCTGAAATCGCCGGGCTTGGCTTTTTTTAGTACCGCATGGCTGAACTCTTGCCCAAAAAATACAAATGACCATTCACCCCGCACCATAATAGAGTGTTGAAAGGGCTGGAGCATGAAATCTTCTTTGGTTAATACTTCAACCAGCTTCTCCGAGATTTCCGCCATGTTGCCGGGTTGAATTCTATATGTAAGCCTTCCACCGCCGCCTATCGTGGGTTTAATAATAGTATCTTTCCAACCCGTAATTTCGTGCAGCTGATGAATAGATTTTGAAATCGTTCTATTCAAATATCGGGTAGGAATCACACGCACGCCTTTTCTTCCTAATCTGTCCAGATAATGCTTGTCTATATTCCATTCTATAAGTTGTCTGCTGTTAATTAGCAGCGTTTGTGATGACACTTCAGAAAGCCACCGGGTAAAGTGGGCATAGTGATCGAAATAATCCCACGTAGATCGGAACAGTACACTGCGGGTTTCTGCCCAATTAAAATCAGCATCAGCCCAACTTTTTCTTGAAACGGATAATCCCTCGTTCTCCAGCGCCCTTTTTACCCACTCATCTTCTTTTAGTACGTTTTGCACGTATTCATTCTTCTCAGATTCAGGTGGATTTACGTAGCGGTCATCGGTAAGTATTACTACATCAAAATGTGGCATTAGTCTTTTGTTAGATATGAATAGCGGGAAACCCGGTCGAGTCATCAAAATAAAAGGCGAATATAGGAATCCTGCATATCAAATATCCGGATACACCCCCTTCCTGCTTCCGATACCCGAAATTGCTTACAATACAAGTACAAGAATAATGATCTAAGCCTTCAATATTAGCAAGGTAAAGGGTTTGTATAACCAGTTTTCTGATTTTTTATTAGTTCTGCTGAAAATTGATGTTTTTGCCTTAGCCGATAAAAATATACATTTTAGTTGAAACATCTTTTTACCAAACATGTTAGCATCATGCCGGTAAAAGGAATTAGCTAATAATGCAATCAACACAATCTATTTAATATTAAAGCAGTAATTGAATAATATCAGACCTGTTAAGAAGTTATGAGCAATGGTTAGGCTGTAAACCTTAATGTTTACAATTTTAAAAAGGGATGGACACATGTCTCACTTAACGAGAGATGAAAAGAAAAAGCAAAAAGACTTCGATGAAGAGATCATTCCGCACATGGATGCGCTGTATAACTTTGCGCTCCGATTAACAGCAGATCCAATCGATGCTGAAGACCTTGTACAAGAATCTGTGGTGAAGGCTTATCGGTTTTTCAGCAGCTACGAGAAGGGCACCGATGCCAAAGCCTGGATGTTTCGTATTCTTAAAAACTCGTTTATCAACAATTATCGCAAAACATCCAAACAACCTTCGCAGGTAGATTATGACGAGGTGTCGTCTTATTATGAGTCTATAAGGGCCGAACGAACTGAGACCTCAGATTTAGAAAGCCTGATGTTTCGCGAATTAATGGACGATGACTTATCTACTGCATTAGCCCGCCTGCCGGAAGATTTTCGCACGGTAGTTCTTCTGTGTGATGTGGAAGGATACACCTACGAAGAAATTGCCAACATGCTGGATGTCCCCATCGGAACCATACGCTCTCGCCTGCACCGCGGCCGGAATCTTTTGAAAACGGAGCTCCTCGAATACGCCAAAAAGCGCGGCTATACCGGAGACTAAGCCTTGTTTTTGTTTACTACTTTAAGCGTAATGCGCATGGTAGTGCCTTCTTCCAGTTCAGAACGTAGTACAAAAACGCTGCCTTCGTGGTAATCTTCAATAATGCGTTTTGTGAGGCTGAGTCCTAATCCCCAACCTCTTTTCTTGGTACTGAAACCGGGCTTAAAAATATTTTTAACATTCTGAATTTCTATCCCGGCTCCCGAATCTTCAATATCAATGATTACCTCACCCTCTTGCACCTTCGAGGTGATTGAAATAAAGGAAAGATCGTCTTGATCGCGCAGTGAATCCATGGCATTTTTTACCAGATTTTCGATAGCCCACTGCAACAGCTCCGGATTAGCTTTTACTTTAGCTTTTGCATCTAATTTTTTCCGCACTTCAATAGCTTTGCCCAGCCGGGGTAAGCGGCGCTCCATATATGCCAAAACCTGCTCTAAAATAGGACTGATGTCCATGGTTTCCAGCTCCGGCTCTGAGCCAATTTTCCCAAACCGCTCGGCCACTCCTTTCAGCCGCTGAATATCCTTCTCAATTTCGTTGGCTATATTTAAAGCTTCTTTATCGTCTTTGTATTCATCTTTTAAAAGATGAAGCCAGCCATATAAACTCGAAATTGGCGTACCTAACTGGTGAGCGGCTTCTTTGGCCATACCCACCCATAAATTTGATTGCTCCGACCGGGTAATGCTTCGGTATGATGTATAGCCCACGCCCAGCAACAAGCTCAGCAATAAAATTTGAACATAAGGAAAGTAGCGTAGCATTTGCACCGTAGGGCTTTCCCCGTAATACACAAACTGCTTAATCTGCCGATTTCTGTCACCAATTATGAAATCTATGGGATCATTCAGGCTTTTAAATTCTCGTACTAAATTTTGCCGGGCTTTTTGAGAGGCCAGGGTAAGTGAGTCGATATTCCGCTGGTGCAAAATAATGTCACTCGAGTCTATTACAATGGTGGGTATTTTAAAGCGGTCTTCAAGTATAATTTCTTCTGTAACAAAGTTGGTTGCACTTTTTTTTGCCTCAGCGGCTTCAATTAATGCTACAACACTGTCGGGAACTTCTTCGATGCCCCTCAGCAAACTGATTGCATTTAACAACATAGTGCTGGGCTGCTCATCTACCGGCTGGCTGTTAAACTCGATGGCTCGCGTCCAAAGCTCTACACTGGCTCGCTCTTGCTCTAAAATTTTGCTAACCAAATAATTATTATAAATCAGTGATCCCACTCCCAAGAAGAGAATAAGAAAAACGAGCACCAGTTTAATCCTATTGGATGGAATAAAGAGATTCATGTACTAAGGATAAACCTTTTTAGCTAAAAATAGAAAGGGGATAAAACAAAAAAACCTCTCTAAAAGAGAGGTTTTAATAAATTACGCAGAAGCTTTTTGTTTTTCGTAAACAGGCGGTGCCTTCTTTTCTATGGTTTCTTCAGTGATTATACATCGGGCAATGTTTTCCATAGAAGGCAACGAAAACATAATATCGAGCATGGCAGCTTCCATAATTGACCGTAAGCCACGGGCCCCTGTTTTACGCGCTTTTGCCTTTTTAACTATGGCTATTAAAGCTTCTTCCTCAATTTCTAACTCCACATCTTCCATTTTAAACAGCTTTTTGTACTGTTTAACCAATGCATTTTTGGGCGTTTGCAGAATGTCGAGCATAGCTTCATCAGAAAGTTCGTGCAGTCCGCAAATAACGGGCAATCGGCCAATAAGCTCCGGAATCAACCCAAAGTGCTGCAGGTCTTCCGGTTCAACATGTGTAAAAATCTCCGGATCTTCTTTGTCGAATTTAACCTGATCTTGAGTATTAAAGCCCATTACGGTTGTTGACAACCGACGAGAAATAATTTCCTCCAGTCCCGAAAAGGCTCCACCGCAAATAAATAGAATATTTGCCGTATCTAATTGTATAAAGCTTTGCTCAGGATGTTTTCGGCCGCCTTTTGGTGGAATATTGGCAACGGTTCCTTCTAAAATTTTAAGTAAAGCCTGCTGTACACCTTCTCCACTAACATCGCGGGTGATAGATGGATTATCACTTTTGCGCGCAACTTTATCCACTTCATCAATATACACGATGCCGCGTTTGGCTCGCTCCACATCATAATCGGCCGCTTGCAGCAGGTTGCTTAAAATGCTTTCTACGTCTTCGCCCACATAGCCGGCTTCGGTAAGTACGGTAGCATCGGCAATGGTGAACGGAACATCAATAATATTAGCAAGCGTGCGTGCTAAAAGCGTTTTTCCACTTCCGGTAGGGCCCAGCAGTACAATGTTTGACTTCTCAATTTGCGTATCATCAATCTCCGACATTTCAGCCGAAATCCGTTTGTAATGATTATAAACGGCAACAGACAGTGTTTTTTTAGCCATATCCTGGCCAATCACATAGTCATCAAGCTTATTTTTAATTTCAACCGGTTTAAGCATCGGTTTGAAGCTTTTCTCGCGGCGGCGTGCTAATGAAGCTAAATCACTCTGAATAATGCTGGAGGCATCTTCTACGCAACGGTCACAAATATATACGCCGGGTCCGGCTACCATACTGTTCACTTCCAGGCTGGAACGGCTACAAAATGAACAGTGTACAATGTCGCTGTTTTTCTCTTTTTCGCTCATAGCATGTCTAAATTAATAAAAATACCGGTTATTTAGAACTCTTAGACTTCCCTAACACATTATCTACCAAGCCGTACTCTTTGGCTTCATCGGCAGTCATCCATTTGTTACGGTCTGAGTCTTCCATAATTTGATCTATGGATTTACCACTGTGATCAGCCAGAATTTGGCTCAGTTCTTTCTTAACTCGTATAATTTCTTTGGCTTCAATTTCAATATCGCTGGCTTGGCCTCGCGTTCCGCCCAGTGGCTGGTGAATCATAACGCGAGAGTGGGGAAGACAGCTTCTTTTGCCTTTGGTTCCGGCTGTAAGCAATACCGCCCCCATACTTGCGGCCATACCCATACAGGTTGTGGCTACATCACACTTAATATGCTGGATGGTATCATAAATAGCTAAACCTGCTGAAACCACACCACCCGGGCTGTTAATATAAAAGTGAATATCTTTTTCGGGATCTTCTGACTCTAAAAATAACAGCTGAGCCATTATAGAGCTGGCAACCGTATCGTTTACGGGAGAACCCAATATTATAATGCGGTCTTTAAGCAGGCGTGAGTAAATATCGTACGCTCGCTCGCCGCGGCTGGTAGTTTCTACAACCATGGGAACCAGGTTGCCCTGTATCGGTTGAGTAGAATCTAAATTCGGATCTTCAAAAAGCGGTTGCTCGTTAATCATAATGTGATGGATGATCGTTTATTTGTTATTCTTTTCTTTCTTCTCTTGCAGCTCTCGGTATTCGTCTCTGCCCAATTCTTTGATTTTCACTTTGTCCTGCAAAATATTAAACACTTTATTTTCGCGGATACTGTTACGCAACTGCTCAAGCATTTGAGGTTGTTGTGCGTAAATCTGCTTGATTTGGTCGGTTGGCATACCGTAACGGGCAGCTTCCATAGCTAATTGCTCGTCAATATCTTCGGGGGTGATGTCGATGTCTTCAAAAGTATCCTGCAGTTTTTGGCTGATGAACGACCATTTGGCTTCTCGAACTGCGCGGTCTTTCATTCCGGCTTTATACTGCTCGGCATCAAAATGCTCGGGAAGTTCGCCGCCCTGTTGCTGCTTCAGCTGATCTACATAAGAGCCCTGAATTTGGGCAACAAATGTTTCGGGAACTTCAAACTCATGAGCATCAACAAGTGCATCGGCTACATCATTCTTAAATAAGTCTTCGGCCGTTTGGTCGTAATACTGCTGCATACGGCTTTTAATATAGCTTCTAAACTCATCTTCGTTTTCTGCTTCGCCGTTGCTCTGCTCTTTTATAACTTCGTCGGTAAGCTCGGCTCTGTTCAGCGTTTTCACTTCTTTGATGGTAACGCGGAATCGGTCGGTTTCATCCCCCTCGCTTAGTTCCATATCAACAACATCGCCCGGCTTTTTACCAACTAACTGCTCTTGAAACTCTTTGGCACCCTTCTGGCGTAAGTCCAGCTCCTGATCTTCATCTACTTCGCCCTCTACTTCATTGCCATCTTCATCCAAACTGACAACATCTACAAGCAGTTTAGAATCTTCTTTAGCAGCCTCATCAACTGTTTCCCAGTTTCCTTCGCGCTCCAGTGTACGTTCAATTTCTTCGTCCACTTCTTCTTCTGTAACATCGTGAACCATCTTGTTCACTTCAATTTTGGCAAGATCTCCAATCTCAACTTCAGGCTTGGCTCCAATTTTGAACTTTACTTCCAGCTCATCATTTTCCCAGGAGAAATCCATCATTTCGGTTTCGCCAATTGGCTCGTGCTCGGGCACTACCTCTTTTTCAAAAACGCTTTGAATGATGTTGCTGATTTCTTCTTGCTCAATTTCATCGCCAAATCGCTTTTTAATAAGCCCCATTGGCACTTTACCGGGACGAAATCCCGGCAGCTGAATTTGGCCTCTATACTTTTTATAAGCTTTTTCGAAGTCTTCTTTAAGATCTTCTCGGGTTGCTTTTAGGGTAACTTCTTTATCTACAGATGTGAGCTCTTCTACAGAAATATCCACGTGTTCTCCGCTTTGTTTATTTTATTCAGTAAAATGAACAGGATTTCAATTATTATTAGGAAGGAAGTACGAGAGGGGGGACTCGAACCCCCACATCGGTTAAGATACTAGATCCTAAATCTAGCGCGTCTACCAATTCCGCCACTCTCGCAAAATTCAGAGCTTGCAAAGATAAGACTTTACACTTCTCAATTCAACTTTTTACCGTTCTTATTTACCATTTATTTTACTTAATGCAGAATGAAATGCTTTTTTGCTCTTCCTTCTTCGCAACAGTCAGTTACAACCTCAAAAAAATACTTTCTGACCATATATAATGAAATATAACCATGTTGTTTAAGGTTGCAGAATAATGCGTTCTTTCCTTACTATGCGTGTCAAGGTTCCATCTTGCAAATTAATAAGCTTTTTTCTGTTATGTATAGAAATCTTCGTCTCCTTTATATAACTACTGCAAATAAAAAAGAAGCCCAACACATTGGCCGTACACTGGTTGAAGAAAAGCTTGCCGCTTGTGCCAATATTCTCGACGGCATGGAATCCATTTACAGCTGGAAGGGTGAAATTCAGGAAGACCAGGAGTGCGTTCTCATCATAAAAACGCACTACTCCAGAGTGCGAACAATTACGCGCCGGGTTAAAGAAATGCACAGTTATGACGTGCCCTGCGTAATTTCACTCACCATAACCGAAGATGAGGGAAATGAAGAATATTTAGACTGGCTTGAAGAAACTTCTAAACAGCCGTTTAAACTTTAAGTTATCTCTTTAAAAAGGTCATTTTATTAGCGAAACTGTTCTTCCTGTTTTCAATTTATATAAAACATACTTCGCCCAAAAAGTTATTGACCTTGAAGGTTATGCTAAGCTTAATAATAAAAACGCTTCAAGCACCCGGTCTTCTTTTTGAACTTAGAATAGAAGCTGAGTTTTGAAACACTTTCTGCGGGACTCAGCGCCAAACTCCGCGTTCCTCTGCGAGAAATTAATACCAATTAAAACATCCCAAAGGAAGAAGTAGCTGTATGAACTTTTCTAAAGATGCAGCCCGCATTCTGTTTTTCCGGAATCTCCCCAGCGCCCATCACGGCCTTCTCCTTTTACAGTGCAATAGGTACAGCCAACAGAATCATAACCAAAACGTTCTAAAGGATGGCGTGGAATTCCATAGCTCTCAAAATAATCATCCACCATTTCAGGCGTCCAGTCAATTAATGGATAAAATCGAGGCAGATCTTCTTTTTTCTGAAATATTTCCAACCCACTGCGATAACTGTTTTGATAACTAATTAAGCCCGAAACCCAAACTTTATGCTTTTTCTTCACCTTCTCTAAAGGCTCTACCTTATTGTAATGGCAACACAAATCAGGATCTGATTCCCAAAGTTTAGTTTCTTTAGTAAAGCGGTGCTTCTCTTTGTTCGGCGAGTGTTCTATAACATTCACTCCATACCTTTCAATCAGCTGATTCTTATACTCTAAGGTTTCGGGAAATAAATATCCTGTATTAATAAAATGAATAGGATGGTTTTGCCGAATTCGGCTAATCATGTGAATAAGCAGTGCCGAAGTAGTTCCAAAAGAAGTGGTAACCAAAGCGTCGTCCCGATATTTATTCAGGATATGAGCAATGCGCACATCATTATGAGCAGACAAAAGACTCTTATTTATTTTTTTAGCTTGAATGGACTTCATTTCTAAAAGCTATCTTTTCTTATTCCTTATATCAATTCTACTTTTTACAAGCTATCAATCTCATGATTAGAAAGCCGGAGCGGCCTGAGCTTCATCATAAGCGCTGAGCCTCGTAAACTTACTGCTTTTGTTTGCAAATATCTTTATTGTGAAGTGCTATATGTTTCCCTTTTTCTATACATCCTTATAAACGAATGAAAGTAACTCAAAAACGCATTTCCAAACATGTTTTATGGGCTGAAATTAATCGCCCAAAAGCCCTCAATGCCATCGACTTTGACGTGGTACTGGAGCTGGAAAAGTTAGTTTCTCAAATTGAAAAGGATGAAGAAATCCGATTATTTATTTTAAGCGGAGCCGGTAATCAGGCTTTTGTTTCGGGCGGTGATTTGAAAAAATTTCACACCATCAAAGAGCAAGAGCCGGCTATGGCAAAAGCCCGGCGAATTCATCGGTTGCTAAACAGAATAGAGCACCTTCCCTGCTGGACGCTCGCCTGCGTTAACGCCGATGCATACGGCGGCGGCATCGAGCTGATGCTGTCATTTGATTTCAGAGTTTCCGTTCCTTCTGCAAACTTCGGCTTTACCCAAGGCCGCTTTTATTTAGTGCCCGGCTGGGGCGGACTTACTCGATTGGTAGAAAAAGTCGGCAAAACAAACGCGCTTAAATGGCTTGGAAAAGCTTCGGTTATCAGCGCCAAAGAAGCTTTTGAAAACCAGGTTATTGAAGATGTTTTGGAGGGCGAAAATCTCCAAAAAGAAACGCTAACTTGGGCTGAACCTTTATTAAGAAACGACAGGACATACATCACAACGCTGAAAGAAGGAGCCGCTCGTTTCTCCAAACAAAAAGCCGAAGCCATAGCCGCCGAAATAGAGCCCTTTTCCAAACTCTGGGCAGATAAGCAGCATTTAGAACGTGTGGAGAAGTTTATAGGGAAGGAGTAGTGCTCAACCATCTTTTTTCCAAAACTACTGGATATATTCTCCCAAAAATTCGATTGACCTGTTTTAACCGTTCATCATCCAGTGCAAAGCCTTTGAGGATGTATTCACGAAGAACCTTGGTGGCCCATATACGAAACTGCGTGGCTTCAGAAGAATTCACCCGATACCCAACCGATATAATAGCATCCAGATTGTAGTATTCTACGTTTCGGGTTACCTCACGATCTCCTTCCATTCGAACTTGTGCAAATTTTGCACTAGTTGCTTTTTTGCCTAATTCTCCTTCACTATAAACGTTTTGCAGGTGTTTGGTGATTACACTTCGGTCCACTCCAAATAAATGGGACATGGCTTTTTGCGTTAACCATACGGTTTCATCCTCAACAGTAACTTCTACGTTTACTTCTCCTGACGGAGAGGTGTAAAGAATAAAATCTGATTGGTTGTCTTTCTTATCCGTCATAACAATCACTTTTAGTGAATATGAATGTGTACATAATACTCACAAATTGAGTAATTCATTAGAAAGAATTGAATAATGATAATCTGCTAAGCATGTTCAATCCCGGTTCCCCCCCACAAAAACATTAAATTACAAATTCCACACTCTAATACTTTACTGCTTTAAAGATTAGAATATCGAAGAGCACTCACACTTTCCCTTGTCCCCACCTTGTAACCAAAAATGATTTTGGAGAAAATCACCCCAAAATAAAAAAGCCTTGAATCGCTGTAATTTACTGCGAGACAAGGCTTTACTTGAGTGTGGGACCGGGCGGGATTGAACCGCCGACACACGGATTTTCAGTCCGTTGCTCTACCAACTGAGCTACAGTCCCTTTAATCAAGGACGGCAAAGATAGTGGGTTTGTAATCCTTATACAATAACAAATTATGGAAATTTCATTTTCAGGGCATTTTTCTTGCCCGGTTAGTTTCATTTAGCGAAAGGCGTCTTCTATATGATTGAACCGCGGCGCTTCGTTTCCCTTTTGCACGATGCCTATAATATCAAACCGTACGGGTTGGTCATTTTTTTTGTGTTCATGAATCCATGCCTCAGCTGCTTTAAATACATTTTTCACTTTATTTTCTGTTACGTATTCAAACGGATGACCATATTTGGTGTTTGCTCTCAGCTTCACCTCTATAAAAACAATGGCGGTATCATCCTGAGCTATAATATCTACTTCGGCATGTTTAAAAAAGTAATTCCTTTCTAAAATCCGCCACCCTTTTGATTCCAAATAGGCACAAGCTAAATCTTCGCCGTCATTGCCTATTTCCCGATGTGATTTATTCGTCATCTGTTTCTTTTTTACCCGACAGCGCCTCTTTTACTTCCACCAGTTTCACCAGCTGTTTCAGAAATTTCAGGTTCTTCTTGTTGATGTAAGGAAGCAGCGCATCCGTAAAGCGCTCAAACATTTCTAAAAACTCCATATAGTTTTCTATACGGATTTTAAATTCCTTACTCTCCTTATCATTCAGCCCGCCGGCCTCTAAGGTTTCGATACATTTTTGCAGGTTTTCCCGAATAGGCGCAATTTCGCGCTGCTGCCGCTCGCGAATAATGGTAGAAACAATTTTCCACACATCCGTTTCGGCCGAATAATAATCTTTACGGTCGCCGGGAAAGCTTTCTTTGTGGATTAGCTCCCAGTCAAGCAGTCGGCGCAGATTCATATTCGCATTGCCCCGGCTGATGTTCAGCGTATCCATAATGGCATCCGTGTCCTGCGGGCGAGACTCGGCATACAGCAGAGCGTGAATTTGCGACATGGTTTTATTAATGCCCCAGGCAGAGGCCATTTCACCCCAAAGCAGTACAAACTGATCTAATGCTTCCTGATATGCTTCGCTGTGTTTCATACCCAGAATATCTGCTTTCCGCCGATGAATTTCCAATGAACCCATTTTTAAAATAATCTGCTCCGGCTATAAAATCCGGTTTATGAAGTGAGTAAGAATCGCGGTATTTTTGATGTTTAAAAGCAGGCATGAATACAGCATCTCTACCTAAAAATCAGCGTTTTCAGGAGGTTTCTCCACGGCAACAGCTCATTGCCGTTTGCGGGATGTTCTTTATTCTGGGCATCTTCTTTTCTACCTGGGCCGCGCGTATTCCTGCTATTCGTGAGCTTGCTCAGCTAACTCCGGTTACGCTGGGGTATGCACTGTTGGCCAAAGGTCTTGGAACCGTGGCGGCTCTTCCGCTTGTTACGCTTTCCATTCAGCGGGCAGGAGCCAAGAAAGCTGCTGCGGGATTTGGCATTTTGCTCATCGGCTCACTCGTTGCCATTACTTTTTCTACCCATTGGATGATGCTCTCCGGCATTTTGTTTTTTTCGGGGATGATGACCAGCGGATTCAACATCTGCATAAATGCTCTGGGTGCAAAAATTGAAACCGATACCGGAAAGTCCGTCATGTCTAAAATGCATGCCTGGTTTGGCGTGGGTAATTTTGCGGGAGCTTTAATGGGTATTGGCATTGCGTACTTTGGCTTTGGGGTGATTGCACATTTTTGGGGAATTACATTATTTCTTCTGATGATATTAGCTTTTTGCTATCCATTTCTCCCCATGCATGAACCGGAACCGAACCGAAAGGGGCTGGGGCTGGTTGTTCCGCATCGCGGACTGATTTGGCTGGGCGCTATCTGCTTTTTGGCGGCTTCCGTTGAGGAGTCTGTCAATAATTGGGTGACGCTTTTCTTTTCAGATCACGTGGGCACTTCTGCCGGTTTAGCTCCTTTGGGTTATGCAACCTACGCCGGCTCTATGCTGCTGATGCGCCTGTTTGGAGATCGCTTAAAGCCGAAATTTGGCGCAAAATCACTCATTGTAACCGGCTCAACAATAGCGGCGGCGGGCATCCTTATTGCCATATTAGCAACTAACGTGTATATAGCCGTGCTTGGGTTTTTTGCCGTGGGCGCCGGCGTTGCCCTTAATTTCCCCATGGTTTTTAGCGCGGCCGGACGCGAAAGTGCCGTGGCGCTGGCATCGGTGGCCACCATGGGTTTTATTGGCGGGATGGCTTCTCAGCCTTTAATGGGATTTTTAGTAGAACACACCCAGCTGACAGGAGGCTTTTCTTTTGTAGGAATATGCCTGCTGCTGATCATTTTACTGAGCCGAAATGCCGATTTGCTTAATAAAAGCTAATTATTTAGCATATACCAAGCTGTATTCATTTTAAAGAATCGCCATTATGAGAACGCTTGGAATCTTTATTTTTCTAATCGCACTGCCGTTCCATGGCTTCACCCAAGACCACCAAATTGATACCCGGGAAATTGAAAGGGTGCAGCGGGGTGATTACTCTTTTGCCAAAGGAGAAGTTCAGGTTACCTTTGTGGATACCGTTTCCAAAGCATTTGTGGAAGAGCAGCTGTCGCTTTTAGGCTATGAAGTACTGAGCCTGAACGTCCGCCCAATTTTTGCCTGGGTTGAAGGCAATCCCACCCAAAAAGAGCTTCAAGAGTTAGAAAAAGATCCGCGCGTGAACTCCATTTCGGTGGAACAGTTTAACATGGGGAAAAATAACATTCTGCAAATGATTGAAGAGGATTCGCTCTCGGATGAGGAGCGAAAAAAAGAAATTGAACGCATCAGGGAAAGCTGGAATCACAAAATTACACGGCTGATTTTCCAATTTTCAGTTGATAAAAAAGAGGCTCAAAGCTTCATCAATGATTATCCTGAGTTCGATCTTAGACTTAATATGATTAGTCCAAAAAATGCGGTTATCAAAACAAAAGTGGGACAAGAAGAGCAGGCTATGGAAGCTTTAAATCGGCTCATTTATGTAAAAAACACCGCCTACATTGCGCTGATGGAATAGGTGGTTTTCAAAACAAACCCAGCTGCTCATTTTGTTTCTTAACAGGAAAGCCCGGAAGCGCCGGAAGGTCAATTAATTTAGTTAACACCTTGTGGAAATGAGCACAAAGCTTTGGCTCCACGGCTTTATTGGGCGCATGAATAAAAACGTAGGGGTGCAATCCGTCGCTGATCCACTCGGCCACAATAATGGCCCATTCTTTCAGGTACGGCTCATTATTCATGATATCGTTTGCGCCCACAAAGCGCAGCACCGGACGCGAGGCCGTATTATCAAACCGAACGGGCGTTTTTGGTTTTTTCTTTTGGGCTTCGGCAATGGACGAATCCACCGCTTTCATGGAATGCAGCTTTCGGGTATCAAAAATAACGCGATCTATTTCATAACTTTTCAGCAGTGAAACCAAATTACGCTCGTGCTTGCCGTGATCAAAAAAATCGCGATGGCGCACTTCTACCGAATAGCTGAATGTTTTTGGCAGCAGCGAAAATAAATCTTCCAGCTTATAAGCATCGGCCGGACCAAAAGTGTCGGGTAGCTGAATCATGAAAGGTCCCAATTTTTCGCGAATGGGAGTGAATGTTTTCACAAACCGAAGTACTTCATCTTTCACACCGCTCAGCCTTTGGGCGTGCGTAATTTGTTTGGGGAATTTGAAGCAAAACTTGAATCCTTTCGGTGCCTGCTCACCCCATTTTAAAATGGTGGCTTCATCGGGAGTGCCGTAAAAAGTCGTGTTTCCCTCCACGGCATTAAATACCGAGGCGTACTGCGCCAAAAACTGCTCCGGCTTGGCATCATTCGTAAAAAACTCCCCTTTCCAGTCAGGCAGTGACCAAGCCGTACAGCCAAGGTGATATTTTTTAAGTTCGGTTTGAGGCATGTGTTATGAATTTCCAATTATTAAGATAACCGATATGAGAAGTTATCCCGAAACTTAGTTCGGGTTTTTGTTTCACGCAGAGCTCCACAGAGTTTGGTGCAGTGTTTCGCTTAAACGCTTTAAGAAATAGAACACGGTCATTTCTGTTTAACTGATTCATGAACAATTTGATTTATACATACTTAGCAGTCAATAAATGAAAGTTTATAAATAACTTCTAAACCGTTATTTGGCAGCAACCATTCTGAATGGGTAATTAACTAATTCTACCCATTAAATCCCAAAACGCCTTTGTTTATAACAAATGTAAAATTCCGTTCTTTCTCATATTTGATGATTATTTTTGTTATTTATGCCTTACTTATCGAGTTCGATTTTTTAATCATTCAACCCACTAAAAGCCAAAACCAACTCTACCATGAAAAAGCAAACCGCTACTTTCGGGATACTTTCACTGATGCTTCTTTTCTGCCTTCCGCTGCAGGCTCAAAAAAAAGATTTAAAACCTGCCGATTATGCCCAATGACAGCGAATATTTTCCACTTCTATTTCGGATGATGGAAACTGGTTTGCCTATCAAATTTCTTTGGTTGAAGGCGATGGCTGGCTCACCCTTACCGAAATTAACAGCGATGAGGAGCACAAGTTTATGTACAGCTCGCAGCCTCAGTTTTCTAAAAATAACAAGTGGTTTGCTTTCCGAATTGGTGTTTCTGAGGATGAGGCGGAAAAGCAGAAAAAGCAGAAGAAGTCGGTGCAGTTTAATCTTGGGCTGATGAATTTGAATACGGCTGAAATAGATACTTTCAAGGCTATACAGAGTTTTGAGTTTTCGGAAACCGGAAATCACTTGGTGATGAAAAAGTATCAGGCTAAAGAAGTGAAAACCGACGGCACCGATATTATTATCCGGGATTTGGAAGCGGGCACCAATCAGCTGGTGGGGAATGTGGCCGATTATCAGTTTAACGATGCCGGAACGCATCTCGCACTGCGCATGGATGCCACCGAAAAGCTGGGCAACGGCGTGCAGCTTGTAAACCTAACATCCGGAAATATTTCCATCCTGGACAGCGACACGGCCGACTATACAGCGCTTAGCTGGCATGATGAGAAAAACGCGCTGGCCTTCATGAAAACAACTACTGATACTTCGCACGTGGACGAATCTCACGTTGTGTTTGCTTTCCCTGATGTGAGTAAATCCACATCCGCCAAGGTTTTTCATCACACCGAAAACAACAACTTTCCGGAGCATTTTAAAGTGGTGGATTATGCCGGTTTGAGATGGTCGGAGGATGGCAAAACAGTGTTTTTTGGCATTAAGGAATGGGAGATCAAAAAGGAAGAACCGAAAGATACTTCAGATATTGCTAAGCTGAATGAGGGAATGGATTCTACCAACGTAGAGGTTTGGCACTGGAAAGATGCAGACATTCAACCCTTACAAAAAGTGCGACAAAAGCTTTTTAAAGAAGCTAACTATTTATCAGCCTGGCACCTTAACAGCGGTGATTTTGTGCAGCTTGAAAGTGAAGAATTGGAAACCGTTCAGCTGACCGGAAATCAGCAGCACGGAATTGGGTATGATGCGCGAGCTTACGAGCCGGCTTTCCGCGAAGAATGGAAGGACATGTATGTTGTGGATGTGAAAACGGGCGAGAAAAAACTGATTTTAGAACGTCAGGAAAGAGTGAGCAGCAGTCCCGGTGGCAAGTATTTGTACTATTTTAAAGATAATAACTGGTGGACGTACTCTATCAAAAACGACCAACACGTGAATATTACGGAAGGAATAGATGCGCGTTTTGAGAATTATAAATCTATTCACGGAACCGAGAATTTCCCTCCCTTTGGAACCGGGCAGTGGGTTGAAGGCGATGACTGGCTTTTGGTGTATGCAGAATATGATGCGTATCGTGTTTGGGCCAATGGCAAAAAGCACGAAAACCTGACCAACTCAGCCGATGATGAAATTCAGTATCGACAGGCTCGGCTAGATTATGAGTCTGATTACCTGGAGAAGAATGAACCGATTTATTTCTCAAAATATGGCTATTACACTAAAGATCGCGGCTATGCCAAACTGGATCGTAAAAACCGACTAACGGAACTTATTTATGAGCCGAAAATGATTAGTCGTCTGGGTAAAGCCGAGTCATCAAATGATTTTGTATTTATGATGGAATCTGCTACCGAATCTCCTAATTTTTATCACACCAAAGCCGATTTCAAAAACCCGAAAGCCATCACCCAAACCAATCCACAGCAGGAAGACTTTTACTGGGCCGATGATGAGCTAATCACCTTCACCAACAAAAGAGGGGACAAGCTGCAAGGGAGACTGCTTTATCCGGCCAACTACGAGAAAGGTAAAAAATATCCGATGATTACTTACATTTACGAGCTGCGTTCGCAGGGCCTGAACAGCTACAGCACGCCGTCTCGCACCAGTGCCTACAATATGCGCCGTTATTCTTCAGAAGGCTACTTTGTATTTGAACCGGATATAAATTACGTGCTCAGTGATCCCGGAGTTTCAGCTGTGGAAAGTGTGGTACCGGCGGTTCAAAAAGTGCTGGAAACCGGTATGATTGACGAAGATAAAGTTGGGCTGACCGGCCACTCCTGGGGCGCATATCAAACCGCATTTATTATCACCCAAACCGATATTTTTAACTCGGCCGTGGCGGGAGCTCCACTCACAAATATGGTGAGCATGTACAGCTCGGTATATTGGAATTCGGGAACGCCAAATGCTAAAATATTTGAAACAAGTCAGGGTCGTTTTCCGGAGCCGTACTGGAATGATTGGGATAAATTCATTGAGAATTCCCCTGTTTTCCAGATGGAAAATAACACCACGCCGCTGCTGGTAGAGTTTGGAACCGATGACGGAGCCGTTGATTTTAATCAGGGTGTGGAGCTTTACAACACGCTGCGCCGCATGGAAAAACCGTATGTGATGCTGGTGTATGAAGGGGAAAATCATGGCTTACGCCGCAAGGAAAATCAAATTGATTATGCTACGCGTGCTTTTCAGTGGCACGAGCATTTCTTAAAAGGCAAAAAGGCTCCAAAATGGATTGAAAGCGGAATTCCTTATATCGAACGTCCGGCTATGAAAAGTAAGGACTAAAAAAAGTTTCACCGAACATATAAAATTCCATATAATCGAAGCTTACAATATCACCCAAACACCATAGCCACGCATGCCCTTTGAAACGTTAGATTACGTAGTTGTAGCCGGTTACCTTTTGCTCATGATAATAGTTGCGTGGGCAGCTAAAGTAAAAGGGCAGGATTCGCTGGATGACTTTTTTGCCGGCGGAAAAAACCTACCCTGGTGGCTGGTTGGCGTTTCTATGGTAGCCACTACTTTTGCCGCCGACACACCGCTGGCCATTACCGGAATTGTGGCCCGGCAGGGAATTGCAGGCAACTGGTTCTGGTGGAACTGGATGATTTCGGGCATTGTAACCGTTTTTATTTACGCCAAACTTTGGAAACGGGCTGATGTGCTAACCGATGTGGAATTTATAGAACTGCGTTACGGAGGCAAACCCGCCAGCTTTTTACGAGGCTTCCGCGCGCTTTATTTTGCCTTTCCCTTTAACTGTATTGTAATGGGTTGGGTGACCGTGGGAATGGCAAAAATTCTCACCGTGGTAACCGGAGCTGACCAATGGGTGGCTATTTTAGTTTTGTATGGGTTGATTGCTATCTACATTGCAATCTCAGGACTTTGGGGCGTTATTGTAACCGATTTTGTGCAGTTTATATTAGCCATGGCCGGCGTAATTGCTCTGGCTTACTTTTCGGTAGATCACATTGGCGGATTTGCTGAGTTGAAGTCACAGCTGCTCACCGCAACCGATTTTGATGTCTTCAGCTTTAACCCTTTTACCAATCCTAAAATTGCGCTTACAACGGCTCTCATTTGGGTGGGAATGAACTGGTGGGCGGCCTGGTATCCCGGGGCAGAACCGGGCGGTGGCGGATATATTGCACAGCGCATGTTTTCGGCCAAGGATGAGAAAAATGCCGTTGGCGGCACGCTGCTTTTTAATATTCTGATGTATGCCGTACGTCCGTGGCCATGGATTTTAGTAGCGCTGGTTGCCATGGTGGTATTTCCCGGACTGGAAGATCCCGAAACCGGATATCCGCTTATGATGATGGAAGTGCTGCCCGTGGGCTGGATGGGTCTGCTGATGGTCGCCTTTCTCTCCGCTTTTGTTTCCACTATTTCTACACAGTTGAATTGGGGAACCTCGTATGTAGTTAATGACTTTTATAAGCGCTTCATCAAAACGCCGAAAGAATTTGAAACCAAAAATAAGGCGCAAAATCATTACGTATTCATCTCCCGAATTGCCACTTTATTGATGGCCGCTTTAGGCGTGGGCGTTTCTTACTTTTTCGATTCCGTTTCGGGCGGATGGGAATTTATTCTTTCGCTGAGCGCCGGTATTGGCGGCGTATTATTACTGCGCTGGTTTTGGTGGCGCATAAATGCATGGAGTGAAATTACCGCCATGATTGCCGCTATGATCGGTGCCGTTTTCTCTAATCAAATGGGCTTCAATTTTGCTGATGGAATGATTGTTACCACGGCTTTTTCTACCGTTTGCTGGCTTGTTGCTACGTTTGTAACCAAGCCCGAATCTTATGAAACGCTTTCCACTTTTTATGCTAAAGTTACACCCATGGGAAATTGGACTCGCTTTGCTGAAGGTAAAACTTCCCCCGACCGCCTGCTTCCCTCCCTTATAAATATTGCAATGTCGCTGCTGGCCATTTTCTTTTTCCTATACGGATTAGGCCAAATCTTCTTCTTTAATATGGGAACCGGCATCGGGTTTTTAACGGCAGGGTGCGTGTTCGTTTATGCCATTGTTAAAAAAATATAAGGTTAGGTTTAAATCATATTAATTATATTGTTTACTTAGGGTTTTATAAAAGGCTTTAGGTAAACTTATTTTATGATATGGTAAAGCTCAATACACGCATTTGGCTTGCGGGGGTAATGGTTCTTTGTATGCTCGTTTCTGTAAATGCGCAGCCAAGCAGTGATTCTTTGTGGTCGTTTTCAAAAATACGTACGGACTTAAACGATGATGGGATTCCCGATTATTTAGAAGAAAGCGTAACTGTAACCGGGATAGTAAATATTGCCAGCGGCCTGCTGCACGAACGATTTCTTCAAGCTTTTATTCAAAATGACAGTTCCGGAATATCCATTTTTGCCCGTGAAATCAAGCAACCCATTTCAGTAGGGGATAGTTTGGTGGTTCATGGTAAAATTCAACAGTACAATGGGTTAACGGAGGTGTCGGTAGAGTCGTACAGTATTCACACTGCAAAAAAATCTTCCGTTAAATCTCACCCTCTTTCCCATGTTGTGGTAAATCCGCAAAAATATCTGGGTGCGCTGGTACATGGAACCGCAACGGTTATTGAAAAGGGCAACATCTTTAATGGTAAGTTTATTCGTCTTACTCAAGAGAATAGCGATGCTAATATTTTAGGGTACGTCTCCAATTTTCATACTTTCAATAATCAATTCAACTTCTCTCTGCTTCAAGCAGGAGATAAAGTAAACATCAAAGGTATTTTTTCTGAATATAACCCGGAATTTCCGGAGCACAGTGGCTATAGAATACTACTCCGCACCCCTTCGGACTTAAGCTATCAGATGCTGCCTCGTTTTTACTGGTACATCATTTTAGGAGTTTTTGCAATTGCTGTAATTGTAGTTATCAGCTGGTTAGTGATATTGAAAAACAGGGTGAATGCTAAAACTCGTGAAATTCAGGTTTCGCTGGAAGAAAAGGAATTGCTGCTTCGGGAAATTCATCATAGAGTCAAAAACAGCCTGAGTATAGTTTCGGGCCTGCTGGATTTACAGGAAGCCAATACCGACAGTAAAGAAGCCAAAGAAGTGTTGCAAAACAGCCAGTCTCGCATCCAGTCGGTGGGTTTAATCCATGAAAAGCTCTATAAATTAGCTTCCCTTTCTGATATTGAGCTGGATGTTTACATCAAAGATCTTGTTAAAACCATCCACAAAACTTTTTCGAGTGAGATGAAAAATGTAGAGCTGGCTTTTGAACTGGATCCTGTTTCGCTGGAAACATCTCGCGCTATTCCCTGTGGACTTTTAATTAATGAGTTAATTGTAAACGCCTTCAAACACGCTTACCGCGAAGGGGAGAAGGGCACGCTAAAGATTGCTTTAAAAAATCGGGGTGACTCCATTATGCTTCAGGTTTCAGATAATGGTCGCGGCCTTCCGGATGAGTTTGATCCAAATAATGAAGACAGCTTAGGCTCTATGCTCATTCACTTGTTTACCGAACAGTTAGATGCTAAAATGGATGTTGCCAGCAGCCCCGAGGAAGGCACTTCTTTCTGCTTCAGCTTTCCCTTATAAAATGAGGTTTGCCTCAGGTTTCCCAGCTAAAATCAAATATCGAGAGAGCCATTGATTTCCGTTATTTCCACCGCTTTCCCCGCCAGATAATTTGGGTTTAATACAGGCTCTAAAACAATAAACTTTTCTTTTAAGAGAAATTTCACTACACTTTTCGCATTAGTTTTAATAATTAAAACAAATGCCATGAAGCTATTATCTCGCACAGAAGAGCTGATTTTGCTCTCGGTGTGGAAGTTACAGGAAAAAGCATACGGGCTGGAAATTCGCCAGCATCTTTCCGAACTGACCGGTCAGGATTTATCGGTGGGCGCGGTGTACGTTCCGCTTAAACGGCTCAAAAAAAGAGGGTATTTAACTTCTTGGGACAGCGAGCCGACGGATGAGCGGGGAGGGCGATCAAAACGATTTTTTAAGCTGACTGAGCAGGGTGTATTTGCCCTTCAACAAGTAAAAACAATACAGGAAAATGCCTGGGCAGACTTACCTGATATTGGGCTGAACCGAATTCCGACAAGCACCTAAGCCGTAACGCGTATGTCGCTTCGTACTCATATCACCTCCTTTTTAGACAAACTGCTTCCGCCGGATTTACATCATTTAATTGGCGATTTGGAAGAGGAATTTCACCTCACAAAAAAAGAATCCGGTTTGGCAAAAGCACGCATCAAGTTTTGGGGACAGATACTCCGCTCCATGCCTTGGTTCATTCTTCAATCCTTAACCTGGAATAGCACCATGTTTTTAAATTATCTGAAAGTAAGCTGGCGAAATATGAAACGTCATTTAGGCTTTTCGCTCATCAACGTGCTGGGGATGGCGGCAAGTTTAGCTGTTTGCCTGCTCATGATTTTATTTATCATCGACCAAAAAAGCTATGATCGGTTTCACCCCAATAAAGAACGATTAGTGCGCATTACTTCCGAAATTGGGACTCCCGTCAGCTCTTACGCCACCTCTCCGCTTTCGCTGGCACAGCTGCTGGCTGCTCAATATCCGGAAGTAGAAAAAGCAGTGCCCATCAGCCGTCAGCTGGGAGGCAGCTTTGCCACCGCCGGCCCGGATGTAAGCTTAAACGGAATGTACAGCACGCCCGATTTTCTTTCCGTTTTTGGATATAAACTGCTTCAGGGAGATCCCGCCACGGCTTTGCAAGAACCTGGCAGCGTTGTGCTCACCCCGGAAACTGCCAAAAAACTATTTGGCCACGAACCCGCTTTGGGCAAAACGTTACAAAAAGTAAATGGCCCGGAATTTACCGTAACCGGCATTATTGATGACTCGCCCAAGTCGCACATAAGCTTTGATATGGTCGGCTCCTTTTCTACCATAAAAGCAAATACTGAACTGTCTGAGTTTTTGGATGCATGGACCAGCAATCTCTGGAATTCATTTACTTATATTCTGCTTAAAGAGGGAACGGATACAGATCAATTTCAGCAAAAAATACAGGAGCAAATTGGGCTGGCTTACTCCGAAGACGGTGCTTCTCGCATCAAGCAGTTTTTGATTCAACCCATCACCAAAATTAATCTGGGAGAAACTAAATACAACGAAAATGGCGAAGTAATGCCCGGCATCGTGCTTTGGTTTTTATTGGGATTTACGGCCATCATTACGCTAATTGCCTGCTTTAATTACATAAGCCTTACTGTTTCGCGAGCCTTAAACCGAGGCAAAGAAGTGGGTGTGCGTAAAGTACACGGGGCTTTCCGCTCCAGCGTCATCAAACAATTTATTGTTGAAGCCGTGATGATTGCTTTGTTTGCGCTGCTGTTTGCCTATTTCTTGGTTCAATGGCTTATTCCTGAATTCAACGGCTTGTTTTTCATGAGCTTTATGGAGACCAAGATTGATGCCTCCATGCTTTTGGAGCCGTACGTTCTGGGTGTGTTCATCGCTTTCACAGTTTTACTGGGGGTGATTGCCGGCTTTTATCCCGCATTGTATTTATCAGCCTTCAATCCTGCCGAAGTGCTGAAAGGAGTAACACAAGGCCGCCGTATTTCGAGCCAGATGCTGAAAAAAATAATTACGGTTGGTCAGTTTAGTTTTTCCATCATCTTCATCAGCACTTCGTTGTTAATGTACCTTCAGTTTCAGCATTTGGTGCAAACCGATTATGGCTTCAACCAAGATTCTGTAATTAACATTAAGCTCCGCAATGTAAACTATCAAACTTTACGCGACAAGCTGATGCAAGATCCCAACGTGCAATCGGTTGCTTCTGCCAACTTAGTACCTGCCACGGGCGCTATGTACACCGCAGAAATTGCGCTGCCCGGAAAGGAGGATGCCGAAATTGAAGCTCAATCCCTCCGGGTAGATGAACACTACCTGGAAGCCATGGAGTTAAACCTGATTGCCGGACGTAATTTTAACTCCGAACGGCGAACTGATTCAACTTCTGCTGTAATCGTGACTACAGATGTAATTTCACAACTTGGTTTTGAAAATCCACAAGCGGCCCTTGGAGCCTACATTGATGTTAAACATGAAAAAGGAGAAGAGCAGATTGTGGGTGTTGTACAAAACTTCATTTCAGTAGATCCGGTCCAGTCTGACATTCCCACCGTACTTTTTTATATGCCAGACAATGCTTCCTTTGCCGTGGTAAAAACCAAGCCGGGCGCAAGCATGGCTTTTGTGGGCGGGCTGCCGAATATTTGGAAAAGCCTGGATAGCCCGTATTCACTTTCTTATACCTTTCTGGATGAGCAGCTCAGAGAAAGCCCAAGCGTCATCAGCTTTATAGATGTGGTGAAGGTTTTAGGCTTGGTGGCCGCATTTTCCATTTTCATCTCGTGCTTAGGCTTGCTGGGATTAGCCATGTACTCCGCTGAAAACCGCATTAAAGAAATTGGCATTCGAAAAGTACTGGGGGCTTCAGTAAATCAGCTGGTGCTAACGCTTTCCAAAGAATATTTATGGATGATTTTGATAGCCATTGCCATTAGCACGCCGCTAACCTGGCTGCTTAATTCCCTTTGGCTCAATCTTATTTCAAACAAAGCCAGCTTCGGGTTTATGATTTACGCTTCAGGAGCAGTTATTGCTGCCTTGCTGGCCATGTTCACAATCAGCACACAAACTTTTAAAGCCGCTAAAACCAATCCGGTCAGTAATTTACGCTCGGAGTAATCAGGGTAAAAGGTACATTACTCATTCAAAAACGGGATGAACCGAGGGAAATGATCCCTAATTGTTTTGATACATCTCAGCAATATTCAGCAGCTTGCGAAGGTCGGCTACCCTTTCCGGCTCTTCCAGGCGTTCATAGCTGTGAATGAGATTTCGAATGCAGCGTAGCAGAATATCAATATTGGTAGCAATTTGAAAATGTTCGGGGCGCGGCTTAATGCTGTTCTTTTTCAAGAAAAAATAACACTGATCGTAACTTACAACCGCTCCGTTATCGTAGGGATCTATCAGCAGCTCTTCTTTATCTCCCACAAAATTCAGCATAAAGTGGATGGGCATATTTATCCCGAAAAAGGGCATTTCCAGCCGGCGGGCAACAAACATTACCACCAGACTTAGAGAAATAGGAAGGCCCTTACGACGGGTAATTACCTGATCTAAAAAACAGTTTTCGGGAGAATGATAACTGCTGGTGTCTCCTCTGAAGTGTAAATCCTCAAATATAAATTTGAGCAACTCCTTCATTTTTCGCTTTTCATCCAGCTTGTATCGTATTTTCGGCTCTACCATTTGTGCAAAGCGATCTAACTTTTGCTGATATTCGGCAATACGTAACGTTGGATTTCCAAAGCGAGCGAGCGTTAAAACCGCCACCTCCAGCGTTTTTCGCGTTTTCACTCCGTTTTCAAGCAGCTGAATAAAGTCAGATTCCAAATCGCCGAAGGTGAGCTTATGGATAACTTCCTTCACCCGTGTTTTTACAGCGGCTTCACTAACTTCAGCTTTATACTCATCTAATAAAGGAATAGCCTGATTGCCCAGTTCATGTAATCGATTCTCCACGCTCTCTTGCACAAATGGATCCGGGTCGTCCATTAAAAAAAGAAGAGATTCTATCTCGGTCTTTGATGTCATAATTTCACTTTTTGAATTGACGGCTTAAGATATTGATTCATTTGGCCAATTACTGCTTATAAATACGGTTGGTAAATGTTATATTCCCTGCCTTCAACGTGTATTCAAATCATTTTTATAATACTATGGATATTCAAATTTCTTCCGAAACCGGCCATCTTCAGGCGGTTATTGTTCATACGCCCGGCCACGAGGTTTCACTGGTAAATCCTGAACTGAAGGACGAGCTGCTTTTTGATGATATTATTTTTGAGGAAGATGCCAGAAATGAGCATCTCAATATGCTGAAAATATTTAAAACAGCGATGGCGCCGGGCGGTAAAGTAATTGAAATTATTGACCTGCTGCTCGAGGTTTTTGAAAAAGAAGAAGCACGAGCCTACTTTATAGAACAGCTGATTAAAGAATTTCCGGAAGAGAATTTGCACGTTATTGAGTCTGAAATTCATAAACTTCCCCCCGAAGAACTGCTGGTTTTTATAACTCAAGGCCGTTTGAAAGCAAGTAATGGGTTTTCATTACATCCTTCACCAAACCTGCTGTTTACCCGCGACTTAGCCGCCGTTGTCGGGAAAAGCATTTTACTGTCGCGCGCAGCTAAAAAAGCTCGCCTTCGCGAGTCGCTGATGATGGAAACGTTGGTGCAATTTCACCCCTTGTTTGCAACCATAAAAGAAAATGCGATACGTATTTCGGGCCATCAAAGTATTGAAGGCGGAGACGTACTGGTGGTTTCTGAAAAACTGGTGCTTATTGGTATGAGTCAGCGCACTTCCTTCAGCGGAATTATGCAAGCCGCCGAAGGATTGCTTGAAAGCGGTGTTGAAACCGTGTTGGCCGTTGACATTCCCAAACAGCGTTCTTCTATGCATTTAGACACTATTTTTACTTTTGCAGATGAAGGTGAATGTATTGCTTTCCCTCCCGCTATTATGGAGCAGGAAGATAACGTGGTGGCCCTTTTTAAGGAAGGAGGCACCATCAGAGCGGCTTCTCAAAAGTCATTGCATGCTGCTTTAGAAGAGTGGTCGGGGCAGTCTTTTAATTTTATCAAATGCGGCGGAGAAGACCGAACCAATCAGTTCCGCGAGCAGTGGACCGATGGCGCCAACGTTTTTGCCCTTGCACCGGGCGTAATTGTAGGATACGAACGCAACACCAACACCTTTAACACCTTGGTTGACAATGGCTACAGCCTGATGAATCAGTTTGAGTTTGTGGAAGAATACAGCAAAACCGGCTTCACACCTGCTGACGGCAACAAAATAGCTATCACCTTTCAAGGCCATGAGTTATGCCGGGGAAGAGGAGGCGCGCGATGCATGACGCTGCCCATTTTAAGAAAGCAATTAACGACTTAAAAAAAGACGAGTGAGCTCAAACCCCTATTCAGAAGAAATAACAGCCGACTTTAAAATTCTTTCCCAAACGGAGGAACCAAAAAATAAGCCCGATACCAAAACTATTTTAAAACATACCGGCCTTTTTCTACTCACCGTTTTTTTTGTAACCATGACGGGAGCAAATTTCGTTGGTTTTAATCCGGTTTTTTTCCCTTTCCAGTTTCCTGACGCCAGCGATCTTTTGCGCGGACTGCTGTTCGCCGGGCTGCTTCTTTCATTCCTTACCGTGCACGAATTCGGGCATTATTTTGCTGCCGTTTATCACAACATTAAAGTGAGTTTGCCCTACTACATTCCGCTGCCGGTTGGCATTGGAACGCTGGGTGCCGTCATCCGCATTAAAGAACGCATTCGCAAAATGCATCAGCTTTTTGATGTGGGCGTGGCCGGTCCTATTGCCGGTTTTGTGGTAGCTCTCACCGTTTTACTGATCGGTTTTGCCACCTTGCCGGAGCCGGATTATGTGCAGAATTTTGCCGGTCACGAAGATCTTAAGGCTCATGTAGCAGAATACGGAACCTACCCAACGGTACCTCCCGAAGCAGCTGAGGGCGAAGCCATAGTGACGGTAGGAAACACGATTCTTTATTCCGCCTTAGCCTCCATGTTCGACAACGTGCCACCCATGTGGGAAATGTACCATTATCCATTTCTGTTTGCGGGCTGGCTTGGCTTATTTTTCACTGCTTTGAATCTCATGCCCGTAGGTCAGCTCGATGGCGGCCATATCCTCTACTCACTTATTGGGTATAAAAAACACAAGGTAGTAGCCCGCTTGTTTTTCACAGTGGTAACGGCATTGGCAGGCGGAGAATCTATTCCCTTTTTTAACGCTATAATTGCAGACTATATCAGTATTCCTTTTGCCGGCTGGTTTGTCTGGGGCATTTTATTATTCATGCTCATGAACCGGGCTTTCCGCTCCGATCAAAAGTGGATTTATGCACTTTTGCCCATTTCCATAATTGGCTCATTTGTATATCAGATGTTGGCAGGCGGGGTTGAGCCGGGACAATCTTCCCTTATATGGTTGATATGGAGTTTTTTCATCGCATTTATGGTTGGTGTAGAGCATCCGCCGGTAGATTTTGAAGATAAATTATCTCCCGGTCGCCGCGTGATAGGCTGGTTAAGTATGCTTATCTTTGTGCTCTGTATCAGTATTAATCCAATTTACATGAATTAGAATTTAGTTTTTATTATGAGAATTTTACTTACCGCCCTTTTTGTTTTTGGCTTGATGACAGCCTGCTCCCAATCAGAGAAACAAGCTGATAAAGAGCTTACTTTGAGTGAAGAGGTTAACGCTTTGATTAAGGAAACCAAGTTTGACCAAGCCATACAGACGCTTGATGAAGAACCTGCCTCAGCCGAAGTAACCGCGCTGAAAGAAAAAGTGCATCTGAATCACGGAATTCATCTTATTTATAATTCCGATCCGTCCACTATGCGAGAGAATGCAAATAAATCATTGCGGGAATTTATCGCTGTTTTGGAAATCAACCCAAACAACCAGAAAGCCATTGCCGAAACCGAACAAATTTTAGGTATTTATCGCAGCTTCCCGGACCGCAAGCCGGCTGATGATGTGGTGGAAAAGCTGAAAGAGTTAGGCTTTAATATTTAAGGATAGCTGCTTAGCGGTGCAGGTTGTTATATACATCAGCCACGCCTTTTCTAAAGCAAAGTGCCTGCGGACACTAAAGATATGCGCTTATTTTTAATCACGAATATTTGGTGATCACATGAGCAACAAAAACACAACACCCACAATCCAAAATAGAAAAGCACGCCACGATTATCACGTGGAAAAAACGTACGAAGCCGGCCTGGTTTTAAAAGGCACGGAGGTGAAATCGCTGCGTCAGGGAAAAGCCAGCTTTGCCGATACTTTTGCTTTTATAGAGGATGGTGAGGTTTTTTTGCGAGATATGTACATCAAGCCATACGAACACGGCTCGTATTATAACCATAACGAAAGGCGCCCACGAAAACTGCTGCTTCACAAACGTGAAATTCGCGAGCTTGAAAAAGCAACGGAGCAAAAAGGCTACACCATAGTTCCTCTCAAGCTATATTTTAAACATGGCCGTGCTAAAGTTCTTATTGGCGTAGCAAAAGGTAAAAAACAGTTTGATAAGCGAGATTCCATCAAAGAAAAAGACATGAAGCGCCAGATTGAGCGTAATGTGAAAGGGAATTACAAAATTAACATGTAAGAGCATTGGGTGAGCCCGGCTGAAGTAAGTTCACCCCGCTTTCACCCAAATGAAAACCATTCTAAAGCAGTTAATCGCTTTTAAATAACGGTTCCAAACTATTCGGACTAACTGTTTCTACTGACTCTCCAAAATTAGCCGTATCTTACATGCTTATTTAAACAACGAGTATTATACGTGTTACAATCGGCTCAAACGTCTAAAAAACCTGTTTTTTCTGCACAACCGACTACGGCTGTGGCTCATGCTAATATTGCCTTGATAAAATATTGGGGTAAAAGATCGGTTAAGCTGAATCTGCCGGCCGTGGGGTCCATTTCATTAACCTTAGACGCCCTCCGCACCGAAACCACCCTTCATTTTGATGAAAAGCTGAACGGCGATACTTTTTTACTGGATGAAAAACCCGCTGATAACCGACAGCTGCAAAGAGTTTCCTATTTTTTAGACCGTTTGGCAGGCAGCAAAAACCGTCCGGCTGCTTTTATTGAGAGCAAAAACTTTTTCCCCACCGGTGCGGGACTGGCCTCATCGGCCTCCGGCTTTGCAGCTCTTACGGTAGCGGCATCAAAAGCTTTGGGCTTTTCGGCTTCACCTCAACAGCTGTCTGCGTGGGCACGGCAGGGTTCAGGCTCTGCTGCTCGTTCTATTTATGGCGGATTTGCCGAAATGAAGCGCGGAGAAGACACCACCGGCGAACACGATTTTGCCATTTCTTTGCATGATGAAAATTTCTGGGATGTCCGCCTGCTGATTGCCATTACTTCCGAGCATCACAAACCGATTGGTTCTACGGAAGGCATGAAACGCACGGCTGAAACTGCTCCCTATTATAATGAGTGGGTACATTCTTCAACCGAAGATCTTAAAAATATGCGCCGGGCTTTAGCTCAAAAAAACTTCGCTCGGGTTGGGGAACTCACAGAACACAGCTGTTTTAAAATGCATGGATTGGCCATGGCCGCCGCGCCACCGCTTCTTTATTGGAACGCTGCAACCGTTGAATGTATTCATAGCATTTGGAATATTCGCAAACAAGGGATATCTGCTTATGTTACAATTGATGCCGGTCCGCAAGTAAAAGTGCTATGCACTCCAAACAACGTTAGCTCTGTAAAAGAGGCGTTAGAATCTGTGGAAGGCGTTCAGCGTGTAATTGAAGCGAAACCGGGAACGGGCGCGTATATTAAATCTGTATCATAAATTAAAGTAGTTTTATGACTGAAACGGCCATTACCATAAAGGCACCCGGAAAATTAATTCTTTTGGGAGAATATGCTGTACTGGAACAAGGTTCTGCTCTGGTGGCTGCCATAGATAAGCAGTGCAAAGTGAGTATTGAACCCGGCCGCGACGACTTTCTGTTTATAGCTCCAAACCTGAATCTTCCACCGGTTTCGTTCAGCTTAGATAATAGCGGAGAAGTTTCCCTCAACAAATCCTATTCTGCCGATGTTTGCAAAAAGCTGGGCTTTGTGTTTTCTATTATGAAATATGTTACCCGTCAGTCGGGCCGTAAAATTCCCGGAGCTGTAATTCATGTTGATACGGGCGACTTTTACCACCCAACCGCCGGAAAAAAGCTGGGGCTTGGCTCCAGCGCTGCACTTACCGTTGGGTTGATTAGCGCCCTAAATGAACTGATTGGCGAAAAGAGCTGGATGAAGTCATTATATTACGAAGCACTTCAGGCCCACAGAATTGCCCAAGGTAAACTGGGCAGCGGGGTTGATGTAGCCGCCACCACACACGGCGGCACCATCCGGTACAAAATGCCCAAACAATTGGCCTACTCTGAACAAGCTTTTAATCAGTGCGCCTGGCCCGATGATTTATATATGGTTCCTGTTTGGACCGGCATTTCTGCCTCAACGCGTACGCTTATAAAAAAGGTAAATGAATTCCGGACTGCTTCTTTTAAAGCCTATCGCTACATTATGGATGGCATGGTTGAGCTTTCTGAACAAGGAGCTCATTATTTTGAACAGGGATCAACACAAAACTTTTTAGACGTTGTTGAAGCTTTTGCAAACCAAGAACGCCGGTTGGGCCGGCAAAGTGATGCGCCCATTATGTCGTCCGTTCACGAGCAGTTAGCGGCTATTATCAGTCGAACAGGCGGGGTTTATAAACCCTCCGGAGCCGGTGGCGGTGATATTGGAATTGCTCTGTGCCGCTCTGAAGAGACTCGTAAACACATTATTCAAGAAATTAAAAAAAGTGCCTTCGAATTCTTAAATCTTTCTCCTCAATTAGAAGGCGTAAAATGCACTCAAACTCATGAATTCAACTGATCAATCTCCCAAAGTTACTGAAGAAGAACTGCAGCAATCTCGCATTTCCAAGTTCTATAAACGAAGTATAGAAGAGCGCCTTAAAGTACTTAACGAAAAAGGACTGATAAGTACTGCCGATTATATTTCGCTGCTGGAGCAACAACAGGTTTTGGGAGCTGATGAAGCGGATAAAATGATAGAAAACGTAATCGGCGTTTTTGGCCTTCCGCTGGCTTTGGGTTTGAATTTTGTGATTAATAACAAGCCCTACATTGTTCCTATGGTAGTTGAGGAGCCGTCTATAATTGCTGCTGTAAGTTCGGCTGCTAAAGTAGTGCGCAATACCGGTGGGTTTACTGCAGAATCGGACGATCCTATTTTAATTGGCCAAATTCAGCTGGTGGATGTACATCACCCCATGAAAGTGCGCCAGCAGATTTTACAGGAAAAAGAAGAAATTTTAAATCTGGCTAACAGTCTTCATCCCAACATGGTGGCAAGAGGCGGCGGTGCTCAGGATTTGGAAGTAATGATTCACCCGCAATCACGCAATTCGGGCAGCATGGTGGTGGTTCATTTACTGGTGGATACGAGAGATGCCATGGGCGCCAACTTAGTTAACAGCATGTGCGAAGGTGTGGCTCCGCTCATCGAAAAAATCACTTCCGGAAAAGTATATTTACGCATTCTCTCGAACCTGACCGATCGCGCAATGGTACGCGCCAAATGTGTGATTCCCACTAAGTTTCTTGCCTTTAATGAGTCTTCAGGAACGGAAGTACGAGACGGAATCATTCGGGCAGCAGAATTTGCTTCGGTTGACCCATACCGGGCATCTACCCACAACAAAGGCATTATGAATGGCATAGATCCGGTAGCCATTGCAACCGGTAACGACTGGCGAGCCATAGAGGCTGCCGCCCATACGTTTGCCGCACGCAGCGGACGTTATACGTCGCTCACCAACTGGTTTAAAAATGATAATGGTGATTTAGTGGGAACCATAGACATTCCCATGAAGGTGGGAACCGTAGGCGGCTCGCTTAAATCCAATAAAGCCGTGGCTATTTCTCATCGCATTTTAGGCGTTACTTCTGCTACCGAGCTTGCTGAGGTGATGGGAGCCGTTGGCTTGGCTCAAAACTTTTCCGCACTTCGTTCGCTGGGAACAGAAGGCATTCAGCGCGGACACATGACCCTGCACGCACGCAGTGTTACCAGTACGGCCGGCGCTCGCCCCGAAATTTTTGAAGAAGTGCTTGAGCGCCTGGTTGAAAGCGGTGAAATTAAAGTGTGGAAAGCCAAAGAAATTATTGAAGAAATAGAAACCGAACGGGAAAGCGAAATTGCCCGCGAACAGCGTAACATCACGCTGCCGCAAGAGGAAATGTCTTTCGGGTATGGAAAAATAATTTTAACCGGCGAGCATTCGGTAGTTCACGGAACGCATGCCGTTGCGGCTCCCATCTCGCTGAAGATGAAAGCCAAGGTTTGGGATCATGATAAAGGCGTGCTGGTTATTATACCACGCTGGGGCGTAGAGCAAACGCTGGAGTTTGGTGCAAAACACAGATATTCCATTTACCAGTCACTTGAAATGATTCTGGAAGAGTTGGGATTAGGCAACAAAGCCATGAAGATTGAAGTATTCCCGGAAGTGCCGCGAGCTATGGGAATGGGAGGCTCTGCTGCGCTGGCTGTGGCTATAATCCGCGCGCTGGATGCTCATTTTAAACTGGGTATGAGCGATGATGACGTGCGAGAGCTTTCATTCAAATCGGAAGACATTATACATGGCGGGGCCTCAGGAATTGACAATACCGTTTCTACGTATGGAAATTTAATTCTGTACCAGCGGAATGAACCGCCCAAAATGGATACTCTGAAATTAGAAAAACCCATTCCTATTGTAATTGGACTGAGCGGAGTTGAAAGCATGACTTCGCAAATGGTAAAACAGGTTCGAGATGCCCACAAACAGCATCCTAAGTGGTATGGTCCTATTTTCGAAAGAATGGATGAGCTGGCATTGGCGTCTAAGCAAGCCATCGAAAGTTATGATTTAGATGCTTTGGGAACCATCATGAATCTAAATCACGGTTATCTGAATGCGCTTCGTGTTTCCTCTTCTGAAGTGGAGGAACTGGTTGAAATTGCTCGCAAAAATGGAGCCTTGGGCGCCAAGCTAACGGGGGGCGGAGGCGGAGGAGCCATAATTGCGCTTTGTGAAAACAAAGAAGGCCAGCTAAAAGTAAAAGAAGCTATCCGAAAAGCAGGCTATGATGCACTTATTACCGAAATAACGCCTTCTAAGTAAAACTCCGTCCTTCATTCCATTTTCTTGTTGTAGTTGGGGTGAAGGACGGCTGAGTTTTTAGTTTTTCTAAGTTGTTTCGCCGGACTTTCTTTCAAAATTACTTTCTGCTATTTTAGCGCCATTGTTAGCAATTTTGATTAGAATACTATCTCGTGACTTTAGATCTTTTTGAACCTACGGCCATCACCCAAAAGCAGCGGGTTAATAACGCCATAGGCGAGCAGCTTCCTCCACATCAACCCGGCGTCTATACTCTATACGACAAACACGATCAGGTTTTATACGTTGGCAAGGGGAAAGATTTACAGCAGCGTATAACTTCATACCGATATTCAAAATCAAAGAAAACACAGCGGATGATTGCCCACCTCGAGCGCATCAGCTATGAAGTATGCAATTCTGAAACAGACGCTATTCTGCTCGAAAATCTTTTAATTCGATCGCTTCGGCCGCCGTTTAACCATATGAACAAAAAGCCGGAAACCTATTATTATATTTCTACAGCACGCAAAGGTTCAAAAAGAGAGTTTCGCCTATCTATGCGGGTGTTAGACGATTACCCAAATGTGTATGGCTGCTTTAAAGGTCATTTAAAAACCCGGCGAGGGTTAGGGGCACTGCTGAAACTGCTTTTTGTGCAAAAAGAGCGAATAACCAGCGCTCACTATTTACCCAGCCAGCTGCTCAACCGCATCACCCCGCAGCGGTTTTATATTTCTTTAGACAAAGCAGACACTTTATTAGTGCACCAATTTTTAAAAGGCTCTTCCGATATGTTAGCAGCACAATTTGAGGAAATTTTGGAAGAATTGAAGTTCAAAGATCGCTTCACCGAAAACTATTTTGCTCATGAACTGGAAATGCTTCGGATGTTTTACTCACTTGGGCCGCAGCGTAATTTCAGAATGAAAAACGAACTGGGCCTCAGTTCTGCACTCATCAACCAGGATGAAGTGGATGATTTATTAGTGCTGATGAAGAGTTAAGGGCGGGATAGAATCACCCCAAAACCATGTGTAGCATTTAAATAATAAAAGGCGCTGCCGAATTAACGGCAGCGCCTTTGTCTCTCTCTTGTGGGGTGTTGTTGGCAATAGGTTAGCTACTATTTACCTTCTTGACTTGGATGCCGATTGGCTGCTTGGGTATTACGCCTGCCGTTACCGGCAGTGTTGCTTGTAATGGTTAACGGCCCGTTGGCTAAGCCTGCATTATAAGCGGCAGCTTCGGCTTTGGGGTTCTCTCTTGACCAACCCGCAATCTGTGTAAAATACACAGCAGTGGTAATGGTCTCATCTTGATTCGCTCTCTTTCGCGTCTCTATATCAAACTCTTTATGTGTTCTCTTGTTTACTCTCTGTTTATTCATTGTCACAAGCTTCTGTTCTGTATTATCAACTATCAGTGTACCGTCCGGAGAAACTTTCGGGGTGTGATTCATGCTTACCTTAAAGACCGGGTTCAGATCTTTTGTTTCCATGTTTTTCAAAAATGAAGAAGCAGGCGTTTTGCTAACCCATGTTGTGTTCAATGAGTTAGCCTTCTCACCTTCAGCTATTACCGGATTGCTTTTACTCAAAGCATCAGCCAGGGTGAAGCTTGAGATAATGGCCAAGGCTGAGGTTATAAAAACTGCGCTCTTCATTAGGTTATTCATTTCTGTTTAATGTTTGTTGTTTGGTAGTAATACACATGGGAGTGATGGCCACCCCCAAAGGAATTTTCCTTTTTCTTTTTTTAGAATGAAAATGTTTTTAAAAGGGCGCTAAAGGCCAAAAAAGAACTAACTTCCTGCTCATTTACAGCCAGAGATTCCCTGTTTTTACTCCATTGATTGGTATATTCAATTTCATTTTGAGCATTCCACACCGGAAAGCTTTCTTCTCCTAAAACACCCGGAATGGTCTTGCTTAGCTGTGTTACTTGGCGCCCGCCAAAATTGATAGAGTACAAGTTTTTAGTTCCCTTCCAATCGGTTCGCAGAAAAGCAATTTCACTTCCGTTTGGCGACCATACTGCATTTTTTTCCGAATAGCTGTTATTTGTTAACCGACGCACTCTTTTATCTCGCGTATAGATGATGTAGATATCATCATTCCCTTCTCTGTTACTGTTAAAAGCTATTTTCAAACCATCCGGTGCCCAGTCGGGATATTCATCATTATGCGGGCTTTGGGTTAAGTTCACGGCCTGCTTTCCATCTTTATCAATCATATAAATGTCACTGTTTCCATCCCGCGTACTGGAGAACGCCAGGTAAGTTCCATCGGGAGACCACCGTGGGTTTTTATCCATCCCGGAATTTGTGATTTGAATCAGTTCTGAGCCATCTGTTTTCACACTCCAAATATTTCCGTTGTTGGTAAAAGCCAGCTCCTCTTTTTGCGGGTTGAAGTGAAACTGCCCGGCTTCCTCTTCAATATCTATGGCCGTATATTTTCCTGCCCCTTGTTTCTGTAGTTTATAAAAACGAGTCTTTTCACGTTCATCACTCACAAAAAGCAGCGCATCTCCAAGATTTTCGCTGTAACTGAGCTGCACCTTCCGGTTTTGGTTCGTATTAATTTTGCGGGGTGAAGGTTTTACCCGGTTTTTGACGGGCTCAATCAACTCTATTACATACGCTCCATCCGGCAAATCTGTTAAATTAAGAATGGAATTTCGTCCCGGATTTTCACCTTTAACCGACTCCTCTTTTGTAAGATGAATTCGAATAGCAGATTCATCATCAAACAAAAACCCTTTTTTAACTGCACCAAAGATGATGCATAATCCCGTTACTATTATTGCCGTTAGTATTGTGATGGAAATATTTGCTTTGCTGTTCATCTTGTTCACCATAATAAATGCATCCGTTTTTGCAGTATGCTTTTTATTTACTGTTCACATGCAATACACTTTAAAGCGGAGCCCACCCCCAATATTTATTTCTAATTTTATTATTTGCTTATTCACTGCGGTGTAAATAGTTTGGCCACTTATACCAAAGAAACTATTCTCACTCATATTTTATATTAATGGTAACCGAACCGCTGTTATTGGTACTGTTTGCGCTTGCCACCTCCAAAGACAAGGATGTGGATACAGCCGAACTTGCCAAAAAAATAAAAGCCGGAGATCACCAGGCTTTTCAGGCTTTTTACAACGCTCACTTTGACGGGTTGCTGTACTTTTTATTAAGTAAAAACACCCGGCGTGCAGCGGCTAAAGACATTATTCAAAAAGCCTTTATTTATATATGGGAGAAACGTGGCGATATCGATCCCGATAAATCTTTAAAAGCCTATATTTTTCGGATAGCTTACACCCGCATGCTCAATTATCATCGTGACAACAAGAAGTTTGATTCTGTTGAAGCAGCACCCGAGCAAAACACCGGTTACACTCCGGAAGATGAAGCACGAAAATCACAATTAGAGGAAGCCATTGACTGGGCTATTTCGGAAATGCCCGAAAAAAGAGGTGAAGTTTTTAAGCTCTGTTTTTTAGAGGAGCTTACCTACCGCGAAGCAGCCGATGCGCTGGATGTTTCACGAAAAACCATAGAAAATCACATGGGCTTAGCACTTAAAGATATACGTGCTGCTTTAAAGTCATTCAACACTTAAAAAAGTTTTGGGGGTGATGGCACCCCCCATGTGTATAACAAGTAAATGATACAAAAAGGACAAAAAACGTGAGAATTTACTTAACAGCTTTAGCACTTTTATGGGCCGTATTTTTAAGCAGTTGCACCTTAGACCGCGTACAAGGCAGCTCTGACGAAGTTATTACAGAAGAAATGCTTCAGCAAGCTGCTCAAATTTTAGGTTCAACCGTTTCTGAGGGTGAAGGCGGTGTATTATTAAGTGTTTCGGATGCATTGGCTCTTATTTCTTCAAAAGGTTACAGTTCCGGGTCATCAAACCAAGCTACATATACTAAAAAGCGTGCCGAGGTGGTAAGAGACTATTCTTTTGTTACAGACCTACAAATGGGCTATGACAAAGAAACCGGGTTTTATACGGTTACCTTCAGGCGTTATGGAGAGGGCGATCGAAGCCAGGAAACAGATACACTTCGGTATATTTTCAGAGACTTAGAAGGAAATGAAATTATTTATCCAAGAGAAATGAGAAACCAAATCGACAACATTCGCTTCTCCGGCATTAAGCATGGGCAGGTTTACGGAAAGCTGGAGCAATCTACTTACACCCGAAAAAATGAGTTTTTTATCTCAGAAATTTTATCAGATACTACAGCTGAAACAACCGATCCCACAACTCAAAACTATTCTAAAACTCAAACCCTTCCCATTGAAGGAACGCATAGAGGTGTTGGTTCTATTCTAACGCGCGAACCGAATCAGGAAATTCCCGATTCAACATTTTACAGCGTTAGCTACGATTTTTTAAACGTAACCATGCTTGCCATAAAAGGGGGAAAGGGGGAAGTCAGAGATTTCAGTCTTTCCGGCACAGCACAATTCAGTTACGCAGTTTGGGAGCAGGGCGCAGAAGAACCTTCCTCGCCCCAAATAACCGGTACCATCACTTTTAACGAAGATGGCACCGCTTACTACAAAATGGAACAATCAGACAAACGTATTTTAATTAACCTACAGGATGGAAACGTGCTAAGTACCGATAGTTTATAATTTCTATCTATTCGAACCTATTACCCCATGGCAGACCAAAATTCACATAACAATCAGGATACAAAGCTTGCGGAACATATTGAGCAGGTAAATGCCGGAAATACGTCGTTAGATTATTCATTGGCGCTGGTACCGGAACTCGCTGAGTATAAAGCCGCAAAGAAATCCTGGCTTCATGCGGTTCATAAAAGCGATCGGGAAGAGGTTTGGGAAAACATAACCTCAGCCACTCGTCAACAAGCTACGGTTCATAAATTATTCCAATCAAAGCCGATGCAAATGGCCGTTGCTGCCGCTATTCTTGTGGTTGCAATGCTTTCTATTTTTTATATCCAATATGTTTCGCAGCCCACATTAATGGGCGAGGCCGGCGCTACCATGGCCACCGTTCGGTTAGATGACGGAAGTACCATTACGCTGCGTCCTCATTCCAAATTGTACGAAGTGCAACTCACCGATCACCAAGCCGCATACAAACTGGAAGGTGAGGGCTATTTTGACATCACCCCGAACCAAAGACGTACATTTTCTGTGCAATCGGCTTCAGGTAAAGTGAGCGTGTTGGGTACTCGGTTTAATTTGAGCTCGTGGGGTAATCGAATGCAGGTATTTTTGGAAGAAGGAAGCGTTCGAGTTGAAGCTTTAGAGCAAGACAGCTCGCTGGTATTGTCGCCGGGAGATGCTGCTGTAGTAAGCTCGGCATCATCCATACCTGAACTGCAGCCCTTTTCGCTGGAAGAAGTTACTGACTGGATGACTAACCAGCTGGTGTTTGAGCAAAAAGAAATTCGTTTTGTGATTGCCGAGGTGGAACAACATTTCAATATCTCCATTACAATACCAGAAAATCTTAATGACGAAAAAATTTCGGGCCGGCTTTCTTTAGAAGAGCTTCAAACAGTTCTGGACGATTTAGAAATAGCTCTTAACGGCACCTTTACAGAAACCAAGCCAAATACTTATCAATTTAACTCTAACTAAGTGCTCTCTATTTATGGCATATTTTACATCCGGCTATTTTAAAATATTGTTGCTTTCAGGGGTGATTGCAACAGGTGCTTTTACGAACGCTTTTGGGCAGTTTAGTTACTCAAACACTCCTTTAATTGATATTATTAAAGATGTAGAAGAACAAACTGATTACTCTTTTTTATACAGAAATGCGCTCATTTCAGACATCAATCTTTCCTTTTCTACTGAACAAGAAGAGCTTTTTTCGGATTTTTCCAAACAATTAGAAAGCCATCAGCTGGCACTGAAAGTTGATGAGGAGCGCAAGCAAGCCATTATCATTAAACTGAAAACGGTTAAACCCCAAGCCACTCATGTACAGATAAAGGGACAGGTACTGGATGCGAATACCGGCGAACGCCTTCCTTATGCCGTCATCACCTGGAAAGAGCAGGGCACGCTAAAGGGATTGAGTACAAACGAAAGCGGAAACTTCTACATCAATCAGCGTATTTCTGATAATGAAATTGAAATCACAGGCTCGTTTTTCGGCTACTCTAAAGAACACATAACGCTTAATCTTCAGGAATCCGGTGATATTGATGAACTTACTTTTCGTCTTCAACCCGAGCGTTTGGGGGGAAATCAGCTGCTGGTAACAGGCTTTCATTATTATGATAACATAAATGAATATTCGGCCGGCGTGTTAGATATTGGAACCTTCAGCCCAATGGGTGAGGGAAATACCACTTCGGCGCTGCAAATGCTGCCTTCCGTTTCTATAGCTCCGGCTTTAAGTGGCGATATTAACATTCGCGGCAGCTCGGCCGATGCCTTAAAGGTGATGATTGACGATATCACCATTTACAACAAAAGCCATTTATTTGGTCTTATTGACAGCTTTAACAGCGATGTGCTGAAGCGCAGCGGTTTTTATTATGATGTGGCTCCGTTAAAGTATCAGGCGCCGCCGGGAGGAACGCTTTCACTGATTACCAAAACCGGATCGTTAGATAAATTTTCGGGCACGGCGGGATTAAGTAATTCTTCCTTCAGATTATCTTTAGAAGGACCAATTCAAACCGGAAAAAGCAGCTGGCTGTTTTCTGCCCGCAAATCGTACATGGATGCCATAAACTGGTTCAACAATTATAAACTGGTGCAATGGGGCTTAGATGTAGACCGCAAACAAGGCACCATGGATAACAGCCTGATTGACCTTCAACCCTATTTGGAACAACCCGGAAAAACCGGCGCTTCCTTTTTTGACATGCACGGAAAATTTTATGTTGAAGGAAAAAACGGAAGCCGGCTTATTGTAAGCGGCTATTATGGCGGAGATGATACCAAACAAAAGGGACAACGATTATTCAGCTCTTTTTCTACGCCGGGCAGTAACAATTTTCAATATCAGAATGTGGCAACTACAAACGATTGGCAAAATGGCGCAGGGTCTGTCAGCTACCAGCGCTGGCTGAGCGATCAGGTTTTTTCTTCTACTGTTTTGGGAGCCAGTATTTACAAAACCACCTTCACAAAAGACGATTTCACCTATTTAAAAGTGAATAATACGGATCAAAGCCTGCAAGCTTTTACTTTTCCATTTTTAAACGAAAGCGTGCTTAATGAGTTTAAAGCCAAGCAGGTTTTTGATTATAATTTACAACAGGCTTCGTGGAGCGGCGGACTCTCATACAATTATTATCTGGGCGAATATTATGAAAGCTCTTTTGACCGCCCCGGTTATTTCAAATCTACAGGAACGCACAAAATGGATATTTTTGGCCAGTTTGATTATTCCGATGAAAGCGGCCTGATGAATGTTTTTACAGGAATGCGCCTGCATTATTATTCAGAAGGCGAGTATGTGAAATGGTCGCCCCGGTTAAAGATTAAGATGCTTCCGGAATCTATTCTGTCATTTTCAGCGGGCTTTAGCCGCAATCATCAGTTTGTAAATCAAATTTCGCTAACTAACGCAGTTACTTCTAACGTGTGGATTTTAGCCGATAAAGACCAGCCGCCTACATCGGTAAATTACTTTACGGCGGGAGCTTATTTTAATCCCACCGACTACTTTTATCTGCAAGCAGAAGCATATCGTAAAGATTTTGAACACGTTCGTCTGCACGAAATTAATGCATTTTCACTCAGCCGTACTTTTGAATCGAATCCATGGTTTGTGAACAATGAGGGAACCAGTAAGGGCATCGAGTTTTTGGGTAAAACCTCTTTTTCTATAGTAGAGTTTACTCAGACGCTAACCTTCAGCGAAGTAACGCTAACCAATCCGGACATTAACAACGGCGATCCGTTTTATGCCGATTGGGATCGTCGCGTGCGAACCACTTCCACGCTTGGCATTAAACCCACAGATGCGTTTTCCTTTTATGTGGCCTGGAATTATGCTTCCGGAACGCCAAACAAAATTTCAGGATATAATTTCGGCAGTTCAAAACGCCTGGATAACTATCGCCGCATGGATATTTCGGCTGAATATATTTTACAGCAAGAAAAATATGACCTCACGGTTTCGGCTTCCGTTTTTAACGTGTTGGGGAGAAATAATCCCTGGTATCGCGACTTAGGCATCGCCATCGATCAAAACGCTACTCCAAACCGATTTGTAGGAACTCCGGTTGATGTTTACGACATTGGCGTACAGCCTTCATTCAACATTAAAATTGGGTTTTAATCTACTTCTATCCATTTCATCCAGTCAATAAGCGGGCCACGGTCCGCTTTGTTTTTACCGATTTTGGTTTGGGTTGAACTTGGAAATTCATCCGGAAATAAAAACAGCGCGCCCAGTAGAATTTCTTCTGTAGATATATCCAAATGCTCCATTACTTCCGGTCGCCTCAAGCATCCGCCCGAAGACCAATAATTAGTTATATTTTTCGCCGTAGCCGCTAACAACAGATTTTGAATAGCCGCGCCCGTAGCCGCAATATGCTCCATATTTTTTACATTGGGCTGAAATTTATTTCTTTTAGAACGCGACTCTTCAGGCAGCCAGGTTGCCAAAATTAATGCATCAGCAGCAGCCAGCATTTGCAAAATGCCCTCACTCGATTTTACGGGATTTTCCTCTTTTAATCTCTCCAATAAATTCCGGCAGCTTTGGGCTGTTAAAGTATAAAACCTCCAAGGCTCTGCACCGGAAAGTTCCTCTCGATGTCTCTCTCCACTTTGATAATGAAAAGGAGCCTTTCCCGCTAATGTTATTAACTCTTCAATAGTTTTCTTAAACCCTTCTTTCTCTTTAACCGGCAGCGGGTTATCCGGATCAACTCTAAGTTTCAACGTTCGTCGCGAACGTATAGCTTTTTCAATATTCATGTATGCGTTAGTTCGTAAATCTATTCTTAGTTTTTCAGGGGAGGGAATCCTTCTTTTTGAATTCAAATATTCTCCCGATTTCTTTCAAAATCCCATGCTCTTTCTTCATTCACAAAAAGCATTTAAAACCGAATGGAAATAACAATTTCAAATAGACATTCAATCCAATATATAATTCCCGGCTACTTGCTTGTATTCTTTCACTTCTTGCTCCATCCATTTTTCATCTTTACCGAATTCTTTGGCTAATAAACGCCCAACCTCCGGTGCCATTTCAACGCTTGCCCGGGCATCCAGCTGCAGCGCTCGGGTTCGGCGCGCTAATATATCCTCAATTGTTTGTGCCTGCTCGTGGCGAACGGCCCAAATCACTTCTGCTTTTATATAGGGTAAATCGGGATGAAGCTTTTCTCCCAGAGAAGCCTCTTTTTCAATCAACTTTTCCAACGCTACTTTATCCGAGCCATATACATATAAATGATTTTCTCTATCCACATTTTTGAGCCAGCCGTGAATGCGTAGATCCTTTGTTCGGCACTCGGTAACCTCCAATCCGGCCACCAGCGCGGCTCGGTCAATGGTGTCTTCAGCCATTTTTCTGTAGGTGGTCCATTTTCCGCCGGCAATCGTCACCAATCCGGATTCCGAAACCTGCAGGTGATGACTTCTGGAAATTTCAGATGTTTTCTTAGCATCGGCCGGTTTTACTAACGGCCGCAATCCTGCAAATACGCTTTTAACATCGGCTCTGCTCGGGTTTTTGGTGAGATATTTGGCCGCATGTTTTAGAATGAAATCAATTTCTTCTTCCAGCGCAACGGGCTCTAAAGTCGGTTTATCTATGGGCGTATCCGTAGTTCCCACAATTACTTTTTGATGCCACGGAACCGCAAAAAGAACGCGGCCGTCATCGGTATGAGGGACCATAATGGCGGCATCTCCGGGTAAAAATTCTTTATCTAAAACTAAATGAATTCCCTGCGCACACTGTATAATTTGCTGATGATTTTCTTCATCCATTTCTAAAATTTCATCCGAAAAAATACCTGTGGCGTTTATAACAACGCGCGCATTGATGTCAAAGTCTTTGCCGTTTAGCATATCTCTTGCCTTCACGCCTTCAATAAAACCTTTGCCATTTTTCTTCAGTCCGATAACCTTCATGTAGTTAAGCGGAATCCCGTCTTCATCGGCAATAGTTTGGGCAAGATTGATGGAAAGGCGAGAATCATCAAACTGACCGTCGTAGTACATCACCCCGCCGCGCAAACCTTTGGGTTCCAGCGTGGGAATTTTCTCCAGCGTCTTTTCTTTTGAAAGATTTTCAGATTTCTTAATCCCCAATTTTCCCGCCAGAGCATCATATACCTTCAGTCCAACGCCATAAAACGGACCGTTCCACCACTCGTAACTGGGTACAATAAACGATTGATGACTTACCAGATGCGGGGCGTTTTGAATGAGAAGTCCGCGCTCGTGCAAAGCTTCAATCACCAGCGAAACATCGCCTTGCTGCAGATAACGCACCCCGCCATGCACCAGCTTTGTGCTTCGGCTGGACGTTCCTTTGGAGAAATCGTGCATTTCGAGCAGCAGAGTTTTATATCCGCGAGAGGCCGCATCAACCGCACAGCCCAAGCCGGTTGCACCGCCACCGATAACTACCACATCCCAATAATCGTTAAAGTCTTCAACTTCATTTAGAAAAGATTCTCTGTTCATGCTTTTTTATTTGAAGATTTTAAATTCAGTCCGAATTTTTAAAATAATTTCACTCAGCCCACGCTTTACTTTTTTCCACAGCTTTGTTCCATCTTTCCAGCAGCTTATTGGCATCTTTGGGATTCATTTTCGGTTCAAACCGCTGATCTACTTCCCACTGGTGCTGAATTTCATCCGTATCTTTCCAAAAGCCAACGGCAAGTCCGGCCAGGTAAGCCGCACCCAAAGCAGTGGTTTCTAAAACTTTTGGGCGCACTAACGGAATTTGCAGAATATCGGACTGAAATTGCATCAGTGTGTTATTAACGGTGGCGCCTCCATCCACACGCAGCTCCTTAATTTCGATTCCGGAATCGGCTTCCATGGCAGAAATAACGTCTTTTACCTGATAAGCAATTCCTTCCAGAGCTGCCCTGGCAATGTGTCCATCCGTAGTGGCTCGCGTCAGTCCAACAATAGTTCCCCGTGCTTTTTGATCCCAATGCGGAGCGCCCAAGCCTGCAAAGGCCGGGACTAAATATACGCCTCCGTTATCCTTTTCGGTTAGCGCCAGCTCTTCAATTTCTGAAGAGGAGGAAATGATTTTCAATCCATCGCGCAGCCACTGCACCACAGCGCCGGCCATAAAAATACTGCCTTCTAAAGCGTAGGTGGTTTTTCCATTTCGCTGCCAGCCAATAGTGGTAAGCAGATTATTCTTGGAAGAAATCGGCTCATCTCCGGTATTAAACATAATAAAGGAGCCGGTTCCGTAGGTGTTTTTTAGCATTCCCGGTTTTAAACACATTTGTCCAAAAAGCGCGGCCTGCTGATCTCCGGCAATTCCGGCGATGGGCACTTCGTGTGCAAAAATGGTGGTTTTGGTGTGGCCATATACTTCACTCGATGATTTTACCTCGGGCAGCATTTCTATCGGAATGTCCATGAGCTCCAGCAGCTCTTCATCCCATTTTTGCTCTCTGATATTATACAGCATGGTTCGGGAGGCGTTGGTGACGTCGGTTACGTGCGTTTCTCCCTTGGTAAATTTCCAAATCAGCCAGCTGTCGATAGTACCAAATGCTAATTTTCCTTCGTTGGCTTTTTCGCGGGCGCCCTCTACATTTTCCAGTATCCAGCGGATTTTGGTTGCCGAAAAGTAGCTGTCTATAATCAATCCGGTTTTTTGTTTGATTAATTCTGTCCGGCCTTCTTCCCGAAGCTGGTCACAATAATCAGAAGTGCGCCCATCTTGCCAGACAATAGCTTTATGAATGGGCTCGCCGGTTTCTTTATCCCAAACCACCGTTGTTTCTCTTTGATTGGTGATGCCTATGGCCGCTATGTTTTTGCCATTGGCGCCACAGCCCATAATGGCTTCAGCAATAACACCGGCTTGTGTTTTCCAGATTTCGTTGGCGTCGTGTTCAACCCAGCCATCGTTTGGAAAGTATTGTTTGAATTCTTTTTGAGCTTTGGCCTGAACTTCTCCATGCTTGTTAAAAACAATGGCGCGCGAGCTGGTGGTGCCCTGATCTATCGCGAGTATAAATTCCTTGCTCATAAAGATGCCTTCTGGGTTTTATTCAACTATCATGAAAGCATAATAAAAATATTTAAAGCGTGCTTTCCCAATTGTAAGATTTTCGGGTGTTTGTACTCTTAACCCACACAGTCTGTGTTGATATGCTATACCTTCAATAAAAGAATTCCATTTTATAAATGAGACAAGGGTTTGCAACCCTTGTCTTGTGTTAAAAGCATTTTGCAAGAAATACTAAAGAGCTTATTTAAGCGGAAATCGTTTTTCTGATGCTTTAGTAATAGCATCTACTTCTTCTGTGGTAAGTTCAAAATTAAGCGCCCCGGCATTATCTTGCACCTGCTTTTTATTTCGTGTGCCTACTAACACGCTTCCCATTGCAGGCTGACGGGTGGTCCAATTAATGACAAGCTGTGCAAAAGTGGCATCGTATTTTTCTGCGATAGGTTTTATTTCTTCAAGCAGATTGTTGGCCTTTTTGATGTTTTCATCCGTAAAAAATTTATTGGTTTTACGTCCATCACCTTCGTTAAACGAATAGCCGGGATGCATTTTTCCGGTTAATAATCCGCGTTGCAAAGGACTGTAGGGCAGAATGTGCATACCTTTTTCTTTAGCTTGCGGAATTACATCCAGCTCATTTTTTCGATTAATCAGACTGTATGGAACCTGATTGGTGGCAAGATTTATAGTATCCAGCGCTTCTTCAACCTGAGCTGCTGAATAATTACAAACTCCGGCAGCTCTGATTTTTCCTTCATCTTTAAGCTCCTGCAGCGCTTCCATGGTTTCTGAAACTTCGGTTGTGCTGTCGGGCCAGTGAATTTGGTACAAATCGATATAATCGGTTTTTAGGCGGCGTAAACTGTCTTCGCATTCTCTTTTCACGCGCTCTTTAGAAGCCCATTTATATATTTTTATTTCGTTACCGTCTTCATCCGTTGTTTCTGAACTGAATTCTCCATCTTCTGATTGCCAGTTCATTCCAAATTTTGTTAGAATTTGGTACTTATCCCGAGAGATTCCCTCCATTGCTTCACCCACTAATTCCTCACTTTTTCCAAATCCATAAATAGGGGCGGTATCAATAGTGGTGATACCTAAATGGTAGGCTTCTTTGATAGCTTCAATCGCCTTTTTCTCATCGGCTCCTCCCCACATCCAGCCGCCAATAGCCCAAGCTCCAAAAGTTAACGGGGTTACTTTTACTTCTGAATTTCCAAGTTTTTTGTACTTCATATCGTATTATCTCTTTCTTGATTCTAAAATATTGGTTTAAAAAAATTGTCGGGCAGTACAACTGCTTACTAAGCTAATGTTGCTACTCTCTTATTCGTTCGGAAGCTTCAGCAAGATCGTATTTAATTACCCTTACAGGCTGATAAGTTATTATTTTTTCTTAATTGCCCATTTCCCTGGCATACATTTCTTTGCCAATCTCTAATAGTTCAGCAGCGTGATCAAAATCAAACACGCCACAGGTATTTCGGGGAATTTCAATTAAATAATCGGGTGGATAAGCAGCAACCATCAGCTCTGTAAGCCGATCTTGAGTGAAATTAAATGTACTGTCCATCAGCTCAATGAGGGAGTACGATTCTGTTCCGGGATCTATTTTATTTTTTTTCTGATTTCGCTTTTCAATAATAGATTCCGGAATCAGCTTTTCAAACCATTGTTTCATTTCATCAATGCTATTCGGCTCTGCTTCTTTTTCAAATCCAGCATTGAATTTTCCATTCAGATTAACGGCCACTATGATGGCTTCTTCTTTTTTATTCACCAAATTTACGGGCAGCGGATTAAGTACGCCACCATCCACCAGCACGCGGCCTTCATCAATTACCGGCACAAAAAACCCGGGAATGGAAACCGACGCTCGCAGTGCTTTATACAAATCACCTGAATTGAAATGTACTTCTTCTCTGTTTTTCATATCTGTAGCCACTGCTGTAAACGGGATGGGAAATTCCTCTATAGCCAGCTCTCCGGTTACTTCCACGTGTTTGGCAAACAGCCTTTCTCCCTTAACAAACCCTTGTTTGGTGAAGGTAAAATCCAGCAGGTCGAACACATCTATTCTTGTTAAACTCGTTAGCCACTTTTTGTATTCCGGAAGGCGACCGGCTGCATAAATTCCACCCACAACAGCCCCCATCGAGCATCCGATTACTTCAATAATTTCATAGCCTTCCTTTTCGAGCTCTTCTATTACGGCGATGTGGGCAATTCCCCGGGCTCCGCCGCTTCCTAACACCAAATGTACTTTAGGTTTAGCCACGTTGTATAGAAGCTATAATTTTTTCTTTTTCTGAAAACTCATGTCCATAAAACCTTAAAAAAATTTTTGCGGTCACTTCTTTTGGCCCTAAATTGGGTTCTTCCACTTGTATTCTGCTTTTTATCATATTATAAATGGAGTCGAGCATTTCCGCTCCCATCATGAACCGCTCATGATCGGTTTTTGAATGAATGATATCTCTATGAATATTTAATATATGTTGTGGAGTGTCTTTCATATTAAATTAAAGAAATTATCCCATCTTTTACATCCGTCAGACTTTCTACCGTTTTTAGCTTTTCGGCAGATGCTCCTTTTACAAATAACGGTACTTTATTTCGGGTATGCGTTTTGGTTGACAGGTCTTCTAAATTTCCATGATCGCTGGTAATCACTAACGTATCACTTTTCTTTTTGTGATTGATAATGTACTGAAAAAACTCATCTAAAGGCTGAAGCGCCTGTTTTGCTTTTTCAGGACTTTGACTGTGTCCGGCTTTATCCGTTAAGTAATATTCGTACAGCACCAAATCGTATTTTTGGCTTACGTTTAGCAATCGTTTAGCTGCATCGGTGGGGGTGATTTTAGGGACATCTATATTCAGTTTTTCCCGCCACGCATTTTGCACAATTTCTGCTGTTAAGGCGGTTTCGTTTATTATTTCCCGGGTTGAATTTAATTTCAGTCCCGCACTTTTTGTCATTAAAGTGGTGCAGCTCCATCGGTTTCTTTTCTTAGCATGTTCAAAAAAGATGGGCGGATAAGCATTCATAAAATAGGGTTTCTTTCCCAGCTCTTTTACCGCATGAAAAATACTTTTTTCCTTTAACAACGGCTTCACTCCGGAGTGAGGAAACGGCCCAAAATGTTTGCCAATATGTTTAGATGCATTCACCCCGGTAAAAAGCGCAGCCTGACCGGTGCCGCTTTGTGGTAATCCTTCTACACCCAAATTAGCGTCAATACCTTTAAAAAGATGATTCTTATTTATTACAGGTTCTGCTTTTTTATTGAACTGATCTCCCGCAAGCTGCTCAAATGATGCATATTGATGAGTGGAAAAAGGGTTATGCGAAGAATCTTCGCCAATGCCCACGCCATCCATAAAAATAAAAATTACCGCCATTGTGTTATTTCTCTAAGATGATAGTTACCGGTCCGTCGTTCACCAGCTTTACGCTCATCATTGCACCGAATTCTCCGGATTGAATATTCAGCTCTGTGTTATTTTTAAACCATTTTATCATGGTATTATATAATGGTTCGGCCTTTTCGGGTCGAGCGGCTTCAATAAAACTGGGGCGGGTTCCTTTGCTGGCATTTCCATACAGTGTGAACTGAGACACTACTAAAATACCGCCATTCACATCCTGAACCGATTTATTCATTTTCCCTTCTTCATCTTCAAAAATACGCAGTTTGCTAATTTTATTGCACATCCATATTAACTGCTCTTCAGTATCTTCTTTGTGAATACCCAACAATACCAAAAGTCCATGATCTATGGCTCCGCTTATTTCATTTTCTATCATTACTGATGAAGATTCTACGCGCTGAATTACTGCTTTCATAAATTTTTATATGTGGATTACTATGTGGATTACTCACTAACAAATGTTGGATAACTAAAATGCCCTGAAGTTATACACAAGTTTCCACATCCAAACGGGATAATCAACATTCAAAAAGAATAACTTTTGGTGTGGATGGATTTTCTGAACACTTATGTAAAAAATATATCTGTTTGTGAATAAGTTTTTTGGAAAGCATTTAAGTTACTGATTATTAACACTTATTTATCCACAAAGATATACACATTCTATTCAGACTCTTTTGAATGTACAGGATAAAAAAGTTATCCACTTATCCACAGTCTCTACTACTATAACTAAAATAAAAAAATCTCATACTGTTAATCTCTTAGGTGTGGAAAAGTCCTTCAAAAAGATTCAAAAACACTCTGTTAATCCTTATATATTTGAAGCACTGTTTGAATTCACTCTTTAAGAAATAGTTATACTTTTCTTGAACCGTTTATTCCAATTATCTCTTATAGATTAACTAATTTTTAAATTCCTGTAACTTAACCGCTATGAGTTCTAAAAAACAATTTACCTACAAAGATTCCGGAGTAGATATTAAAGCCGGAGAGCAAATGGTTGAATCTATTAAGGGAGTAGTAAAAGATACCCACGGACCGGAAGTACTGGCAAACATAGGTGGATTCGGTGGTTTTTTTAAACCTGATTTAGGTTCCTATAAAAATCCGGTTTTTGTGAGCTCGGTAGATGGCGTAGGCACCAAACTGATTGTAGCTTTCAAATCTAATAAATACGATACGGTTGGTCAGGATTTAGTGAACCATTGCGTTAATGATATTGCCGTTTGCGGAGCTAAACCTCTCTTCTTTTTAGATTACTTTTCTACCGGAAAGCTGGAGCAACATATTGGAGTAGATGTGGTGAAAGGATTTGCCACAGCTTGTAAAGAAAATGGAGTAGCGTTAATTGGAGGGGAAACTGCTGAAATGCCGGATATTTATTCGGATGGAGAATTTGATCTTGCCGGAACCATTGTTGGAATAGTGGATGAAGACAAGGTTATAAACGGTTCAGCTATTCAAAAAGGGGATGTGCTATTAGGTTTCAAAAGCTCGGGATTACATACCAACGGATATTCTTTAGCTCGAAAAGTGTTATTCAGTAAATATCAGGTAGAAAATTATGTAGAAGAACTGGGCAGCACGGTGGGGGATGAGCTGCTAAAAGTTCACCGTTCGTACCTTCCATTAATTACTGATCTGAAAGAAATAAGCGGAGTGAATGGATTTTCTCACATAACAGGAGGCGGAATTGCCGGAAATACAAAACGCATTCTTCCTGAAGGTTTGCAATTAGATGTGAACTGGGAAAGCTGGGAGCGCCCACCCGTTTATACGCTCATACAAGAAATTGGAAACGTACCCGAAGATGATATGCGAGCCACCTTTAATTTAGGAATTGGACTGATTGCCGTTGTTTCTGAAAGTGCCGTGGATGCTGTAAAAGCTAAGGCTTCGGAACTGAATGAAGATGTATTTACCATCGGTTCTGTTAAATAAAAAACCCCTGAATTATTCATAAAGGGGTTTTTAAAAGTCTATCTAAAATTAACTAAAGGCTACTTTTTAACGATAGGCAGCACAATTTGGCTGGGATATTTTTTGGAGTGATGAATAGAATTAGTAGCCGTAACGCCTTCCGTTTCATCATAATTGTTACCGCCGGTATTTAAGTTTCTATCAAACCGAGGAAAGTTGGAACTTGATATTTCTATACGAATACGATGCCCTTTTTTGAAGTAGTTACTGGTTGACATCGGCGTTAAATTCACCTCATATACCTTTCCTTCTTCCATAAAAACCTCTTTGTTGTATCCTTCGCGGTAACGCACGCGCTGAATGGTTTCATCCAAATTGTACGCTTTTCCATCAGGATAAACATCAATAAGCTTTATGGTTAAATCGGTGTCTTTTACGTCTGACGATAAATACAGCTTAGAGTTTATAAATCCACTTACTTCAATGCCTTCTTTAAGCGGTTCGGATGTGTAAACTAAAATATCATCCCGAAGCTCCATTTCCTGCTGATCAAAAGAACCGCCCTGAACGGCATTTCCGGTACAGCACACGTTACCGCCATAAGATGGAACGGGATTCATAGGATCGTAGGTAAAGGTATCGGGAGCGTCTTTATTAGGCCTTTTAGTTAACAACGAGCCATCACCTTTTCTGGAATTTGCGTTCCCGTTACTGTTTAAGTAATAGGTTGTCATCTTCGCATTTTTTGGTGGCCATTGGTCAGCCGTTTGCCATTCATTACTTCCCATGGTGAAATATCGAACGCGCGGCAGCTCTTCGGTTATGTTATTTTGTTCGCCTTTCAGCCAAAAATCAAACCAGCCATACACCATTTCATCATAGGGAAGGGTGGCATTGCCTACACTGCGTTCACCCACAACGGTATTTTCGGTAGCCCGGGTAAAGCCGCAGTGCAAAGTGGGAGCAATCACTAAATACTGATTGTCTCTGATTTCAGGATCGGAAGCATTTTCTCTAACGTGATTAAACAAGGCTAAATTTGGCCCGGTAGAAACATCATACCACGAAACAAACCAAAAGCTGGGTACGCCAAAATCCATATCATCGTGATATAAACCGCCTTCATACCATTTTGGATCATTGGGCTTACGGGTAATCATTTCCTCATAAATTCCTTTAGGTCCGTTTACATTTTTGATGATATCCTGAATAGGTAAATGCTGCAGAGCTTCTGCCCAATCTACACGGGGATATCTGGGCGCCATATCATAAAAGCGCTGAAGCCGCAGTAAATCTTCTTGTGAAATACCTTTAGGTAATTTTGGAGCCAAAGGATCCTGCTGGGTAGAATATAACCAGGAGGTGAAAAGCATTTGTCCGGCTCCGCCCCGGTACCAGTTTCCCTGCTCATGGAAATCTCCCACGGTACCAATTCCTGCACCGTATCCCTGGGGAATCATAGCTGCATGTGCGGGGTGATTCATATTAGCAAAAGCCATTTGCCACTCGGCCGTAGAAGAACAGCCAATGGTTCCCACTTTTCCGTTACTCCAGTTCTGATTTTCCATCCAGCTTAAAGCGTCGTAGCCATCGGTGAGGGGCGTTCCCAGAATATTCCATTCTCCCTCAGAAAAAAAGCGTCCGCGCTCGTTTTGAACCACGTAGGCATATCCTCTTTTTACGGCTTCATACGCACTGCGCAACGTACGGGTAGATAATTGGCCATTTCGGTAGGTGTTAAAATTATACGGCGTGCGCGAAAATATAATAGGAACCGGTTTGTCTGTTTTTGGGCGATAAATATCGGTAGCCAGGCGGGTTCCGTCGCCCATAGGCATCATTACTTTTTGATCTATAATGGCAATTTCTTCGAGTTTCTGTAGAATATCACTTTCTTGTGCTTTGGGTTGAACCGTAAGCAGAAGGGCAAACATCAGCAGAAAAAATGGATAGGCTATTTTTTTCATGAGAAGGAGATTTAATTAGAAGTAGATTGTGAAAGTAGGTTTTTAAAAGCATTAATGTTTTTAGTGAAACAATCCTTAACATCTCCCCTTACAATGTGATAATCATAACACACAGCTTTATCTTAAATTCCAAAAAAAGGAACTTTTTGTAAATGATAAACAGATTTAAGGCTTTTGTACGGGCAAATCAGCGCTATCTGCCGGTAATTTCGTTTATGGTTGGGTTTTTGTGGGATTCACTAACCCTTGGCCGCATCGACCGGCTGTACGATCAGGTGATACTTTGCACCTATTTATCGGCTTTAAGTGTTTCTTTATATCTGTTTAATCTGGCGGATGATGAAAAGTGGAAAGGCACGTTTATTGAGCGGTATGAGCCGTATTTCCCTTTAGCTATTCAATTTTTTCTTGGCGGATTGAGCAGTGCTTATGTAATTTATTTTTCGCGAAGCGTTTCGTTCTCCAAAACGTCCATATTTTTCATTATTCTGGTAATTCTGTTGTTTGCCAATGAAATGCTCAAAAAACGTATTTCAAATAAATATCTTCAGCTCGGGGCTTACTTTTTTGTCAACTTCACGTTTTTTACTTTTTTCATTCCGGTTTTAGTTGGAACCATGAATCAGTTTATTTTTCTGATTTCGGGAGCCGTGAGCCTGGGAACTACGCTCGCACTTATTATTTATATTTATAATGCCAGTCCTTCAACCCGAAAGGAAGTAGGATTTGGTAAAATATTGGGTGTGGTCATTATTATTTATGCGCTCATTAATACGTTTTACTTTTTCAATTTAATTCCTCCCGTACCTCTTGCTTTAGATACCGGACTTGTTGCTCATCATGTAGAAAAGCAGGAAAATGAGTACATCGTAAGCTACGAGCGCGAGCCTTGGTATAAGTTCTGGAAAGATAATCGCCACGAGTTTTTATATAAACCCGGCGATTCTGTATTTGTTTATACTTCCATATTTGCGCCATCCGATTTCAGTAAGCGCGTGCTGCACCGATGGAAATGGTATAATGAACGTGCATCAAAATGGATTGTAATGGACGAAATTGGATACGAAATTACCGGAGGCCGGGATGAAGGCTATCGCGGCTACACCTATAAAACACAAATAGTAGAAGGTGAGTGGGAAGTGGACGTAATTACCAAAGAGGGATTGGTGCTGGGAATTATAAAATTCAGAGTAAAACAAGATTCTACAGCTAATCCGGAACGGCTTATAGAGCGAACGTTTTAGGATCTGTATTTTTTAATAATGGGTTTTAAAATATCATCCAGCCCGTTTGTTTTCACTTCAAACATAGTTGAAAGATACTGGCCTAACATTCCCTTTGGAAAACCTTTTCGTGCAAACCACTCTAAATAGTTTACCGGAAGCTGGGTGATATATCTGTTTTTATATCGTCCAAAAGGCATTTTGGCCTGTACTAATTTTATAAGAAAGCTACGGTCGTACATCAGCTATTAAGAATTAGACTCTTTGTAGAAATCAATGAACTTCTTTTCATCTTTAGACTGGCCAATTAAAATTATTTCGCTGTCTTCCGGAATCGGTTCGTTTGGGTTTGGGTTGATGGTTTGCTTGCCATCTACCTGATATGCTATCACATTACATCCGGTTCTGTTTCTAATATCACATTCAACCAGCGATTTACCCTGAATTTTTTTGGGCGTTTTAAGGCTGAAAACATTCAGGCCTTCATCAATCATTACGATATCATTTTGTTCAAAAATATTAAAAACGGCATTTGCGCCCATCGAAGCGTACGACATCACAAAATCGGCTCCGGCGCGGTGTAGTGTGTTTACGTTTCTATCGTGCGTGGCACGCGAAATGATGTGAATGTTAGGGCGAAGTCTTCGGCAATAAATGGTCAGATAAATATTAATATCATCCAGATGAGAAGTGATAATAACGCTGGGAGCATCATCTATTCCGGCTTTTTTCAGCGTGTCTAAATCAGCGGCATCACCCAGTACATAATGTTCGGAATCTAAAATACGATCCGGATTTTTTTCTACAATTTTATAATTAATATTCCTCTTTTTCAGATTCCGAGCTGTAGCGCGGCCAACTCTTCCGGCTCCAATTATTACAATAGGCGCATCCGATACGCTGTAAATCCCAAACATTTCATCATAATTTCGGAGCTGCTGAATGGTTCCCGCCAAAACAACTACGCTGTGCTCCTTAATAATGTGGTCGGGATGAGAGCTTATAAAATAGCCGCGCTCCCAAATGCCAACTACATTAATTCCTACATTTTCACGAATTTTACTTTCCTTAATGGTTTTACCCACCAGCGGTGTGTTGGAAGTAATAGCTTCTGCAATCACCAACTCACCAAATCTGCCTACGGGATGAACGCGAGCATCTTGCCCCAGAGTTCTGCGAGAAATAGACCTTCCTAAAATTTCACCCATGTGCAGCACGTGATTACTGCCGGCCAGTTTCAGGATATCCATAGAATCGTAGGAGTTGGCCGTAGAAATAATTTTAACATCATCGCTCAGCTCGCGGATGGTATGTGCCACATTGGTGTTAAACATATCGGTGCCGCTTGTTACCACTAACGATGCATTTTCCAGCCTCATTTTTTTATAGGTTTGAGGGTCATCTGCATTACCCAGCATAACCCGAAATCCTTGGTCATATAAATCTAATGCATTGGAAAGATCACCAACCAACAGCACATATTCGTGCCCATACTGCTGCAGTTTAGTCATCAGGGCTTTAGTGATAGCATCCCGGTTGGTTATAATGATATGATTTTTGGTGTCCTCAGGAAGCTCTCTGGGAGCTCTTGAACGGTGTTGGGCTTCCATCCACGGGGCATAGAAAAATTCAATAAATGTGAAGGGAAGCATAATAAGCAGAGAAATAACGCCGGTTACCAAAACTATAATTGAAAAGAAACGCCCTAAATCGGAAGTAAAGGTAATATCACCAAAACCTAAGGTTGTCATGGTGGTTAAGGTCCAGTAAAAACCGGTAATCCAGGAATGATTTTGTCCTTCCATTTTCATTATTTCATGGAACAAAACTCCATAGAGACCGATCATCAATATTAAAAGGATAAGAAATCGAATCAGCCGACGAATATTAGTTCGGGTACTGCGATTGGAAACAAAATAACTTATTTGAGAGGTGAAAAACTTCATATATAAATATGATGGTTAAGCATGTGTTGCGTGATATTTAGCAGGAATAAACAACAATAAAATGAATAGAACCCGCGGCCTGATTTTTTAAGCCATAATTATTATAAGCATAGGTGATAGTATCATATCTGTTATATAAGAAACTAAACCAGCGAGAGCAAAAAATTAAATCTATATCAGCTTTCTGAAAGTTTAAAATTAGTCGTTTTATGATAGACAAGAAACCGCAGATTCAGATATAACTTTTATTTCTAAATCATTATAAATACGATTTTTTCAATGTTATTAAAATCTCAGTAATAGTTCAGATGATTGAGGAACAGAAGTTCAGGTTTGATGTTTTTTGTATTACCTTCAGGAAACTTTTAGATATAACTATTTTTACATGATATATGCAGTGATTATGGCCGGAGGATCGGGGACTCGATTTTGGCCACAGAGTACTAAAAATCTTCCTAAACAATTTTTATCCCTTTTTGGCCAAGGTACTATGATCCAAAATACAGCCAAGCGGATAGAGCCCATTATTCCTCAAGAAAATATTTTAGTGGTTACAAATTCAGGGTATGTGGATATTGTAAAAGAACAGCTTCCAAATGTACCTGTTGAAAATATAGTAGGAGAGCCTGTGGCCAAAAATACGGCGCCTTGTGTGGCCATAGCCGCAGAAATGTTGTATAGAAAAGATCCTGATGCTGTGATGGTAGTACTGCCTGCCGATCACCACATTACAGAGCCTGAAAAGTTTAATGCCTATCTAAAAACAGCAATTGAAAAAGCAAAACAAGAACAGTGCCTGGTTACGCTGGGCATCAATCCCGACAGACCTGAAACGGGTTACGGTTACATACAAGCCAACCGTGCTGAGGCAGAGTCTGTTTCAGGAAATAACGTACAGCGTGTAGAGGCTTTTACAGAAAAACCCGATTTGGAAACAGCAAAACAGTTTTTAGATGAAGGTAATTATTTTTGGAACAGCGGCATGTTTATTTGGACGGCTAAATCTATTCTTTCTGAGTTTGAACAACATTTACCCAAAATGTTTGAACATGTGAAAGAAGCCGGAGCTTCACTTTACACCGGCAATCATACCGAAGCCATAGATGCTTTTTATCGTGCCTGCGAATCGGTTTCCATAGATTATGGAATTATGGAGCATGCAAAAAATGTATTTGTGGTGCCCGGCGAGTTTGGCTGGAATGATGTGGGAAGCTGGACGGCTGCCTACGATTTGGAGAAAAAAGATAAGGATGGGAATGTGGTGAAATCCAAGTATGCTGCGTTCAGTAAATCTTCAAGAAATTACATTTCATCTAAAAGCGGAAAAATAATTTCTGTGGTAGGTTTAGAAGGAATTGCCGTAGTAGAAACGGACGATGCGATTTTAGTATGCAAAATTGATGAAGCCCAGAATGTTAAAGAAATAGTTGAGCAGCTTAAGGGAGATGATGAGCTCAAGAGGTTCCTTTAATCTTCAATAAAAATGGACTGCTCATCGTAAGCTAACTGTATATTTTCGGGAAGCTTTGCATTTGTAGGTTCATGATCTACATAACTGTTCATGTGAATGAGATAGGATTGAGGAATTTCAAGTTTTTGGAGAATTTCTACCGCTTCCGGTATGGTTTGATGCGTAGGGTGCTCCGGCTCCCACCGCAAAGCACTCATAGCTACAACTTTTGATCCTTCAATTAACTTCAAAGTTTTTTCGGGAATGGATTTTACGTCTGTTAAGTACGAAAAATCGTTTATCCTGAATCCCAGAATATCTATTGAGCCGTGTGTTACGGGGAGAGGTGTTATTTCTATTCCATCTAAATAGAAAGACTCGGTTACTTCATGCAAATTTAGTGATGTGGAACCCGGATATTTATTTTCTCCAAACATATAATCAAACCGCTTTTCGATGGAATGAATGCATTGTTTAGAGGTGTAGGTAGGTAATGGTTTTTTCTTCAGGTAAGAATATATTCGTAGATCATCTATACCCGAGATATGGTCCATATGCTCGTGAGTAACTAAGAAATAATCAACATTTTTGATGCCTGAACGAATGCTTTGAATGCGGAACTCAGGTCCGGCATCAATTAAAATGGATTTACCGTTTACCTGAATCCATGCCGAGCAGCGAGTGCGCTCATTTCTCGGATCATGTGCCAGCAATTCTCGTCTAAATCCGCCGGCAACAGGAACTCCCATTGATGTACCGGTACCCAAAAATGTAACCTTCATTCTAATTTAAAATCCTCAGAATTTTCTACGGGGGTAACTGCAAGTTGATCCCATAAAGCTTCCAGCTTCTTTCTTACAGCCGGTTTTATATATACACCTGTTAAATCAATTTGTGCTAAAACCCTTCCCATAGTTCCCAACTGAGATTCTACGGGTTTGTTTTTATTAACAACTACCAATTTCTGTCCTTCAATAATACATTCGTCTCCCTTAAAAGAGCCTCGTTCTTTACGAAGAGTATATCCGGCTTGTTCAAGTATTTGTTCTAATTCGAGAAGAAATTTATCGGGTTTCAAAGCGAGATACCTAAGGTTATTGCATGACCGGAGTAATCGTAATCAAATTTTTCTCCGTCAATATTGTATGAATCATAAATATAATCATATCCAAGACTTAAGTTTTTCCCAAAAATCACGTTATAAAAGTTGAAACGGGCTAATCCTCTCATTGAAAATACATTTCCTCCTATCAAACCGCCGCTGGCTGTACTAAAGCCGAAGCTTGGAATGAATTGAAAACGCATGTCCATTTTATTCGGAATAATTAAGCGAGCAATAGCTCCGGCTCCGGCATGTAAATTTGTTTGGTTGAATTCATCACTCGTTCTGTCACTTCTAACCGAAGTAACTTTGGTGCCTAACTGGATGGGAACACCAAGGCCGAAGCTTTTTTTCCGCACAAAATAAAAGGGGTTGAAAAACTTAAGGTTCAGATCAAAATACTTTTGCTGGTTTAAACCGGTAATATCATCCCCAAAACTTATGCCTAAATTGAAACCGCCTGTTTCAAAATTTGCGTGAGCTACAGTTCCTGTAAAATTTAATGAAGCGTTATTTTTAAGAGCAGCAGGATCTCCGGTATAACTAAAATTTATAGGAATAATTCCTACTCTTATATATGGGGCAAAAGGATTAACACTGCGCTCAGGCTCATCATCTACGGAAAACATTTGCGCATTTGCGAAGAAGGGTGTTGTTAAAAATCCTATACTGAGCAGTACTTTAATAAAAAGTGATTTCATTTGGAATGATTTTACAAGATGAAATAGTTTATATAACGAACAACAAACAATAAATTATCATGAAAGTTCTAATTTCCTTACTCATACTATTAGCAGGTGTAACTATTATGAATACTGACAAAACATCGTTTTATGATTTTACCGTTCAAAATATTGATGGCAAAGAAGTATCTCTGGATGCTTATAAAGGTCAGGTTATTTTAGTGGTGAATGTTGCATCAAAATGTGGGTTCACCCCACAGTACGAAGGTCTGCAAGCAATGTACAGTAAATATAAGGATGAAGGCTTAGTAATTTTAGGCTTTCCCGCTAATAATTTCAAACAACAAGAACCGGGTACCGATGAGGAAATTAAACAATTTTGTACTTTGGAGTACGGAGTTACCTTTCCAATGTTTTCAAAAGTATCGGTAAAAGGGGATGATCAGGCTGAATTGTTTAGTTATTTAACAACACAGGAAAACCAGGATTTTACCGGAGAGATCAAATGGAATTTTGAGAAGTTTTTAATTGATAAAGAAGGAAATTTAAAGAGAAGGTTCAGAAGTAAAGTTAAACCTGAAAGTAAAGAGCTTACAGAGGCTATCGAACAAGAGTTATCTGAGTAAAATCTTTAAAAGATATACCATCCCGATAGAGGGTCGCGATTGATTTCGCGACCTTCCTTTTTTCTGAAATATTTTGCAAATTAGCTTGACTTCCAATCATAATGGTCTGTATATTTGAGGCTCTCAAAAAGGTCCGGTAGTTCAGTTGGTTAGAACGCCTGCCTGTCACGCAGGAGGTCGAGGGTTCGAGTCCCTTCCGGATCGCAAAAAAGCTTTCAACTTTACAGTTGAAAGCTTTTTTTGTTTATAGTCATTTTATACGTTCAAACAGCCATATGAATGGTAATTTGTGTTCAAAGAGAGACTATTTCTTATCTTAATTAGCAGATAGTTTTTTAAAATTAGCTAAACTTAATATAAACAGTACTATGAGTGTTAATAAAACTTCTTATGATGTAATAGTAGTAGGTGGTGGCCATGCAGGCAGTGAAGCAGCCGGAGCAGCTGCAGAAATGGGAGCCAAAACCTTGTTAATTACTATGAACCTGGAAGCTATTGCAAAGATGTCTTGTAATCCCGCGATGGGAGGCGTTGCTAAAGGACAGTTAATACGAGAGATAGATGCGCTTGGCGGTTTATCAGGTATAGTCAGTGATCAAACCGGTGTACAGTTTAGAATGCTGAACTTGAGCAAAGGCCCTGCTATGTGGAGCCCACGCTGCCAAAGCGACCGTGTACAATATTCTCTTAAAATGAGAGAATTACTAGAACAAAAAGAAAACCTATTCTTCCGGCAAGATAATGTTGTAGATATCATTACTTCTGAAGATGATAAAAAGGTTAGTGGAGTAATTACCCAATCCGGCCAAAAATTCTTTTCTAAATCTGTGATTCTTACTACCGGTACTTTTGGAAATGGAATTATACATATTGGAGAAACTCAATTTGGAGGAGGGCGCTCAGGTGAGCGTGCTTCCATAGGTATTTCAGCAACATTAGAAAAGCTTGGGTTTGAAGTAGGGCGGCTTAAAACGGGAACCCCGCCCAGAGTTGATGGCAGAACTATTGATTATACACAACTTGAAGAACAGAAAGGAGACGAAAACCCATCCGGCTTTTCTTTTCTTACAGAAGAGCTCCCATCTGCTGACGAACAACTTTCTTGCTGGATTGGCTACACGAATGAAGAAGTCCATGATGTTTTAAAAACCGGTTTTGATCGAAGTCCCATGTTTAATGGACGTATAAAATCTATCGGACCCCGATATTGCCCCAGTATTGAAGATAAAATAGATCGATTTGCAGATAAGGACAGGCATCAATTATTTCTTGAACCGGAAGGTTGGAACACCTACGAGATGTATTTGAATGGATTTTCAACTTCTTTGCCGGAAGATGTTCAATACCAAGCAATGAAAACAATTCCCGGCTTTGAAGACGTAGTTATGATTCGACCGGGCTATGCCATTGAGTATGATTATTTTCCGCCTCATCAAATAAAGCGTTCAATGGAAACAAAATTGGTAGACGGGTTGTTTTTTGCAGGGCAAATTAATGGTACTACCGGTTATGAGGAAGCTGCATGCCAAGGATTGATGGCCGGGATAAATGCAACGCTACATGTAAAAGAAAAGGAGCCGCTTATACTTCAGAGATCTGAAGCCTATATAGGCGTATTAATAGATGACCTTATCAATAAGGGCACAGAAGAGCCTTATAGAATGTTTACATCCCGCGCAGAACATAGAATTTTACTCCGCCAAGATAATGCAGACCTTCGATTAACTGAGTTAGGCCATAAAATTGGCCTTGCCTCTGAGAAGCGATTGGAGCAAGTTCTTCAGAAAAAAGCAGAAATAGATAAGCTGGATGCTCTCATTAAAGAATATACAGTTCGACCGGAGCAAATGGATGTGATGTTAAAAGAGAAGAATAGCTCTCCAATGAGTCAACCCATGAAAGCGGAAAAGATTTTACTCCGCCCAAAGGTTTCCTTAGCAGACATTATGAGTCATGATTCTGAATTCTCTACATCTGTTAATCAAATAACTACTGATAAAAAAGCATTAGAGCAGATAGAAATTCAGATAAAATATGCCGGGTATATAGAAAAGGAATTTAGCATGGTTAAGGAATTGGAAGAAAAAGAATCCATGTTAATACCTGAGCATTTAGAGTACACCAATATTAAAAGTCTCTCTTCAGAAGGAGCCCAAAAACTCAATAAAATACGACCTGAAACAATAGGGCAGGCCAGTAGAATAAGCGGCGTTTCGGCAAGTGACTTGTCGGTTCTTATGATTTATCTTAAAAATTAAGAGAAAGGTTTCACGTGAAACATGAGATTATTCAAAGAGCTATAAGTAGTGAATTTGTTAGCGAAGCAGATCAATTGTTTAGTAAACACTCGGGTCTTTTAAATAAATATATCGACCTATTGCTTTGGTGGAATAAGAAAGTAAACTTAATGAGTCGGGATGTTTCACGTGAAACGGTGAAAGAGCATGTGAGGCATTCACTACTTATTTCGGGAACTGATACCTTTATAGGTGCAAAGAAAGTTATTGATGCGGGAACCGGAGGGGGGCTTCCCGGACTGCCATTGGCCATATGTTTTCCGGATAAAGAGATTGTTTTGAATGATATAGTTTCAAAAAAAGTGCTAACCGTCAAGCAAATAGTAAGGAAGCTGGAGACAGCTAATATAGATGTAATAAGTGGGTCTATTGCTGAAAAAGAGATAAACCCTGATGATGTGATAGTTACAAAGCATGCATTTAAAATATATGAGCTTATTGATTTATTGGGTGATAAAAAATGGAATCATCTGGTATTTTTGAAAGGAAGTGAAGAGGCTATAGAAGAGCTTAGTCAGGTAGATGTGCCTGTACATGCAATGATAACCAATCTAAAACATTCAGAGCTTGATAATGTTTTTTTTAAAGGAAAAGCTATTGTAGAAATAAATAGGGTTAAACATGAATAGTTCAGAGCGAAGATTAAAGTTAATGCTGATGCTGCAGCAACCGGGTAAAAAGAAAACGGTAAATGAATTTGCTGAACATTTTGGGGTAAGTAGAAGAACTATCTTTAGAGATTTCAATGCGTTAGAGAAAATAAATATTCCTGTAACGTGGGACCGTTATTCAGGATATGGGCTTATTGAGGGGTATAAAATTCCACCGTTAATGTTTACTACAAAAGAGCTGGCTACTATTATGGTTGGTCTTAACTTTGTAAAGTCTCAGGTTGATGAAGACTTAGTAAGCGATGCAAGAGGAGTGGAGTTGAAAATTAAGAATGTGCTGCCCGATGAACTGAGAGATTTTATGGTTTCTTTAGAAGGACGTACAATTGTAGATCCATATTTAAAATTTGGGGGAGAGAAAAAGAAAGGTGGTAACTGGTATTTGATAAGCAGTGCCATTGCTCAGCAAAAAAGATTGCAATTTAATTATGTTGCAAAGTCGGGAGAGGAGGGTGTTCGAAAAATTGATCCCTATATTTTAGTTTTTTACGAAGATCATTGGAATGTTATAGGTAAATCTCATTTAAGAGGCGAAGTTCGGAATTTTATTCTTGATGGGATCGATGAAGTTCAAATTTTAGAAGAAAATTACACCTTAGAAAAGGATTTAGACGTAGAAGCCTTAATTTTCCGTTCTAACAAAAGATCTCTATCAATAATAGTACAGGTCGAAAAAGATGAGATTGAGCGTTTTGAGGGCAATCTGCCGGCTAAAGTTTTAAGTAAAAAAGAAGAAAATTCCGAATTTATTAAGGTTGAGTTTATTTTCGATAATTTAGATTATATTAATGAGTGGTTACTTCAGTTCGGAGAAAAAATAGAAATTGAATCTCCTAAAGAATTAATTTCAAAACGAAAAGCTTTGCTCCGAAGAATGTTGAAATAGGACGTCATGAATATTGATGACTTTCAAAGAAAGGAAGAGAATCGGGATTTGATTCCCGGGATTCATAATTATTGCGATCGCTGGTGCGAACGTTGCTTCTTATCTTCCCGGTGCAGTGTTTTTATATCCGAGCATAAATCATCAGAAAACATTGACTCAAATGATATTTCGAATAAAGAGTTCTGGAATCAATTAGCAGATACCTTTGCTTTAACTTTGAACATGCTGGAGAAAATAGTAGGGGAATACGGCATTGATGTAGAAGCTGTTAAACAAGCAAGTAAAGAGAGAAAGTCTCAGAAAAGGAACATAGAAGACCACACGATTAGCCAATTAGCAGATCGTTACTTTCATTCCGCACATGGTTGGTTAAAAGCACATGAAGATGCAATCGATGAGACGCTCAAAAATTATAAACGGCTTGCTATTTTAGGGATTGATGAAGAAAGTAATGCTGATATATTCATAACAATCAATGATTTGGTAGAAATTACAAGTTGGTATCTTACCATTATTCCAGTTAAGGCGAAAAGAGCTGTTAATGGTTTGCTGGAAGATGATGTTGGAAGACCTATTCAAAATGATGCGAATGGAACAGCGAAAGTGGTGCTAATTAGTGTGGACCGCTGCATTTTTGCCTGGAATGGCTTACTCAAATATTTTCCGGAAAACAGCTCATCTATATTGGAAAACATTGCAATACTGAAACAGTTAAAAAGACAGATTAGAGTTGATTTTCCCAATGCAGAAAAGTTTATTCGTCCTGGATTTGATGAGTTATAATATATTAGACAAGCGAATGTTAGTACAAAAACATTAGCCGAAGAGATACACAAAGGGAGTGTAATCTAAACTCTGTCTGATTATTGGTTAATAGTTTTCAGGGTCCCG
>CAZDGU010000003.1:0-91588 GCA_964505215.1 uncultured Balneola sp.
TCGTTTAGACTGCAATATACCTTAACTTCGTGTCCATTAAAATGTAGCAAGTCCAGGTGGTTTCGTTTTTAATGAAGGATGGCTTATTCCGGTTTCGGCCAGTTATTTACGGCCCTTAGATACAAATGCCCATGTAAACTTGGATTTGCAAATACGATTAATATCTTGAAAGGAGATAGTAACTTTTTGTTCGGCCCTATAATGGGGTTAAGAAAACAAAATTTTATGGAAGGCGGTAGCTATGGCCGAATAACCTTCACTCCACTAATAGAAGCCGGTAAAAAATTTAAATTCATTCCTTGGGCGGGTATTTCATTTGGAGCCGGTTTTGAATACAGACTTTCTAATCCGTTTTTAAAGCTCCCTGACTGTCCGTATTTTCAAGGCTCGAAAATTTAAGTTTTTAACCGTTTGGTGATTCAGAATATCATTCATGAATAAAAAGTATAATGTGTACGGCATTGGCAATGCCCTGGTAGATTTAGAATTTAAAGTGAGCAGAGAATTTTTAAGCGAGCATGAGGTAAAAAAAGGGTTGATGACGCTGGTGGATGAAGAAACACAGCATCGGCTCATACAAGCAATTGATCATAACAATACCAACAAAAAATCGGGTGGCTCGGCGGCTAACACCATGATTGCCGTAAATCAGTTTGGGGGGAAATCATTTTATTCCTGTAAAGTGGCAGCTGATGAATTCGGCGATTTTTACCTGAAGGATATGGACGATGCCGGAATTCCCACTAACTTTGACCGGCAGGAGCGGGAGAAAGGCATCACCGGAAAATGCCTGGTGATGATAACTGACGATGCCGACCGCACCATGAATACCTATCTTGGTATTTCATCCGGATTGTCGGTAAATGAGGTGGACGATCGCGCCATTAAAGATTCAGAATATGTGTACCTGGAAGGATATCTGGTAGCCTCGGATGATGCATTGGAAGCCATGAAATTAACCAAGAAAATTGCCGAAGAAAACGGGGTAAAAACGGCCATCACGCTCTCAGATCCATCCATTGTGGAAGCATTCAAGCATCGATTCCGAGAAGTAATCGGCGCTTCCGTAGATCTTCTTTTTTGCAATGAAGATGAAGCCAAAGCCTTCACCAAAAAAGACACGCTTCAGGAAGCCAGAGAGGCTATGAAACAGGAAGCTAAACGTTTTGTAATTACCCAGGGCCGCAACGGAGCCTTGATTTATGACGGCGATACCTTCATAGACATTGAACCGTACGAAGTGAGAGCCGTTGACACCAATGGGGCCGGAGATATGTTTGCCGGTGCTTTCTTATACGGCATCACCAACGGTTTGGGATTTGCAAATTCAGGAAAACTTGCCAGTCTGGCCGGTTCAAAAATTGTAGCTCAATACGGTCCACGCCTGAAATGGCACGAGGCTCAGGAGCTCTTACATCAGCTTAAATAAACAAGGAAAATTATGACAGAACTTTTAGGATGGGCCGGCTTTGCTATTTTAGCCGCCGCGTGGTTCCCACAAACATGGGACACTATTAAAGCCGGAAAAACCCCTATGAACATGGCGTTTATCATCATGTATTTTGTGTCCAGCTTTTTACTGACGGTTTATTCGGTGATTACCGGTGACATGGTTTTTACCGCTTTAAACGGCCTGCTAACCATTGGTAGCGGCATTAACATGTATTTTAAGCTTTTCCCCAAAAAAGCGGAATGAAGGTAACCAAGTTAGTTTTAGCCACTCAAAACGCCCATAAAATTGAAGAACTCAAGCAGATTCTAAATCCTATGGGTATTGAGGTGCTTTCCACTCAAGACTTTCCCGATTTAGAAGATGTGGAAGAAGATGAGCCGACGCTATCGGGCAATGCGCTCAAAAAAGCGCGATATGTAGCGGCCGAAACCAACCTGCCCGCACTTTCGGATGACACCGGCCTGGAGGTTAAAGCACTGAACGGAGCGCCCGGCGTATATTCTGCCCGATATGCCGGAGAAGAAGCAACCTATCAGGATAATGTGGATAAATTACTGGTCGAGCTGATAGGTAAAACCTCGCGAGACGCTCAGTTCAGAACCGTGGTGGCTTTGGTAACTGAAGAGGAAGAATTCACTTTTGAAGGCGTATGCACCGGCGAAATTATTTCCGACCCAAAAGGCGATAAAGGCTTTGGCTATGATCCTGTTTTTGTACCCACCGGCTATAGCCAAACGTTTGCGGAATTAGATGCTGCTATCAAAAATGAGATTTCTCATCGTGGAAAAGCGGTTCAAAAGTTCATTGAGTTTTTAGAAGCCTAAAGCTCTTACACCTTTAAACTGCCGCGATATAAATCGGTTCACTCCATAACTGCATTTACCCAACCATGCCAAATCTCTTACAGAATTTAGGTTGGTAAGAATTAGAAAAAATGCTTTCTTCTTGCTGAAATAAGCTCAAAATTTTCACCCGCTAAGCACGTACCCTCGCAAGGGAAACAAAGACGGACATCATGGGATTTTCTTATATCGACTATATCGTAATTGTGGTTTATCTGGCCGGAGTGGCACTTTTAGGCCTGAAAACCTCGGGAAAGCAAACCTCCAATAAAGACTATTTTTTAGGAGGTGACGGCATTCCGTGGTGGGCAGTTCTGTTCTCAATTGTAGCCACCGAAACCAGCACGCTTACTTTTATCAGCATTCCGGCGGTGGCTTATGGGGGGAATCTTACCTTTTTGCAAATTACGGTCGGCTATGCCATAGGCCGCGTGGTCGTGGCGCTCGTCTTTTTGCCAAAATATTATGAAGGCCGACTTTTTACAGCTTATACGTTTTTAGAAAAACGATTTGGTCCGGCTATGCGCAATATCACCAGCAGTACTTTTATGATTACGCGCCTGCTGGCTGATGGTGTGCGTCTTTTTGCCACGGCTATTCCACTGGCCATTATTTTGCGACTGGGAGGCGCTTTTGCAGGCTGGAATGATCTGGAAATTTACGTGCTTTCCATCGGGTTGATAACCACCATCACGCTGATTTACACCTTTTTTGGAGGTATCAAAGCCGTAGTTTGGATGGATTTTGTGCAAATGCTGGTTTACATCGGCGGCGCCATTATTGCCATCGGTGTGCTTCTGGGTGAGCTGCCTGCCGGGTTTGAAATACCCACCGAAAAGCTTCAGGTTATTAATCTTGGTTTTGATATGAACTTCTGGGACTTTATAGCCGAACCGTACACGCTGATTACCGCCTTTATTGGAGGAGCTGTTTTCTCGCTGGCCTCCCACGGCACCGACCACCTGATTGTGCAGCGCGTACTTTCTACCGGAGACTTGAAATCCGGACAAAAAGCCATGATCTGGAGCGGCTTGGTAGCCATGATGCAGTTTGGATTGTTTCTGGGCATCGGCCTGCTGCTGTTTATGTTTTATGGAGGAGCTTCTGCCGCCGAAATGGGCTTAGCCACTACCGATGAAATATTCGCCAAGTTTATTGTTGAACAGCTCCCAGTAGGTATTTCAGGACTGATAGTAGCCGCCCTTTTTGCCGCGGCCATGAGCAGCCTCAGTTCTTCCTTAAACTCTCTGGCTTCATCCACCACCTACGATTTATACAAACCCTACTTCGGTAAAAATAATACCGAAGCCGAAGATCTCTCCATTTCCCGAAAAATAACGCTGGGCTGGGGCGCTATTTTAACGGTATCAGCCATTTTCTTTGCGGTGCTGCAGCTGCAAGGCGGCGAACGTCCGGCCATTGTAGAGTTAGGTTTAGGAATTGCTTCATACACCTACGGCGGACTGCTCGGAGCTTTCTTATTAGGAATGTTTTCCCAAAAGCCCAACAAAACAGATGCCATTATCGGCTTTTTCACTGGTTTGATTGCGCTGTTGTTTATGGTTGAAGGTCCGCTGCAAAATATCCTTCCGGGCAGCGGATTAGCCATCGCCTGGCCACTCTACACCATGGTAGGCGCCGCCATTGTAGTAAGCATGGGAATACTTTCATCCAAAATTAGGAAGGGGGAAGGGTAGTTTTGAACTCTTTTCGAGATGATTTACATTGATAAATCAAGAGAGGCCATTATGAGCAAGGTTGTGGTTTGAACTCTTTTCGAGATGATTTACATTTGTAGTTAACAGTAACGGACAATTGGAGAGTTGTGGTTTGAACTCTTTTCGAGATGATTTACATTAAGCCTACGGTTGATATTGATGAAGTTCGTGTTGTGGTTTGAACTCTTTTCGAGATGATTTACATTTCATTTCTCAACAGCTGTAGATAGCCTATGGTTGTGGTTTGAACTCTTTTCGAGATGATTTACATTGAGCAGGTGAAGCTCAGATCATTGCCAGCGTTGTGGTTTGAACTCTTTTCGAGATGATTTACATTATCTATTATCAAAAGTCCCGGCACGATCCGGTTGTGGTTTGAACTCTTTTCGAGATGATTTACATTCTTATTACGGATTTAAAGAGCGTGTTGACGGTTGTGGTTTGAACTCTTTTCGAGATGATTTACATTCCAAAGCCAATAAATACACATCCCGAACGTGTTGTGGTTTGAACTCTTTTCGAGATGATTTACATTACTGTGAAACAAGTAAGTGATGCACAAAGTGTTGTGGTTTGAACTCTTTTCGAGATGATTTACATTATGCAAAAAAGGAGATGATATGAAAAAACCGTTGTGGTTTGAACTCTTTTCGAGATGATTTACATTCTTTCCATGTGAATTGAACAGGATTGTCTTGTTGTGGTTTGAACTCTTTTCGAGATGATTTACATTTCCAAACCAAATTCGAGCCATGCCCTAAAGGTTGTGGTTTGAACTCTTTTCGAGATGATTTACATTAAAAGTTAGAGCTCTTAGTGTTAGCTGTAAGTTGTGGTTTGAACTCTTTTCGAGATGATTTACATTAGAAAGGCTTTGCGCTTCTTCTACCCACGGGTTGTGGTTTGAACTCTTTTCGAGATGATTTACATTTGAAAGCGCTTTAATACAAAAATATTGTAAGTTGTGGTTTGAACTCTTTTCGAGATGATTTACATTGAAGTGGACAAGCTGTATAAAATGTACTTAGTTGTGGTTTGAACTCTTTTCGAGATGATTTACATTCGTTACACCAAATCGTACAGCGTCCGGCAGTTGTGGTTTGAACTCTTTTCGAGATGATTTACATTATTTTCTAAGAAAAGCCGGGAGTTGGGATAGTTGTGGTTTGAACTCTTTTCGAGATGATTTACATTCTGATGAGATCGAAACATACTTTGGAAAGAGTTGTGGTTTGAACTCTTTTCGAGATGATTTACATTAGATTATAGGATTTATCAAGACTTGCTTCTGTTGTGGTTTGAACTCTTTTCGAGATGATTTACATTTAAACACATCATGCCTTATATTGACAGTGCGTTGTGGTTTGAACTCTTTTCGAGATGATTTACATTCATCACCGGTAATACTGTTTGAGCCAGTCCGTTGTGGTTTGAACTCTTTTCGAGATGATTTACATTTGACTTTTTAAAAAACCTATCATTCAGGTAGTTGTGGTTTGAACTCTTTTCGAGATGATTTACATTTATGCAGAATTGACAAATTGCAACGGCTTAGTTGTGGTTTGAACTCTTTTCGAGATGATTTACATTATGGTTTGTAGGAGAAAGAAATCTGATTATGTTGTGGTTTGAACTCTTTTCGAGATGATTTACATTTAAAAAATTCGCAAGCTGGAACCCGCGCGCTGTTGTGGTTTGAACTCTTTTCGAGATGATTTACATTCTTCATCATTAACTAAAAACAACCCCATTTCGTTGTGGTTTGAACTCTTTTCGAGATGATTTACATTAACTAAGGATTTTTGAACGATGAGCAGAAGGTTGTGGTTTGAACTCTTTTCGAGATGATTTACATTTTGAGCAGGTGCAGGCCGAAAGCAAACAACGTTGTGGTTTGAACTCTTTTCGAGATGATTTACATTTACACATCAAAATTTAAGTGTCAGGGCTTCGTTGTGGTTTGAACTCTTTTCGAGATGATTTACATTGAAGAATGGCGTACCCTACAACGAAGGCCTGTTGTGGTTTGAACTCTTTTCGAGATGATTTACATTGAGGGTGCTAAAAGCTATTACACGAACCAGGTTGTGGTTTGAACTCTTTTCGAGATGATTTACATTTGAAGCTAAAGAAAGTGTACCAGGAGAACTGGTTGTGGTTTGAACTCTTTTCGAGATGATTTACATTGAAATTCGCTTTCTCCCATATTATCAAATGGTTGTGGTTTGAACTCTTTTCGAGATGATTTACATTTAGCTTTGAGTGACTGCAACGCGCCGGGCTGTTGTGGTTTGAACTCTTTTCGAGATGATTTACATTAACATCATTGATGCGGAGTTTCACTGCCTCGTTGTGGTTTGAACTCTTTTCGAGATGATTTACATTACTCCGCAGTGGGATCCGGCTCCGGCTCATGTTGTGGTTTGAACTCTTTTCGAGATGATTTACATTGAGGGCGACTTCATGAAGTTTGAGCAGTTAGTTGTGGTTTGAACTCTTTTCGAGATGATTTACATTATAACCTGTCTTACGATTCAATAACAAGTGGTTGTGGTTTGAACTCTTTTCGAGATGATTTACATTTTAAAGAGGGTAACACGGTTTATGATATTGTTGTGGTTTGAACTCTTTTCGAGATGATTTACATTCAATAAAGAAATATCTGACAGCTTGTTTTAGTTGTGGTTTGAACTCTTTTCGAGATGATTTACATTAATAACATAGCTGTTGAAATAGACGGAAAAGTTGTGGTTTGAACTCTTTTCGAGATGATTTACATTATGGTGGTATCAATGTAAACGACAATTTCAGTTGTGGTTTGAACTCTTTTCGAGATGATTTACATTAGAAAGTTATATCCCTATTTGTGAAGCTAAGTTGTGGTTTGAACTCTTTTCGAGATGATTTACATTTATTCCGACACACGACTACAAGAAATTGAGGTTGTGGTTTGAACTCTTTTCGAGATGATTTACATTTACCCTTCAATCCCTTACTAAGCACATAAGGTTGTGGTTTGAACTCTTTTCGAGATGATTTACATTTAATACTGATTTAGATAAAACTAAAAGACCGTTGTGGTTTGAACTCTTTTCGAGATGATTTACATTATCTAAGCTAAACCTACTACCTAAGATAGAGTTGTGGTTTGAACTCTTTTCGAGATGATTTACATTTTTCTTGAGTTGCAATGATTCGATTATTCCGTTGTGGTTTGAACTCTTTTCGAGATGATTTACATTTGAGTCCATGTACATCGGTATAGTATTCTGTTGTGGTTTGAACTCTTTTCGAGATGATTTACATTATTGATTATTTTAAGAGTAAGAACATGGCGTTGTGGTTTGAACTCTTTTCGAGATGATTTACATTCAAGCTGGCGATAACCTACCAGGTGAATCAGTTGTGGTTTGAACTCTTTTCGAGATGATTTACATTGGCTGCTGCCGAAGGGCGGTTAATGACTCAGTTGTGGTTTGAACTCTTTTCGAGATGATTTACATTGTTATCTATCAACTCGTTATATTTTACAATGTTGTGGTTTGAACTCTTTTCGAGATGATTTACATTCGCTAACGATACGCCAACTTTTGCAGGATTGTTGTGGTTTGAACTCTTTTCGAGATGATTTACATTTCGCCACTTCCGGGAACCATCCCGCCCCCGGTTGTGGTTTGAACTCTTTTCGAGATGATTTACATTTCAGGCAAGCCCAATAGCGGGTGATGTTGGGTTGTGGTTTGAACTCTTTTCGAGATGATTTACATTTCAATCACATAAATTCCCGTTTCATCTCGGTTGTGGTTTGAACTCTTTTCGAGATGATTTACATTGATAAGTTGCCTGATAAATTGCCGTTAACAGTTGTGGTTTGAACTCTTTTCGAGATGATTTACATTTCCAGTCACCACTTTAGGAAGTAACGGGGCGTTGTGGTTTGAACTCTTTTCGAGATGATTTACATTCAAAACTCCATGAGTATAGATTCTGATTCGTTGTGGTTTGAACTCTTTTCGAGATGATTTACATTACAAACATACTGACACAATGAAAGCACAAGGTTGTGGTTTGAACTCTTTTCGAGATGATTTACATTTCTTGCCCATTCTGGTACAGCATCCTCAGCGTTGTGGTTTGAACTCTTTTCGAGATGATTTACATTTACGTTAATTATCGTGAGTTATACAGACCCGTTGTGGTTTGAACTCTTTTCGAGATGATTTACATTTAGTTCTTGCAGTACTTGCACTACTTGCACGTTGTGGTTTGAACTCTTTTCGAGATGATTTACATTTTAAATGCCCCATGGAACCGATAGAAGGCAGTTGTGGTTTGAACTCTTTTCGAGATGATTTACATTCTTCACGGCTGATGCAACAGGGTTATATGCGTTGTGGTTTGAACTCTTTTCGAGATGATTTACATTGATTCCTTCAATGGAGCCACCGGAAACAGCGTTGTGGTTTGAACTCTTTTCGAGATGATTTACATTACGTTCTGTTCAAGTGGTTCTCTCTCAATCACTTGTTCAGTTCTTAATGCTGAAAAGTCAAAACATTTGCAACTGTTTAGGGGCTTTTTCTGTCGCTTTTCTGCGTTTTCCATGGAAAATTTTCATTTTTCCGAACTGTTTGTCCGTAATGCGTATTATGCGAACTTCTCCGTCGGGAGGCAAGATCTTTTTTATCCGCCGCTCATGCACGTCGGCATTTTCACGGCTGGGGCAATGGCGGGAATATACCGACAGCTGCATCATCATAAAGCCGTCTTTCTTTATTCGGATTCTAAAGTCATTAGCTTCTTTAATAGCCGCTTTGGTATCTACCGGCAGGTCAAACATTACAACTATCCACATCGTCTTAAGTCCTCCGAATGTTTTCATATCATCTGCTTTAAATTTGAACCGGAAAATCTATGTTTTTCGCATCTCCTGTAAAGCAGTCCACTAATGACGATGCCATAAGGTGCAGTGATTCCAGTAAAGGATATTTCATATCTCTGATGAGCACGTGTTTAGTGAGTAGGGCCAATAATGGCTTTTTGGTTTCTTTGGTGAGTGTTACCTCCAGCGTTCCATGTTGGCTGTAAATGTCATAAACAACGCTATCTACAAACGGACGCATGGGTTCCATCATGTCATCGGCCAGACAGTAGGCGTTGTACTGGTTGTGATGATGAATACCCATAGAAGGATGGAGTCCGGCCGCCGTTATGCTTCTTGCTACGGCCGCACGAATCACGGCATAGCCATAATTGAGTAAAGCATTTATATCCTCTCCATCCGTATTTCTTCGGAACTCATCGTTTTGAAACAGCGCTTTCCAATATTTACGGGCGGCACGGGCTTCCACATTTTTTGGGTCACCGGAATGCACTTTTTTGATAAGAGGTTTTAGCCCAAAATGCTTTCCGTGTTTTTCCTCTAATACTAAAGCCTGAGCATTGATTTTTGCACGAACCACCTGCTGCCAAAGTCGCTTTTTAAGCGGTTTAGTAGCCTCAGCCTGAATTTGCAGCCGGGCTTGATGAAGATGATTATCTTCGAAAGGAAGGAGTAACCCTTCCGGCATGTGTTGGCGATTGCAAAAGAGCACGGCTACATTTTGTTCCAGTAATTCATACAACAGTTGATGGGTATAACTGATAGCCGGATGTGAAAGCACCAGCAGGCCCAAATCCTCCACGGGAATGGAATGAATTTCATCATTTTTCTTAAGCAGCATTTGCTTGTGCTTAATGCTTAAATGAATAGGTCCGCTCGATATTTCAACCGTGCGCTTAATCATTGGCGGGAAAGACTTCACCAATTGGGGAAACCTTAATTTTATCTGCATTTAATGAACCCGGTGTTTTTCTGAGAACGCCAGGATCACTTTGTCCTTTTAAAGCAACTGTATGTTTACGGAATGTAATCTGCCCACTTGAAGCAATCTTTTGGATTCGAAGGATATCCCCATTTTCATTATTTATTACAGAATCATTTAAAGCTAATGAATATAGAAATGAATGATCCGGTCTATAGTCTTTCATTACAATAGGTTCGCCGTCTTTAACTCTACGAGCGGCCTCCATCATAGGAACTACTTTCCCAACCTGTTTCCTTTCTCCATTTTTATCTGTGGTTTCATAAATGGCAATATGGTGGTTGTTTCCATATAAAGCTGCTCTGGTTTCCTTTCCATCTTTATTTTCAAAGAAATACATGATTTGAGGCTTCTTTTCCATCAGTAAGCGCACCTTTTTAATGGGTGTCTTTGCTTTTGAAGAAATAATATATGGCGGATCAGCTTCCAGACTGGCAATTGCATTAGCCTGTGTTTGTCCGTCATTCATTCGTTTTTGTACTTCATTATTCACAATGGCACGAATGGTTTCATCCCGAATTAACGTCAAATCCTTTTTAGATAATTGATGAACCGGTTTTCTAAGCACCATCATTTCTTTGTTTTTAGGAGCTGGTTCATCTGTTGGTCCGTAATACGTCTCTTCATGCAGAGCTCCCGAAACCTTTCGATTAACCCGATGCGAAACGGTTATATTGTTAATGCTGGCTTCTACGTCATTTCTGAAAGTTAGCCAAGGTTCAGATAGGTCTATTCGTCCGGCTATTCGACGTTTCATTTCTTCATTAGCCGCTCTTCCGCTTTCGTCAGCATCCATCCATTCAGCCGTGCCAATTCGCTTATTTTCATCACTCAGACGTTTTAAAGTAGATCGATTCGTGAATGCAACCACGATGGCATCTACCGCATGATGGCGGTGATCATCTCGGTTTTTCATATCAGGATCTTCTTTATTTAGCACGCTGTTTAGCCCCCACAGATGGCGCAGTAGAGATGTGGTTTGGCCTTTTACCACTTCCACACTTTCGCAGGCAAGATGTTTGAGGTAAGAGCTTGCTTCCCTGCTTATATAGCGGGTATCACTTAATTGGCGATTTAAGAATTTGTCTTCATCAATTTCCTTCTGGGTAAATTTGTTTCGTTTATTCCAGGGTAAATCACGGATTCGCTGAAGCATTGTGTCTTCGTCCATAAGTCCTGTTTCCACGCATTCCCAAGGAGTTCGATTGCCTTTTTTGCGGTTAAAGTCTGCTTCACAAAGTGTTTTATTGGCGTACGAATTGTCTAAAGAGCGGCTAAACGGAAGAATATGTTCAATTTGAAACTCTCCTGAATTGAAAGCTTCTGCAGGAATAGATTTACCAGTATAAGGGCAAGTTTTGTCGCATTCTTCCCACAAATTGTACCAGATAATATCATTATATCCGGGATATTGGACATTGAATGGAGCTTGCTGCAATGCATTGTAAGCTTTTTCATTTTTGTTCTCAAGCTTACGCATGCGTTTGGTCATTTTTTGACGATGTTCATATCCGGCTTTTAAATCCCGTGCTAACTCAACACGTATCACATCCGGCATTCCATATTCACGGATAATCCCATTAACCACCTTTCGAAGCTCAATCAAAGCGTGATAAACCACCGGGTTTTTAATAGTCTGGTCGGGCATGGGCAGCTGATTCATTTTGCCCGGATTTTGTTCGAATAAGGAATATCCTGCTTCTTTAATAGCTGTACTTTCTTCCATCCCCTTTTCTAAATAAGGCAACAGTTTTTTGATGGCCTTTTCAGAAAAACTTCCATAACGCTGTTCAAGGTTTAGTTTATGGGTTATGTATTCTGCTTGTTCTTCGGTTCTGTCCCATTTTTCAAGAGCAAGTTTCTTTACAACTTCCGGCTTTTCAACGTGGATAAGAACATCTACCACATGATTTTTGAAGTCGTCATCCAGTTCATACCAGTCTTTACCAAATGCCTTTTCGTTAGAAAGAGCGGCATTGGTTCGGTTTCCTTCAATATTTTTGCGACCACCTCTTTCAAGATTAAATACAGCATTTTTATTACCTATGGTTCCGCTTTTGATAAGCGCTGTTTTTAACTGGCTCCAGGTAACTTTATCTTTTTTATCAAAAATTTCCTTAAGGGTTTGCTTGTCCTCATCGGTTAATTTTATCTGAAAACCATTTTCATCAGAAAGGGAAAGGTTATTGATGTTTTTCAGAACTCTGAATTCTTGAAACAGCAGGTGAGCTTTGGCAATTCTTTTTTTGTCCGTTTCAAGTTCACATTTCCCAATCAAATGAGACTGAGATTTCATTTTACGCTGATGAAAAATGATTTCCTTTAGTTCTTTGCCAAGTTCTTTAGTTAATTGCGGGTGGTATGAGCTTTGAGCACTCCACAATGCATCAAATTCTTCTTGAAACATAGATCGGTGCGTATATTTGTTGCGTATGCGCCAGTCAAAATCATCATGGTCTGAATCATTCTGAAGATGATTGTCATAAATCTTATAAAAATATTCTCCAATAGTTCTTGCGTCATGTTTTGCCATGTGCTCACGAACTTTGGAGATGCCTTCTTTTACAGCACCTTCTTTATCGCTACCTGCTTTGCGATTACTTTTATAACCTCTTCTTTGGTTTAGGTGGTATAAAGCTCTGCCAAATTCATGGAGTGTTACTTTTTCATCGAGGGCCTTCGCTCTTATCTTGTACGGATTTATGCTTACCCATTCATCCCACTCAGATTTATTAGGAGCTAATCCTTTTTGTTTGAGTGTGACGTATAAATTTATTTTCCTTCTGGTTCTACGGTCTCTTTGCCTTCTAACCGAACGTTTAGTTCTTCGGTCTGCATTAGAAGATTCACCGGGAGCAGCATCGGCTCTCAGTTCATTTCCCTGGAAAATCCGCACACCTGATTTTAGGATTTTGCCGTTTTCATTGTTTCCATTTGTTTCTATTAATCCCCAGCCAATTGAAGCAACACCGAGGTCTAAGCCTAATATCTTTTTCATATTCCCGATTTGTTTTATTAATAAAGTTCATTTATACTCCTGTAAATCATCTCGAAAAGAGTCTTATCACAACAAAGAGATTTAGACTCTGCAGGCACTGCTCACAAGAGTATCCTTAGCCCTCTGCGGAGGGCTATTTTTTTGTTTTATATTTTGGAATTAAACCCTTTAGTAATTTAAAATCAAATTGATGTGAGTAATTGATACAAAAGATGAGGGTAGTGAGATGTGATTTATCTTCGTTTCTCAAGCTGGAGCTTTCCTGCTTAGCCCATGGAACTCCGAGACTATCCCGACAATTCGTTGAACCCCTCCGGGGTTGTGGCAGCCGGGGACTTTCCTCAACTACGGGTTTCGCAGACTGCACCCGCAGTTATTGATGTTTAACCCTTGCAGGATTTGATGCTTCACCAAAAATCTCCCTAATCCGCGAATTACACCCGAAAGGAGGGGTAGTGAGTAAAAGAAATTTAAGAAACGAATTTATAGTATTTGTCTGTGGAAACTGAGCAGAAGAGCTAGTGAGTAGAGCAGTTTTTCAATCCTTCATTCTGCTTTTCAAATCCATTTGCTCGTGCAAAATTCTGGTGATTTCAATCGGTTTTCTTGCTGATTTTCGATAGAATATTATATGCCTGTCTGTTTTTAAACCGAAAAGATCAACTGCTATTCCGTGGTAGTTTTTTCCTAAATCAGGGTTTTCAGCTATGTCCCGGCAGCTGTCAAGCAACAAATTGTAATACCTGTCTGCTTGTTTCTCTGACCAATTGTCAAACGTATAATCCCAAATTTCAGTCAGATCATGAACGGCTTTGTTGGTCAGTTTATATTCAGCCATTCTCTTTGCGTCTTGCTTTCAGTTCATGAAGATGTTTGTCTCGGTCAAAGTCGTGTGCGATGCCACTTTCAACTCCCTCCTGGATAGCATTTTGTAACGCAATGGCTTTACTTTCTTCATGTTCTAAAAGCCGAAGTCCGGCTCTGATAACTTCACTGACGTTTTTATATCGCCCCTCAGAAACCTGATTTTTCACAAATTCATCAAAGTAATTTCCGAGTGATATGGACGTGTTTTTACTCATAATTCATTCCTTTTTCATAAAACTACCAAATTTTGGTAAATAAATACAATTAACTACTATCTCCGCCGCTCCCAGTCTGTGGACAACTCAATACTTGTGAATAGATTCATTAATTTATTAGTGAAAAATCCTCCAAGGATTCAAAATCCTTGGAGGATTTGCTAAAATAGCCAGTATCTCCTAACAAATTTAACCTGGCTTTCTTAACATAATACTTTTCATACAGGTTGTACGCCACAGAGTTTAAGAGATGCCGAGGCTGAACTAACTGAGTAGCCGAAAATAAATTTGTAGCAGGAGGCGGAGCCTCAGTGGGGCATTCCGGCGCGGAGCACTCGGTACCAATCAAAAGTTTAATGCAGAATACCCGGTAAATGAATGTTTGTTCTGTTTTAATTGTAATAGTTTGGAAACAATTCAAACAATCTTATGACTATGGCACACACATTAAATATCCAGAAAATTGAAGAAGTAACGCACGATGTGCGAAAAATCACTTTAGAAAAGCCGGATGGTTATACATTCACTCCCGGTCAGGCTACCGAGGTTTCAATCAATAAAGAAGGATGGAAAGAGGAAAAGCGGCCGTTTACTTTTACCTCACTCCCTGAAGATGATTATTTGCAATTTGTAATTAAAATGTATCCCGATCACAATGGCGTAACCGAGCAAATCGGTAAGCTGGAAGCGGGCAATTCGCTACTGGTTGGCGATGCCTGGGGAACGATTCACTACGATGGCGAAGGCGTGTTTTTAGCCGGAGGAGCGGGTGTTACTCCTTTTATTGCCATTTTCAGAGACTTGCATAAAAAGGGAAAAGTGGGAAATAATAAGCTCATTTTTTCAAATAAAAGTGAGAAGGATATCATCCTGAAAGACGAGTTTGAGCAGATATTGGGCGAGCAGTTTATAAATGTAATTACGGATGAAAAACCTTCCGGAGATCATATTTTTCTGGATGGATTTATGGATAAGGCTTTTTTAGAATCGCAAATTGATGACTTCGATCAGCCTTTTTATGTATGTGGTCCCATGCCCTTCAACAAAGCCGTAATGGGATATTTGAAGGAGTTGGGAGCGAACCCGGAAGCGCTGGTATTTGAGAAATAATTCTTCACAAAAGGAAATTCGCAACCGTCTGTTTATTTTCTTTTATTTGGGTGCAAACATTATACACTCAAATTATGACACACGGTACACATAACGCGATTGCTGATCCGCGAAACAGCGATATTCTTATTTATATTAATGGTGAACTTCATCACCGGGATGAAGCCAAAATATCTGTTTATGACAGCGGATATTTGGTGGGAGATGGAGTTTGGGAAGGCTTTCGGCTTCACGATGGCGTATTGGTGTTTTTGGATGAACACTTTGATCGCCTTTTTCAAGGCGCCAAAACCATTGGAATGGATATTGGTTTGAGCCGGGCTGAACTCACACAAGCTATCTGGAAAACGCTGGATGCCAACGATATGAACGACGGCGTGCACGTACGCCTGATGGTTACCCGAGGCATCAAAAAAACTCCTTCCCAGGATCCGCGGCTTACCATTTCCGGTCCCAATGTGGTGATTATTGCCGAACATAAGAAGGCCGATCCTGAAAGCAGAGATCGCGGAGTTACTCTTTTTACCAGCACCATTCGTCGCGGATCGCCCGATTATTTAGATCCCAGATTGAACTGCCATTCCAAGCTTCATGAGGTTCAGGCCTTGTATCAGGCGCTGGAGGCGGGAGCCGATGAGGCGCTGATGCTGGATGTAAATGGATTTGTTTCTACCTGTAATGCAACGAACTTTTTTATGGTGAAGGATGGCGAAGTGTGGACTTCAACCGGCCAATATTGTATGAATGGAATAACGCGTGGAAAGGTAATTGAAGCCTGCCATGACGCGGACATTCCCTGCTACGAAAAGAATTTTTCGTTATATGATGTATATGGTGCCGATGAAGCATTTGTAACCGGAAGCTTTGGAGGCCTCACTCCCGTAACGGCTGTTGACGGCAGGGAAATTCCGGGAAGCGTACCCGGAGAGCTTACTCAGCATCTTCAGGTTTTATATGAGTCTGTAATAAAGCGCGCAGTAAATAATGCACGCGTATAATTAACTGGAACTAAACGGTCGCAGGGGTTTAGAAGTTACAGAAGCATAAACCAGGCGATATTCAAAAAAATAATAATGGAGAAATGCTAAAAACGAAACGAATTTGTTTATGGAGCGGGCCGCGAAATATCTCAACGGCTCTGATGTATTCATTTGCCCAGCGTGGTGATACTACGGTTTTTGATGAGCCGCTGTATGCGCATTACCTTGCCTCGACCGATGCGGCAGAATATCACCCCGGCGCCGAAGAGGTACTGGAAAGCCAGGAAAATGACGGCCAAAAAGTTGTTGACGAAATTTTTCTGGGGGAATATGACACGCCCATTGTGTTCTTTAAAAATATGTCTCACCATCTGGTAAATTTGGACCTGAGTTTTTTAGAGGAAACTATAAATGTGATATTGACGCGGCCGCCTAAAGAAATGCTGGTTTCGTATGCAAAGCATATCAAAAACCCGACCATGCAGGATGTGGGGTATCAAAAGCATCTTGAAATTGTGCAGTATTTACGGTCTGTGGGTAAAAATCCAATTATTGTAGATGCCAAAAATATGCTGCAATATCCGCAGTCGCGCCTCAGAGAGCTTTGCGGAACGCTGGGTATTCCTTTTAATGAAAGAATGCTGAAATGGCCCGCCGGTCCGCGTAAGGAAGATGGCGTGTGGGCTAAATACTGGTATCATACCGTGCACCGATCTACCGGGTTTCGCGCATACAAACCTAAAAATGAGCCGGTTCCGGAAGAGCTGCAAGGCTTGTTGGAAGAATGTGAAGAAGCTTACGAAAAGCTGCTAAAGTATGCGACAGGATAGTTTGTAGTGGAGGGATGAAAGCCTTCACTTAAATCGAACAAACCCAAACAATGTAAAAGCCCGAATTGATGTCAATCCGGGCTTTTTTAATTTATAAAACGATGGTTTCGGTACGCTTAGGTCCGGTGGAGATAATGGTAAACTTCACCCCTAAATAATCCTCAACAAAGCGGATGTACGATTGCGCGGTAGCGGGCAGTTTTTCCCAATCTGTAATGCCTTCAATGGAATTATTCCATCCCGGAAGGGCTGTGTAAACAGGTTCGGCATTTTCAATTTCGGGCAGTGAAAGTGGGAAAACATCGGTTTCTTTGCCATTAAGCCTGTAGGCGGTGCACACCTTAATTTCATCAAAGCCGTCCATTACATCCATTTTTGTAAGGGTGAGCTCGTTAATGCCGTTGATTTGCACTACGTATTTAAGAGCAACTAAATCGAGCCAGCCGCAGCGGCGCGGACGTCCGGTTGTGGCACCGAATTCATCTCCTTTTTTACGGAGTTTATCGCCTATTTCGTCCAATAGTTCGGTTGGGAACGGTCCGTTGCCTACGCGTGTGGTGTATGCTTTGGTGATGCCCATGATTTTATCTAACCGTGTGGGCGGGATGCCGGAACCGGTGCTTGCGCCGCCCGATGTGGGCGAAGAAGAAGTGACGAAGGGATAGGTGCCGTGATCTACATCCAGCAGCGTGCCCTGAGCGCCTTCTAACAAAATGGATTTGTCATCGGCAATGCCTTGGTGCAGCAGGTTGGTGGTGTTGCAAATATAAGGTTCCAAAATTTGGATGGATTCTTCCAGCTCGGCAAGCAGTTCGTCGGTGCTTAATTCCGGTTCTTTGTACAGGTTTTTAAGCGCAAAGTTAATGTCTTTCAGATTCTGGTCAATCTTTTGCTTGAGCAGCTTTCGGTCCAGTAAGTCTATCATGCGGATACCTACCCGAGATATTTTGCTCACATAAGCGGGGCCAATTCCTCGTCCGGTGGTACCAATGGCATCAACGCCACGGCGTTTTTCTTTTAGCTGATCAAGGAGTTTGTGGTAGGGAAGGATAACGTGTGCGGTTTGGCTGATGAAGAAGCGATCTTTCAGTTCAAATCCCATTTTTTGGATGCCTTTGATTTCTTCAACCAGAGCAATAGGATCTATAACCACGCCATTTCCTATAATGCAGTGAGCATCTCCGTTAAAAATACCGGAAGGAATGAGGTGAAGAACCACCATTTTATCGTCAAATTTGAGGGTGTGCCCGGCGTTAGCTCCGCCTTGGAAACGGACTACATAATCTGCTTTGCTGCTTAGCAGATCTACAATTTTACCTTTTCCTTCATCACCCCACTGGGCTCCAATAACAACTCGTGTACTCATAATAATAGATTCAATAAAAAAGGGGTGCAGAACACCCCTCTGTATTCTTGGTTAAATAGGATCGGTTAAGCTTTATAAGAATCAGCGGCTTCTTCCACTGATTTATAATGCTTAAATACCGTAATCAATTTAGTAACAATTAGCAGGCTTTCAATTTTTTCTGTTGCATTGGCTATGCGGAGGTCGCCACCGGCTTTACGCATGGTGGTTAACCCTCCAATAAGCATGCCCAGCCCGGAGGAGTTCATGAATTTAACTTTCCCAAGGTCAACTACTACATTGGTTTTATCCTGGTCAATCAGTTCATGGAGTTGCTCGTTTAAACTAACGGCATCCGGACCGCCCATTACATTACCTTTAAATTCGATAACTACGCTATTATAGCGTTCTGATGTGTTAAAGCTCATGGATTTCCTGCTATTTTAAGTTATTTATGATTTTTTGGTGCGGGCTTCAAGCTCAACTACTAACGAGCTGGCCACAAACAATGAACTGTACGTACCAATTACAACACCAAGTAGGAGTGCAAAGGAAAAGCCTTTTAACACCTCTCCGCCGAAAATAAACAGCACGGCTACCACAAACAAGGTGGTGATTGAAGTAATTACGGTACGGCTTAGGGTATCGTTCAGGCTTTTATTTACCATTGGTGCGAAATCCATGCCTTTGTGGACGTTTGAGTTTTCACGAATACGGTCAAAAACTACTACCGTATCGTTTAGTGAATAACCAACAATGGTGAGGAAAGCCGCAATAATAGCCTGGTCAATTTGAAGACTGAAGGGAACTAAATCGGACAGAATCGTAAATATGCCCAACACAATTATCACATCATGAAACAGGGCTAATACCGCACCGGCCGAAAAGGTCCAGTTGCGGAAGCGAATCAGGATATAAATGAAAATGATTACCATTGCATATATCACCGATTGCAAAGCTCCGGATTTCAGGTCTTCGGCAAAACGAGGACCAACCACATCCGTTTTTATTAACTGGAATGGGTTGTCGGGATGCAGGGTTTGAATGTTGGATACAATAATTTGCTGCACTTCATTAATAGGCTGCTCATTATCTGTACGAATCAGAATTTCACGGTCTGAACCGAAAAGCTTCAGCTCGGGTGTACTTCCCAGAGGATCAGAAAGGTCAGTTCGCAGCTCTACTACATTTACGGGTTCTTCGAACTGAATGACGAATTCTTTTCCGCCTTTAAAGTCGATTCCGTACTGTAGTCCTTTGGAAAAAATGCCGATTAATGCGGCAACAAACAGGATGCCGGAGATAATGTATGCTATCTTTCGGCTTGATGTAAAGTCAAAATTTGGTGTTTCGAACCATCTCATAATATTCGTCTTTTGGTGTTTTAAATTTCTTTGTGTGGATTAACCGAAGTTTACTTTGCTTTGCCTTACCTGAGTGAGGTAATCTACAACTACTCGCGTTATCACAATGGCACTGAATAGCGAAGCTACAATACCGGCCATCAGGGTAACCGCAAAGCCTTTAATAGGTCCTACTCCAAAACTGAATAGGATAATAGCTACAAAAAAGGTGGTTACGTTGGCGTCAATAATGGCGCTCATGGCGTTAGAGTAGCCGGCTTCAATAGATGCTTTTAAGGTTTTTCCGGTTCGCTGTTCTTCCCGTATTCGATCAAATATGAGCACGTTTGCATCTACCGCCATACCAATGGTAAGTACAATACCGGCAATTCCAGGAAGGGTTAGCGTTGCTTTGAAAGCGGCTAATATCCCAAGTATGAAAACAATGTTTAATATCAGCGCTAAATCTGCAATTGCTCCACCGGTTCGGTAATAAACAATCATAAAAATGGCTACTACACCTAAACCGAATAAAATAGAATTTAGTCCGGCTTGGATAGACTCAGCTCCTAAAGTAGCACCTACGGTACGTTCTTCAAGTATATCGAGCGGAGCAGGTAATGCACCGGAAAGCAGGATGTTAACCAAATCTTCTGCTTCTGAAACACCATCGAGGCCGGTGATAGAAGAGCGGCCATTCGAGATTTTGGTTTGTACATTTGGATAAGAGAATACAAATCCATCCAGCACAATGGCTACCGGCTTACCGATATTTGCTCCGGTAATACGCCCCCATTTACGAGCGCCTTCACTGTTCATACTCATAGATACTTCCGGAACGTTGGTGGCAGGATCGAACTGCACGGTGGCGCTTTCAATTACATCACCGGTTAGCTCAATTTGAGTGCGCACGCCAATCAGCTGATATAAATCCTGGCCGCCTTGTCCCGGCATGGGATTTGCGCTCCACATCATGGTTGTGCTGCGCGGAAGCATGCGCTGTATGTCCTCATTCTTCAGTAATTCCATCACGCGTGCGGTGTCTTTGGCGGTTGCATAACCCGCTAAGTATGGGTTTTGTGCCGGAACTAATACTTCTTCTAAAGGACTGAACTGGCTTGTGGCAGCTGTATCAGAAGTATCAGACTGTGGTTGCATACTGTAATATTCGTAGGCAGAGTTTACGAAAGAACGGAATTCTTGCGCATCGGCTGCTAAGCGAAATTCAAGGCGTGCTGTTCCTTTCAGAAGGCTGCGCACACGTTCTTTATCTTCCACGCCGGGCAGTTCAACCACAATACGGTTTTTCCCCTGCTTCACAATAGAAGGCTCGGTAACACCGTAGCGGTCAACCCGTGTTCTGATAATTTCAATGGCGCGGTCAAGGGCTGACTGACGCTGTGTTTTTAAATAAGCGGCAATTTCCTGATTTGTTGATCGGCGGGTGATGTCCATGGCATCATTCCGGTAGTAACGGCTGAGGCGGGCATCGGCATCGCGTGCTTCAAATTCAGCTACCATTTCATCAATGAAATCTGAATTGTTTTCTAAGGCTCGTTGGTCAGCTACTTCGATTACTTCATTCAGCAGCTGGTCGGCATTATCTCCGGCCAGTTCTCTAATCAGCTGTGGAACGCCTACTTCAAGCGTTACGTGCATTCCACCCTGGAGGTCAAGGCCTAATGAAAGGATGTTTTCACGAAGATCGTCGAGTTTTTCTTCATTGTCTTCTATGTACTGAGCTGCTTCTGCTTCGCTCAGGTCTTCAATGTAATTTTGCTCCAACGAGTACTGAATTGTTGGATACAGGTAATAAAGAGTTAGGGCGAGAAAGGCCACTATACTACCAATTTTAAATCCGTTTCCTTGCATGGTATCTGTGTTTTTATGTGTGTTAAAAGTGTTGTAATAGAAAATGTAAGGCTGAGATATACTGGCACGTATATGAGACTACGGCACAGCACAATGCCTTTTAAAAAAGCTTAAAAAGCGGAAAAATGTTAGGGAGCACCAATAGCTGTTCCGCCGGAAAGAGGAGAGGTGTGATAACTTGGAGAGGGCGCATTGGCTACTTCATATAAAAAACCGGATGAAGTATTTACGTGGTTTTGAAGATGAGTGATAGCCTTCCCGCCCCAGGCAGGTCCGTCAACCGGAAGCAAGCTTTGGGGTTGCGCTTGTTTAATAATAACCGCTTTACCCATTCCCGCAGAAGCATGTTGGTAAGCGTTCCACTCTTTAAGCAAGAGCCGGAATACTTCGTTTTGGTCTTGGGATTGAGAATTCAGCGGCAGCTCAAAATCTTCGGCATGGGCGCTTACAATTTCGGAAGCTTTGCGAATTACCGACTCAATTTCATCCTGATCATCCGAAAGGCGCTGAATTTGCTTAGTAACATCTACGCTTGTACTCGCCTTTAAATTGGATTTCAGCCACAGTGCAAAAGCGCTTTGGCGAGTGTTACCCGACGAAGGCTGCACAAAATAAAGCAACAGTCCGGCAAGCAGTAGGCCTACGCTAAAATTGCGTGTAATATGTGTGCGAAAAAAATTCATTCAGCTCAGAAGATAATGAACTATTTATTCAATATTCAATGTAATGAAGCGGAAAATTGAGCCAAAAAAATTGGGTTTTTGGAATGAGCCGTGGGTATAAAATAAACAATAGATTGCAGTAAACGGGATAGGAATCGAACTGAACCAGACATGGGGTTGCAACCCCTTGTCTTGGATTGAAGAAGTTTTGCCTCAATTATGGAAACCCGCTAAACCGGTACTTTATGCAGGCGCTCAAATTCTTCTTTCAGAAACCGGCCGGTATAAGATGATTCTACTTCAGCTATGTCTTCGGGTGTTCCGGTTGCAATAATTTCGCCACCGCCGGCGCCGCCCTCAGGACCCAAATCAATAATCCAGTCGGCTGCTTTAATCAGGTCGAGATTATGCTCAATTACAATTACCGTGTTTCCTTTATCAACCAGCTGCTGTATTACGTTTACCAGCATACGCACATCCTGAAAGTGTAAGCCGGTTGTAGGTTCGTCCATTACATACAGCGTATCGCCGGTGCCTACTTTTGAAAGCTCCCGCGCCAGCTTAATGCGCTGTGCTTCTCCGCCCGAAAGCGTAGTAGAAGACTGCCCCAGCGTTAGGTAGCCTAAACCCACATCATTTAGTGTAACAAGCTTTCGGCTGATGGCAGGCTGAGCATCAAAGAATTCGGCCGCTTCGCTGATGGGCATTTGCAGCACATCAGAGATGTTCTTTCCTTTGTAATAAATTTCCAGCGTTTCCCGGTTGTAGCGCTTGCCGTTGCAGGTTTCGCAGGTTACATACACATCGGGCAAAAAGTTCATCTCAATTTTACGAACGCCGTCTCCGTTGCACGACTCACACCGTCCGCCTTTCACATTAAAAGAAAATCGCCCCTGATCGTATCCGCGAATTTTGGATTCGGGAAGTTCTGCAAACAGTCGCCGAATGTGATCAAAAACTTTGGTGTAGGTTCCCGGATTTGAGCGCGGCGTTCGCCCAATCGGACTTTGATCAATGGAAATGATTTTATCTACATGATCAATGTTTTTAATTTCATCGTAGCTGAGGGGAACGGTTTTGGATTTGTAGAAATAATTGGAAAGAATAGGAACCAGCGTTTGGTTGATGAGCGAGCTTTTTCCGCTGCCGCTTACGCCGGTTACACAAATAAATTTGCCTAATGGTACTTCTAAATCCTGATTTTTTAAATTATGGCCACGCGCATTGGTAATTGTCAGAGATTTGCCGTTTCCTTTACGTCTTTTTTCAGGAAGCGCAATTACTTCTTCATCCCGTAAAAATTTGGCTGTGCTCGACTTTGGATCTAACTCCCCGGGCTTTCCGGCGGTTACAATATGGCCGCCATTTACGCCGGCACCGGGACCTAAATCAACCACAAAGTCGGCATGTTCAATGGTTTCGCGATCGTGCTCTACCACAATTACGCTGTTTCCAAGATCGCGCAGCGTTTCCAGCGATTTGATGAGTTTGATATTATCGCGCTGATGCAACCCAATGCTGGGTTCATCCAAAATATAGAGCACGCCCACCAGCTGGGTTCCAATTTGGGTAGCCAAACGGATGCGCTGTGCCTCACCGCCACTCAGGGTTTGAGCTTCCCGGTTCAGGCTTAAATAATTCAGCCCTACATTCAGTAGAAAATCCAGCCGGTCACGAATTTCTTTCAGCACCTGATTGCCAATAATTTGCTGGCGCTCATTCAGTTTGATGGAGTAGAGCGTATTTCGCAGCTCCTGGATATCCATTTGAACCAAATCGTGGATGTTGTAGCCGTCAATGCGGTACGAAAGTGCTTCTTTATTGAGCCGCCCGCCTTCGCACCTTGGGCAGGTGATTTTATCCATAAAAGCTTTGGCTTTATCACGCTGTTTTCCCGATTTACTGTTGTGATACTGATCGGTGATGGTGGCTCTGAGTCCTTCAAACTTGTGTTTGTAGGTTACTGAATTATCTTTAAAATCGTAGCTGACCGAATACTTTTTGTCGCCACTTCCATTCAGTAAAATATCAATCAGCTCCTCAGGATATTTCTTGATGGGCGTGTCAAAATCTACTTCAAACTCATTCAGGATGGCTTTTAGCTGCTTAAAGATGAAAATATCGCGCGGCGCGCCTAAAAAACGAATGCCGCCGTCGGCAATGCTTTGGGTGCTGTTTGGAACCAGCAGCTTCCAGCTTACATCATGAGTGTAGCCCAGACCTTCGCACTTTTTACAGCTTCCATACGGCGAGTTGAAAGAAAAGAGATTGGGAGCAGGATCTTCGTAAGCCAGTCCGCTTTCGGGATCGAATAGGTTTTGTGAGTACAGTTTGTCGGTAACACCATCCTCACCTTTTACGGCTAAAATGACGTTTCCATCGGCCATTTCCAGCGCAAGGCGGATGCTGTCAGCAATGCGCTTTTCACTTTTGTCGGAAATCACAAAACGGTCAACAACAACTTCAATATTGTGGGTTTTATAGCGGTCCAGCTTCATGTTTTTTTCCAAATCATGAAACTCGCCGTCAATGCGGGCACTTACAAAGCCTTGCTTTATAGTTTGTTCAAAAAGCTCCCGGTAATGACCTTTTCGACCGCGGACAACCGGTGCCAGGCAGTACGCTTTAGTTCCTTTGGGCATATCCATTACCGCTTGAACCACCTGATCGGCGGACTGCTTTTTCATCACATTTCCGGTTTTCCAGGAGTAAGGAACGCCAACGCGGGCATAAAAAAGCCGTAAGAAATCATAAATTTCCGTAACCGTACCCACGGTTGAGCGCGGATTCCGATTGGTTGTTTTTTGATCAATGGAAATAACCGGCGATAAACCGTCTATAAAATCAACAGCGGGGCGCTCCATCATCCCCAAAAACTGACGTGCGTAGGCTGAAAGAGATTCCAAAAAACGGCGCTGTCCCTCAGCATAAATGGTATCAAAAGCCAGCGATGATTTCCCCGAGCCTGAAAGCCCCGTTATTACCACCAATCGGTTTCGGGGAATGTTAATATCAATGTTTTTTAGATTATGCTCGCGGGCGCCGCGTACTACAATATGATGTTGCAATAGACTGTTATTTTGAAATTTCGGAACCTTGAAAAATACAAAACAGTGTCGGCAATTTCTTCATTCCTTTTACTATAAAAAATGCTCGAAATTATATTTTATTCGGAATGAATATTAAAGAGACAAAAAGTGGAGTTGTCAGTCGTGTTTTTAACCGAACGTTGCGAGATCCCACCGGCTGATAGCTGAAGCCTGAAAGCTGACAGCTAAAACCACGAAACAGCCTTCCGATTATTACCGGCATTCAAGCTTTTGGTGGAAATAAGGCATTGTACTCTCTGATAAACAGGCGATTGGGAATAATACCCTTTTCATCTTCAGAGTATTTCGGTTTAATGCGTTTTACAAAGTACATAGGGACTTCACCGGTATTTTTAGTAGCAACTTTTCCGCGCGACTCACACTCAAAGAAATCCTTAATTCGTAAAAAGTTTTTATGGGAAATATTAATCGCATTTTCCTGCGAATGCTCCTCGAGACGGGCAGCCAGGTTTACGGTTTCACCCCAAATATCGTAAGCAAAACGAGCTTTGCCAATAACCCCAACTACGGCACTTCCGGTATGAATGCCAATGCGAACGGGCAGATACGGAGTATCAGAATTAGTATTTTTATTTTGTGAACGTACAAAATCTACAATTTCCAGTGCAGCCAAAACGGTATCTATGGGGTGAGATGCATTTCTTTTGGGAATACCGCCGGCAGCCATATAGCTGTCGCCAATGGTTTTAATTTTTATAAGATTATGCTGGCCGGCCAGCTGATCAAATTGATCAAAATAAAAGGATAAGCTTTCAATCAGCTTTTCGGGAGAAAGGGAGGGCACTACTTGGGTAAATCCCTCAAAATCAGTGAACATGATGGTGGTGTCATCGTATCGTTCGGGGGTTACGGTGCCGTAAGCCAATAAGTTTTCTGCAACTTTTTGAGGAAAAATATTATGTATTAAGTCCTGATATTCTTTTTTAGTGAGCTCCAGCTCTCTGTTTGCTGCATTTAAACCGGTCTGCATTTTACTCAACTTGTTGTTTTGCGCCAGGGTATTTTTATAGGTAGAAATCAGCAAATTCACCAGATGAGAATAATCAGCTCTGATATTATAGGTTGAGCCTTCAATCTCTACCTCGGCAATTTCAAAATTATCTATAGGAGGGGGAGGGTTTAACAGAAGTTCTTCAATTTTTAAATATAAGGTCTCATCATCGAAGGGCTTGGTGAGGTAATTATCAGCCCCGGCCTCAATACCTTTCAAAATGCTTTGGGTATTTACCATAGAGGTAAATAAAATGATGGGGATGTTATTCAGGTTTTTGTCCTTCTTAATACGCTCGCACAGTTCGTATCCGTCCAAAATTGGCATATCTACATCACTTAAAATGAGATCAGGGAATTTGGTTTTAACAATTTCCAGCGCATCCTCTCCATTTTGCGCAGTAAGTACTTCGTACCCTTTTTGCATCAGCTTGTGCCTTGTTAGGGTAACAAGGGCGGGGTGATCGTCCACTACTAATATGCGCGGTTTGGTTTCTAACATGGCAGGTATCTTTATATTAATCCGTAATATATTTGATTACGTCCAATATTGTTGAAGAATTATTAGGCTTTATCGAGAAAAAACCAATAGCTTTGGGGCTCACTCATATAAAATTATACCTATGCAGAAAGTAGCACAAAAAAACTGGACCCCCACGTCCTGGAAAAACAAACCCGTTAAACAACTTCCTGAATATCCCAATAAAAAAGAGCTGGAAGAGAGTTTTGAGACCTTAAAAACCCTTCCTCCATTAGTAACCTCCTGGGAAATTGAAGCACTGAAAGATAAGCTGGCCCAAGTAGCTGCCGGTAAAAGCTTTTTACTGCAAGGCGGCGATTGTGCCGAAAGTTTTGATGCCACCAAAGCCCCTAAAATTGTAAACATGGTGAAAGTATTGCTGCAAACCAGCTTTATACTTATTCACGAAATGGGCGTGCCGGTATTGCGAGTGGGTCGTATAGCCGGGCAGTATGCCAAGCCGCGCTCCAAAGATTTTGAGACCGTAAACGGTGAGAAAATTCACAATTACAGAGGTGATCTTATAAATGGATATGCTTCAGACTCGGGAGTAAGAACTCCTGACCCTGCCCGACTTTTGGAGGGCTATCATAAAGCCGGACTCACACTCAACTTTTTGAGAGCACTTGCTGATGAAGGTTTTGCTGATCTCCATTATCCCGAACAATGGGAACTCGATTTTATGCAAAATAACGAATATTACGCTGAATACGAAGACATGGTGAAGTCGATCACCAAAGCCGTTCGTTTTGTAGAATCTATTACACCGGATGTGTTCTCAACCTTGCAGAAAGTTGATTTTTATACCTCGCACGAGGCGCTGAACTTATATTATGATTCTGCCCAAACCCGTCCTGTTCCTCGTAAGCAGGGCCACTTCAACCTTAGCGCACACATGGTTTGGTTAGGTAACCGAACACGAGATTTAGACGGCGCTCATGTAGAATATTTTAAGGGAATTAATAATCCTGTGGGTATTAAAATAGGGCCTCCATACGAAATTGATGAGACGCTAAAGCTTATTGAAACGTTAAATCCTTCTCACGAAGCCGGTAAAATTGTACTTATTACCCGCTTTGGTAAAGATTTGATTGAAAAGGAACTGCCGGGGCTTATCCAAGCCGTTCGCCGTGAGGGTTTTCCTGTAGTTTGGAGTTCTGACCCTATGCACGGAAATACCTTTAGCACCGACAATAACATCAAAACAAGAAACTTTGATGATATTTTAAGTGAAGTGCAATCTGCATTTGCCATTCACCGTGCCGAGGGAAGTTATCTGGGCGGCGTACATTTAGAACTGACCGGAGATAATGTAACCGAATGCGTAGGCGGAGCTAAAGGGCTGAAGGAAGACGGCCTGAATCATAATTATGAAACCTTTTGCGACCCTCGCCTGAACTACGAGCAAAGCCTGGAAATGGCATTTTTAGTAGCTCGCGAGTGGAAGAAAAGCTATCTGTAAAAAGATTTCTGGCTAAAACAACAGCCGGAGTTTATACGCTTTATTTTGAAAACCCTGTTTTGAAGCTCTTAGATACAAACTTCAAAGCAGGGTTTTGTTTTTTTGATGAATAATCCGTGTTAATCTGCTTCGGCATTCAACCTTCACCCCAATAAAAGCACTTTTCTGCCATTTTAGTGCTAACTCTGCCACTCTTGAACCGGCAAAACTGACAACTTTGCCAACCGCAATTGCCAAGCTGAAATTTCAACAGCATGGTTTGCCCGACTGTCAGACTCTCCCCGAAAACCGGTGCGTTGGCATATAGCTTGCAACTATAGGGGTGAACAACTGATAGAACAAAAAAATAAAAAAGAGGTTTATTATGTCACTTATTAAATATACCCGACCAAATCTTGATCTTCACTCAAGTAGATTTAGCGATATCTTGGACGAGTTTTTCAATGACTCGCTGAATTACAGAAGAGATTCTTTTATGCCCAACGTAGATATTTCAGAAACAGAAACTGAGTTTGAAATAGCCGTTACGTTGCCCGGCATGAATAAAGAAGACATTAATGTTGATCTGGAAAACGGACGCTTAACCATCAGTGGCGAGCGGAAGTTTGAAAATGAAGAAAAAGGCAAGAACTATCATCGCATAGAATCCGGATTCGGAACTTTTAATCGCTCTTTCCAGCTGCCGGATACGGTAGATGAAGAAAGCGTGGAAGCGAATTATAAGGATGGAATGCTGAATATCAGTATTGCAAAAAGCGAAGAAAAAGTTAAAAAGCAGATCGAGATTTCATAATCTGATCCATTAGGTTAAGGCAAGCCGGAGCTTCGTACAGAGGCTTCGGCTTCTGTTTTTTCAACTAATTTGTAAAGCTTTGCAGGCTTACACAATTTTAGCTTTTTAATACGTTGTAATACCGAAATAACACACAAATCACTAAACCGGAAACGAACATGAACACAGCAGTAAAAAATATATTTGGGGTGGCCGCGGCCATACTTGTTTTATTGGGTTTTAATTTGGCTACAACAAACAATACTATTTCTTTGCCCGATTACGATACAAAGGTAGAATCTGCCGAAAGCAGAACCGTATCATCACTGAAAGATTTTAATGACGCCGTTGTAGATATTGCCGAGAAAACCAACCCTTCGGTCGTAACCATCACCACCAAGCGCACGCAGGAAGTACGAGTGATAAATCCATTTTCACAGTTTTTTGGAAATCCGCGCGATCAAGGTGAAGTGCGCGAGCGCGTACAGCGTGGTTTAGGCTCGGGAGTTATTGTTTCGGAAGAAGGCTATATACTTACCAATAATCACGTGATTGCAGATACGGATGAAATTCGAGTTCGCTTGTTTAATGGTAACGAAGTTGATGCCGAACTGATAGGAACCGATCCCGAAACCGATATTGCCGTATTGAAAATTGATGTGGATAATCTGCCAGCAGTAGAAATGGGCAACAGTGACGAGCTGAAGGTAGGCTCATTTGTGCTGGCTATTGGAAGTCCGCTTTCGCAAGATTTAGCCCATACGGTTTCTTTCGGTATTGTGAGCGCGCGCGGGCGTTCGTTAACCAACCTCACCCAATACGGAGATTACATTCAAACCGATGCTGCCATCAACCCCGGAAACTCCGGTGGCGCTTTAATTGATGTAAACGGCGAATTAGTGGGTATCAACTCAGCTATTGCTTCTCGCTCGGGCGGGAATGATGGCATTGGATTTGCCATACCCGTGAATTTAGCCAAGCGCATTATGGGAGATTTGATTGAAGACGGCGAAGTATCGCGCGGATATCTGGGAATGTATATGGCCGGCGAAGTTGATCAAACCATGGCCAAAGCACTGGATCTGGATGAAGTAAGAGGTATTATTGTTGGGCAGGTTGAAGAAGATGGTCCGGCCGCAGAAGCAGGTCTTAAAAGCCAAGACATTATTGTGTCGCTGAATGGAGAAAAAATCAGAAACTGGGCCAGCTTCAGAACGCAAATAGCTGCATTTAAACCCGGAGACGAGATTCAGTTAGGTATTATTCGAAAAGACAAATCCAAAGAAATTAATGTAACGTTAGGCAAACGTACCGACGAAACTGTTGCATCCATCAATCCTCAAACACAAAAAGAAATGGATGAACGTCTTGGATTTAGTGTTCGGGAATTAAATGATGATATCAGACGCCAGCTAAACATTGAGAACGATATTGAAGGAGTGGTTGTTACAAACATGAGCAGGAGTAGCAATGCCTTTGAAAGAGGTCTCAGAAGTCAGGATGTTGTTACAGAGGTAGGGAGAAAGCCCGTGGGTTCTGTTTCCGAATTTTATGACGCATTAAAGAATATGGACTCAAACATTGTGTTGTTAACCGTATCCAGACAAAATCTGGAACAATATATTGCTTTTGAACTATAGAGTATTGCATAGAGCATTTGTACCCCGAAAACCCAAACCTTGGTCCCTGATACGGACCAGGGTTTTTCTTTATATGCAGTAATAAAATAGTAGAAGTATTTACTAAAAATTACATGGTTATAAGGTGCAAAATTCCATATCTTAGGAATTGAATTTGAAGAACAATTTTGTACCCCGAAAAACCCAAACCCCGGACTCTGATACAGTTCGGGGTTTTTTTATTTGAATTAATCGGTAACCAATAAGCTCCGAATTCAGCTTCTCTTTTAATCTGAGTTTCAGCCATTTTGATTGTTGCTATTGGCAGTTTTGGCTCGTTATGGCAGGCCTTAGTTATGCAAGTTTACGAGTGTTTTGGAAGTAACTGCAATTCTGTCAAATTAAATAGGTAGGCACGGTTTTGGAGAGTATCTCTATAGAAATAATAAAACAAGGAGATACAACATGAATTTGAATAAATTTACTTTAAAAGCACAGGAGGCTGTTCAAAAATCTATTGAGCTGGCCCAAAGTGCGAACAACCAAGCCGTAGAGCCTGCACATATTCTAAAGGCTTTTCTGGTAGATAAAGAGAGTATTGTAAATACTTTGTTAGGAAAGTTGGGGGCACGTCCCGCTGTTATCGAAAATGTGGTGGATAGCATCTTAAACCGGCTTCCTGAAGTACAGGGAGCATCTGTTTCCGGTCAATATCTGTCTAACAGCAGTAAGGCACTTTTTGATAAGGCGCAGAAAGAAGCCGATAGTTTAGGAGATGAGTACATCAGCTCCGAGCATATTTTAATGGGAATATCGGCTGCAAAAGATGAGATTTCCTCACTGCTGAAAGATCACGGCGTAACCAAAGAGAATATCTTAAAGGTGCTGAAAGACGTGCGCGGAAATCAAACCGTGGACGATCCCAATGCGGAAAGCCGATATGGAGCACTGAAAAAATATGCGCGTGATTTAAACGAACTAGCCGAAAAAAATAAGCTGGATCCGGTTATTGGCCGTGATCAGGAAATTCGGCGCGTAATGCAGATTCTTACCCGCCGCACCAAAAATAACCCCGTGTTAATTGGTGAGCCGGGCGTAGGAAAAACCGCCATTGCCGAAGGCATGGCCCTCCGAATTGTGCGGGGTGATGTGCCCGAGGGCCTCAAATCAAAACGAATTGTGGCTTTAGATATGGGCGCATTGGTGGCAGGCACCAAATTCAGAGGAGAGTTTGAAGAGCGTCTGAAAGCGGTTATAAAAGATGTGACTGAATCGGATGGAGAAATCATTCTCTTTATAGATGAAATTCACACCCTGGTGGGAGCCGGAGCTACCGAAGGCGCTATGGATGCCGCAAACATTTTAAAGCCGGCGCTGGCACGAGGAGAACTTCACTCCATAGGAGCTACCACACTGGATGAGTATCGAAAGTACATTGAAAAAGACAAAGCCTTGGAGCGGCGTTTGCAAACGGTGCTTATCGGAGAGCCTTCGGTAGAAGATACGGTTTCCATTTTACGTGGACTTCAGGAACGCTACGAAGTGCATCACGGCGTGCGTATTACAGATGCGGCCGTAGTTGCTGCTGCCGAGCTTTCGCACCGATATATTGGGGACCGGTTTTTACCGGATAAAGCCATTGACCTGATTGATGAAGCTGCTTCCCGATTGCGCCTGCAAATTGATTCTCTCCCCGAAGAACTGGACGCATTGGAGCGACAAATCCGCCAGCTCGAAATTGAGCGGGAGGCTTTGAAGCGCGAAAAAGATCAGTCCAAAATGGAAGGAATTAATAAAGAACTGGCTGATTTGGAAGAGGCCCGAAAAAGCATGCGTGTGCAGTGGGATCGGGAACGCGAGCTGATTCAGAAAGTTCGCGAGCTGAAGCAGGCTATAGAAACCTCGCGCAACGAAGCAGACAAGGCCGAGCGCGAAGGCAATTATGAAAAGGTAGCCGAACTCCGCTACGGAACTATTGCCCAGCTGGAAGCCGATCTCGAATCTTCAAAAGCAAAGCTGGATGAAATGCAGGAAAATCAGTCGCTGCTGAAAGAAGAAGTGGATGCTGAGGACATTGCAGATATTGTAGCGCGCTGGACCGGTATTCCGGTGCAAAAAATGCTGCAAAGCGAGCGCCAGAAATTATTGAACCTTGAAGAGGTACTGCACCGGCGAGTAATTGGTCAGGACAAAGCCGTGGAGGCCGTTTCTGATGCCGTACGGCGCTCAAGAGCAGGATTACAGGATGAGAATAAACCCATTGGTTCGTTCTTCTTTTTAGGCTCAACCGGTGTGGGTAAAACGGAGCTGGCGCGTTCATTAGCAGATTTCTTGTTTAATGATGAACACGCTATGATTCGCATTGATATGAGTGAATATATGGAAAAACACAGCGTCAGCCGGTTGGTGGGAGCGCCTCCGGGCTATGTTGGTTATGACGAAGGAGGCCAGCTTACCGAAGCGGTTCGTCGTCATCCTTACGCGGTGGTTTTACTGGATGAAATCGAAAAAGCACATCCCGATGTATTCAATATTCTGCTGCAGGTGCTGGATGAAGGCCGCCTCACCGATAACAAAGGCGTAACGGTAGATTTTAAAAATACCATTATTATTATGACGTCCAACATCGGCTCACACCTGATTTCTAATGAAATTGAGAAGTCGGGCGGAGAGCTTACGGACGAGAAGTACAGAGAACTTCAAAACAAACTGATTGAACAGCTGAAGCAAACCATCAGGCCCGAATTTTTGAACCGCGTGGATGATATGATTGTATTCCACCCATTGGGTAAGAAACATATTCGTGCGATTGTGGATATTCAGCTGAAGCGAGTGCACGAGCTGCTTGCCAAAAACGAAGTGAAATTGGACGTTTCAGACGCCGTGAAAGACTGGATGGCTGCACGCGGTTACGACCCGGTGTATGGAGCGCGACCGCTTAAGCGAGTTATTGAACGGAATGTGACCAATAAACTGGCTACTCAGCTGCTGAGTCGCGAAGAGGAAGGCCCCGTACATTACGAGGCAACGCTTTCCAAAAATGGAGACGCTATAGAGTTTGCCGAAGTTTTGGATGATGTGGAAGTTTGGGCAGATGATGCCTGATGATTCAATAACCGAGCAATAACTGACTTTACGTTATAGCTAAATAATTAAAAAAGGCGGAGCTTGTAAAAGCTCCGTCTTTTTTCGAGATTATTCTCCGTGCTATTAAACTTGATACAATCTGCTACTTACTTTTGTTACTCGTGTAGCGCTCTTTCATAACTTGATGAATTTTGGTTGAAAGCTGCTCCATTTTCGGTAATGCCTGCTCTTCTCTCAGCGGAAGCAAAAGCGCAACAATGTATTTTAAATCGCCATCCTGGATAAGCCCCACGTCGTTAGTCCAATAAGAAAACCATCCCGTTTTGTGATAAAACATAGCTGTTTTGGGAAGTCCGAGCGCATATTTTGAATGATCTAACTGCCTCCCCAACAGCGCCTTCATTTGCATGCTAACCCATGGATTTACCAGCTTATTTTGCTCCATTAAATACATGAAATCGGCGGCGTGCAGCGAAGAAGTTTCGGTTCCTCTGATATCTTCATAACCGGGATCTTCAAACTTTCGGCTCAAAAATTTGCGCGTAACTTCACTTCCCTGCCAATTATACTCATGCATCAACGCGTTGATGTTTTCCCGTTTCGCCAGATCAATTAAACAATTAGAAGCCGTGTTATCGCTGCGGGTAATCATTAAATCCAGCAAATAATTGACGCTCACCGTATCGCCGGCCTGCAGAAGCGGACGCGGATCTGTCTTAATTTCCTTTGACTTATCCACATCATTTGGAGCTTCTACCACCACCATGCTGTCCAAAGAATACTTTCCTTGCGAAATCTGATTCAGCACTTCTGCTGCAATATAAATTTTATAAACAGATGCCGGATACACGAAATTCTCTATATTTACTCCCGCCAAAATTGGTTCCGGCGTGTTTAAATCAATAACGGTAAGTGATATTTGCTCAATTCCATCGGCACCGACATCAAAATCTTTATCCAGCTCAAGCTCTTTTACAATTTGTTGGAGTGAATGGGTTAAATCTTCATCCCCGGTGTAGTAATCAGGAATAGAATCTTGGGCTGAAGGAATAAACATACCTGCCGTCATCAATACAAATAATAAATACTTCATAGGATCTTCGGAGCGTTTTTTGCGGTGTTTTATGGTTGAAGGAATGTAAGATCACCCAAAATAACATTTTCACACTTCTTTTCAGAAATAGGAGAGAACGTGCAAAGCATCTTGCCAAAAAACAAAGCGTTGAATTGGAAAAAGTTCAATGCATTAATCTTAGAATGGAACTTCTTTGATGAATATTTTGAAGCCCAGGGAATATCAGATCATTCGGTAGAATATCCGGTGTTTAAATATTTTGAGCTGAATTGATAACTGTGCCTTTGGAAACTGCCTTCCGAAACGCGTTTCTTAAAGCAGCTCTTCCGGGTTCAGCACTTTAAGGTCGTCGGTTACAAACTTCCGGCCTTTGCGAATCAGCTCGCCGTCCAGATACACATCAGCGCCTATGCAAACCAAGTCCCAGTGAATGTTGCTGGAGTTTCCATTGGAAGCTTCCTCATAATCTCTGCCCAGCGTAAGGTGATTAGAGCCGTAAATTTTTTCATCAAATAAAATGTCGTACATCGGGCTTTCGATAATTGGATTCAACCCAAAGCTAAACTCCCCAAATCGTCTGGCGCCTTCGTCGGTGTCCAGAATATCTTTGAGGCCTTCGTTATTGGAAGAATCAAAATCTACCACCACGCCGTCTTTCACTTCCAGCTTCACAAACTCAAACGGCTTGCCCTGATAAACCGATGGTGCGTAAGTAATAACTCCATTTACAGAATCGAGTACGGGAGAGGTGAACAGCTCGCCATCCGGAACGTTGCGTTTTCCAAAACAGGGAACCCAATTTTGTCCTTTTACCGAAAACTTGATATCGGTTCCTTCGCCTTTAAGGTGAATTTCATCGGTTGCTCGCAGTCGTTTTTCGAGCGGTTTCATGGCTTCTTCCAGCTTACCGTAATCTACCAGGCAGGCTTTGTAATAAAACTCGGTGAAGGCCTGAGTTGGCATTTTAGCATTCATTGCAAAAGCAGCAGAAGGATAGCGCAGCACACACCAGTTGGTTTTATTTACGCGCTGCTCAAAGTGAACCGGATGCAGAAAATGTTCGGAATAGGCTTTGTTGGCCTCTTTATCTGCCTGCGAGTTTTCATAAATATTTTGAGAAGCCCGGATTCCAATAAAACCATCCATTTGCTTCATTTTTGGAAGCTGATCAACCGCAGCCTGATTTTTCCAAAATTCTTCATTTCCGTTTTCAATCAGCACGCGCTGGGTTTCCGCATCTTCAATTTGTATGAATGGATGCGCTTCCTTTTCCCGGATTTGTGCGGTAAGTGCGCGAACCAGTCCAATGCCGTTCAGCCCTACTAACTGAACCATGACATTTTGATTTTTTTGTACTTCGATGCTGTGTTCTAAAATTAAGGAAGCAAGCTGCTGATCGTTTGGTGAAATCATATTTAAAACTGAAATTAGAAGTAATGAATGTTGGCTTGAATGCGGCTGAAAGTTAAGGGAATTGCCGGAGAATTAAACCAAAAGTTGGTAAATCTATAAGGCAATAACGGTATCGCAAAGTGCAATTTCGGAAGGGTCGTTTGAGGCTAAGAAAACCAGCTTTCCGGAAGCGGCCGCGGTTTCTACAATCTCGGTTACCAGCGCGTGACCTTTTTCATCCAGATTGGAACCCGGCTCATCCAGCATCAGCACCTGTGGATTACGCGCTAAGGCGGCAGCCAACTTTACGCGCTGCTGCTGTCCGGTAGAAAGGCTGCCAAAAAGCTGTTGCTCTAAATGCGGGATGTGGGTTTTGTTTAATAACTGATGCAAATCTGTTTCAGAAGCCGATGAACCTGACAGTTCCATTAAAAAAAGCAGGTTCTCGGCTACCGTAAGTTCTGCATACAAATTGATGTAAGGCGCCGCATAACCTATGTGATTTTTTAAAGCCTGCCGGTTTAGATGGGTACTGTTTGAGCGCCACGCAATAGTGCCCGAATTGGCACGTAATAAATAGGCCAGGCATTTCAGCAAGGTTGACTTACCGCTTCCGTTAGCTCCCGAAATGCCTAAAATCCCATTTTCGTGCTCAAAACTAAGCTCCGAAAAAATAGTGTGTTGATTAAATTTTTTTGTGAGTTTTTCGACCTTTAATGATATCATACCGCAAAGGTAGTAAGTTTATGATTAATAAGAATAGGTAATGCCGTTACAAAATACTTTCTCCATTATTATAAAGATTTAAACACATACCGATTATCTAAAACATAGATTGTATGGGTAGCCGAGAGGTTTTATTTTAAGTAAAATTATTCATTCAGATATGCATCAGGCAGTAGAAGAAATTATTGATCGGCTTATTGGGGCAGTAACCTCCGATAAGCCTTTTTATACGCTTAAAGATTGTTTGGCGGCCGGCTTTCCTAATTTTATAGTTGAGCGCATTCGTATTGAAGTAAACGAAACGGTGAAGGATGAATTTACTTTGCAAGAAAGTAAATGGGTAAACACCGAGGAACGCTTGGTGGAAGACGCGTGGAAAGATTTTCAGCAGGTATTATTTGCTCATTCGCGCATTCCTAAAAGTAAGTTTTACGTAGTTACCAGCCGCGTGATGTCAGATATTGTGAAAGTATATCTGGAGCCTCGTAAATACATGGCCGACTACATTTATAAAAAAGAAGACGAGCTGTTGTATGATGAGCTGGTTGAGCGAACAAATAAGCTTACCATTTATAAGCATTTTGGACGGGCTATTCCGCTTTATATGAAAAAGCGAAAGCTAAAAAGCCTCAAGAAAAAAAGATGTAAGCTGCTTATTCATAACTTAGATGCAAACCTGGTGACTTCTTACACAGCCCAGGATTGGGCAAAAGCGCTGGAACTGTTGTTTACACTTTTTGGCGGAAAGATTGATGCCAAGCTGATTCAGCTGTTTTTTGAAGATAAAGGGTTGTACCTGACGGCCAAGGCATTCAACGAGCTGGACGAAAAAATTACCAAAGAGCGATTTATAGAAATTCTGTCTTACCCCGATTTATTGGATGTAAAGCTTCAGGAAAAATTCAGAGAGCAGTTTCGGGAAGAACTAAGTGCACAGAAAAATCGCAGCGCTCATCCCGATAAAGAAGAAACAGAAGAAATTGATGAAAAAGAGCAGCGACTCTTAGACAGCTTTTTTGGAGATTACAGCCAGGAAAGTGCACAAATGACGGATGAAGAGTCATTCAATGCCTTGTTTAAAACAGAGCAGTACGATAAATCTATTTTTGAGGAATTTGAGGAAGTACCGGATGCTGAAAAAATCTCAGAATCTTTAAAAGAAGGTGAGCAAAGCGATGAAATTCTTAAATTCAGAAAAAACCTGATTACCGTGCTTGACCAAGCTGCCGATTCATTCAAAAACTTGAGCGGTGAAGAGCAGGAACAGGAAGAAAAGCATGGAAAAGAAGATTCACCCCAAAAACCGGATATTGAATCTGAGCCTGAAGCAGCTCTGCCCGAAATGGAAGAAACAGAGGAAATAGAACAGGAAGAAGATATTCTTGATTTGCCGGATGCTGCTGAAGCGGAAGACAAACCAAGCCTGGCCGAAGAAGCTGAAGAGCAGGCAGAGGAGCCTCAAATGTGGCAGCAGTTTTTAAATGCCGATCAAATGGAGGTGCTGATGGGAAGTGCCGATAGCGAGGATGAGCTGATTGATGAGGAAGCTTTAATTGACGAATCGGAAGGGGAAAGTGAGGAGCATCCGGAAACTCCTTCGCTGCAAAGTTATTTAGAGCGTAAAGAAAGCATGTTTGTGTTAGAACTGTTTGATAACAACCGGCCAAAGTATGAAGAAATACTTGATAACATTCAGGAATTATCAGGCTGGGAAAAAGCGGCTAACTATATAGAAAAGTATATATTTACTGAAAACGAAGTAGATATGAGCTCGGAAGTAACAATCGCATTTATTGATGATTTACAATCGTATTTTGAAGCACATAAATCTTAATTAATTTTTTTATCTATGGCATCTAATCCAAAGGTCGACCGACTACAAAAATTACGGAAAGAAGCACGCAAAGGTGGAGGGGAGGCGCGCATTCAAAAACAGCACGACAAAGGTAAACTTACCGCCCGCGAGCGCATTGACTTATTGGTAGATAAAGGCTCGTTTGAGGAAATAGACAAGTTTGTAACTCACCGAAGCTCGGCTTTTGGATTAGAAAAACAGAAAATTTTAGGCGATGGCGTTGTTACCGGTCATGCTAAAATTCATGGACGTCCGGTGTATCTGTTTAGCCAGGATTTTACCGTTTTTGGCGGCTCTCTGAGTGAAACTCATGCCGAGAAAATTTGTAAGGTGATGGATTTAGCCATGAAAAATGGCGTGCCTATTATTGGTTTGAACGACTCGGGCGGAGCTCGTATTCAGGAAGGGGTTTCTTCGCTGGGCGGCTATGCAGAAGTTTTCTGGCGCAATAGTATGGCTTCCGGTGTGGTGCCTCAAATATCGGCAGTTATGGGACCTTGTGCGGGGGGAGCCGTGTACAGTCCGGCGCTTACCGATTTCATTTTTATGGTAGAAAATACCAGCTATATGTTTGTGACCGGACCCAATGTGGTAAAAACGGTAACGCACGAGGAAGTGACATCCGAAGAGCTGGGCGGAGCTTCAACCCATAGCACAAAATCGGGAGTAGCACACTTTTCGAGTGCCAATGATGCCGTTTGCCTGAACGATATTCGCGAACTGATGAAGTACATTCCTCAAAACTGTGAGGAAAAAGTACCCATGATTGAATCCAAAGAACCGGATGCCGCTAAAGCAAAAGCTTTGGACGAATTGGTTCCACTTAATCCCAACAAGCCGTACGATATCCGGGATGTAATTGAAGGCATTATGGATCGGGATACTTTTTACGAAGTACACAAAGATTATGCGGATAATATGGTAGTCGGTTTTGCTCGCATTGGCGGACGAAGCGTGGGCGTTGTGGCCAATCAGCCGCTTTCGCTGGCCGGCGTTTTGGATATTGACGCTTCTCTGAAAGGAGCTCGATTTGTGCGGTTTTGTGATGCGTTCAACATTCCGCTGGTAGTGTTTGAAGACGTACCCGGCTTTTTACCCGGAACCGATCAGGAATGGAATGGCATTATTAAGCATGGTGCAAAATTACTGTATGCTTTTTGTGAAGCAACGGTTCCCAAAATGACCGTGATTACCCGAAAAGCCTATGGCGGCGCTTACGACGTGATGAACTCCAAACACATCCGAGCCGATTACAACGTAGCCTGGCCCACTGCTGAAATTGCCGTAATGGGAACGAAGGGCGCGGTTGAAATTATTTTCCGAAAAGAAATCGCTAAAGCGGATGATCCGGAAGCCAAGCAAAAAGAGCTGGAAGAAGAGTACAGCGAAAACTTCGCGCATCCCTACAAAGCAGCCGCACGCGGTTACATAGATGACGTTATTTTACCATCCGAAACCCGCAGCAAGCTGATTAAGGCGCTGGAAGTATCGCACAACAAAGTAGATACCATCCCCAAGAAAAAGCACGATAATTTGCCTTTATAGAAAATAGAAAGCCATTTGAATCTATCTGAAAAGCTTAGTGTAGATTGTGGTTATTTTGGAGAAATTATAGCTCTTCCAAATCATAAGGCACATTTATCAATAAATACGTTTTGCTGTTATCTTTGATGGTTAATTTCTACTTAGAACAAAAGTTAGTTGTGGGTAAGTAGATATAATTCTGTTGTTCGCATTTTAGCTTTTCCAAACAAATAAAGATATTTATTTACCAGATATAAATTAGTGTCGAAAAAATTCACTTCGTTGAGTCCATTTTCCTGTTTGATGTGGTTGGTAATTAGATCATTGAGTAGTACTTTTGAGACAATCATTGGTCTTCTTGTGTGTTTTGGGTTCCTGGTTGGTTTGGACGCCGCCAAGCCTACACAAGAAGACTTTTTTATTCTACCAACAGACACACTTTTCTGGTAAGTACCATAAAAGCATAAAGTGCTTGCAATCCGTGGAAAAACGAAAGGCGGCGGGAAACCCCAACGGGGTTTAATTACCTTTGTGACGAGGGAAAAAGCTTATTCACATCACTCAAAAACAAGCTGAAAGCTAAAGCCTGACAGCTGACAGCTCCTAACCAAAACTAAAACTCTCTAATCAACCCTTTAACCAATTCCGCAAATACTTCTTTCTTACGATCAGCAGCTTCCTTTACTTCGTCGTGATCAAGCTTTTGATCGGTTACGCCTGCGGCGGCGTTAGTGATGAGAGAAACGGCAGCTGTCTTCACGCCAAGTTTAGCCGCTTCGGTAAGCTCGGGAGCCGTGCTCATGCCCACTGCATCACCGCCCATTGTTCGGAAAGCCCTAATTTCGGCTTTGCTTTCATAATTCGGGCCTTTCACAAAAAGATAGGTTCCCATGTGGGTTTCAATATTCAATTTGCGCGCAATGGCTTTTACCTCTTGAGCATATTCTTCAAAGCTGGAATCCCAGGTATTTAAAGCCGGTTCTGCAATCTTCATGTATTGCTTAATAATGTTATCAATAATCATCAAATCACCCACCTGATAGCGCAAGTTAATGCCGCCGGCTGCATTAGAAATAATGAGTTTTTCCACGTCAAAAGCACGTGCCAGCTGTACAGGAAGTACGGTTTTGGCAAAAGCATGACCTTCATAATGATGGAATCGCCCCGAAAAAGCCAGCGCAGACTTTCCTTCAACTTCCCCAAAAATAAGCGAACCCGAATGCCCCACCACGGTAGATTGTGGAAAGTTGGGGATATCGGCATAGTCCAGAACAGTGGCATTTTGAATATAGCTGCCAAAGGTGCCCAGCCCGGAACCTAAAATAACGGCAGAATCGATGCGGTCGGGAAGGCCGTTGTTCGTTAAAAACTTTTTTATAGTAAAAATATACTCAGGCAGAGACATGTGATTCTACGTTTTTGGTGATATAACCGGTTTTTTCATTGTAATTCGTGAGCCTAAAAAGAGGATGTTGGTACTCGTGATAGGCGGCTATTATATAGCCTTCTTTATATGCTTTCTTGGCGAGTTCCGCTCTTTGCTGCTGGCTTACTTTTGGTTCATAATCGTATTTGGCAGCATATTTTCTATTTATGGCACCTTTTGAGCCTATTACATCACCGGCTTGCATGCACTTTTGCTTACCGTTATCAAAAAGTAATACCTGGTGGAATTCGGTATGTCCGCCCGTTTTTTTTACAGAAATATCGGGGTAGGGGCTGGCTTCCTCATCTAAAAAATGAAGATCAGCTTTGGCATCAATAAATGAGATAAAGGCTGTTTTCTCCTCGTCTTCATATACTTCTTGAGCCATCACTTTGTCCCAACCCTTATCAGAAACCCACACTTTTGCTTCCGGGAACGTCAGCTCCCAATATCCATTTTCACGATGTGCCAGACCGCCAATGTGGTCGTAGTGCAGATGACTTAAGAAAATATCCGTAATGTCATACTCAGTAAGACCGTGCTCGCTGAGGTTTTCCCGAATAATTTCAGGACCGGTACCTTCTCCGAATTCTCCGATTCCGCAATCAAACAGATAGTTGCGTTCATCGGTGTGAATGAGCAGGGGATTTAGCGAAAGCTTCAATGCGCCTTTAGCCGGAGGGTCATCCTGACCGATACGCACAAATTTTTTGTCTAAGCCAACTGAGAAAGTGCCTTCGTTTAAGATTGCTGCAAAGGTGTTCATAGGGTTGGTGAAGGATTTGGCATGTTAATCAGCATTTTATTTGCCTTCAAATTTGTCATAGGCTTTAATAATATCCCGAACCAGCTTGTGGCGCACCACATCACTTTCATCCAGATATACAAAATCGATGCCGTCAACGTCTTTTAAAATTTTTTGGATAGAAATCAGACCCGATTGCTGGCGTTGTGGAAGGTCAGTTTGGGTAACATCTCCGGTGATAATTGCTCTGCTGTTAAAGCCAATACGAGTTAAAAACATTTTCATTTGTGTATTGGTGGCATTCTGAGCTTCGTCTAAAATCACAAATGCATTATTGAGCGTGCGGCCTCGCATGTAGGCTAAAGGAGCAATTTCAATGGTGTTTTTGGTGAGATGCAGTTCCAGACGATCACGATCAATCATGTCTTCCAGCGCATCGTAAAGAGGTCGTAAATACGGATCTATTTTTTCCTTTAAATCGCCGGGTAAGAATCCCAGATTTTCGCCGGCTTCAACGGCGGGCCGGGCTAAAATAATTTTACGAACCTGTCGGTTTTTCAAAGCACGCACGGCCAATGCAACCGAAGTGTACGTTTTTCCGGTTCCCGCCGGACCGATGGCAAACGAAATGTCGTGCTCAGCGGATGATTTTACAATACGGCGCTGACCGTCCGTTTTTGCGGTAATAGCTTCCCCGTTATGGGTGTGAATGATAGTGTCTCCGGTTTCACCCAATATTCTTAATTCGGGAGCGGTAGCACTTCTTTCACCGGTTTTTAAAGCCACAAGGGTTTTAACATCTTTTTCTGAGACTTCATCTTTTCTATCCAACAGTTCAATCATTCCCTCAATAACTTTTGAAGCTGTATTTACTTCATTGGAAGGTCCGGTTAGTTTTATACGCTGCCCTCGGGCATTAAACTTGGTTTTTGGAAAGGCTTTATCTAAAGCAATAACATTATGGTCGTGCATTCCAAAAAGAGATATAGGATCGGCTCCTTTAATCTCAATGATGTGTTCGGTAAGAGTGGTTTCGTCTTCTATGGCACTGAAATTTTAATTTAGAAAGTATCCTAAGTTAAGAATTTATACGATGAAAAGGTGAATCGTTCCGAGCGTACATTTCATAATTCTTTAAGGGTTTTCTAAGCCGCTAATTAGTTGAATTACTAATTGTGAAAACCTGATTCTTCTATTAAGAAAAAAGCTTTATAAAGGTTGTGATCTGATTTTTTCGGTCAGCTCTTCAAATCTTGCACCAATATCGTTTGCGCTGAATACGCTGCTTCCGGCTACCAGGATATCTGCACCGGATTCGGCTACTTTTTTTGCATTTTTTAAGTTCACTCCGCCATCTACCTCTATCAAAAAGCTCAGGTCTTTTTCTTCTCTTATTTTTGCTAATTCTTCCAGCTTTTGATAGCTGTTCTCAATAAAACTTTGTCCGCCAAAACCGGGATTTACACTCATCACCAACACCAAATCAACATCAGCTAAAATCGGTTCTATATTATGGAGTGAAGTGGCCGGATTGACAACCACGCCGGCCATAAGGCCATATTTTTTTATGTTTTGTATGGAGCGGTGCAGGTGGGTGCAGGCTTCAAAGTGAACGGAAAGTAAGTCGGCTCCCGCTTCTACAAACGGCTGTGTGTATTCATCGGGGTTTTCAATCATCAGGTGAACGTCAATAAACGCTTCGGGGGCTGCTTTTTTAGCCGCTTTAACAATGGCCGGACCATAGCTGATATTGGGAACAAAATGGCCGTCCATAATATCACAGTGAATCCAGGTTGAGCCGGCTTCGGTACATTCGGTAATATCTTGCCCAAGGCGGGAAAAATCGGCAGCTAAAATTGAAGGTGCAATTAAAGGTAGCTTAAAGTTCATTATTTTGATTGTTGTTAGGTTGATTTCCGGTAGAATCGGCCGGAGATGATGAATCGCTTCCGGTTGAGTCGATGATTACGGCGCCTTCTTCACTTTGTTCAATAGCCTCATACCGTTCCGATATTACCAGCGTAAGGCTTTCTCCTTCACGAAGGCTTTCCTGCTTTGGAGAAAAGTCTAATACAATATTAGGACTCACATCTTTAGTAGGTTTAAACTGGACTTCTTCTACACGAAAGCCGACTTCACTGAGTTTGAGCTGAGCTTCGGGAAGACGAAGGCCAATGATTTCCGGAACGGGTACAATTTTAGTACCAAATCCGTCACCAACCACTAAATCTACAACTGTGCCTTTTTCTACCGTAGTACCGGCGGCTATAGACTGGCGAAGTATATTTTTGAAACGAGAAGACTCATAACTTCGGCTGCCTACTTTCAAGCCATAATTTTGCAGCTGAATTTCAGCATTTCTCAGGGAAAGGTTTACCACTTTGGGCACTACAACCTGAGGTTTCATTTCGGTATTAACCGTTAGATAAATTTTTCGATTTGGCTTAACAATATTGGCTGCGTTCGGGCTTTGGTCAATTACATAATCTGCCGGATAGGCTGAGTTAGCTCTCCGGTCGGCTACTTCAAAACGAAGCCCCATATTTGCTAACACTTCCTCAGCTTCGTCTAACGAAATGCGGGTAACATCCGGTACGGTTACACCTTCATTAAAATTGGTATAAGCAGGCATAATAACTGAATCGGTAAGGAATAAAAGGCCGATTCCTACTACTATAAACAGAGCTATTCCTATATAGAACTTAGCACTGGTGAGTATGTATTTTAATAATCCCATATACGAAGCGACTTGTGCGAATTAGAAATGCCAAGTTAATGAAAAAGGTTCCAATTTCATTAGATTGGTGTTGGTTTCAATTCGGCTGTTTTTTAGTTGAACGGTAAAGAGTGCATCAAATGCAGATACTACGTGATTTACCAGCAAGAGCTTAAGGATGTTCCCTGCCGTTCGATAAGTTTCGTTAAATTCGTGCGCCCGGTCGCGGCCTTCATAAAATAAGGCGTTTGGCTGATCTTTCCCGTCCCATCCATAAATGAAAGAGTGGTTGGGATCGTAATGCGGAGAGTTGGAATTAATAGCTACGTTATAAAAATCTTGCCAGCCGGATTGAAACTGATAATACTTACTGATGAGCTCATAATACTGCTGAGAACCGTATTCGGGTAAGGCGTGCGAAAACTCACTGGCGTATCTGTCTTCAAAAATAAATGGTGTCTGTAATTCTACTTCATGCAGTGTTCTGATGTTTACTTCCTTCCAGTCGTTTGGCGTGCTACCCCAGGTGGGGGCAATAGGCCGGCCGTTGGAATATACCATATCTCGCAGCTGGTTTAACTGGGTTTGGTTCAGCCCGTTGGCATCCGAATATTCTACCAACCATTGTGAGTAAGCCACCACGCTCCAGTTTTGGTTTGCAAAGCTTTCGTACGCTTTTTCCTGACGGCGGGCGGTTGCATTTCGTTCCAGATGATAAATAATTCCAACGGCTTCTATGGCAAAGTAAATACCTGCCCGTGCCCAATTTTTGTTAATGGCCTGTCCGGTACCAGGTACAATTGCAGAAGCCAGAAAGGCTACACCCGGCTGGGTGCGCATTCTTTCAATCAGAGAGGTAGATTGGGCAGAAAAAGCGTCCGACTCATACCTGAAGTCGGATAGTTGAACCTGTACAGGAGCGGCAGGTTTGGGTAATTCAGCAGGCTTGAAAATCTCAGAGCTAAAGCTGGTTTTTACTTGTGCCTGTAAAAAAGTACCGCTACACAACGTAAAAATTAATATGGAAATGAAGCATCTCATAATAATTCAAAATCAAAAGTTAGCCCAAAGTGGATTAACAGTTCACGCCCATACGTTACTTTGTTGCTTTGGGTATTGGTGATAAAATCATCGGGCAATGCTAAAGAAAATTGATTAAATCCGTAGGAAGTACTCACAAAAAACTTCAGAGGGAACAGGTAATATCCGTTCATGGCAAGGCGCAATTCAGCCCCAATTCCTGTTTTTAAATTGTTTCCTGTTTCATAAGGACTTCTCCATCCATTTCCGGCTTCAAAAAAGAAACGAGCGAATACTTTATCAAACGTATAAGGCCCGGCTTGCTTATTTATATTTCGGAAAATGGGAGCAAACCAGGAAAGGCTGGCAAAGCCGGTAGTATTTCCGCCTAAAGCAAAAAATGGATAGCTTCGCATGCCCATAAATCCGCCTACATAATCGGTATAAAAGGAATCTCCTGGATCGTTAAAATAATGAAAACCACGCACACGAGCCTGAAAAGCCTGATCACCAAATGTTTTAAAACCGTAACGTACATGAATTTCAGAAGAGTGATTGTTCGATTTTTTAAAAATGGGTGAAAGCGAGCCTTCTTTAATTTCGTACTCTTCTAATAATTTAGAGGGTTGAAATTGGTAACGGACATATCCTTTTAAGCCAAGCGGGGCAATATCGGCATCGTTCGAGTAGGTGTAATAGTCGAAAGTGTAAGAGGATGAAAGTGTAGCTCCCTGAAAGTATTGGGATGAGGAACTGCTTACCTCCCCCTGAAGCTCGCGAGAGTAAAACCCATCTGTTGAAACCCGATACGGACTGTACGAAACACCAAGCTCTAATAAACTGCGACGGCTTAATTTACTGCGAAAGAACAGGCCGGCTTCCCAAATGTCGTAAGCAATATCGGTGTGTAAGGTGTCGGGCATGCACGAGGTACAGGGAAATTCCTCAACCGAAAGTCCATCAGAAACATTACGGCGCATATTATAAATTTCGAGGGCTACCGTGGGCGACCAACTCCGTTCTATAAATGGAAGTCCGCGATGTTCTACAATCAAAAAAGCATCACGGTCTAAGCCAATTAAACGATCGGGGCGAAAAAATCCACCTATACTTTCTGCAGACTGAGAAGCAACACCTACCATAATTCCACTGAAAATATTCAGCTTATCAATTACATCACGAGATGAAAAATAGACGCCGGGTTTGGCATCACGGAGTAAATTCTCTCCAAATTTTCCAAATTTTCCATTTCGAATAAGCTGTCCGTTATTTCCATTAAGCTGAGAGTAATTATCAAACCGCAGAACGGGGAAAAAGCTAAAGCCGGTGTAAGTATCTTCATATTTGCGATACTCACGCTCACTATTGTCATCAATGGTTGACATTTCAAAGTGGTAGGTGCCGGTATCTGCTGCGGCGTGCGCCTGGGCGGGAAAGGGCTTTAAATCCGTATCATTAAAATTATTCAGCTTTTGGATGTACGCAAAGTTGGCAATGGCCTCGGGAGCTTCATCCGGAAAGAGCGGCTGATAAAAGCCCAAATCGGGTTGTGATACCAAAGAATCTATATCCGCAGACTTTATCTTATATCCATCTTTGTGATATTCTGAAAAATACAGCCTTCCGTTGTTACCCGCTTCGGGCATAAAGGCACCGCCAATAACACTCGTAAGCTTGGTTTTTTCACCGGAGCGGAGCGAAATGCGGTAAATATTGAAGATGCCGTCCGGATTAGCTGCATAATATAAGTAGTTGCCATCGGGGCCAAAATGCGGATCCCGGTAATCAATGTACTCGTCTTTTAAATAGGGGAGAACGGTGCCGGATGCTACATCATAAATATAAATATCGCGATTATGGAGTGAGGCTTTTGCAAAGTAAATTTTTGAACCATCGGTGCTCCATTCGGGCGTGTACAGCGTTTCTCCACTTTCGTAGGATGTCAGAGTTTTGATGGAATCGGGCTGATCGGGATAGAGCAGTACTAAATTTTGTGTTCCTTTTTCATACTGCACCGCTGCAATAGTGTTAGTTGCCGCATTCCAGGCAGGCGACTCAATACGCGCGCTGTGTGTAAGGCGCTCGCTCTCCTTAGCTTCCATGTCATACACAAAAATATCCCGATAACTTTCTCCGTATTTATTCTTTTTGTTGATAGCATAGGCAAGCTGATTTCCATCCGGAGAAAACGAAAAGGAAGTTTCTAAAAAAGTAACCAACGGCTCCATCGTGCGCAGGTGATTTCCCTGCTGATGAAACTCGGCATTATCAATAACCGCCACCTGCTTCTCGCTGCCATCCAATTCCTTTACGTATAATGAGAGCAGCCCGTAATCAACACCTTTGTTAGATACGTACGCTAAACTTGAACCATCGGGAGAGCGTTTCGGAAAGAAGTTGAAAAAACCGTGAGGCTCCACCGTATCAGAAATGGTTGGTTTGATGAGCTCAACGGCAGTAGCATAAAAGGCTTTTCGCTCGGCTAACCAGTCGTTAAAAACGGTTTCGCCCGGAATTCCGCTAGCAATTTCGATAGCTTCTTCTACGGAATACACACCTTTTTGGCCGAGGGCTGTAGTGACTTCACGCAAAATTTCATCCCCAAAACGGTTTGCTAAATAAATCACAAAAGCATAACCCTGATTATAAACCGTTTCGCGCTCCAGGCTGGTTTTAGAGGAAAATGTACCCATTTGGGCCAGACTGAAATAGGTGTCCGAAAGAATGCGCGTGCGCAGAATCATATCGCGGTGGCTGTCCCAGGTTTCATACAGCAAGCCGGCGGTTTGATATTGCGCAGTTCCCTCAGCCAGCCAGGCCGGAATATTAACGGTAGCAAAAGGCATGGTTATCAATCCGTTTGGGAAACCATACAGCACATCGGGGCGGCGGACATCTTCATAAGAAAGCCATTGGAAATAAAAAGCCGGAATTTTACGGCTGCGCTTCATTCCTTTTTGTATCTGAATGATGTGCGTGTACTCGTGTGCAATCACGTTTCGAAGCCAGTTATGCGTTCCCCGAAGCGGCGTTTTGAGGGCAGGCAGCCAAATATCAATTTTATTGTCGAAAAAGTAGGCCGCTCCGTTCGAGTAATCTTCACGGTCTTTTAATACAATGCTCACTTTTTCTTCCGGCACGTATTGGTAAAGCCCGGTAAGCGGTTCGTGCACTTCTTCGGCAATGCGAGAAACTACCTGTGCAGAACGGTCATTCCCTTCCTGAAAATGAATCAAAAAATGTTCGCTTTCAATGGTGTACCAGTCTAAGTGATTTTGAGGATAATCGTAGAAACGAACGTCTATTTGAGCTTGTGCCTGCGTGGCAAAGCAGAAAAACAGGGCGATAAAAAATGATGTTAGAGTGAGAATTCTCATTAGTGCAATACTCCAATTTTAATGAGCTTCGTTTCTGTTTTTCCATCTACGGTGGCCTTTACCCGCGCAATGTAGCCACCGCTTCCCCAGCTTCCGGTTTCAATTTGTATTTCCTGAGGAAATCCGCCGGGAGAGGTAGTGCTTTTTTCGAAAATAATGCGCCCGCTCGTGGTAATAACGGTAATCTGAACCGTACCGCCGGGAGGGGCTAACTCAAAGCGAATATTTGTAAAGTCGTTGGCAGGATTGGGCCAGTTATAAGTTTCTGATCCATTTAAAATGCCAAACTCAGGCTGGTTGACTTCCGAGGAGCCGTCCACTTTTGCTGAAATTTTGTTGAATGCAGCATTTCCATATCGGCTGCCCCAAACTATATCAGAAACTTGAAGTAATGTCCAGGATTTTAAATCTCCGGCGTGGCTTACGGCAAAAAGCTTTCCGTCATATATAATAGGATGAATGGGCTGCGTCAGTTTTGAAACGGCTTCTCCAACATACAAAGGAAAACCTTCAACCAAAGAACCATCTTCCGCATAAGCATATATATTCTGGGATAAACTGTCTTGTCCGATTGCAATAACTGCATATCCTGTTTGTGGGGTGATGAGATCTGCATACAGCGGCGTACCTATAAATTGGGTGCCCTTGGGCGCCGGAATAGGATAATGCTGTTCCATTCCGCCTATCTTATTCGTTGCCGTAATTTGGTTGTTGGCTTTATCGATATGCAAAATAGCTGCATCATCTAAAACGGCTGGCCATTCTGCAGCCGTTTCTTCAAACATGATAGTTTGCGGATTGTCAGCCTCCGGATCAAACAGCAAAAAGCGATGATCTTCAAATACATAAAACAGATTTCGATTTCCAAGTAAGATATTTCCGGTATAAAGCCGATTCTGAGCCGATTCAGGATGAAATACATCACTTGGCAAGCTGCTAAACATCACCTCAGCAAGTCCATTATTAATCGTAGCTTCTGAATATTCACCATTAATAATTTCAGAGCGCTGCAGCGGTTGCTGTTGATTGGGAAGGGCACTGCCATCGGCAGCAGAAATGGAAGTTGTGGTTAAATCTGCATGAAGTGTTTGGCCGTCTTGCGAACTGATAAATCCTGTGTTTTTGGAAACCGTGGCCGTCCAGCTGGTGTCAAATCTGGAGGCTGTATCATTCCAAAAAACGGAAGCTAAGCTGATGGTTGCACTGTTTTCAGAAGGCTTTTCAGCGAGTACTAATTCATCCCCAATAAAAGGCTGCTGAGCGGGTTTGTCGCTGAGTTCAAACTGTTGGGTTGGATCAGAAACAGAAACCGCGGTAACTCCTTCGGGGGAAGGAATCACTAAAAAGGTATCGGCAGCAGTTTCATAAACAGAAAGTGAAAGCGGATAGAAGGAATAGTAGGGATCGTTTTCGGTGAAATAAGAATGACCTGAATTTAAAGAAACAGAATAATTTGAAGTGTAATAACTGCTGTTAGATTCTGTCGGACGGATTTTAAAAGTGGCCACCTTCTGGTTATCAGAAAAATCATACAGCTCAAAAAAGGAGGGGGCTCCCGAATTGCTGCTGTTATTTGGGCGGGTGTCGGGACCAAATCTGTTTTCATAAAACTTGCGTTTCTGTCCCGATTGCAGAATAACGCGATAGTCATTTCCACTCCACCAAAAATCGAAGGGCGAGCCGAAAGCGGCGCTGTTATCTAAAGCTCCGGGAACAGGTTTCCCGATGTCTTGCGCTCCGTCAGCTTCTTTTAAATTCACTCCTCTGCGGTTGGGATCGGCATTTACCCGGTCGTTTGCCAGCTGATGGTTAATCATGGCTTCGTCAATGTGCCAAATCAAAATACCGCCGTTTAGCAGCTGATCAGCAGCCGGGTCATTTTCATCTTCATCGGAGCTTAAACCGCCGGGAAGGCTAAAGTCGAAATTGGAAGCATCCACAAGAGTGCCGGCGGCCACGAATAAGGAGTCAAAATCTTCTTCTTGAAAAACAAAGGCTTCGTCCTGATTGGTAAAGGTTTGCTGAACTTTACTGCTATCAGGTTTACGAATGGTAAGCGTGATTCCGGTTTCATCCGGGTCGCGATGTCGGTTTTCAATCAAAAAATACTCCGACTCGGAAAGCTTATATTTTGCAATAGCATTAGGCTGATTTAAAGAACCTGCCGGAAGAGGTATTTCGCCGCTGGTGGATGTGGTAATTTCAAAAGGAGTTTCCCAGCCTAAATATATTTTTTCCCAAGCGGAAGGCTCGGGTGGTATCAACCCATTGTAGGCGAAAAAGCCGGCACCATCCATCAGTCCAAACCGCCCGATGCCGGAATTTCCTGTTTCGGTGTTAAATAAATCAGGAAGGCCTAAATGACTGCCAATAGATGCGATAAGCAATCCATTTATGGAAAGCGGAAATACAAATTCATTATCCTGAATATCGAGCCCGCGCCTGGATTGTGTGCGGGGAATAATCATAGAATTTGTAACACGAAAAGAACCATTGTTGACGGAAAATCCATTAAATGCAGGGTTTTCTAAAAGCCTGGCAAGATTATCTTTTCGCAAATAAAGTGAAGGAATATCGAGCGGAGTAATATCTAAACTTGTGCCAACCAGCTCAATATCGCGCCCAACACCGGCGTGAAATATTACAAAAGCGGTAGTTTCAGGATCTAAGCCCGCCGTGTTAATGCTTGAGCCTGACTCATTTACTTTTTGCCAGGCATCTTTAGTGAGCCGGGCTAATTTTTCATTGGTGAAAGTTTCTCCGGTTGGGGAGTAGAACTCCATTTTTTCGGGAAGACGGAATACCTGCGGCAGCACTTGATAATTAAGAGTGAGCCGGCCTCCGGATGATTTCTCATAATAATTTTTAGCAAATTCTAAATGTGCTTCAAAGTAATTTTTATCGTGAGGTAGGGGTTCAATTTTTATATCGTGATTTTTTAAATAGGGAAGACCATCCATACCGTTGTGCCCAAATATTCCGGTTCCGGAAGTGAGTCGGTTAGAGTCGGGCTGAAACTCTACCATAATGGCAACTACGTTTAATGTACCCGTAGCATTTAGCGTTTTACTTGATGATAAAGGCTGCCCTTCAGCGATAGCATGAGAGCGCTGTATAGGGATTTTTTGTGCCGTTAAGTCTTTATTAATAAATAGAAAGAGCATGCTAAAAACTAACATGCTCCTAAGAAAAAAAGCTAAATGCTGCATGTATTAAAAGTCGATGAGTAAGCTAAAGCGAAGAGTGTTTGCGAGCGGATGGTCCGATTCAAGTGTTTTTATGTAACTGAAATCAACCCCGATAAAGCTGTACCGGATACCTGCACCGAACGTAATATATTTACGATCACCGTTTTGTGGGTCTTCGTAATAGTAACCACCTCGCAGCGCAAACTGATCAGCATACCAATATTCAAGTCCGGCACCAATCATAAACTGCTGCAATAAGCCAACTTCCACGGTGTTCTGGCCATCAAAGCGTTCAAAGCTGCCCCAGGAGTTAAAAATTGCTTCTAAAGGGCCGGCTGCTACGCGAGAGGTATCAATAGAACCATCGGGATTTGAGGTATATTTTGGTTCCGTTCGGGCCATTATTTTGGAAATATCATTCGCAATGGTAATGCTGTTGATGCCTTCATCATCCAGATCTAAGTTGAACGACCAGCCAAACCGAAGAATGGTTGGGAGCGGGTCTTTTTGGGCGTTATCGGTGTATTGGATGCCCGGGCCAATATTTGACAGGTTTGCTCCGGCGCTGAATTGAGCTCCACGCCCGCCAAGATCGAAAGTGTTGGTGCGATATAGAAAAGAAATATCACCGGCTACGCTACTTCCCGGATTAACTTTTTGAGCACTGATAGAGGTTCCGCTGGCCAAACTTGAATAAATAAGACGAAGGCTGGTTCCAATAGCAAAGTTTTCATTAATTTTGTATCCATAAGAGCCACCAAAAGCCAGTTCATAACTGTTGAACCGGGAAATAACTTCCGGTCCGGTTTCCTCGGTTACCGCTTGTTCACCCAAGTTTAAATAGGTGAGGTGGGCTCCAATGGTGCCAATGCCTTCAATGTAATACTTACCTACTACGTAGTCGTAAAATAAGTCGCTTACGTTGAAGTTGGCTAACCAATTAGAGTGGGTAATACTGGCTTGATTGGTACCTTCCTGGAAAGCTAAACCTGCCGGGTTCCAAAATAATGCAGAGGCATTATCGGCCAGGGCAACTCCGGTATTACCCATACCCGCACCGCGCGAATCCGGTTCAATTTGCAGAAACGGTACGGCTGTGATTGCAACCTGTGCAGATAAAATTGCAGGCATAAATAATAGCACGCCTGCGGCTATAATGGATACTGTCCTTTTCATAAAAAAACGAAATTTAAAAATTGAGCTTAAATATAAGTGATTCAAGTTTAAGTTACGATGTTAGCGAATTATTACGAGCTTTTCGATTTGCTCTTTTGTTTGTCTTCCTTTCGGGGTATCTGTTGTAACCCGAAGCACATAAATATAAGTACCGTTACCCAGGCGATCATAATCCCGGTCACGGCCATCCCATGAAATACTGGCATAAGAACTTGTAGTTATGAGTGTCTGTTCAATATGTTGCACCGGCTTACCACTAAGCGTGTAAATACGAATAGATACATCTAATGGATTTCCGGGCTGGTTGTGTTCAAAGCTGAAACGGGTGGCATTATTCATCGGGTTGGGATAGTTAAACACGTTTCGCATGGTTAACTCCTCACTCGATGCCACTTCAAAGAAAACTTCTTGTTCAGTGGGGTTGTTATGCACATCCCAGGCTCGAACTTTTAACGTATAGCTACCCTCAGGAAGCTGATCCAAAGGGTACTCGATACGTCCCTGCGTAAAATCATTTAAGCTGCCCTCATAAAAGTCGTTGAGAACAAATGTTTGTTGCGGTTCGGTATCGATTGTAGCAATTATCTCATGTCCTACTCCTGTTCCTGTTGTATTAATCCCGGATGGGTCTTTAAGGTTTATAATTAATGTGGGTGAACTGTTTACAAGACTTCCGTTCACAAATTGTTCATCATTCAGAAAAACGTCTAATTCAGGGCCTTTGCCGTCATTAATAGCATGTTCATTCACTCCGTTAAAACGCACGTTAGTGAACGAGCCGCCCGCTGTTTGACCTTCATGATTGGTAAAAAGAACAATGCGGCCGTTACTGTCCGATGAGCTAATATCTTTTGGAATAATGAAAGTGGAGCTGAATTCCCCATTTGAAATGGCCGCTTTGCCTTTAAAAAGCACGTCGGTTTCTACTTCGTAACTGCAGTCATCAAGATTGCAATTTCCTTCACTTACCCAGGCTCTGTCGGCCGGAAGCGGTACGTTGCGCTTGGCATCTAATACTGTGATTACGGCTTCTCCCTGGTATGATGTGAGCGGAGTTCCGGCTAAGTCTTTGATTTGCCCGGTTAAAGTAACCTGATCCAGTGCTTTTATCGTAAGGGTGGTGTCTTGTTGTGTTTGGGTGGAGCCATTAATGGAAGTGAGTTCTGCCTCATATTCCGGAATTCTAAATTTGGTAGCCGGATCACCAATAAGAATAAATTTTTTACTGTTTCGGGAAGAAATTACCGGCGTTCCATTTATCGCTGTGTTTTTTGTGCGTCTGTAAATATCGCCAAATCGCAATGGAGTCCCGTCCGTATTACGCTCAACCATACGTTGAGAAAGCGCCACATTCAGCCCAAAATTATTGCTGGCCTGAATGCCCGCGCTGGTATATACAACCCGGGTGGTGGTAAATGCACCAATCACCCCGCCGTTTTCAGCAAAGAACAACTGCTCGGCACCCGATTGTGCATCAATGTCGTCATACCTTCCAAACTGACAGGTGGCGGTTACTAAGAGTGAAAGCTTGTCTTTATTAGTAAGGCTGGGAATGTCATCAATGGTGAAAAGTCCTTCGTCAGAGAGTACGGTTTCATTGCCATGACCCGAATAATTCATTACCAGCGTACCGTTGTTCAGGGTATTGATGAAGTCGTTGGTGGCCCCGGGAATTCTTCGTCCGGCTCCGGTAATTTCTTCAGGATAAGCGAATTCGTAAATTTTCTTTACTCGTAATCCCGGCTCATCGGTGTTCATACGGTCAGCCGAAACATCAGCATTTAATACGTGAAGGTCTTTGTTTCTTCGGGCATTTGGCAGGTCATCATCGGCGGCAAAGCTGAGTAGGTTTTGCCAGTTTCCGGAATTAGCCGGATTTTCATACGCTTTTATTTTCCGCACAGCTATTGCTGCTTCAGAGCGGTTTTGGGCCGAAATTCGACCAAGCCCGATATCTAACAAGTGCGTAATATCTGTATTTCCGCTTCCCATGGCACCTTCGTTATCATCCAAAAATCCAAAGAAATCATCCGTAGCATACGAACGCGTTCGGTGTAACGATTCTGAACTTTGATAGGTAACCACATAATTTTTGAAACTGTTTGGGATTACACCTTTGTAATCGAAAGTGGCGTCACCGAAAAGCAGCAAGTATTTAGGCGGCTCTTCCCCTGCTTGCAGGGCGCGGTCGTATAAAAACTTTGTGTAATCCCGAATAGCAGATGGATCTAACACTCCTCCCGAAAACTCATTCAGTATTTGTTCTTGGGTGGCTACAACGGGCGTTAAGTTGTCATTATTTGCCCGGTATGCGGCTAATTCATTCGCATATTCCTGAAACTCTTCTGAAGTAACAATAATGTAATCAGGATAAGCGGTGATGTTTCGTAAGTTTTGTGCTTCTACACGCTTACCTGGTGCCGGCTTGCTGAATGCCGATTGTGCAACAATGCTAAGGTCTTCACCTGAATAATAATTAAGCTGATAATTGTTGCCGGACGCCGATACGCTCAATAATTTGGGCTGAGTGCTGTTGGTAACGTCTAACACTATCGGCTGGCTCTGGAATCCTGTGAGCCGATATTGGACAATTTCTGAGGGGGAGCCGTTTTCGGGTGAGTAAAAGAAAAGGCGGTTGTTTTTGGCTTTCAGCTCTCGCTTTACTTCTAATCGCAACCAGTCAAAAAAGCCGGTGGAGTTAGATTCATTGTGTAAGTAAGTGGCATTTATATTAATAATATCGCCGGAGCCGGGAGTGAAGGTGCTGGTAAAGGTGCGAGCCTGGCCTGACGTACCTTCGCTACAGTTATAACAGCTGCTACAGTTACTGCAGCTGAGTGCGGGCATATAAAGAGAAGCAATTTCCTGATTTCCGGTGCTTACCTTGAATGTAGATGACCGAGTTGAACGGCTTATAAACTGCCCTTTAATACGAATGGGTTCACTTGTGGTAATACCGGCTAAGGTATCTGAAAATATAGGAACTGAAGTGCCATTCATTGACGACTCAAAACGCCGACCAAACCAGTATCTGCCTGACTTTATACGATCCTCAGCTTTATAAAGCTGTTCGTCTTTCCAGATAAAATCAGTAAAGGTGCTAACTGTGCGCGAAGGGTTAACAAGGTTTCCATTAACGGGATTTAATCGAAGGCCGGGCGAATCAGCTATAGTAAGAAATACATAGTTATGATCGCTGTAGGGGTGAATGGAGTGCGAAAAAGTTCCATTATCGCGCTTAGTTCGGTGCGGACTGTTTGCGTAGAAAATCACTTTGTCGTTGGCATCGAAAGAGCCGTTTTCTTCTCCTTCAACCCAAATGGGGATCTGCGTGAGTTCCGGTCGTGGCACATTATTGGCTTCCGGAAGCTGATACCCGCCGGTTCCCCAAAGCTGAATATTTTTAGGGTTTATGGAGCCAATATTCACCCCAAGCTCTTCTAAATAGGTTGCATCAAGAGCGTAAATAGCATTTTTGGAAACAGGAATTTTAAACCAAACGCCGGTTTCAAATAAAGCCGCTGATGCAATCCTTTTACTTCTTTTCAGTTCCGGCAGCACGCGGTCGCCCTGTTTATAAACCCGGATACGAATATGTTTTAGCACCTTAGTGCTTTCTTCTCCTGTCCGTGCAACATTAATTGTAAGCAAGCTCACTTTCTTTCCGCGATAAACTCCGGGAGTGGAGGTTTCTATTAATGGTTTAGAAAGATTTGAAAGGGACTTTACAAGAATCGTCTCGTAACTCAATGGAGAGTGAAGGGTAGAGACCGTTTGTTCCAAAATTTCATATCGGGGAGAGTTTCCTGAAACCGGTACAGTAAGCCCGTATGGAGACTGAATAGTCAGCTCTTCGTTTACGAACTCGTAATCTATAAAATCAGTTGTTTCTGCTACTACTTTCAGTTGCCGGGCATGGGCCGCTTGAGCAAACAATAAGCAAAGCAAACTACTAATAAAAAGCAGCTTGTTAAGCATAAATCATCAAGGGTTTACAATGTACGTTTTGTAACGCTTATAGTTTGGTAGCAGTTTTTTCTATAAAGATATAGTACTTCTTGGTTTTGGTTGGACCTGATAAGATAGGTATGCGCTTGTGCGTCTGTATGATGTTTAGTTAACGATTGATAAAATAGTATCTGTTATTCGATAAACAATAGTCGTTTTGTTTCAGGTCGGCTGTATAATATGTTAGTGAAACAATAATGTCAACTTAAAAAATAAAGCCCGTTTTAACCATAAAACGGGCTTTGAATGTTACATCATTTCAAGTACGAGCGCAGAAGCTCCGCCACCGCCATTACAAATTCCGGCACAGCCGTATTTACCGTTGGTACGCTTCAATGCATGAATAAGCGTCACAATGATTCGCGCACCCGAGCAGCCTAAAGGATGCCCAATACTTACCGCACCGCCGTGGATGTTTACCTTTTCCGGATCCAACTCTAATATTTGATTGTTAGCGAGAGCCACCACTGAAAATGCTTCGTTAATTTCGAACAGATCAACTTTATCAATGGATAGCCCGGCACGCTCTAATGCAATTGGAATGGCATCGGAAGGTGCGGTTGTAAACCATTCCGGAGCTTTAGCCGCGCTGGCATGGCTCACGATTTTAGCAAGGGGTTTCAGTCCTAATTCTTTGGCTTTGTCGGCACTCATTACCAAGACTGCGGCTGCACCGTCATTCAGGGTAGATGCGTTGGCAGCGGTAACGGTTCCTTCCTTGCTAAACGCAGGGCGAAGCTGAGGAATCTTCTCAAACCGTACTCGCCCCGGTTCCTCATCAGTATCTACAACCGTAACATTGCCTTTTCGGTCTTTTACTTCAATATCGATAATTTCGTCTTTGAAGTATCCTTTCTCGATAGCTTCAATGGCGCGCTTGTAGGAGTTAATAGCATACTCATCCTGCTGCTCGCGACTGATATTGCATTCGCTGGCGCAAAGATCTCCCGCATTTCCCATCAGGTAATCGTTATAAACATCCCACAGGCCATCTTTTACAATTCCGTCTTCGGCTTGTGTATGTCCGTATTTTGCTCCAAATCGTTGTTTGGGTAAGTAGTAGGGCACGTTACTCATGCTTTCCATACCACCGGCAACAATAATATCGGCTTCACCTAAACGTATCTGGTCGGCCGCAATCATGATGGACTTCATCCCGGAAGCACATACTTTATTTACGGTAGTTGCAGGAGTTCGTTCATGCAATCCCGCTTTCATGCCGGCTTGGCGGGCGGGCGCTTGTCCAAGCCCGGCCGACAGTACATTCCCCATTACTACTTCTTGAACATCTTCGGCTTTAATTCCACCGGCTTTAACGGCTTCCTTAATGGCAGAAGCTCCTAATTCAGCAGCTGAAAAAGAAGATAAACTCCCCCCAAATGCTCCTAATGGCGTTCTTTTAGCAGATACAATTACAACATCTCGCATGATTACATGATTTTTTAGATGAATATTTTAAGTCTTTATCTTATCAAATAAAGATACAAAAACGTCATCATAACATCTGCTATTAAGTTTGGATATTTACTTGATTACTAAGACTGAACTACCCCTCAGTTCCTCAATAAATTTAACAGACGATGGATGTGTAAAAAGAAAAAAAGCGCATTATTAAGGTGAAATCATATTTCAGATTAGTCCTTAGCAACGCGCTTTAAAATGTGGCGGAGTGATTGTATTCAGCCCTTAAAAAGCCTGATCTAAATCACTCATTAAATCATCTGCATCTTCAATACCAACCGATATTCGGATGAGCGAATCTCTTAAGCCGGCTTTTTCACGTACTTCTTTGGGAATGGAGCCGTGCGTCATAGAAGCGGGATGGCTGATTAAAGACTCTACGCCACCTAAACTTTCAGCTAATGTAAAAATTTTGGTGTTACTCATAAATTGATGAGCTGCTTCAATTGAATCATCTTTAAGAGTGAAAGAAAGCATTGCGCCAAAATCATCCATTTGCTGGGCGGCTAAATCATGCTGCGGATGCGAAGCTAATCCCGGATACAAAACGGAAGCTACTTTATCGTGGTTCTCAAGGAAAAGGGCAATTTTTTTGGCATTGTCAACCGAGCGCTGTACGCGCACACTTAGCGTTTTGATGCCTCGCAGGGTCAGATAACAGTCCATTGGTCCGGGAACAGCACCTCCGGTTTTGGTTTGAAAGCGGAGATTTTCCATAATTTCTTTATTAGAACTGGCTACCGCACCGTGAATCACATCCGAATGCCCGGCTAAATATTTAGTGGCAGAATGTAAGGATGCATCGGCTCCAAATTCTAAAGGACGCTGCAGGTAGGGAGAAGCAAAGGTATTATCCACAACGGTGAGGATATTTTTAGGTTTTGCAATTTCTACCAGTGCTTTAATATCAACAATTCGAAGTAATGGGTTTGTGGGTGTTTCAATCCACATAAGTTTGGTTTGCTCCGTCACGGCTTCTTCTACGGCCTTCAAATCGGTCATATCCACAAAGCTGAACGTGATGCCATACGGCTCAAAAACCTTAGTGAACAGGCGGTACGAACCACCATAAAGGTCGTTAGTGGTGATTACATGGTCGCCGGGGCGCAGCATTTTCATCAAAGCATCCATGGCAGCAACACCGCTTGAGAAACAAGCAGCTTCATCAGCGCCTTCAAGTCCGGCTATCATTTTTTCGAGAGCCGTGCGGGTTGGATTTCCAACACGAGCGTAATCGAAGCCTTTGTGTTTATTTGGGGCTTCTTGGGCATAGGTTGAGGTTTGAAAAATAGGAGGCATTACCGCACCGGAAGTTTCTTCGGGCTTCTGGCCGGCGTGTATTGTTTTTGTATTAAATTTCATACTACTGTTAATTAATGGCTATATGGCCTTTTTTAAGTGTTCGTAGCGTTTTTAATTTAGTATTATACTCTTCGTTGTTTGGACTGATTTCCGTCAGCTTTTCGTAATAGGTAATAGCAAAGTTAATAAGCTGATAAGCTTTTTCTTCCAAAGCCGGAGCATCTTCAGTAAAAGCTACCGGAAGCAGTTCTAAATACTTTGCCGAAAGGTTATTATAAAATACAGCAAGGCTTTCTAAATAATCGGTATTTGTGGTATCTCTTCTAAAAGCCTCAATAAGCTGAGTTTCGGCCTCTTCTCCCATACCTTCCGCTTCAACCAGAATTTGTTCAACAATCAGGGTATCGTTATTTATATAAGACGACTTAAGGTCGTCCATAATACCTGAAGTGATTTCATAAAGCTGTGTGCCATATACGTTGCGGAAGTTGGCATTATCAGGATTTTGTTCAACCAAATCACCTAATAAATCTACTGCCTTTTCACTGTTTTTATTAGCGATATACGCATTTATCAGCCCAAAATATAAGTTGGAATCATCGGTGATGTTTTTGCCGGCTTGCTCATAATAATGAACTGCTTTTTGGGCATCTCCTCTCTCAAGATATAAGTACCCTAAATTTTCATATATATCTGCCGGAGTATCGGTTACGTATTTCAGAGCCTGTTCCAGAGCATATATGGCCTCATCCAGATTGCCAAGATTAAACTGGGCAACCGAAAGGTTTTTGTAGCTGCAGATAGCATTTTCACGTAATATCAGCGCATTTTGAAAGTGAATAGCTGCTCTTTGGTACCTGTGCGAAATCTCTTCGTTATCGGCAATACGAATACCTGCATTGTGCTCATCTTTCCAGTACTGTTGGCGTAAGCTGTCTATTACCGCTTGCTGGGGCACATCGGCTCCAACTTCTAAAGCTTTTTCAAAATCACGATTCGTGTTTGAGTATAGCTCTGCTCTAACTTCCGGGTCAGCCTGATTTGCCATAATGGCATTCAGCTCTCCTCTTTGTATAAGTAAAGAGGGCTGGTTTGGATTCTCCTGAAGCTGTTTGTCAATTTCCTGAATGGCTTGCTGATACTTATCATTAGCAATCAGGTCATCAATATTTACTTTGGAGGAACTGCAGGAAAAAAAGAACCCGGCCACAAGAAGTAAACCTGCAAGCCGGGTAAAGTGTGAAATGTTCATATATTTATATGATAATAAAAAATTATATACCGGCTTTTTCTTGAGCTTCTTTAGCTTTTTCCGGCATATCTAATTGTACATAAATTTGATACAGCGACTTCCAGTAGCTTTGGTTGTCAGGGTCTAATTCAGCAGCTTTTTCGTAATATTCTTTTGCTTCTACAATTAAGCCTTTCGCTTGGTCGCTTAATTTATTTGCAAGCTCATTATCGCTGGTAAAGTTTCGTTTCTCGTAAAGAGCAAAAGCTTTATTCTGGAACGATATACCTAAGAAATTGTAGGCTTTAGGATCATCAGGCCAAAGCTGGGTAACCTGCATCAGTTCTTTATCACCTCGTTCGCTCAGTTCATTCATTTCTGCGGAAAGCTTCTCAATTTTAGCGAGCAGCTCATCAATTTGAGCCTGTTTTTCTTTCTTGTCACCTTTGTTGCTTTTTATTTCACGCTCAAGCTCATAAATCTTGTCGTAATTGGCTGTAATTTGCTCAGATATTTCAGTTGTAGCTTGTAAAAGCTGGGTGCCAAGAGCTAAGCGATATTGTGCGTTTTGAGGATCTCTGTTAATGAGATTTTCAATAGTGCTGATAGACTTGTCGCGCTGCCCGGCCTGCATATATACGTCAGCTAATACCTGAACTAACTGTACACTGTCCGGATAAATTTCCACGCCTTCTTCAAGAACTGTAATGGCTTCTTCGGGCTGACTTAACTCTCGGTGGTAAGTACCAACACGGAGATAGTCGATAGACGGCGGAGGGTTTTTCATTTCCATGGCTGTGTTAAGTGCTTCTATAGCTCCTTCATAATTGCCGTCAATACTTTGTACTTGTGCTAAAATATCCCAGGAAAGCGTACTGTCGGGATTAATAATTACGGCATTTTCGAGGTGTGCTACTGCCACTTTTAAAGGATCTGAAACCGTAGCTTTTACACTGTCATTGTTTACATACTCGATGGCTTGGTTATGCTCATAACCCCAAGTGTTTAAAATAATATCATTTATTTCACCTGCTTCGGATGGAGCTTTCTCTTGCGCTGCAAACTTTTCACGAGCAGTAAGTGCTGCTTCCCGAAAGTTATGATAGGTCTCTTTTCGCTCAGAAGCCTGAGGGATGGCTCTTGCCATTTCTGCATAGGTCAACGTTTTGTAATAATAGGGCAGGCCTTTTTCAGGATTTTGCTCGATGGAGCGATCCAGGTATGCCAGAGCGGTATCATAATTCTGGGTGAAAATATTTTTTTGTGCCTCTTGGATAAGTGGATCCCCAGTTTCGCAACTGGCCAGAATGCCCACAAAGAAGAAGGCTGCGAGTAATTGTGTAAGTAACTTTTTCATTTTTTATCTAAAATTGAATTTGGTTGAAGTCAGGTCAAATTTATATGTTACCGAAAATAATCATATGTGCTGCTTTCTGCAATTTATTAGCAATAAGCTTTTAATTTGTAAGCATATTAATAAAAAACACGTATTCAAATGAAAAAAATACACTCAACTGACAAAGCACCGGCCGCAATAGGCCCTTATAGCCAAGCAACCTCACATAATGGAATTTTATATTGCTCAGGCCAAATTCCTTTAGAGCCCGGAACCATGGAATTAGTGGGAGAAACGGCGGCTGAACAAGCAGCTCAGGTCATGAAAAACTTGGAAGCCGTGCTTGAAGAGGCCGGTATTGGTTTCGAAAATGTGCTAAAATGCACCATCTTTTTAGCAGACATGGACGACTTTGCCGCTGTAAATGAAATTTATGGAGCCCGATTCAAAAATAATCCTCCGGCTCGCGAAACCGTAGCTGTTAAAACCCTTCCTAAAAATGTATTAGTAGAAGTAGGCTGTATTGCTCATCTATAAGATTTTTGCCGGAATTTAATCTTCAAAAGTTTTGAAGGTTTTATTTCCGGCTTTATCTTCAATATATACACGGGCCGTATTCTGCTTGCGTGGCACAAAACCCGGCAGATAAAAAGTTAGCTTATCAAACTCATAATCATACAACGGAATTCCCCGCTGCCCGTTTACGCTGAATGTAGCAGAAGTTGGGATTAGTCCGCTTTCATCATCCCGAACTTTTACAGAAGCCACCCATTTCCCATAATCATTTTTGTGTACGCTGAAATCTGAAATGACCGGCGGAATACTGTCCGGTTTTATAACAAAAGTTCCAAGGTCGGAAGGATAAGCATGTAGCGTTCGGCCTACCAGCTTAGAATTAACGTAACTCAGCTCTCCATTTGAGGCATTCACTTGAAATAACCGATAATTGGTATTCGGGGTGAAGGAATCTCCCATAAAAAAGTAAAGCTTATAAGAAGAGCGAATAGGCAGCATTTGAGGCTGAAGAGAAAGCGTGATTTCATCATTTTCAATGCTATAACCCATTGCAACCGAAAGCGTATCAAAAAAAGTTTGTGGGCTGAAGCGGGCTTGCATTCGCTGGTCCGGTGTTTTAACTACTGCGTGTTTTTCAGGATAAATTCGCGCTAAATTAACGGTAGTGTTTGAATCTAAGGCCACAATTTGTTGGTGATGGTTCCAAGGAAAGCCCAGCGTATCTTTTGTCAAGTCAATAGCTTGTACAAGATCGGGGGAGGCCCAGTCTTCGTGCCAATACCAGTTTTCGGTTGTGGAGTTGAGTTCCGGCTCACCCCAAGAAGCGGTGGTGTCTTTGAGAATTGTTACTTTGGCTTTTGAAGTATTCCCAAAATAATCGGAGGCAACTATGGTGTAGGTTTGGGAAGTATCGGTTACCTGAATCTTAGAATTCGGCTCAACTTTTATATAAAAAGGATTGTCGCTGCCATCTTTTTCAAACATGCGCTGGTGACCGCGTCGGGTAGAGCCGAAGGGAGCAATGCGGTCGAGCAGCATTTGATCTTTTTCCGCATAACTGTAGCTGTTTAATTCTTCATAAAATAACGTGTCAGCGTGATGCATCAGGGCCAGTTTGTGCACGGCATAGGCATTGTACACGTCATCGGCTCGGTCATATACATTTACGGAAAGCCCAACTTTACCGGAAGCTCTTATGGTTCCAAAGTCGGTAATTCCATCGGCAGTTTGTTTTTTACGGGTGAAGTGGGATGTTGCCTTTCCCTCAACCCGAGAATCTTTAGTGAGGGGTTCTATAATCAGGGAAGAAAAAACCGGAGGAATTCGATCTTTAACGCGCAAATTTGTAGATAGCGCATTAAATGGCCGGTCTAATGAATCGCGCGTTTCGAAGTGTAAATGTGGCGGACCAATTCCCGAGGAGCCGGTATAACCAATTACATCTCCTTGTTTTACGGTAATGTTGAGCGTATCCAGAATGGCATCCATCTCAAATGAAAAATCAACAAGACGAATAGAATCGGCCAGTGACTGAAATGATTTGTTGAATCGCTGAAGGTGAGCATACACGGTGTAGCTTCCATTCGAGTGTTTTAAATAAATGCCATTTCCATAGCCTCGTGTGGATACAGATAAGCGGTACAGAATTCCATCTTTAGCTGCAAAAACTCTATAGCCTTCCCGTCCCCAGGTTTTAATATCAAGTCCGGCGTGGAAATGAGCCGAACGGGTTTCGCCAAAAGTAGAACTGAGGTAATTTCCGGAATCGGTGGGCCACAGGTAGGGTTGAGTTTGTGCGTAGCCGGAAATACTTAATAATACAGCAATGAAAACAAGGAGAAATCGCAAGGTTTATTGAATGTGAACCGTTAAAGTTGTGATTCCGTTGTTTAATATAACTTCCAGCTTGTTGCCGGCTTTTACAGGACTTACACCTTCGGGTGTACCGGTAAAAATTAAATCGCCGGGATATAAAGTGAAAATTTGTGACAGAAAAGTTATCAGGTGCGGTACAGAAAAAACCATTTCTGACGCATTTCCATGCTGCTTTATATAGCCATCCAGAAAAAGTTTAATATCTAAATTTGCGGGATCTTCCACTTCATCGGCAGGCAGGAAATTACTGATGGGTGCAAATCCGTCAAAGCCTTTGGCAATAGCCCAGGGCTGCCCTTGTTTTTTGGAGATACTCTGGATATCCCGGGCGGTAAAGTCAATGCCTACTCCGTATCCGGCCACATGTTGTAGAGCATTTTCTTGTAAAATGTTTTTCCCTTCTTTTCCTATAGCAACTACAATTTCGCCTTCATGGTGTACATCGTTGCTTTGTCTGGGAAGTTCTATAGTTGCTTGGTCGTAGCAAATAGTGCCCAGTGGCTTTGTAAATACGAGGGGAATTTTCGGCACACTCCCACCCATCTCTTTTGCATGTTTTGCATAATTTTTCCCTATGCAGTAAATATTGCGAACAGGTAAATTGAGGCCGGGGATGGATGGATTCTTCATATAGGAATGATATTAAAAAAGCTCCGCACAAACAGTATGTACGGAGCTTTAAAAAGTTTATACAATGTAAATCTAAATCAGTTAGTTGATAGGATCTACATTTACATGTTTGCGACCACCGGAGCGTACAGCAAAACTTACGTTACCGTCTGCAGTAGCAAACAGGGTGTCGTCACCGCCACGCTTTACGTTGTTTCCGGGATGAAATTTAGTTCCACGCTGGCGTACAATAATACCTCCGGCGCGAACAAACTCTCCGCCGAATTTTTTAACGCCAAGCATTTTTGGGTTAGAATCGCGACCGTTTCTTGTCGAACCTTGACCTTTCTTATGAGCCATAACAGTAAGGGTTTAGGAGTGATAAATTATTTTAGAGCTTCAATAAGTTCAGCTTTTTTCAAGCTGGAGTAGCCGGTTAGCTCTCTTTCTTTTGCTAAAGCTTTTAACTCAGCAACCGTCATAGAGCTTAAATCTGTCTCTTCTTTTTTAGAAGAAGCGGCTTCTTTTTCTTTAGGCTTTTCGTCAGCAGCTTTTGCTTTTGAAGCTGCTTTCTTTTTTGAACCGGAAACCGAAATGCCATCAATTTGTATTTGAGACATAATTTGACGGTGTCCGTTCTTTTTGCGATAGCCTTTTCGACGTTTTTTCTTGAATACCAATACCTTGTCAGCTTTAACAGTATCGAGAAGCGTAGCTGAAATTTCAGCTCCTTCTACAACGGGTGTTCCAATGTTTACGTTTCCGTTGTCATCTTTAATGAGTAATACTCGATCAAATGTAAGCTTTTCACCGTCGGCATTTTGCTTGTCCACAAACAGCACGTCGTTTTCTGCTACTTTATATTGGTGACCGCCAATCTCAACAATAGCGTACATAGTTAATTAATTTCTTTTGCGTTTAATTCAGAGCTTGAAAAGATAAGGTTTACAAAAGAAAAAACAAAGCAATTATGCGCTGTTTAATTGCTGAATTTCCTATAGATGTATTTAGGCTAAAATCTTTTTCACAGCTGCAATAAAGGTGTATTTGCTAGACAAATTATAATTTTGAGAGGGATAGAGATAAGTACCATTTACAAAAAACTTATTATCCCTCCCAAATTACTTAAGCTACCAGCTGAACCGAGCGCTGAAAACCCTGGCGGTTTACGTGCCCTATATATTTCCCGATAATTCGCACTTCTTCAAATACATCGGGCTCAATAACAATATCATCGTAATCTTCATTGGCGGGTTCTAAGCGCAAACCGCTGTCGTCCCAGTAAATTTTCTTTAAGCTGGTTTCACCGTCGTAAAGAACCGCACCGATATCTCCATTTTTTACATCTGTATCCATAAGAAGCACAAAATCACCATCGTAAATGCCCACATCTTTCATACTGAAGCCGGAAACACGGAGTGCAAACAGATCATCCAGGTTAGGAAAGAGGGTGTCTAAGGTAATACTGCCAAGGTTAGCCTCAACGGCTTCCTGAAGGTATCCGGCCGCAATTAAACCCCGCACAGGTATTCCTTCTTTCTCTTCTGTTTCTCCTAACAGACTCTTTTTATCGGAAGGTAAATCATATTCTTCATCATTACGCTTTACTAAATAGCCTTTTTTAAGTAGTGCCTGTATATTTTGGGTTACGCTATTGGGTGAAGCATATCCAAAGTGATCAGCAATTTCACGATACGTAGGCCATACCTCAAATTCTTTTTTGTACTCTACGATGTACGTGAAAAATTCATGTTGTTTACGGGTTAAATGTGCATTATCCATAGTCTCGAAGTTTTAATGTATGAAACATGTGTAATAAACGGAGTTTGAATATGAAGTTCAACAGTAAATGTGTAAATAATATGTGTATGGCTGTAATTATTGTTTTATTGGCGCTTGGAGGAGTGTCGTGCAAGAAACAAAGCGCATATTCTAAACTTCTTACTAACGAGTATCCCCAGCTGTATGAGTTTGTTTTTGAACGAAATGCAGACTCCATACTCACTTTTACCAATCACCCCAAATCTCACATTCGCCAACAGGCCTGGAGAGCGTTAATCAGTACTCCGGTTCAGGATATGGATGATTTTATCACCCAAGTGCAATATGCAGGAACTGAAGAAGCATGGACGGCGCTGAGCGCAAATGAGCTTTCTGATAAGCAGTTGTCTCGCCTTCATGATGTATGGAAAAGCCGAAATAGCCTGCGAGATGCCATAAATAGGGTGTTGGGTAAGCAGGGGAATCAGGAAACGCTGGATTTATTGGTGAATCATTTTGATGAAATTATCGGTCCCGATTCTGACTACGAGTACAGTGCTGCACTAGCTATGGGAAGGCTGATGATAAATCATGATATTGGAGAAACTGCTCAGAAAAGCATTTTGCGTTATGCAGCGGTTCTGGCCGATGAAGATTTATATCGTGCCTACTTCTATGGCTTTTATCGCGGAAACCTGGAGGTGAATGATGCTGACCTTCTGCAAGCTGTCTGGGATGGATATGAATGGGTTGAAAGTCCTGAAATTCGACAATATATAGTACGAATTGCTTTCAACAGTAATGCAGAGTGGGCTTTTGAGCAACTTCCCTTAGATGATGTTGCAAACATGAATGTGCAGTTAGCTGTAGAACTGGCTCAGCAAACGGCCGGACTTCCATGGGGTGATAAACTCGAAAAAGTATATACCAAGCTCATGGAGCATAAAAACCCGGTAGTGAATACGGTAGCGCTGGAGCAGATGAGCGCACATCCTGAGAAAACCCCGGCTTTTGATGCGTCTATTATTGAGCAAGTAGTTGAAAACACAGACAAGTCATCTTCCGTACGTTTGTCTGCATTGTTAGCGCTGGATGATATTTCGGAGCAGCAGGTGAAACTGACTGAAGAGATTGCCAGCGGCAGTGAATATTTGTTGGTTCCAAAGCTGAAAGTATATCAGAAGGTTCTGAGTGCAGATGAGTTTTTATCTAAAATTCAGAACTATGCCGGCAGTGAAAATCAAATGGAAGTGCTGTTTGCAACGCAGGCACTTACCGGCTGGTGGGGTGAACTGAATGACGCACAGAAAACATCGGCTCAAAAAGAAAAAGTAAAATCACTGCTGTTTGAGCTTTTGAGTAAAGGAGATCGCTCCATTTCTTATATCGTACTTTCATTTTTAGAATCTTCGGGCATTGTGGAATCCTCCGACTACGCCAAGCTCAAAGAATCACTGAAATCATATAAACTTCCCGAAGATGTAGAAGTATATCAGGCCGCAGGCAGCGTTCTGTCAGCTCATTTTAAAAATCAGGCCAAACCTTTGATAGATTCATTGGCCAACATTGGTAACAGAGCATTAAATCAAAGTTTAAAATCTCAAGGCTGGGATGTTCCGGAGACAGAATCGCTTCCACAAATGTTCAGAAGCCCCAATTGGGAACGATTAGGTGAACTTGAGTACGAGCCGGTTTGGGTGCTTGAAACGGAAAAAGGCGTAATAAAAATTGTGATGGACGTACTTTCTGCTCCGGCTACAATATCCGGAATTGACAGCTTAACTCAAGCCGGTGCTTATAACCAGGTGGCTTTCCATCGGGTAGTGCCCAACTTTGTAATTCAGGGGGGTGATGTGGAGAGCGGTGACGGTTTTGGCGGACCGGATTATGTGGTGCCAACGGAAGCCTCAGAAAAAGAATATCGCCGGGGAATGGTGGGCATTGCAAGTGCGGGAACCGATACCGAAGGCAGCCAGTATTTTATTATGCACGACTGGGCGCCTCATTTGAATGGCCGCTATACAATTATCGGAGAAGTGATTGAAGGAATGGATGTTGTGGACCAAATTTTAGTAGGAAACAAAGTTACCAAAGCATATTGGCAGTCCGCAAAATAGGGGAGAAGTGAAGGAATTTTTAGTTAGAACTTCTCATGTGCTCGAACATCCAGTCTTGGAATAATTCCTTAAACCGGAATGAGAAGTTTTTAGAAATAGCTTTGTTTTCTTCAACCGTATAATCGAAACACTTTGGCACTACGTGAAAAAAGTGGTTGGCATTGGCAATAGAATGTACGCTGAAGTTTGATGGAAGTCCGTTAGGAAATATTTCAGTTAAATGCTCTGTTGCCCAATCTGCGGAAACTCTTCCGTCATTTTTGCCAAACAGAAAAAGAGCGGGAATAGATATTTCTTTGATATACGGACTTGGGTCGAAATCAATTTTTCTGTTCATGTGGCGCCAGCGTCGGGTGAGAGGAAGCATAGAAACCCAGTTTTGATGCGATTGCGCCTTTTGGGCTGCTTTTTCATAAGCCTCGGTACTGTCTTCGCCGGCACAAACGTACTCGCTGTAGTATTGATTTACCAGCTGGCGGTTAGCGCCAAAAGTAGCTCCATTTAACGAAGCCATCAGGTGAATTTGTGATGGATGTTCGGCAGCGGCAATTTGAGCCAGCCATCCGCCTTCACCCAGCCCAACAATTCCAATTCGGTTGGGATTTATTTCTTTGCGCTGCTGCAGGTAATGGGCGGCTGCCATTGCGTCGTTGGCTAATTCCCGGAGGGTGGCCTGTCCCCACTTTCCATCCGAAGAGCCAACGCCTCTGGGGTGATAATAAAGTACACCAATTCCGGCGGGTGGAAAAACATTCAGCAGGTTTTCTCGAATAAAAGCCGGGCGTTGAGAGTGCGGTTCACCCCAGTCATAAAAGCCGCCTAAGAAAATAATTACAGGTACATTTTGTGCTGAATCAGGAAGAACCAGGCGGCCGGATAAAACAAAATCACCGCTTTTAAAAACAATTTCCTCGCCCGGTTCCTCCGGCACATCTTGAGCTGATAGAGTAAATGCACAGAATGCGAGAATTATAAAAAGGCCGCCACGTATTATTTTTTTCATAAGAGAGAGGAAAATACCGAATTAGTGGAATTGTCCAAACAGGAAGATTAATTTATGTGATGTCCAGGCACTGAAAAACTCCTCTTATTGCCGGATAATATCTCTGCCAAATGGAAATAAGGCAACTGAAGCCAGCTTAAAGTGCTGTTTGGCAAATGGAATGCCAATAATGGTGATGAATAAAACCATTCCGAATAGCAAATGCGTGAGGCTTATCCAAATTCCACCTAATAAAATCCAAAGAATGTTCATGCTTAACGAAAGGCACCCGTCTGATTTTTCATTCACCACGGCTTTCTTCCCGAATGGAAATAAAGATAACCTTGCCAGCTTAAACGTTTGGATTCCAAATGGAATGCCAATGATGGTAAGGCACAGCAGCAGGCTCGAAATAACGTACTCTATAGCTACAAAAACACCTCCGAAAATAAACCAAAGAATATTACCAAAGGTATTCATAATGCGTTGTTTTTGTTGAAGAGTATTATGATGGAGAGCAGCTCTGCTTAACTTTTTATATGGGTTTGCACCAAAAGCCGGAGCGATAAAATCACCCCAAGCTTTTGAAATTGTGCAAATCAAACAAAAAGTCTGTCTTTACTGTTATTAGTCGTTTCCTTTTGGGGTGAAGGACTGAATTCCGGTAATTTCGCGGCCTAAAATTAAGCCATGAATATCGTACGTGCCTTCGTACGTGTTTACAGATTCCAGGTTCACCATGTGGTGAATAACCCGATAATCTCCCGTAATGCCGTTACCGCCGTGCATATCTCTGGCAACGCGCGATATTTCCAGCGCCCTCCCGCAATTATTTCGCTTGGCTAAGGAAGTCATTGAAGGGTGATCTCTGCCTTCATCTTTTAGCTTACCAAGACGCAGCGCCAGCATTTGCATAGAGGTGATGTCGGTAAGCATATTGGCCAATTTCGTCTGTATAAGCTGATTTGCAGCAAGTGGCTTGCCAAACTGCTTCCGGTCCAATACGTACTGGCGAGATTTTTGATAGCAAAACTCGGCGGCACCAATAGTTCCCCAGGCAATGCCATAGCGGGCTGAGTTCAGACACATAAACGGGCCCTTCAATCCTTTGATATCGGGAAACATATTTTCGTCCGGTACAAATACATCTTCAAAAACCAATTCTCCGGTTTCGGATGCACGCAGCGACATTTTGTATTTTGTAACAGGAGCTGAAAATCCTTCGGTTCCTTTGTCAACCAAAAAGCCGCGAATTACGCCTTCGTCATCTTTATGCTCTTTGGCTTTGGCCCAAACTACGGCTACATCGGCAATGGGTGAGTTGGTAATCCACATTTTTGCGCCGTTTAGAATCCAGCCGCCGTCAGTTTTTACAGCTGTGGTAACCATAGAACCGGGATCAGAACCATGATCGGGTTCGGTGAGGCCGAAGCAGCCAATCATTTCACCGGTTGCTAATTTGGGGAGATATTTTTGCTTTTGCTCTTCGGTACCAAAAATTGAAATAGGATACATCACCAATGATGACTGCACGCTCATAAATGAGCGGTAACCTGAATCAACCCGTTCCACTTCGCGGGCAATGAGGCCGTAGGCGGTGTAGCTGGCATCAGAACCGCCGTACTGCTCGGGAACGGTTACTCCTAAAAGTCCCATTTCACCCATTTCTGTGGCAATATCCCGGTCAAAATATTCTTCGGTATTTCCTTTTAAAGCCCGCGGTTCCAACTTGCTTTGGGCATAATCGCGGGCAGTTTCCATAATCAGGCGATCTTCTTCGTTCAGTTCAGATTCAAAAAGAAGGGCATCGTCGATATTGAATAAATTTTTAGACATGTGTAATGGGCTTTAACTTCTTGATTTGTGAAGCTGAATAGTAAGGAAAAAGAGCAACGGATTAAACGTAATTTTTGTGAATTTTTATGGGAATGCATAAACTTGAAAATCTATTGTAAGGGAAAGCTGAAAAAGGTTTTTTTATTGAATTTTTATGGGAGTAAGGTCTTAATAGTTTTTCAATCCTATGGTAACCGATTAAAAAATTATAGTACAGAATGGGTCTAAGAAGTAGGCACTTTTAGGTTGAGATATTCTGCATCAAAAGCCGGATGTTCCAAACTTTAACAGGATAATTCATACTATCTACATACAATTTTTATTATCTTGAAATGCTGTAATGGTTTTAAAAAAATTTGTTGAGCATTAAAAGGCAGAAGCCAAGAATTACAGCCAGTCTAAGTATTAACCTGAAAAAATATAGCAGTCTGATGAGTGAATTTCGTATAGAAACAGATTCCATGGGTGAAGTTAAGGTTCCGAAAAATGCATTATACGGAGCACAAACCCAACGAGCACATGATAACTTTCCAATTAGCGGCATCAAGTTCAGCCGCGAGTTTATAGAGGCTTTGGGGTATGTGAAAAAGTCGGCGGCGGCGGTGAATGCGGAACTGGGACAAATTGATTCCGGCATTTCTGAAGCCATTCAAGCAGCTGCGAAAGAAGTAATTGAGGGAAAGCACGACCAGGAATTTGTGATTGATATTTTTCAAACCGGATCGGGCACTTCTACCAATATGAATGCCAACGAGGTGATTTCGCACCGCGCCAATGAGCTTAAAAAGAACGTGGAAGAACACATTCACCCCAACGACCATATTAACTATGGCCAAAGCTCAAACGATGTAATTCCTACCGCCCTTCGGGTGGCTGCGGTTAAAGCCGTAACAAAAACGTTGATTCCTGCGCTAAAGCATCTGCAAAATACGTTTCTGGAAAAAGGGGAGAAGTATGCAGAAGTTGTAAAAACAGGCCGTACGCATCTGATGGACGCTATGCCGGTTACCATCAAACAAGAGTTTAGCGGTTATGCCCGCCAGCTTGAGTTGGGAATAAAACGGGTTGAATCTGCCCTGGAGCGAATGAGCGAGTTGCCACAGGGAGGAACCGCTGTTGGAACCGGAATTAATACGCATAAAGAATTCGGGAAGAAATTTGCAGCTAAAATCTCTGAACTGACCGGAGAGAAGTTTATTGAAGCAGAAAATCACTTTGAAGCCCAGGCCACAGTTGATGCACCGGTTGAGCTAAGCGGTCAGCTTAAAACCATTGCCGTCAGCTTAATGAAAATTGGAAACGACCTGCGCTGGATGAATGCCGGTCCAAACAGCGGAATTGGAGAAGTGGAATTAGCGGCACTGCAGCCCGGCTCTTCCATTATGCCCGGAAAAGTGAACCCGGTGATTGAAGAATCGCTGACTATGGTTTGCGCACAGGTAATAGGTAACGATGCCGCAATAACCATTGGCGGACAGTCCGGGAATTTTGAGTTGAACGTGATGTTTCCGCTGGTAGCTCACAACCTGTTGCAGTCTATTGAGATTTTAGCCAATGCCTCGCGCAACCTGGCCGACCGCTCGGTTAGCAAACTCACAGTTCGTGAAGATAATATTGCGGCTATGGTAGAAAAAAATCCTATTTTAGTTACGGCACTCAACCCAATTATTGGCTATGATAACGCAGCAAAAATTGCAAAAAAAGCATTTGCTGAAGGACGTGCCCTTAAAGATGTAGCCAGAGAAATGACTGATTTATCGGATGAGGAGCTGGATAAAGCCTTAGATCCTATTAAGATGACCCAAGGCGGATTTACTGAGTAATTGATAAAGATTTTAAAAGCCCCTTCGGGTAATTAATAAAACTCGAAGCAGTGGGTTAATAACTTGGTCGCCTGTAAGTTAAGGCGCTCTTATTTTTCGAAGAGTGAACCGTGCTTGCTTATACAGAGGCCAATGCTGACAACAACTAAAACTATTTTTATGAAAAACTGAACGAGAACCAAGCGAAAGGCTGTTTTAAATAAAAGCGCTTCCATGCATTGATAATTTCTTTTTTGGGAAAGTGCTGTACTAAATCATCAGAAAAAAATTCACATAATGGCTCAAGTAAAAGGAAAGACGACAAAGAAAAAAAGTAAGTTTACCGCTGCACAGAAAAAAGAGATCTTAGCTGATTTCAAATTAGGCTGGGTAAGCCGACACATGTCGTTAATCGGTAGAAAAGAGGTACTTACAGGCAAAGCTAAATTTGGAATTTTCGGTGATGGAAAAGAAATTCCCCAAATCGCCATGGCCAAAGTGTTCAAAAATGGAGATTTTCGTTCCGGCTATTATCGCGATCAAACCTTTATGATGGCCATAGGCGGAACCACTCCTCAGCAGTTATTTGCTCAATTATATGCCCACGCTGATGTAAATGCCGACCCAAGTTCAGCCGGCCGCCAAATGAACTCTCACTTTGCATCCCGCCTGCTGGACGAGGAAGGAAACTGGCTGGATCAAACCAAAACCAAAAATACCTCTTCCGATATTTCGCCCACGGCCGGACAAATGGCACGCCTGCTGGGTTTAGCTCAAGCCTCAAAAGTATATCGTAACGAAAAAGCGCTGAAAGGGAAAGAGTGGAGCAAGTTCTCTAAAAAGGGAAATGAAATTGCTTTTGGTACCATTGGCGATGCCAGTACCTCGGAAGGTATTTTTTGGGAAACCATAAATGCCGGCGGCGTGCTTCAGGTTCCCATGATTGTTTCGGTGTGGGATGATGGCTACGGAATTTCGGTGGCTAAGAAATATCAAACCACAAAAGAAAGTATTTCGGAAGTGTTGAGTGGTTTTCAACGTACAAAAGACAAGCCGGGCTATGAAATTATTACGGTGAAAGCGTGGGATTATCAGGCGCTTATAAAGGCGTACAAAAAGGCTGAAAAGATTGCCCGAAAAGAACACGTTCCCGTGCTGATGCACGTGCAGGAGGTAACGCAGCCTCAGGGACATTCCACTTCCGGTTCTCACGAGCGCTACAAAACCGAAGATCGCTTAAAGTGGGAAGAAGATTTTTGCTGTTTAGATCGCCTTAGAAAGTGGATACTTAAGAATAAAATTGCTTCTGCCAAAACGTTAGATAAGCTGGAAAAAGAAGCTCGGGAAGAAGTAATTGAGGCAAAAAATGCGGCTTGGAATGCATTTATGGAGCCTATAAAAGAAGAGAAAAATACGGTGCTTTCTCTAATCCAAAAGCTGGAAGATGAAACCGGAAATGAGCGCCTGGCAGATTATGCTAAAAAGCTTAAAAGTCAGCCCAATGCCATTCGGAAAGATATTGTATCGGCGGCCAGAAAAGCTTTGGCGGCTGTAGCCGGTCACAACGGTTCAGCCCAAAAAGAATTGGCTGAATGGGTGCGAAAGTCGAGGGATGAAAATGATGACCGATATAGTTCGCATTTGTACAGTCAGTCGGCACACTCACCGCTGCATGTAGAAGAAATAAAGCCAAAATATGCCGAAAAGCCCAAGCGCGTGGATGGCCGTCTGGTAATTCGAGAAAACTTTGATGCGTTGTTTGATAAATATCCAAATACGTTGGTTTTTGGTGAAGATACCGGAAAGCTGGGTGATGTGAACAAAGGCCTGGAGGGCATGCAGGAAAAGTATGGTGAAATTCGCGTGAGTGATGCCGGCATTCGTGAAGCTACCATTTTAGGGCAGGGAATTGGAATGGCTCTCAGAGGCCTGCGCCCCATTGCCGAAATCCAGTATTTAGATTATTTACTGTATTGTTTTCAAGGAATTTCGGATGACTTAGCCACCCTTCATTACAGAACCAAAGGCGGGCAAGCTGCTCCGCTAATTGTACGAACACGAGGTCACCGACTGGAAGGAATTTGGCATTCCGGTTCGCCTATGGGAATGATTACCAGCGGCGCGCGTGGAGTTCATTTATGCGTTCCCCGAAATCTGACCGAAGCTGCCGGATTTTATAATACACTGCTTCAGGGAGACGATCCTGCCATTATTGTTGAACCGCTGAATGGATATCGGTTGAAGGAAAATCTGCCCGAAAATATGGGTGAGTTCACCACGCCGCTTGGAAAGCCCGAAATAGTGAATGAAGGAACTGATATCACGGTGGTTTCGTACGGCTCTACTTTTAATATTGTAGAAGGCGTGATTCCACAGCTGGAGGAAGCCGGAATTTCCGTTGAGCTTATTGATGTACGCACGCTTATGCCGTTTGATGTAGATCATCTGATTGGCAAATCACTCAACAAAACAAACCGCCTGCTCATTGTTGATGAAGACGTTCCGGGCGGAGCTTCAGCCTACATCCTCCATAAAATCCTGGAAGAACAGGACGGATATTTCAACTTAGATTCGGAGCCCCGCTGTTTAACGGCCAAGGAACACCGTCCGGCTTATGCTTCCGATGGAGATTATTTTAGCAAGCCCAACGCCGAGGATATCTTTGAGGCCGTTTACGACATCATGCAGAAAGCAGATGCCAAGCGGTTTCCGGAGATTTATTAGGGGAAGAGGAGCTTTCAGCCGTCAGTTATCAGCTAAAAAACCAACCGCTGATAGCTGAAGCCTGAAAGCTGACAGCTCCCAACCCCTAAATCAACCCGCGTGCCTTCAGCTCCAAATACTTATTTATGGCATTTACGGAAAGGTCTTTCGGCGGAGTGAGTATGGTTTGAATGCCTCTTTGATTGAGTGCTTTCACAATTTGTTTCTTTTCGTAAGCGAATTTCTCGGCAATGGTTTTGGTGTAAATTTGCCCGATATTTTCAGGTTTCTCCCGGAGGAGTGAAGTCATCTCGGTATTCTCGAAGAAAATAGTTACCAATAAATGATTTCTGGCAATTCGCTGCAGATACGGAAGCTGCCGCTCCATAGCCGAAAACGTTTCAAAATTGGTATATAATAACACGAGACTACGCTGATTCATATGCTGATGGAGTGCCGTCAGCAGCCGCTCATAATTTGACTCCATAAAGTTGGTTTCCAGCGAGTACAACGCTTCCTGAATCCGCTGTATATGCGTTCGCTTTTTCTCCGGCTTCACCACTACCGAATCATTATTCGAAAAAGTTACCAATCCTGCCTTATCCTCTTTGAGGAGGGCGATATTTGAAATCACCAAAGCCGTGTTGATGGCATAATCCAGCAGGTGCAGTCCATCGAAAGGCATTTTCATTACGCGGCCCATATCTACCACGTTAATGACGTTTTGAGAGCGCTCGTCCTGATACTGATTCACCATCAGGTTATTGGCCCGAGCCGTAGCTTTCCAGTTGATGGAGCGCACGTCATCACCCCGCACATATTCCTTAATTTGGTCGAACTCCATTGTATGTCCAACTCTCCGAATTTTCTTAATTCCGATGTCGGTGAGCCGATTGGAAATGGCGTACATCTCAAATTTACGCATCTGAATAAAAGACGGATACACCGGAACGGATTGCTCGGCCGGAATACTCACTTTGCGCCGAACCCAGCCGATTTTAGATTGCAAAAACACGTTGATGTTTCCAAAATCATATTCTCCGCGTTGGGTGGGCCGCAGTTTATAAGAAAAGGTTTTTTGTTCATCAGCAGGTAAATCAGCCTGAATGTTGAAATCTCGTATTTGAAACTGATGCGGAATTTCATCAATAATTTCAGCCCGAACAGAGCTCGGCAGCCGGTTGGTAATGGACAGCTGAATGTTGTTTTCATCCCCGTTGGAAAGGCGCTGCGGAACAATGCGTGAAGCTGAAATGGGCTTCTTTTTTTGGAATACGTATAACAAATCAATCCCAAAAATCAGGACAAAACCTAATAACAGCAGTTCGGATAAAGCTCCAAAACCGGGCACGAAATATCCTATCACAAAGGCCAGTACAATGCCTGCAAGTACTTGAAAAAACAAGTTACTGAGGTGGGTCTGTTTAAATAGTGTGATGGGATTCATAAGAAGAATTTATTCGGCAACTTTTATCGTGGGACTTCCACTTTTTCCAATATCATTTGGATGATTTGGTCGGGCTTCATGCCTTCCATTTCTTTTTCGGGCGTGAGGGTAATTCGGTGGCGCAATACCGGATTTATGACCTCTTTCACATCTTCCGGAGTGATGAAATCTCGGCCGTTCATTGCAGCCCAAGCTTGTGCGGCTCGCATCACAAAAACGGAAGCTCGCGGTGAGGCACCAATAGAAACAGAGCTGCTGTTTCGCGTATTCTGGATAATTTGTGCAATGTATTTCATCAGCTCCGGCTCCACATGTACCGACGAAACCACTGCTCGCTGCTTCGCAATCTCATCCGCTGTAATCACCTTGTCAAGCTCGCTGATATCCAGTTTGTTTTTGCGGGAATAGCTGCCGTCCAAAATACTGATTTCTTCTTCCAGAGAAGGATAAGGCACGTCAATCCGGAATAAAAAACGATCCAGCTGTGCTTCCGGCAGGCGATAGGTTCCTTCGTGCTCAATGGGATTTTGAGTGGCTACCACCATAAACGGAGTTTCCATCAGGTAGGTATTTCCATCTACGGTAATCTGACGCTCTTCCATCACCTCAAACAAAGCGGCCTGCGTTTTGGCCGGCGAGCGATTAATTTCATCAATAAGCACAAGGTTTGAGAAAACCGGTCCCTGCTTAAATTCAAATTCCGTTGCTTTTGGGTTGAAGACGGAAGTTCCAATTACATCGGCCGGCATTAAATCGGGGGTGAACTGAATGCGGGAGAAATCGGCGCTGATGGTTTGTGCCAGCAGCTTGGTAGTTAGTGTTTTAGCCACGCCGGGCACGCCTTCAATTAACACGTGACCGTCGGCCAGCAGTGCGGCAATCAGTAAGTCAACCATGCGCTGCTGCCCCACAATAATTTTGCCGACTTCGGTACGGATATTGGTAATCAGTTTTTCAACGCCCGAGAGATCGGTGCGGCTTTCGAAAGGCGTGCTTTCTGATGGTTGAGATTCTGTGTGTTCGCTGGGTGAATTTGTGTTTTCTTTGCTCATCGTTGGCTTTGGTTGTAGAATTCGTCAATTCGTTCGGTTAGCAGGCTCAGCTGTTTTTTAGTGATTTCTTCTTTGCCTGAAACAGTATTTATCAGCTGAAATAATCCGTCAATTTCTGTACGGTCGATACCTGAGCGTTGGGAAATATCTTGTTTTGTTTCCGCATTAATATCGGCGGTATCGAGGTTTAGGTTCGTGCGAATATAGTCAAAGAAGAAGCTAATTTTCTTGTCGGCAATTAGCTTGTGGCTGCCTTTTTCTAAGTACAAATTGCCAATGGTTTTGGCAAAATCGATACTGGAATTTGTGGGCGGCTGTATAATTGGGATAATGCGCTGCTTTCGTTTTGCGCGAAATATCATAAATAAAATCACACCGATCAGGCTCAAAAACCAGGCTCGGCTCAAATACTTTTCTGAAACGATATATCGAACGGCACTGCCGCTACCCGCTCGGGCCGACTTATAATATTCATCCCAAATGGTTTCTCGGTTGGGCAGGTAAGAAAGAGCTTTCAACGCATAATCGGCTCCTTTTTTATCACGCACAAAGTAATTGGTAAACAGCGTGGGATTGGAATGCAGATACAAATATCCTTCTCCAAATCTGACGCTCAGGAAATTCGGTTTACCTTCATTATTTATTCCCAGCCGGCGCGTTTGCAGGGTTGAATCTATCCCTGAAAAATAAGTTTCGGTAGTGCTGCGGCGATAAGCAAAGCCCTGTTCGGTTTTCAATGCAGGATTTGAAAAGTTTACGAATACCGTGTCATCATCCAGAATAGAACCGCCGTGTAATAAAGGATTGTTCATAGCTGTAGAGATTTTGAGCGTGTCCTGAAATGCCTGCTGAAAGTTACGAGCGGCAATAAAAACGTGTGTACCTTTTTCAACCTGAGAAAGCAAGCGCTTCGCTTCCCATTTATCCAACCCGAAGGAAGTGTTGATGAAGATCCAGTTTTTCTGTGCATTTGCAGTATCTGCATATTCAAAAAGAGGAGCACTGTTAACGAAGAGTGCTTCCTCGGGGAAGGCCTTCGGTAAAAGTTCGTGAAGTAAATATCCGCCATAGGGAATTTTGTCTTCCGAAGAAAAGCTTTCGGTCCAGTCTAACGGCTTGGGCTGTAAAAGTTGAACCAGCACGTACACAAAAACCAGTGCGGACAATAAAATATAATATGTGCGCTCGTTTTTAAACATCAGGAGTGAATCCGATTACTGAATTCCTGATATTGCCGCTGAACCTTTTGAAAGCCGTCTTCCTCAATTTCAAAATCTCCGTATTCTACATATTCGTAATATGTGGTGAGCCGATTGAAGTCGTTTTTGGAGGGATGAGAACCTAATTCGAGTACATAATCGCGATTGGTTTTATCGGGTTTCCAACTAATCAGTTTTTTTTGACTGAGCTGCTGCAATGCTTGTAAATACAGTATCCGAACGGCATCAGGATAGCGATTTTCGGACAGAGCCGAGGCTAATAAATCGTCATAATCAGTGCCCGAAAGTTCTGCTTCACTGACTTGAGCAGACAACGACTGCTCAGGACTTTTTTTGGTGAAGGTATTCGAAAACTGTCCGCCCAGCAGTCGGTTGAACAGAGAAACCAGCACGATGGCAAAAATTCCAAAAAAAATAAATTTCACGATAACAGAAGCCCAGCGGTTGGCAAAAATGATGCTCAGCATTTGAAGAAACCATTTTCGCAATCGGCTCAAAAAAGATTCCCGATTTACGGCTTCTTCCTGATAGTTGAACACGGGATCTGAGGTGAGCTGCTGTAAAGTTTGGGTATCTGCGGTTCGCACCGTTACCTCAGAACTGTCGGCAAGGGGTGAAAATGAAGCAGACAGTGAATCTTGCAGGGGTGAAATCAGGGAGAAAGAACATATAATGAGCAGCTTTACAATCAACCCAATTCCTCAATTTTAGAACGCAGTCCGGCACCTTCTTTGCGCTCAATCAGATTAAAATATTGCAGGCACATAGCAATAAGCATGAGCACAGAGAAAAGAGAGGCAACTACAATCATCAGTCCGTACATAATTCCCATTCCGGTTCCAAAAACCTGAGAAGTATCAGCCCCTGAAGAAGATATAAAGCCCATAATAATAGTTGCAGGAATAATAAGCACATACGACATAAACGAAGTGATGATATTCATCACCAAATATACGCCCAATGTAAACCACCAGTGGCCCTGCACCAGGCTCCAGGAACGGGAGATGGCATCCAGCGGATTGCGGTCTTCAATCACGGCTACGGCCGGAGATATAAATAACTTCACCCCTACATAAATACCGGGAATGATGAACAGGAAAAAAGAGAAGAATACGGCAATAATAATGATGATGTACAGTAGAAATAACGTGAGGAAATGGTTTCCAAATCGCTCCAAAAGCATAGAAATTTCAATTTCATCATGGCTTTGAGACAGCTTAATGTGCGTAAGCGTAATGGTGAGCAAGGCTCCGGAAGATAGAGCAAGCATGAGCATTCCTATCCAAAACCCGCTCGATTCAATCGATTCCGGGGTTGCATCGGGATTGTCCATAATAGCGGTGAAAATGCCGGAATAGGCTTCCCCAACCAACATTCCGGATACCAGAAAAAAGGGGAGCACCAGCAGTAGCAGCGCTTTTCCAAGGCTTTTATAGTGCACGCGAATGTATGCAAACGTATCGGTGACAATGTCGCCTAAGTCGCGATATTTTTGGAGTGTAAAATGGTTCATGACGTTGCTTTTAGCTTGTTAGGTAGAAATACAAAATAATATAGAATGAAAGTGAAGGAACCGACAATAATGAACAAACTGAGCCAGAGCGGCATCTGCGTGTGGCGGGTTACGAACGACTCTAAAAAGCCTGCGGCTACAAAAACCGGAACCAGCCCGATAATCATTTTCAGTCCTTCTTTACCGGCTTTTATGAAAGAATATTTGCGCGAATAGGTGCCGGGAAACAGCAAGCCGTTGCCCACCACAAAGCCGGCCGCTCCGGCAATTACAATGGCGGAAAGTTCGAGCGTACCGTGAATAAAAATCACGCGGAGGGCTTCTTCAACCAGTCCGTACGCAGCAAAAAAGTGAATGAATGCGCCCACCATAATTCCATTATTCAGCAGCACCATGCCCACGCCCAGAGAGGTGAGTAAACCGCTCACAAATGCAAAAAAGGAAACGCGCACGTTATTTACGGTGATGGCGAAAAACATATTCATTTCCTCGGCTTGCTTGTACACCGCCATGGGGTCGCCTTTGTCAATATTGTGGATGGTCATATTTACGTAGGCATCTCCCATTATAAATCGCACAAAAGAGGGGTCGTTGGCCGACGATAAAACCCCGATGCCGATAGCTATCATAAAAACCAGAAAGCTGTAGAGCAGCTCTTTTTGTTTGGTTGAATATAAACGAGGCAGCTCTTGTGTCCAAAAGGTAATTAAGCGATTGGTTTCTTCCTTTTTGGAACGATAAATTTCGTCGTGTACGGCTACCGAAAGCTGATTCAGATATTCCTCAGTTTTGCTGCCACTGTAGTTGGCCTGAGCATAGGCAAGGTCGGCGCTGAGCTCTATATACAGATCGGCAAGCTTATCGGGATTATCCTGAGATTTATCTTTTAAAAGCTGCTCAAACTCCTTCCATTTATCTGCATTTTTACGTAAGAAGCTGACTTCTCTCATCGTAATGAATTTACTTTCGTTTTAGCGTTCATGAGCCTAACTTGGTGGCAATTAATGCGGTAGAAGATAACAATTCAAACCGAACCTGCGGCATACAAATCATACAAAATATAGGAAATGGTAAAAATTGAAAACGCCCAGCACGTACAGCTAAACTACACGCCTGCCGGTATTGGGGAACGTATTTTAGCCTTCTTTTTAGACGCTTTTTTTATGGGCATTTATTATCTGGTGGTGATTTGGATTTGGGGATATGTTCATGAACTCGGGTCATCGGTGCACTTTACGAACGAGTCTATTTGGGTGCTTTTTATAGTGCTGGTTGTGCCGCTGATGCTCTATCATCTTGTTTCTGAACTGATTTCGAACGGGTACAGTATCGGTAAAAAAATAGTGGGTATTCGGGTAGTGAAAATAGATGGAACCCGGGCTACCTTGGGCGGATATTTGCTGCGCTGGATGTTTCGGCTGATAGAAATTAGCATGACCAGCGGAGTGCTGGCTTTTATAACTGTGCTGGTAAATGGAAAAGGCCAGCGAATTGGAGATATTCTGGGAAAAACATGTGTGATTAAAGAGCGCAAGAAAGTGAAGTTGGACCACACGCTTTTTGCTCAGGTTTCGGATGCGTATGAGCCTCGATTTCCCCAGGCAGCCGAGCTCACGGATAAAGACGTCCGAATTATAAAAGAAGTACTCGATTCCCGATCGCACTACGAATATGATAACTGGTTTTTAATGCTGCAGCGAACGCGCAACAAAATAGAACAGCGTTTGGGAGTTGACAGTAAACCCATGAGCGCCGATGAATTTCTGGAAACGCTGATTAAAGATTACACGGCCATTCACGGAAAGTAAATTAATCTAAAACAAGAACTCTCGTCCCTAACCTCCGGTTCAGAATTAGAGTAGATTGCTGAATAATTCGTTATAGCTATATGGAACCGGAGGTTCTTCTGGATGCATCACGAACGGGACGTTCGTCGTTACGAGAAGGAAATTGGGATTGAAGGCAGGCCTATTAAAAAGAAATAAACCGATCAATGAACACAAAAATCCAAACCAGGGGGAGGTAGGCGATGGAGGCGAACATGAATTTTCTGGCATTGGCTTTGGTTCGTTCCCGCCCAAAAACAAGCGCGTAATAAAGAAAGCCGAGGGCCGAAAGAAGTCCACCCACTAAAAAGATGATTCCGGAAACTTGAAGCTGAAAAATTCCATAAGTAACCGGGAACAGCAATAAGGTACAAGCAAGCGCCCAAATTGCAGTTTGAATTCCTGAGTGGTCGTTTTTAGGAAGCATTTTTAATCCGGCGCTGGAATAATCATCCTGACATAACCAAGCGATAGCTAAAACGTGCGGTACTTGCCATAAAAACACAATTGCGAATAAAAGCCACATCCCCGGTTCGGCAATGGAGCCGGTTGCTGCAGCCCAGCCGCCTACAGGAGGAAGTGCTCCCGGAATAGCGCCAATGGCAATATTAATGGGAGAAACACGCTTCATGGGCGTATAAATTGCCAAATAAATAAGCGTAGTGGTAAAAGAAACGGCTCCCGCCAAAGGATTCACCATCATAATCAGGTAAAATAATCCTGAAAAAATCATGGTTACGGAAAATATGAATCCATTTTTGGAAGTAATGCGCGAGTCGGGCAGTGGCCGTTTGGCCGTGCGCTTCATAAGTCCGTCCGAATCGCGCTCCATAAACTGGTTGTGAGCGGCCGTTCCCGAGGCAATTAAGTAGGTGCCAAAAAGAGCGTGTAAAAGCGTCACCACATTAATATCTGCTCCGCTGCCAAGTATAAAACCCGCCAGCATGCTGATAACAACAGTAAGGGTAATTCCCGGCTTAGTTAGCTGATGGTAATCGGCAATAACATGGGTAAATGTTCTCTTAGCGAGAATGTCTTTTTCGGCAGTATTCATTAAATATAGAGTAGGAAAAAGTTACTTAGCAGGGGCAAATTTAAATATTATTCTTCATAGTTAGTAATGTTAATCTAATCTGTTTAAGAACTCCTGAATAAATGCCTTCAAGCCGATTTGAACAGGTTTTTAGTTGATTTCTTGTTTTTATGCAGCAGTGAGTTTTAAACTTTTACTAAAGCCGTTCCAGTAAATCGTTCAAGAATACTTTAATTTCGGTGAGGTCTTTGCGAGCCTCGGAAGAGAGGGGGCGGGGTTGCTCTTCGGCTTTTCCGCTCAAAATTTCCTGGACTCCCTCAGGGCTGTACTTTTTGTGATGAAGCAGTTCCTTAATTCTGAATATAAGAGCTAACTCTTTTTCTTTATAAACTCTGTTTCCGGCACTGTTTTTTTTGGGATTTAGTTGTGTATAAGTTTTTTCCCAATTTCGCAGCACATGCGGCTCAAGACTGGTAAGTTTACTTACTTCTCCCATTGAGTAATACAATTTTTTCATAGCAAACAGAAAGTGTATTTTAAGACGTTTTTAATGGCGTGAAAGTAAACCATTTCTTAACATTTTTAAAAATTATACATGTTAGAAAAACCAGAATCGACGGCGAAAATCGATATTAGTATTGTAGTTCCAGTTTTTAATGAGGAAGAATCGCTGCCGGAGCTCGAAAAAACCATTGCGGCTGCCTTAGCGGATAAATTTACGTATGAAGTTATTTTTGTAGATGACGGCTCTTCCGACAGTTCGTGGGAGCAAGTGAAAAAACTGAGCGAGGCTAAACCTAATGTACACGGCATAGCGCTCAGCCATAATTATGGAAAAAGCGTAGCCCTTCAGGCCGGATTTGAAACCGTAAAAGGAACGTATGTAGTAACTATGGATGCCGACCTGCAGGACGACCCCCGCGAAGTGCCCGAAATGGTACAAATGCTGAAAGAAGGCTACGATCTGGTAAGCGGCTGGAAAAAAGAGCGCCACGATCCCATTTCAAAAACTATCCCATCCAAGTTCTTCAACTTCGTAACTCGCAAAGCGGCCGGAATTGAACTTCACGACTTTAACTGTGGACTGAAAGCCTACCGGGCTGAAGTGATTGAGAATATTTACCTGTATGGCGAGCTTCACCGCTATATTCCCATGCTTGCCAAACGCGAAGGATTTACCCGTATAACTGAAAAAGTGGTACAACATCACCCCCGCAAATATGGGAAAACTAAATTTGGGCTTTCCCGGTTTATGAACGGGTTTTTAGATCTCATCACCATTACTTTTGTGCAAAAATACTTGCAGCGTCCCATGCACTTTTTTGGAACTGTGGGTGTATTGCTGTTGCTTATTGGCGGCGGAATTAATTTGTATATGGCAGGAATTAAGCTATTTCTCGGGCGTGGAATTGGAAATCGTCCGCTGTTATTTTTAGGTATTTTGTTGGTAGTGGTAGGCGTTCAGTTTTTCTCAACCGGTTTGTTGGGTGAGCTGGTGAACAAAAATAATGTGGAAAACCAAAAGCCAAGAATAAGGGAAAGAGTATAAAGAACGCGGTTATAAGGATGTCAATACTTTTAAATGATTGATTTTTAATTTGTACCAAAAAATATTTATCCTTTTATTTAAAACCGTTTTAAAAAAGGAGTGTCTTTAAATTTGGGCGCCGACACATCTGTTGGATTCAGATCAAGATCACTCCGGATTTAGCTAAACTGCAATTTTTAAAATTAACAGCCAATGGCTACATCAGTACATATAAAAGAGTGCACACATTGCCCAAAAAGTTACCTTCTTCAATTAAAAAGCAGTGATTACAGCTATCTTTGTGCTATCTTATTTTTTTGCTTTGGCACTCACTTCTACTATCACTTTAACAGCTTTTTAGAACCTCTCCTCAACTAATAAACCGGCAGTTTATGCCAGGCTTACCTGCTATATGCCTTTGCTAACCCACTGTTTAAACCTGTGGATGAGGTATATCACATGCAAGCCATTCAAGCGGTATTACCTCATTTAATCGGATATTGAAAACCCATTATTTCTTTCTAAAAACAATTAACAACAGATTATGGCTGGAAGTAAGCTAAAAAAAGAACTAAACCTTTACGATGTATTTGCAATTTCTACAGGCGCCATGTTTAGCTCGGGATTCTTTCTGCTGCCGGGTATTGCAGCAGCCCAAACGGGGCAATCTGTATATTTGGCCTACTTAGCGTCCGGTTTCCTGATTATTCCGGCTATGCTAAGTGTGGCTGAACTTTCTACCGCCATGCCAAAAGCAGGCGGTACCTATTACTTTCTGGATCGCAGTTTAGGTCCTATGTTTGGCACCATCGGCGGTTTGGGCTCATGGATTGCCCTCATGTTTAAAAGCGCATTTGCTTTAATTGGTATGGGCGCTTATTTGACTTTATATGTTGATGTGTCTTTCACAGCCTTAGCTCTGATTTTAACCGTGCTCTTCGGCATTTTAAACATATTCGGGGCCAAAGAAACCACCATGCTTCAGCGTATTTTGGTAACCGTTCTGGTTTTAATAATGGGTGTTTTTATTATCCAGGGTTTGGAAGCCGTCAGCTTTTTAGATTCAAAGCCATCTTCAGCTCCTTTTTTCAGTGATGGGATGCATGGATTTATTTCAACCATTGGGCTTGTTTTTGTTTCATATGCAGGGCTTACAAAGGTAGCAAGTGTGGCTGAGGAAGTTTCCAATCCGGATAGAAATATTCCTTTGGGTATGATGCTTTCTCTGTTTGTTGCTTCTTTAATTTATGCGGTGGGTGTGTACATTATGCAGGCATACTTGCCGGCCGAGCAGTTCTACACAAGCCTTACTCCGGTAGCTGATGCGGGCGCCGAGTTCATGAGCTGGTTGCCGGGCGGCGGTGGTGTGTTAGCCATTGTGATTGCAGCAGTAGCCGCGTTTGCATCAACGGGAAATGCTGGCATTATGTCGGCATCGCGTTATCCTTTTGCTATGTCTAAAGACCAGCTGATGAGCCCAAGGTTTGGCAAGCTCAGTAAAAAAGGTACTCCGGTGTTTGCCATTGGCGTCACAGTAGTAAGCATGATTCTTATTCTGCTTATTTTTAATGTAGAAGCCGTTGCAAAACTGGCCAGTGCATTTCAGCTGCTGCTTTTTGGATTGATGTGTTTTGCCGTTATTGTGATGAGAGAAAGCAATATCACAGGCTATCACCCAGGTTTTAAATCACCCCTATATCCATGGGTGCAAATTTTTGGAATGATGATTTCAGTTTGGCTGATTGCAGAAATGGGCTTTTTGGCTGTTTCACTCACCGGCTTTATTATCATTCTTTGTGTAGGCTGGTATATGTATTATACCCAAGGACAGATTAACCGTAAGGGAGCTATTTTTCATGTGCATGAGCGTCTGGGGCGGCAGCGTTATGAGGGCCTTGAATATGAAATGTTCAACATCATTAATGACAAAAGCACCGATCAGCATTTATCATATAAAGAAGTAATTGCCCGAAGCGTGATTACTGACATTGATAAAGAGAAAGCAGGCATAAAAGATGTCCTGGCTAAAGCATCAAAAATATGGGCTTCAAGTTTAGATATTGATCGAAAGGAAATTTTAACCGCTCTGCAGCAAAACTACAAGAAAACATACAGTAAGCTTGGGGCAGAAGCACTGGCCAGCTATTTCACTCTGCCAAATATTAAAAGACCCGAGCTCATTATTTTCAGAATGAAGAATTTGGTTGACTTAGAGATTGAAGGAGTGAATGAGCAGTTATGTTTATACGCAATTTTAGTAACCCCCGAGGATAAAGAAGGATTAGATATTCGGCTGTTGGGCCATTTGGCAGAAACCGTACAGGCTAAGAGTTTTGTGAAGCGCTGGATGAGTGCCAAAACACAAAAAGAGCTCCGTCAGCCATTGCTAACCGATGAGCACTTTACAGATATAAAAGTGAAGAGAAGTAAACTCTTAGCACCATACGTAGGGCAAAAAATCAGAGATTTATCGCTGCCCAATAGTTGCCTCATCACCATTATTTATAGGAATCAAAAAATTATAATCCCTCATGGAGATACCATTATAGAGTATGAAGATGAGTTTTTAATGATTGGAGAGCCGGTAGACATCAAAACTCTTATTAGCGACTAATCCATAAGATTATTAAACAAGCACTAAAGCAAACGATGAAAGATAAATTACGTTCATTAAGCCCAATTAAGCCGTTACAAAAATTTTTAAAAACAGAATCTTCATCCGGTATCATACTGTTAGCTGCTGCTGCTCTTGCTCTTTTAATTGCAAATAGCAGTTTTGTTGATGAATATGTGAGCGTATTTCAGTCATACATCAGCGTAGGGATTGCGGATTTCAAAATCAACAAACCATTGATTTTATGGATTAATGATGGACTCATGGCCATATTTTTTCTTTTGGTGGGATTGGAGGTAAAAAGAGAAATTCAATATGGCGAGCTTTCCGATACTAAATCGGCGTTGTTTCCAGTAGTAGCAGCTCTTGGAGGAGCAATAGTTCCCGGTATTATATTCTTTGCCTTTAACAATGGGTCTGCATTTATGGATGGATGGGCAATATCGATTGCTACAGATATTGCTTTTGCCATTGGCATACTCATGCTGTTAGGGTCAAAAGTGCCTGCATGGGCTAAGGTTTTTCTAACCGCTGTAGCTATAGTTGACGACTTGGTAGCCGTGTTGATTATTGCTGTATTCTATACCGAAAACATTAAAATGGCGGCCTTGATTATTGCAGGCTTATGTGTAGTAGTATTATTGGTGATGAACAAAATGAACGTAAAAAAAATTGGGCTGTATCTTATGGTTGGAGCCGTGCTGTGGGTTGCTTTCCTTAAATCTGGAGCTCATGCAACCATTGCAGGTGTGTTATTAGGGTTAACTATTCCGGCAAGAAGAACATCCAGCCTGGCTTTGGTTACCGAAAAAGTGGATGCCGCTGCAACTCATCTGAGAAAAGCACTAACACATAAAGAAAAAGAATCTCGAGAAATGGCACTCAATTATTTGGGTGAAGTAGTAGAAGAAGCCGAATCTCCTTTATATCGTTTAGAGCATCGGCTGCATCCTTGGGTAGCTTTTGGAATTATACCTGTTTTTGCTTTTGCAAATGCAGGTGTGGTCATTAACACAAGCGCACTTACGGCGGCATTTTCCTCAACTCTGACATGGGGAATAATAGCAGCATTATTCTTTGGTAAACAAATAGGAATATTCGGTAGCGTATTTATTATGGATAAGTTGGGTTTTAGTTCACTGCCCAATAAAAAAGGAACTTATAAAATAGTGTATGGCTTAGCCTGCCTGTGTGGAGTTGGCTTTACAATGTCTCTGTTCATAGCCAGCCTTTCGTTTGAAAACCCACAGTACATGGAATACGCAAAAGTTGGAATTATTACAGGCTCTGTACTGAGCGGGTTGCTGGGCTACATTGTGTTGAGGTCAGCCATAAATGAATACTGATTTCGGCGCAGCTTAATAAGAAGTGGATGGCTTCAACCCGTTAGCTTATGTTCCGTTATTTGGAAGTATTACTACGTAAAACAGCTGACACAAAAAAAGCCCTGCAATTAAAAATTACAGAGCTTTTATGTACCGCGTACGGGATTTGAACCCGTGCTACCGCCGTGAAAGGGCGGCGTCCTGGACCCCTAGACGAACGCGGCTTAAAGAATAATCAGTATGTCAAAAAAATAAAACAAAGTGCCTTTGGAGGCGACAGGCGGGTTCGAACCGCCGTACGAGGTTTTGCAGACCTCTGCCTAACCACTCGGCCATGTCGCCTTAGTAAGCTAATGCTTGTACGCCCGACAGGAATCGAACCTGTAACCTACGCCTTAGAAGGGCGTTGCTCTATCCAGTTGAGCTACGGGCGCTCAACTATCAGTATGTCAATAGCTTTTCGATTGTCGGAGTAAAACCAACAAATCAGGTATTGATGTGGAAGTCATAGAGCGTTGTTAAACGATAACTTCCGCCTGACTCTGTTGTCGGTATATTGCCCACTGTTAAGGCCGGGCAAATAACTAATATCAATAAAAAAATAACTCTGTA